>NZ_JBZAJA010000009.1:0-203030 GCF_058215795.1 Nocardioides sp. Z40_12
GAACGACGCCACAGCGCACTCGGAGGCAAACCACCGATCAGCCGACTGCTACCAACCTGATGGCCGGGTACACCTAGTCGTCCGAAGCGACGAGCAGGGTGAGCACCGACGCGGCGCGTTCAATGAGTACGACCTCGTGGAAGCCTGCGGTCCCGACGACCCAACCCCAGTCGTGCTCGGCTCTTTGGCGCAGGTCAGGTAGCCGGAAGATCGAGTCGCCGCTGAGTCTTGGCAGAACTGCCGCACTCATCGTGGCCTCCACATCGGGACGGTCCTCCTCCTCGACCCAGGACGCGACCCATTCCCGGAGTTGAGCACTAGCCGCCTCGGAGGTCACCGGCTCGAAGACCTCGGGGAGGATGGCATCCAACCGGTAGGGCCCGTGAAGGGAGTGATGCGACTGCTCCGTCGGGTCCTGTCCGGCGTAGTGGTCGTGGTATTGCTCGTGCTCGATCAGATGAGCGAGCAGTGAGCGGTCGGACTCCTCGGGCTGGACAGCGAAGCACTTGAGATCCACCCATGTGTCGTAGGGCCGGAAGTGAACGACGTCGTGGCTCACGAACGTCACCGGCCGCGGCATGCGCGCAGTCTCGCACCTGCACGCTCATCGGCATGAGCGGGAAGCGTGGATCGCGGCAGATCCGGGCGAGCGTAGCTGCCCTCAACGCGGCATGTACGGGCATGATGCTGCTTCAGGCGGCCTCAAGATCGATGCGCGTCTCGGTGCAGCGGTAGCCTGCGCGGCGGAAGGCCGCAGCCATGGGCGTGTTGGCGGCATCCGTGGTTGCGGTGATGCGAGGGGTGCCCTGCTCGGCGTGGAAGCGGGTGATGAACGCGAGGATCTCGTCGACGTACCCCCGACCTCGGTGCTCAGGGAGCACAGCGAGGTACCCCACGTTGCGGTTCGTCGGGGTCGCTGACGGGATGGCGACGCCCACGACGGTGCGATCAGGTGTGGCGGCCGTGTGCCACCACGATCGTTCCCCGGGGCAGGCTCGGTAGTAATCGATCTCGGCACGGGCTACCTCGTCGGGGCTGCTGGACTCGAGCTCGCGGCGGGTCGTGACGTCCAGCGAGCCCACCGCAGCGGCGGCGAACAGCCGCACAAAGGTCTCGTCGTCGGCTGGCACGAATACGAGCGAGCCGAGTGCGGGCGGCAACGGTCGATCTGCGTCCCACTGGAACTGGAGTCGCTCGTTGACCCTCGCCAGGCCCGCTGCAGCAGCGGCACGAGACTTCAGGTCCACCTCGGCGACGAGGCTTGCATCCTCGCGCCAATCGTTCGGCAGTCGGATCGTGTGTGGCAGCGGGACCGCCACCCCTTGACTCGACAAGGCCTCGTGTCCCGCATTGAGAAGAGCCCTGGCCAGGCTGCCGCGGTCGGGCACCTGCGCGTGAACGTCCCACACGTCCAACGCGATCGGCACGGTCGTGTCCCGGCCCCACCACATCGCTCGCCCGATGACCGCGCCAGACTCGTCGATCGCCAGGACGGACCACTCGGGCCGGATACGGCCCGCCTCGATCTCTGCTACTACCTCGCTGGCCGAGGGGCCGGTCTCGGCAGGAAGGCTCAGTGCCGCCCCGGAGGCCAGCTGCGCGGCCGAGGGCTGGACGATTCGCATCGCCCGACCTTCCCTGGCCACCCCAACCAAAGCAACCCCTTTACCGCTCATCGGCATGAGCGGATGCGCGGGTTGCGGCAGATCCGCGCGCGTTCAGCCCGGCTGCTGGAGGGACTCGGGGATGGGCAGGCTTGCCAGGCCGAGCAACTTCACGACGGTTTCTTCGGCAAAGTCGTCCTCAGGGTCTGCCCCGCCGGGATCGGCCAGCAGCGGCATGATCAACTCGGGTGCGATAGGCGATCCGCCGACATGCTTCACCCAGGCGCTGAAGCCTGTGGCTTCTGCCTGAGTGTCAACCGGCTCGCTAGCCGTTGGGTCCTCGAAAAAGATGGCGGGTTCATGGCCAAGGTAGAACCGGCCCAGGCCGGTCTCAGCGGGCCGGTAGTCGATCCGAGCGAAGTCGCTGTCGTGAATCTCGACACGCAGTGACGTCCCCGCTGGCGGCGCCCCGTTGTCCTGGCTCCACACACCGTCGGCGTAGACGAATGTCCCGAAGAATCCCATGTCCCGGAGGCTACTGCCTCAATAGATAGAGGTCTCGCACACGTCCGCTCATCGGCTGCTTGTTCCATTGACCCAGGACCGGCGCCTGGCGAGGCTCGGTCCAGGCGCCCGGGCTGTCGCTCTCATTTCGGCTGCCCATGCTGGTCGTGTGGCTCTCATTTGGCCTGCGTAGCCCGGGCGTCGCCAGAGCAGGGAGAGGCTCAAGAGGGGTGTGTGCGGCTCGAAGCAGCGTTGCCCTCCCGGCTCGACAACCAATGGTGGTTCGAGCATCGGAGGGGAACAGCGTGAACACAACTACAGGCCGGGTCGTCATCGGGATGGACCCGCACAAGCGCTCAGCGACGATCGAGGTGATGACCGCCGACGAGACCATCGTCGGAGCTGGCCGGTTCGCCACGGACAGTGACGGGTACGCCGAGATGCGGCGCTATGCCGGCCAGTGGCCGGACCGGGTCTGGGCCATCGAAGGGTGTGCCGGGATCGGCAAGCACATCGCGGTCCGGCTTCTGGCCGACGGCGAAGAGGTCGTCGATGTCCCACCGAAGCTGTCGGCCCGAGCCCGGGTGTTCGCCACCGGACAGGGCCGCAAGACCGACGCCACCGACGCGCACTCCGTGGCCCTGGTCGGCACCCGCATGAGCGGGCTGCGGCCCGTGGTCACCAACGAACAGCTCGAGGTGCTGCGGCTGTTGGTCGACCGGCGTCGCTCGCTGGGTGAGGAGCACACCCGCAAGACCTCCCAGCTGCACCAGCTGCTGCTCGAGCTCATCCCCGGTGGCGCCAAGCGCGACTTGTCCGCGGCCCAGGCCAAGGCGCTCTTGGCCAAGGTCCGACCGCGCGACGTCGTCGGGAAGACCCGCCGCCGGGTGGCCGCCGAGCTGGTCGCGGATCTCGAGCGGATCTACGCCCGGAAGAAGGAAGCGAACAAGGAGCTCACCGAGATGGTCACCGCGACCGGGACCAGCTTGTTGGATCTGCACGGCATCGGACCCACCGGTGCCGCCCGGCTGCTGGTCGAGGTCGGCGACATCACCCGGTTTCCGAACAAGGCGCACTTCGCGTCCTGGAACGGCACCGCACCCCTGGACGCCTCCTCCGGTGACCAGGTCCGGCACCGGCTGTCGCGCAAGGGCAACCGGCAGATCAACCGGGTTCTGCACACCATGGCCCGCGTCCAGCTCCGCAACCCCACCGAGGGCAGGGCCTACTACGACCGCAAGAAGGCCGACGGAAAGGCACCGATGGAAGCCATGCGGTGCGTGAAGCGCCGACTGTCCGACATCGTCTTCCAGACCATGCTCAACGACGCCGTCCGCACCACCGAGCCGACGAAGACGGGCCCGGGAGGACAACGGGGAAACGACTCTGACTCCAGCGCGGCCGGCTCACATCCCCACACCAGCTCTTCGGACAAGTCACTTCCCGGACCCGCCAGACAACACCCTAGAACCCCACTCCCTGCTGCGTCTTGACACAGAGGGGTGCCAGATCCGTGCGGCCGGCTCGCGGCGGAAAGACGCATACAGGGAAGACCACGAAGGTCCGCGCGTCAGCATGGCCATGGCATGTCGGCGGGTGCTGCCACGATCGCTGCATGACTCAACTTGCTCTGATCATTCGACACAAGACGTTGCCCGGGAAGAGGGAGGACGTGCGTAGAGTCTGGGAGGCACACATGGCGCCCGCCGTGGCGGGCAACCACAGTCACCTCGCATACTTCTACTGCTTCGACAACGCCGATCCTGATGCGATCAGCGCCTTCCAGGTGTACGACAGCGCTGAGTCGTCGCAGCGGTTCCTCGAGACCGACGCCTATCGTGCGTACTTGCAGGATGTCGAGTCGCTGTTGTCCGGCCCTCCGCAGGTCACTGCGCTCACCCCTGTGTGGAACAAGTCGGCGTAGCGGGTCGAGCGACCTCGCGGCCGATCAGACACGGGGGACGGCGCCCGACTCGCGGCGCAATGACGCATCGCATCGTGGATATGTCGCGTCCGCGCCAGTTGTGCCTGGCAGGCGAATGCAAGGCACCCTCCAGCAAGTGTGCCGACCACGGCGATAAGCGAGGGTCACATGCCGTGCTACGTGACCGATTCCGGATCCGCACAGTTGACACCCGCCCAGTAGAGAGGCTGGCTGATGCCGTCGTGAACCGGTTGACACAGTGACAGAGGTTCAGGCCGGTATCTCCGCCGATGTGCAGGCGAAGGCTTTGATCCCGCCGAGCCGGAGATCATGGCCAGGCTTGCAGTCACTGGCGCGGGCGGGACGGATGCGGGAAACTGTCCGGGTGCCTACTGAGTACACCCAGAGTGACCAGTTCCGTGGTGCCCGCATCCACCTGTGCGACCTCTCCGGCCTCGAGATTCGCGATTGCGACGTCACCGGCCTGAAGATCGTGGACTGCTATGGGGGCAACGTCTCCCTCGGTGGCGGCTTTGAGCGTGTCGTTGTCAACGACGTCGACGTGACCGCCTACGTCGAGGCCGAGCTCGACCGGCTGCATCCCAATCGGGTGCTGGCCCAGGCCACGTCCGCCGCCGAATACCGGGCCGCGTGGGATGCCATCGAGAGGCAATGGGGGGAGACGCTCGACCGCGCCTGTCGCCTACCCGAGGCGAAGCTGCACGAACGGGTCGACGGCGAGTGGTCGTTCGTCGAGACGCAGCGGCATCTGCTGATGGCCAGCGATGCCTGGATCGGCAACGCCGTGCTCGAGGAGGACGCGCCGTACCACCCGTTGGGCCTTCCGCAAGGCGGAATGCCGCCCGAGGCGGCTGCCAAGCTCGGGCTCACCCTCGATGCCACCCCGACACTCGACGAGGTGCTCGGGCCGCGGCTGGCCCGCATGGCCACGATGCGGCGAGCCGTGGACGGGCTCACCGAGGCCGAGCTCGACCGGGTATGTGGTCGCAAGCCGGCCGACCCCTACCCGGACAAGGACTACGTCGTACGCCGCTGCCTCAGCGTCGTGCTCAAGGAAGAGGTCGAGCACCACCGGTACGCGGTGCGCGACCTCGCCCGGCTCGAGGCCGGCGGATAGAAGTCCGAGACCCGAGGGCGCCCGGCGCCCCCACACCGGTTCCCATATGTTCGAAGCCCCGTGTGCTTCTGGGTGAAGTGAAGCACGGTGCTGATCCTGGTCGGGATGGTCTTCGCCACCATGTTCTGAAGCATCGCCGCCTGCCTGCAGTCCCTGAGCGACCCGGGGCCACACAGGCGGCCTAACCGACTGACCTGTCACCTGAACGTGCATCAGCCCCGCTCGTCTCCGAGCCCGCGGCCGGTGACGAGTGTCAGTGCTGGTGCGTGTGGGCGATGTAGACGTCGCAGGGAGACTTGTGAGCCACGTCCGTCGCGATGCTGCCAAGGATGCGGGCCAGCCCCTGGACCCTCTTGTTTCCGACGACGATCAGGTTCGCATCGAGCTGCTCCGCCGCGTGGACGAGCGCGTCTGCCGGCTTTCCCTCGGCGGCAGACGCCTCCACGGCCAGACCCGGGAACTCGGCGCGGAGCTGCTCCGCCGCTTGCTCGGCGGACTGAAGGGCGTCGGCCTTCGGGTTGAGCACGAAGGTCTCCGCCTCGGCCTGGACGCGACGGCTCTCCACGTTGCCGTAGGCGGCCAGCACGTGGAGGCGTGCCTGTAGAGCGGTCGCAAGACGTGCGGCTTGACGCGCGGCCTCGAGGGCTGTGTCGCTGCCGTCGACACCGGTGATGATGGTGGTGTTCACATTCTCTCCCTGTTGGTGATGTCCCGTACTCGGAGCGTGTCGGGCTCGTGCCCTACGCGAAGGTCGGTTGTGCGTCGGAGGCTTCGACGGAGGCTTCAAGGCTCAGCTGGGCCACCGTCGCGAAGTGTTCGCTCTCGTCGCCCAGGAGGAGCCGGTCGACCTTGGCGCGCCGCCAGTAGAGGTGGGCATCGTGCTCCCAGGTGAACCCGATCGCGCCGAGCACGTGGATGAGCGACTCGCAGGCCGTCTCGAAGGTCCTGGCGCAGTACGCCTTCGCCGCCGACGCCGCCATGGGGAGCTGCTCCGGGGCGTGGTCTGCCGACCACGCGGCCCACCAGACCAGCGAACGAAGCTCGTTCACCGCGACCCAGTCGTCGACCAGCCGGTGCTTGACCGCCTGATAGGCGCCGATCTGGCGTCCGAACGTCTCCCGGTTCTTCGCGTGCTCGATGCCGAGCTCGACCACCCGTCCGGCCGCGCCGAGACCCTCGGCGGCCAGCACCACGCACGCGACCTGCCTGGCACGCTCCCACCGCTCCCGGGCGTCGGCCATCAGGACGGTGGACGAGGTCAGCTCGACGTAGCCGAGCCCCCGGGTCGCGTCAATCGGCTCGCAGGGAGTGACCCGCCCTTCGCCGAGGACCAGGTCGTCGCCGTCCAGCGCGAGGAAGTGCGTGGCGCTGAGGGCGTCGAGGGACGGGTGGGAGTCTGCGGGGGGTCCGTCGACGACCGACAGCGTCATCGTCCCGTCACACACCTCACGCAGCCTGGCGACGTCGTCCTGCAGCAGGACCGCCACCCGCGCGGCGGTCGCGAGCGAGGGACCTGCCAGATGCCGGCCCGCCTGCTCGGCCACGAGGGCCATGTTGAGCAGCTCGGCGCCGACGCCTCCCGCCTCTTCGGGGATGGTGAGCGAGGAGAATCCGAGCTCGGCGAGCATCTTGCGACCGGGCGTCGGCTCACCGGGCTCGTCGAGCAGTGTCCGGGCGTGCTCGGGGCCCGCCTGCTCCGAGAAGAAGGTGCCCGCGTGCTCGGCGAAGTACCGCTGCTCCTCATCGATGTCGAAGTTCACGGTCTACCTGCTTTCGGGGTTGGTGCTCGTGGGGGCGGGCAGGCGATCAGAGGGGAGTCCCAGCACGCGCTCGCCGATGATGTTGCGCAGGATCTCGTCGGTCCCGCCGGCCAGGGCGATGCCTGGCGTGGATGCCTGCGACGTAGCCCAGCGCCAGTCACCGTCCCGGGAGCGGGCGGTGACGGCGTCCTCGCCGAGCAGCCGCTGGCCGAGATCCGCGGTGGCGTGTGCGACCCGCACCGCCGTCAGCTTGCCGGCGCTCGCCTCGGGGCCCGGCTGACCGCCCTTCTCCAGCGTCGTCTGGAGGCGGTAGCCGGAGTACCGCGCCGCCAGGGACTCCACGAGCACCCGGCCCAGGGCCTGCGTGGCCACGGCACGGCGGTCCGCGTCCAGCTCGGGCAACCGACGGGCGGCGTGCGCGACCAGTGCGTCACTGCGGATGCCGATCTCGCCGCCGCCACCTCCCACGGCCATCCGTTCGTTCATCAGGGTCGTGAGGGCGACACGCCACCCGTCGTCGACGGCGCCCAGGCGCTCCGAGTCGTCGATCACCACGTCGTCGAGGAAGACCTCGTTGAAGCTCGCGTGACCGTTCATCTGTCGCAGCGGGCGGACCGTCACGCCGGGGGAGTGCATGTCGAGGACGAACATCGTCAGTCCACGGTGCTTCGCGGCGGAGGGGTCGGTGCGTGCCAGCAGGATGCCGTACCTGCTGTGCTGGGCCAGGGTGGTCCACACCTTCTGCCCCGTCACGTGCCAGCCGTCGTCCTGGCGCACTGCCTTGGTACGCAGGGCCGCCAGGTCGCTGCCGCCACCGGGCTCGCTGAACAGCTGGCACCAGATGTCGTCGGCGCGCAGCAGTCGGCGGATGTAGCGCTGCTTCTGGTCCTCGCTGCCGTGGCGCAGGACGGTGGGCCCGCACATGCCGAGCCCGACGTGCCCGATCGGTCCGGCGACCCGCGCTCGGTGCAGCTCCTCGTTCACCACGGCCTGCTGGGCGTTGGTCCCGCCCCGACCGCCGTAGGCCTGCGGCCACGTGAGTCCGATCAGACCCGCGTCGAAGAGGATCGCCTGGGTGCGTCGCAGCTCCTCGACGCGGTCGGTCCCGGGCTCCTCGAGGTAGGCGCCGTCGCCGTGCGCGATCTCGTCCGCGTGGCGGCGCAGGAACTCCCGCACCTCGGCACGCAGCGCTGCCTGGTCGGGTGTGTCGTCAAAGTCCATGAGTCGCCTCTCTCGTGTGCGGGCAGGGGTGGGTCACGCTTCTCCGACTCGCTCCGGGCCGCAGCACCACTACGGCCGGTCCGAGGATCAAGCACCCATCGAGCCCCGCTGCGATAGTCCTACCCGATCTCACGGGCGATTGGAAGAGGATCTTTGTTGGTTGACAAAAAAAGATTATTCCGCATGCTTGAGTCATGCACCCAGAAGTGTCCGCCGCGTGAGAGGTAGCTCCATGAAGACATACGGCCACTGGATCGGCGGCGAGGAGGTCGCGCCGGTCGACGGTCGCCATCTCGCCTCCACCTCACCCGGGAGCGGTGAGCTGATCGCGGAGGTGGCGGACGGGACGCCGGACGACGTCAGCAGGGCCGTGGCTTCTGCCGCGTCGGCGTTCCAGGCCTGGCGCGCCGTCAAGCCCGGTGCCCGCGGGCGCCTCCTCACGGCCATCGCGGACGGCATGCGCGCCGAGGCCCAGCTGCTGGGAGAGCTGGAGGCGGCGGAGGCCGGGAAGCCCCTGGCCCAGGCTCTGCGCGAGGTCGAGGGCTCCGCGGCCTACTTCGACTTCTACGCCGGACTGTCGAACCTCCCCTCCGGTGACGTCATCGACCTGGGACCGGGCATGCACGGCTACGCGACCCGCGAGCCGTACGGGGTCATCGGCATCATCACGCCTTGGAACGCGCCGCTCGCGCAGGCCGCACGGGCTGTCGCGCCCGCCCTGCTGACGGGCAACGTGGCGGTGGTCAAGCCCTCCGAGTTCACCTCGACCACGACGCTCGAGCTCGCCCGCATCGCCTCCCAGGCCGGACTCCCCGCAGGCGTGTTCAACGTCGTCACCGGTACCGGGCTGGCCGTCGGCCAGCCCCTGGTGGAGCACCAGGAGATCCGCAAGGTCGCCTTCACCGGTTCCGTGCGAGCAGGTCGTGAGATCGGCCGGGTGGCTGCGGACCGCATCCTTCCGCTGACCCTCGAGCTGGGCGGCAAGTCGGCCAACATCGTCTTCGCGGACGCCGACCTCCCGGCCGCAGCCGCGGGCGCGGTGCGTGCCTTCACCGCCAACGCCGGCCAGGTATGCAGCGCCGGGACCAGGCTGCTCGTGGCCGAGGAGATTCACGACGAGTTCGTCGGTCTGCTGCTCCAGGAGGTGGCCAAGATCCGCCCGGGGGAGTCGTACGGCCAGATGACCACGGAGGACCAGTTCAACAAGGTCTGCTCCTACTTCGACGTCGCGCGCGCCGACGGCGCCACCCTGGCGGCCGGTGGCGCCGCGGCCGGGGACGGCTGGCTCGTCGAGCCGACCGTCTACACCGATGTCGACAACACGATGACGATCGCGCGGGAGGAGATCTTCGGTCCGGTCCTCGCCGTGCTGAGGTTCGGCACCGAGGACGACGCCGTCGCAATCGCGAACGACTCGGACTTCGGCTTGGCCGCCGGGGTGTGGACGCGCGACGTGGCGCGTGCGCACCGGGTGGCGTCGCGGCTCGAGGCGGGCCAGGTGTTCGTCAACGACTGGCTCACCGGGCTGGTGGAAGGCCCCTTCGGGGGCATCAAGAACAGCGGATACGGCAGGGAGAAGGGCGTGGAGGCTCTGCAGCACTACACACAGACCAAGTTCGTGGCGGTGAGGCTCTGATGGCCGCGTTCCCGGTCCTGGGCGCTGAGCACCAGGAGCTGCGTGACCGAGCCCGTGCGCTGGCCGAGCAGTGCCTGGGGCACGCGGAGCGGGCCGACGAGTCCGACTCGGTCGACGCGGAGGTGCTGGAGCTCCTCAGAGCCAGCGGCCTGGCCGCTGTCCAGGTGCCGGCCGAGTACGGCGGCCGCTTCCCCGCCCCCGACTCGCTGGCGGTCACGGTCGTGCGCGAGCAGCTTGCCGCCTCCTCCAGCCACCTCGACTCGCTCTTCGCGATGCAGGGGATCGGCAGCTACGGGATCTCCGTGGGAGGCTCCGAGGAGCTGAAGCAGCGCTGGCTGCCGAAGGTGGCGGCCATGGAGGCGATCGCCGCCCTCGCGCTGACCGAGCCGGACGTGGGCTCGGACCTCAAGGCGCTCAGCACCACGATCCGTGCCGAGGGCGACGAGCTCGTCGTGAGCGGCACGAAGAGCTTCATCACCAACGGCGGCGACGCCAGCTTCTACTGCGTGCTGGGCAAGGAGCGGACCGGTGACGACGAGGGCTACTCGCTCGTCCTGGTGCCCGCCGACACGCCGGGAGTCACGACGAGTCGTCCTTACCAGATCATGGCTCCCCACGTGCTGGGCGACATCCGGTTCGACGAGGTCCGGGTCCCGGCCTCGCACCGGATCGGCGAGCCGGGGAAGGGCTTCCGGCTGGTGCTGGCCACCCTCGCGACGTTCCGCGTCTCCGTCGCCGGCGCCGCAGTGGGAACCGCACAGGCGGCCCTGGACGACGCGCTGACGCACACCACGGGGCGCGAGCAGTTCGGCACCCCGCTGGCGCGACTGGGGCCCGTGCCCCAGATGCTGGCGATGTCGTGGACCGAGATCGAGATGGCGCGGAGCTTCACCTACCAGGTGGCCCAGGCGGCCGCCGCGGACCCGATGGGGAGCCTGCACCTGTCCTCGATGGCGAAGATCGGGGCGACGGAGGTCGCCGGACGGGTGGTCGATCGCAGCGTCCAGGTCATGGGCCGCTTCGGCCTGGTGCGCGGGTCGCGCATCGAGCGCCTCTACCGCGCCGCCCGACCCATGCGCGTCTACGAGGGCGCGACCGAGGTCCTGCTCGACGCACTCTCCAAGCAGCTGGTCAGGGGGCACCGCGGATGATCATCGACGCGCACTGCCACGTCTGGCCGGACGAGATCGCCCGCAAGGTCCTGGCCGACCGGCCGGTCGGGCTCGACCCGGTCCACGACGGGACGCTCGACGGGCTGCGACGCACCCTCGACAACGCGGGCATCGACATGGCGCTGACGCTCGCCGTGGCCAACGTGGGACGCACCGTGGGGCGTACGAACGAGTTCATCGGGAAGGTCGACCGCACGAGGTTCATCCCCTTCGGCACCGTCCACCCGGACCTGTCGGTGGAGGAGAACCTGGCGGCGCTCCGCGATAACGGGGTCGTCGGGGTCAAGCTGCACCCCCTCTTCCAGGCCGTCGCCTTCGCCGACGAGCGCACCCGCGAGATCCTCGGCGCGCTGGCTGAGAACGACATCCCGGTCCTGGCCCACGTCGGCTCGGGCGGCGACGCGGAGCAGAACGAGCGGGGTGCGCCCAAGCACCTCCACGCGATGATGGCCACGATCCCGGGGCTGCGGCTGATCGCGGCGCACTACGGGGGCTACCAGGTGCTGGACGAGGCGGAGCAGTGGTCCGTCGGGGCCGACGTGCACCTGGAGACGTCGTGGCCGCCGAGCATGGGCACCCTGGCGCCCGACCGGGTCGTCGACATCATCCGCCGCCACGGTGCCGACCGCGTCGTGTTCGGCTCCGACTGGCCGATGACCGACCCGGCGACCGAGATCGCCGCGATCCGAGCTCTCGGGCTGAGCGCCGAGGAGGAGAGCGCGATCCTCGGCGGGAACCTCGCCCGGCTCCTCGGGATCGACGCCGCCGCGACCGCCTGAGCCGCGACCGCACCCTTGACCACCACCGTACGGAGCACATCGATGACAACCTCTGAAGCCCTGCCCCAGACCGACGAGCAGCCGGTGCTCGTCACGGACGAGAACGGTGTCCGCACGATCACCCTCAACCGGCCCGGCGCGCGCAACGCCGTCAACCTCGAGATGGCCACGGCGGTGGACCAGGCGGTCACCGAGCTGGACGACCGTCGGGACCTGATGGTCGGGGTGCTTGCTGCGAACGGACCGACGTTCTGCGCGGGCATGGACCTCAAGGCGTTCCTGCGCGGCGAGCGTCCGATCACCCCCGGGCGTGGCTTCGCCGGCTTGGTGCAGGGTCCGCCGCGCAAGCCGATCATCGCCGCCGTGGACGGTCCGGCCGTGGCGGGCGGCTTCGAGCTCGTGCTCGCCTGCGACATGATCGTCGCCTCCGAGAACACCTTCTTCGCTCTTCCCGAGGTCAAGCGTGGCCTCGTCGCCAACGGCGGCGGGCTGCTGCGGCTGCCCGGGCGACTGCCCTACCACCTGGCCATGGAGCTGGCGCTGACCGGCAAGCAGATCTCCGCGTCGGAGGCGCACCGGTTGGGCCTCATCAACAAGGTGGTCGAGCCAGGTGGCGCGATCCCGGCCGCCCTGGAGCTCGCGGCGGAGGTGGCCGCATGTGGCCCCCTGGCCGTCGCGGCCACCAAGCAGATCCTCCAGGACAGCCCCTCGTGGCCGGCCCACGAGGCGTTCGAGCGCCAGAGCGAGCTGACCACTCCCGTGCGGGAGTCCTCGGACGCGAAGGAAGGGGCGCTGGCCTTCACCGAGAAGCGCGCCCCCGTCTGGACCGGCGCCTGAACGGCCCTGGCACTTTCCGGGCGGTAGCCCACCCCCCGTCCGGTCGACCGACCGGACGCACATCCGGCGTCGCTCGGCGCCGCTGATCTTGGCGAGGTAGACAGCATGGACATGCAGCTGAACGGGCGCGGAGTCATCGTGACCGGCGCGAGCAAGGGACTGGGACGGGCCGCCGCACGGGCCCTGGCCGCGGAAGGCGCGAACGTCCTGGCGGTCGCCCGGACGGAGGCCAGCCTCGAGGAGCTCGCCACGGAGGAGTTCCCCGGGACCATCCATGCCCACGTGTGCGACATGCGCGACCGTGCGCAGGTCGCGGCCCTGGCCGACGTCGCGGTCGAGCGACTCGGACGCCTCGACGTCGTGGTGAACAACGCGGGCATCGCGCCCGCCGCGGACTTCCTCGAGATGGACATGGCCCTCTTCGACGAGGTCATGGAGGTCAACGTGGCCTCGATCGCCGTGCTCTCCCAGGCGGCGGGCCGGCACTTCGTCAAGGCGGGGGAGGGGGGTCGGATCATCAACGTCGTCTCGACCTCGGGCATCCTCGGCAAGGCGACCCTCGCGGCCTACTCGGCCTCCAAGGGTGCCGCGATCCAGATGACGAAGGCTCTGGCGGCCGAATGGGCCCGCCACGACATCCAGGTGAATGCCATCGCGCCGGGTGCCTTCGCCACCGAGGCGCAGGCCTACGTGACCGGCAACCCCGACGTCCTCGCCAAGCGGGTCCGCAAGATCCCCGCCAGGCGCATGGCCGAGCCCGACGAGATCGGTGGGCTGGTCTGCTACCTGTCCTCGCCGGTCTCGAAGTTCGTCTCCGGAGCCGTCTACGTGATCGACGGGGGCGAGACCGCCAAGCAGTGACCCTTGCGCACCATGCAGAAGTGTGGTTGCATGACTAGTAATTAGTAGTTGGTCAACAACAATCGATTTTTGCGGGAGTTGCACATGAGGGACGCGGTCATCGTCGATGCTGTTCGGACACCGATCGGCAAGCGCAACGGGGCGTTGGCGGGGTTTCATCCTGCTGACCTGTCGGCGGTGGTGCTGAAGGCTTTGGTGGAGCGCACCGGGCTGGATGCGGGGATGGTCGATGACGTGGTCTGGGGGTGTGTCTCTCAGGTCTCGGAGCAGGCGAGCAACATCGGGCGGAACGCGGTGATGGCGGCGGGGTGGCCGGAGAGTGTGCCGGGGACGTCGGTGAACCGGGCGTGCGGGTCGAGCCAGCAGGCGGTGAGCTTCGCTGCGGCGGGGGTGATCGCTGGTCATTACGACTTCGCGGTCGCCGGTGGTGTGGAGTCGATGAGCCGGGTGCCCATGGGCAGCGCCGCCCAGGGCGGCCAGCCCGTCCCTGACCACGTGCTGGAGGCCTACGGCGTCCAGGGTTTCAACCAGGGTGTGGGGGCGGAGATGATCGCGGAGCGGTGGGGTTTCTCGCGCACGTTCCTGGATGAGTACTCGCTGCGTTCGCACGAGCTGGCGGCGGCGGCCACCGATGCGGGGGCGTTCGCCTCGCAGCTGGTGCCGACCGGTGGGCTGGTGGCCGATGAGGGGATCCGTCGTGGTGGCACGGTGGAGAAGCTGGCGTCGCTGGCCACGCCGTTCAAGGCCGACGGGGTGATCTCGGCGGGCAACGCCTCGCAGATCTCCGACGGGGCCGGGGCGGTGCTGGTGACCTCCTCGGAGGTCGCGCGGGCCCACGGGTTGACGCCGATCGCGCGGATCCACACCTCGGTGGTGGCCGGTGATGACCCGGTGATCATGTTGACCGGTCCGATCCGGGCCACGGAGCTGGCGTTGAAGAGGTCGGGGCTCTCGATCGAGGAGATCGGGGCGTTCGAGGTCAACGAGGCGTTCGCGCCGGTGCCGTTGTCGTGGTTGGTGGAGACCGGGGCCGAGCAGGAGCGGCTCAACCCGCTGGGTGGGGCGATCGCGGTGGGTCACCCGCTGGGTGGGTCCGGGGCGATCTTGATGACCCGGTTGGTCCACCACATGCGTGACAACGGGATCCGCTACGGCCTGCAGACCATGTGCGAGGCCGGGGGACTGGCGAACGCCACCATCCTCGAGCTCCTCTGACCACCCCCGCTCGACTCGTCCGCACTCCGACCCTCGCGGGAGGGTCGGTCTCCCGGCCCTCGGCGCCGGGCTCACAGATCAGGAGAAACAGCAATGCAGGTGAACGGATCAGTCATCGCGGTGACCGGCGGTGCCTCAGGCCTCGGACTGGCCACGGCTCGCCGTCTGGTCGAGGCCGGTGCGCAGGTCGCACTGATCGACCTCCCCGGCTCCGACGGCGAGGTCGCGGCGAAGGAGCTCGGTGACAACGCCGTCTTCACGCCCGGAGACGTCGTCGACGAGACGGCCTTCGCCGCTGCCCTCGACGCCGCTGAGGCCAGGGGCCCGCTGCGCGGCCTGGTCCACTGTGCCGGCGCCGGACGCCGGTTGCGGCTGCTCGACAAGGAGGGCAGTCCCGGGTCCCTGGAGGACTTCGAGTTCGTGATCCGGCTCAACCTCGTCGGAAGCTTCAACGCGCTGCGGCTCGGCGCGGCGCGGATGGCCAGGCACGAGGCGGTCGACGGCGAGCGAGGTGCCGTGGTGATGACGGCCTCCGTGGCGGCCTACGAAGGACAGATCGGTCAGATCCCCTACACCGCCTCCAAGGCCGGCATCGTGGGGATGACCCTGACCGCAGCGCGGGACCTGGCGAGCAAGGGCATCCGGGTGTGCACGATCGCGCCGGGCATCATGGACACCCCGCTCCTCGGCCGTCTCCGTGAGGACGTCCGTGAGGGCCTGGCCGCCAGCGTGCCGAACCCGCAGCGGCTGGGGACTCCCGACGAGTTCGGGCACCTCGCGCTCCACATCCTCGAGAACGCCTACCTCAACGGCGAGACCATCCGCCTCGACGGCGCCCTCCGCATGGCCCCCCGCTGAGGCCGGCAGATGCCTGATCTCGAGTACAACGTCAAGGACGGCGTCGGCACCATCCTGCTGAACCGTCCCCACGCCAAGAACGCCTTCACCCTGGAGATGGTCCAGGACTGGGCCGCCGCACTGCGCGCCGCCCGGACCGATCCCGCGGTGCGGGTCGTGGTGGTCACCGGGGCCGGAGACGCATTCTGCTCGGGCATCGACCTGTCCGTCCTCGAGGCCGTCGGGGACGAGCCGCTGGCGCTCAAGTCGATGCTCACCGAGGGGGTGCACGAGGTGGCGCGCGCCGTCGACGAGCTCTCCAAGCCGGTGATCGCGGCGGTGAACGGCGTCGCAGTCGGTGCCGGGATGGACATGGCGCTGATGTGCGACATCCGCGTGCTCGCGAAGTCCGCGCGCATGTCCGAGGGATACATCCGGGTGGGCCTGGTGCCGGGGGACGGTGGGTGCTACTACCTCCCTCGCCTGGTCGGGATGGGCAAGGCCCTGGAGCTGCTGTGGACCGGGGACTTCGTGGACGCGGACGAGGCGCTGCGGATCGGGCTCGCCACCAAGGTGATCCCGGACGCCGAGTTCGCCGAGGCGTACCAGGCGTTCGCGCAGCGACTCGCCCAGCAGCCCCCGGTCAACGTCGCCATGATCAAGCGTGCCGCTCAGCAGTCGGTCCACAACGACCTGCGCACGGCGCTCGACCTCATCTCCTCGCACCTTGCGGTGGTGCACGGAACCCGCGACTCCAGGGAGGCGCGTGCCGCTTTCGCCGAGCGCCGTGTCCCCACCTTCGAAGGACGATAGGAGAACGAGATGGACTCGCAGGCACCCGTGCAGGTCACGTCCGCCGAGGGCGTCACGACGATCACCCTCAACCGGCCGGAGCGCAAGAACGCCGTCGACAGCGCCATGTGGCGGACGCTGGCCACCGTGCTCTCCGACATCCGGGACGACGCGCAGACCCGGGCCGTCGTGCTCCAGGGTGCGGGCGGCGACTTCTGCGCGGGTGCCGACGTGGCGAAGAGCAAGCACGACGAACACCCGATCCCCCGACTGCGGCGGATCGGTGACGTGGCGCTGGCGCTCTACGAGCTCCCCGTGCCGGTGATCGCCAAGGTGGACGGGGTCGCCGCCGGTGCCGGCTGCAACATGGCCCTGGCCTGCGACCTGGTCGTCGCCTCCGACCGCGCCCGGTTCTCGGAGATCTTCACCAGGCGCGGCCTTTCCATCGACTTCGGCGGTTCGTGGCTGCTGCCGCGCATCGTGGGGCTCCAGCAGGCCAAGCGCCTCGCCCTGCTCGCCGAGGTCGTCGGCGCCGAAGAGGCGCTGCGGCTGGGGATGGTGACGTGGGTCAAGCCCGCGGACGAGCTCGACGCCTTCGTCGCGGAGCTCGCCGGACGACTGGCGGCGATGCCTCCCATCGCCCTGGAGCAGACCAAGGGGCTGCTCAACGCCGGCGTCGGCTCCGACCTTCCGGCTGCTATCCGCAACGAAGCCGCTGCGCAGGCGGTGAACTTCGCGACGGAGGACGCCCCGGCGGCGTTCCGTGCCTTCCTCGAGAAGACGGACGCCCCGCAGTACAGCGGCCGCTGGGCCGTGCGATGACCCCCATGCCGAGAGAGGCGAGACGATGGACTTCCTGAACCTGGCGCCGGTGTCCTTGCCGGAGCGCCTGGTCGACCTGCGCCACCGGGTGCGGGCCTTCCTCACCGAGGAGATCGAGCAGGGCCTGATCACGCCGAGCGCGGACCAGTGGCTCACCGGGTGGGACCCGGCGTTCAGCCGGCGTCTCGCGCGGCAGGGCTGGATCGGCATGGCGTTCCCCCACGAGTACGGCGGCTCGGCGGAGGGCGCGCTGGCGCGTTTCGTCGTCACGGAGGAACTGCTGGTCGCAGGAGCGCCCGTCGCGGCTCACTGGATCGCCGACCGGCAGTCCGGACAGGCACTGATGCGTTTCGGCACCGAGGAGCAGCGCAAGACGTTCCTCCCGGCCATCGCTCGCGGGGAGTGCTACTTCGCCATCGGGATGAGCGAGCCGGACACGGGTTCCGACCTCGCGTCCGTGCGCACCCGGGCCACGCGCGTGGAGGGCGGCTGGCGGCTCAACGGCACGAAGATCTGGACCAGTGGAGCCCACCACGCCCACGCCATGATCGCCCTGGTCCGAACGGAGCCGCTCGGGGAGAAGAAGCACGTCGGCCTGTCGCAGGTGATCGTGGAGCTGCCCGACGAGAGCATCCAGATCCGGCCGATCAGGCTGCTCACCGGCGAGCACCACTTCAACGAGGTCGTGTTCCAGGACACCTTCGTCCCCGACCACCGGGTCCTCGGCGAGGTCGGTGCCGGGTGGAAGCAGGTCACCAGCGAGCTGGGCCTCGAGCGCAGCGGCCCGGAACGAATCCTCTCCACGTTCCCGTTGCTCCTCGAGGCACTGCGAACGCTCGCCGAGGACGGCCGGCAGCCGGAGAGCGGGCGGCTGGGTGAGCTGGTCTCGCGGGTGTGGACGCTGCGACAGATGTCGCTCTCGGTCGCGGGACGGCTCGAGCAGGGCGAGGACCCCGCCACGGCCGCCGCGATCGTGAAGGAGCTCGGCACGCGGCTCGAGGGCTCCCTGGTCGACGTCGTGAGGGCCTTGACCGATCTCGAGCCCGACTTGGACTCGCCCCGACGGCTGCCCAGGATGCTGGCCGAGGCTGTGCTCCACAGCCCGGGCCTCACCCTGCGTGGCGGCACCAACGAGATCCTTCGCGGGATCGTGGCCAAGGCGGTAGGAGCAGCATGAGCGACATCACCGAGGCGCTGGTCGAAGCGGTCGAAGAGGCCTGTCGCCGGCATCCCTCCACGCCTCTGCCATCCGAGCCGGTGGCACTCAACACGGACCTCTGGAGGGCGCTCGAGCAGATCGGCATCGTCCTGCTCTCGGTCCCCGAGGAACGCGGTGGATCCGGCGGCGACCTCGGGACCGCCGTCGCGGTGCTGCAGGTGCTCGGCGAGCACGGTGCCACGGTGCCCTTCGCGGAGACCGCCCTCCAGGCCGGCTGGCTGCTGGCCGAGAGCGGCGCGCCGGTCCCGGACGGGCCGCTGGCCGCTGCCGCCGGCGGTCATGACGTGACGCTGTCGCAGGTGGCGGACGGGTGGGTCCTGGACGGCGAGTTCCCTCGCGTCCCCTGGGGTCGCCACGTCGACCACCTGGTCGCCCTGGTCGGCGACAAGGTCGTGACGGTGCGCCGCGAACAGCTCGAGGTCCGCCACGGCGAGAACCTGGCCGGCGAGCCGCGGGACACCCTGACCGGCCGGGACGTGGCCTTGTCCCCGGAGCAGGTCCACGCACTGGAACCAGGCTCCCTCGTCTCGCCGGTCTCCCTCACCCAGCGCGGGATCCTGGGCCGGCTCGCGCTGATGTCCGGTGCCGCCCGACGGGCGCTGGAGCTCTCCGTCACCTACGCATCCGAGCGCCAGCAGTTCGGCCGTCCGTTGAACAAGTTCCAGGCCGTCCAGCAGCACATCGCGGCGATGGCGGGGGAGGTGCTCCTGATCAAGGTGGCGGCCGAGGCCGCAGCCCAGGCTCTCGAGGACGGGTCGGCGTCCGCGCTGGCCGTCCCGGCCGCCAAGACCGCGGCCGGTCAGGCCGCCGGTGAGGTGGCCCGTCTCGCCCACCAGGTGCACGGCGCCATCGGGTTCACCGAGGAGCACGACCTGCGCCTGAGCACCACCCGACTGTGGAGCTGGCGCGACGAGTTCGGCAGCACGGGCAGGACGGCTGTCGAGGTCGGGCGCATGGCAGCGGCGGCGGGGCCGGACGGTCTCTGGTCGCTCATGACCGGCGACTTGACGCCATCCACGACGACTGTGGGAACCAACCGAGAAGAGGGAGCACGATCATGACGGACACAGGCCGGTTCGGTGTGTGGCAGGTGGAGTGGAACTGGAGTCCCGAGCTCGCCGGGGAGGCTGAGTCCCTGGGCTTCGGCACCTTGTGGATCGGCGGGTCCCGCGACAGCGAGCTGACGGTCGCGGAGTCGCTGCTCGAGGCCACGGAGCAGGTGGTGGTGGCGACCGGCATCGTCAACGTCTGGACGACCGACGCCGACGTCATCGCTCGCGCCTTCCACCGGCTCGACGAGCGGTTCCCCGGGCGGTTCCTCCTCGGAGTCGGTGCCGGACACCGCGAGTCGCAGGCGGCGTACGCCAAGCCCTACAGCGCGGTGAGCGAGTACCTCGACCGCCTGGACAAGCACGACGTCCCCTCCGACCGCCGGGTGCTCGCGGCGTTGGGCCCGCGGATGCTCGAGCTGTCCGCCACCCGGGCGCGCGGTGCGCACCCCTACCTGACGACGCCGGCGCACACGGCCACCGCACGCGAGGCCCTGGGGTCGGGACCGCTGCTCGCGCCGGAGCACAAGGTCGTGGTGGACGCCGACTCCGCGGTGGCGCGGGAGATGGCCCGGGCCATCGTCAGGGACCCCTACCTCGAGCGACGCAACTACGTGAAGAACCTGCTCGCCCTGGGCTACACCGAGCAGGACGTGTCGGACGGCGGCAGCGACCGGCTCATCGACGACCTCGTGTCGCACGGCGACGACTCCCGGATCGCGGCGGGAGTCCGCGCGCACCACGACGCTGGCGCAGACCATGTGGCCATCCAGCTGGTGACCGAGAAGGCTCCGACCCCCGAGAACCCCTACCAGACGCTGCCTGCCACCGTGGAGCAGCTCCGGTCGCTCGCACGCGCTCTGAAGCTCTAGCAGGCACCTGGCGAACAGGCGGTCAGGCCATCACCTCCCTTCCTCGGACACCTGGGGGAGGGAGGCGGTGGCTCCGGGGTACAGCCCGCCGTCCACGAACAACGTCTGGCCGGTGACGTAGCGGGCCAGAGGGCTGGCGAGGAAGAGGACGACGTCCGCGATCTCCTCGGGGGAGGCCATCCGGCGCAGCGGGATGTTGCTGCTCGCGTCCATGGACCAGTCGCTGGAGGCCGTCGTCGTGTTGGGCGTCAGGGTCCAGCCGGGTGCCACGCAGTTGACGCGGATGTTGTCGGGCCCGTAGTCGTGAGCCAGGCTCCGGGTGAGTGAGGACACAGCTGCCTTGGCGGCGCCGTATGCCACAGCGCTGGGCGAGCTGAAGGCTCCGGCGATCGAGCCGAAGTTGATGACGTTGCCTCCGCCCGATTCGAGCATCACCTTGAGGACTTCTCGCGTCAGCCGGAACACGTAGTCCAGGTTCATCGTCTGCACCCGCGACCATTCGGCATCCGTCACCTCGTGGAGCCTCCGGAAGGGCACGAAGGCCCGCGACCCGCCGGCCACGTTCACCAGGACGTCGACTCCCGAGTAGAGGTCGGTCGTGGCCGCGACGATCCGGCGGGCCGCGTCCGGAGCGGCCAGGTCCTCGATCACAGCGGTGCACCTGCCCCCCGAAGCGCGAATGTCGGCGACCACGCCTTCCGCCCGCTCGGGCGAGCGGTCGACGACCACGACGGCGGCTCCTGCTTCGGCGAGGCGCCTTGCGGTGGCGGCGCCTATCCCGCCTCCCGCTCCGGCCACGATGACGGACTTGCCTTCCAGGGAGATCGCTATCGTCATTGCCACACCCTTCTAGGGAACTCCGGAGCTGGGCTCACGCCAGGTGGATCTGCTTGGTCTGGAGCATCTCCTCCACCCCCTCGATGCCGCCCTCACGACCGAAGCCGGACATCTTCATCCCGCCGAACGGCGCCGTGAAGACTCCGCCGGTGGTGTTGATCGAGACGGTTCCGCTCTGGATCCGGGAGGCCAGAGCCACAGCCCGGTCGACGTCGGGCGTGTAGATACCGGCGCCCAGGCCGTACTCGCTGTCGTTCACGGCCGAGATCCCGGACTCGAGATCGGCGTAGCCCTCGACCACGATCACCGGCCCGAAGACCTCTTCCCGGTAGATCGGCATGTCCGGTCGCGTGCCCGTTACCAAGGTGGGTCGGAACCAGTGCCCCGCGGCGAACTGGGGCCCCTCGGGTCGAGTGCCACCTGTCAGCACCGTGGCGCCCTCCTTGACGGCGTTCTTCACGTACCCCTCGACCCGCTCCACCTGCGCCCGAGTCGCCAGGGGCCCCACATCGGTCGCCGGATCCTGAGGGTCGCCGACGACGAGCGCTTCGAAGGCCGCGACGAGCGCCGCGATCCACTCCGCCTTCCGAGCCTCCGGGACCAGGATGCGGCTCTGGGTCGTGCAGACCTGTCCCGCCTGGACCACCGAGCCCCCGGCCAGGACGGGAGCGACCTCGTCCGGGTCGGCGTCGTCCAGCACGAGTGCCGCCGACTTGCCGCCCAGCTCGAGAGTGAGCCGGGTCATGCGCTCGGCGGCGGTCCTCATCACCTGCTGCCCAGCCGCTGTGCTCCCGGTGAAGGAGATGTGGGAGATGCCGGGACGGGAGATGAGGTACTGCCCCAGTTCCCGGCCGCCGGGGAGGAAGGAGACGAGTCCTTCCGGTAGATCTGCCTCCGCGAGGATCTCGGCAAGGAGGAGGAGTCCGAGCGGCGTCTCGGGGGAGACCTTCACGACGACGGGGCAGCCGGCGAGGAGTGCAGGGGCGATCTTGACCGGGCCCAGGAGCATCGGGGCATTCCAGGGCACGATGGCGGCCACGGGTCCGACCGGCTCCCGGGCGATGTAGACCGCACCGGCTGTCGTCTCCCTCAGTGTGGGCCCGAGATCAAGGGACGTCGCGAGCTTGGCGCAGTCGCGGAAGACCGTGGCTGCGGCCATCGCGGGGAAGAAGGCGAACCGTGAGATGCCGCCCTGGTCCCTCATGTAGATGTCCTGGAGCTCGGGGGCGCGCCGGTCGATCGCGTCCGCAATCGAGTTGAGGAGATCCGCCCGTTCCTTCAGCGACGTGCGTGACCAGGCGCCGGACTCGTGGAGGCGCACTGCGGCCGCCACCGCCCGGTCCACGTCGCCCAGGGTCGCCTCCGGAACTCGGCCGATGACCGCACCGGTGGCGGGATTCTCCACCTCGATCCAGCCCCGTCCCGCGTCCGGCTCCCAACGCGATCCGATCAGGAGCTCAGTCCGGGATCCGGGGATGGTGGTCTCGCTCATGACTTCTCCTCGTGGTCGGCGGCACGTACCGCGCGATGGACTAGTCGGCCGCACGCTGACAGCTCGGCCTCGTCCATGCGTCCGACCGAGGGGCCGGCGTCGGTCTCGAGTACCGAGGGCGGAGGAGCGGGACGAGCTGTGACCTGCGACACGCCGACGATAGATGACCAACCAGCAAATTGGTAGGGAGAAGTCATTGACAGGCTGAAGTAGTTGGTCGAATAGTTACCTTTCACACAAGTGATCGCTGTCACATCACCCCGGCTCGCAGCAGCTCATCGTGATGCTTTCGATCCACTTCCGGCCCGAGTAAGGAGAACCATGCGAACGCGCGCAGCAGTACTGCACGAAGCACCAGGCGAGTGGAGCGTCGACGAGGTCGAGCTGGACGAGCCCAAGGAGGGGGAGGTCCTCGTCAAGATGGTGGCCGCTGGTCTGTGCCGGAGCGACGAGCACATCGCCACGGGCGACTCGCCGGCCGGGCACATGCCGTTCGTCTCCGGCCACGAGGGCGCCGGCGTGGTCTCGAAGCTCGGTCCAGGGGTCAGAGGCCTCGAGGTCGGCGACCACGTGCTCATGTCCTTCATCCCCGCGTGCGGGAGCTGCCGCTGGTGCGCCATGGGCATGCAGAACCTGTGCGACCTCGGATCGCTGATCATGCAGGGGCCCCAGCTCGACGGCACCTTCCGCATGCACACCCTGGATGGCCAGGACATCGGCAAGTCCGGTCTCCTCGGAACCTTCGCGGAGATGCAGGTCTACGACAGTCAGTCACTGGTCAAGATCGACAAGGACATCCCCCTCGAGATCGCCTGTCTCGTCTCCTGCGGGGTCCAGACGGGGTTCGGATCGGCTGTCAACGCGGGTGATGTCCAGCCGGGCGACGTCGTTGTCGTCGCGGGAGTCGGTGGCATCGGCATGAATGCGGTCCAGGGTGCGCGTGAACGTGGAGCGGCGCACATCATCGCCGTGGACCCGGTCGCGGACAAGCAGAAGTGGGCGCTCGACTTCGGTGCCACGGAGTCCTACGACTCGTTCTCCAGCGCCATGGGTCGGATCCAGCATCTCACGAACGGCCAGGGTGCCGACGTCGCGATCCTGTGCGCCACCCTCGTGCACAACGACCTCATCGGGGAGGGTCTCCAGTCGATCCGCAAGGCAGGGACCCTCGTGATCACGGGCGTCTCGCCCGATGACGAGCAAGGCGTCGTGCCTGGACTGAACGCGGCGACGATGGCGGTCATGCAGAAGCGGATCCAAGGTGCGCTGTTCGGCATGAAGTCTCCGAAGGAGGCGATGCCGATGCTCCTCGATCTCTACCGCGCCGGCAAGCTCAAGCTCGACGAGCTGATCACGCAGACCTATTCGCTGGACCAGATCAACCAAGGCTTCCAGGACATGCGTGACGGCCGCAACATCCGCGGCGTCATCCACTTCGACAAGTAGCCACGGATCGTCCCGTCCCTGCGCCCGGCTCGGCGCAGGGACGGGGGAGCGCGCCATGAGGCGTCCTCGCCGTGTCCCGGGCAGCAGACCTTTGACCATTTGCGATCAGGAGGAGGACGTAGTCGTGACGGATGAACCGCCGATCGCTCGGCTCGAGCTGAGGAACCTTTCGAAGACCTTCGGTGACACCCGTGTCCTGCACGAGGTCTCGTTCGACGTCCTGCCCGGCGAGGTCCATGCGCTCATGGGCCAGAACGGTTCCGGCAAGTCCACCCTGATCAAGCTCCTCGCGGGGTTCCACGAGGCCGACCCCGGGGCGAGGGCGTGCGTCGACGGCCGTGAGCTTGCGCTCGGTGACCCTGACGCCGTCCACGAACGAGGGGTCCGGTTCGTGCACCAGGACCTGGGCCTGGTCCCTGCGTTGTCTGTGGTCGACAACCTCGCCCTCGGTCACGGCTACAGCCGTGGTCGACTGACGGGTCGCATCGATTGGAAGGACCAGAAGAGAGTCGCCGAGGCCGCCCTGCAGAGGGTCGGCTACGACCTGGATGTCCGTCTCCTGGTGGAGGACCTCGAACCCGTCGAGCGCACCGCAGTCGCGATCGCCCGGGCTATGCAGAGCGCGGCTGAGGACATGTCGGTGCTGGTCCTGGACGAGCCCACGGCAACCATGCCTCGGGCCGAGGTCCGACGGCTGCTGTCGATGATCGACACCGTCCGTCGGCAGGGCGTGGGCATCCTCTACGTATCGCACCACCTCGAGGAGGTCCTGGAGATCGCCGACCGGGCGACAGTCCTGGTGGACGGGCGCGTCGTGGCCACGAGGCGGTGCGCGGAGATCGACCAGGCGACGCTCGTCGACCTGATGACCGGAGGGGTGGCCGATGCCCGGGTCACGCGCTCGACGCGCGTCCCCGGCGCGCCGTTGTTGGTGCTCGAGGAAGTCGAGGGTGCGGAGGTGCAGGGGCTCGACCTCGAGGTACGAGCCGGCGAGATCGTGGGCGTGGCCGGCATCACCGGCTCCGGTCGGGAAGAGCTCTGCTCGCTCGTCTTCGGCGCACGGATTCGGGGCGGACGCGTCTTCCTGCGGGACGAGGAGCTCCCGGCGTCTCGTCCCGACGTGTCCGTGTCTCGGGGCATGGCTTTGGTGCCCGCCAACAGACTCCGCGACGGGGTGCTGCCCGGGCTCGGCGTGCGTGAGAATCTGAATCTCACCACCGCCCGGAGGCTGGCGAGGTTCGGGCGGATCAGTCGAGGCACCGACTCGAAGCAGGCGAGGGCGCTGAGCCGACAGATGTCGGTGCGCGCCCCCTCCATGGAGGCCCCCATCGAGACGCTGTCCGGCGGCAATCAACAGAAGGTCGTGCTGGGCAAGTGGCTCCAGGGGGAGCCGGCCGTCCTGCTGCTGGACGAGCCGACGCAGGGCGTGGACGTGGCAGCGAAGGCTGAGATCCACCGCCTGGTCGATGAAGCCGCCGGACGGGGTGTCGCCGTCCTCGTCTGCTCGTCCGACGAAGCCGAGCTCGAGCGGCTGTGTGACCGGGTGATCGTGCTTCGGCACGGTCGTGCAGTGAGCGAGTTGAAGGGCACGAGCATCCAGACCCGACGTCTGGTGCACACGAGTCTGGGCCTGGCCCCAGAGAACGAGAAGGAAGCGGTCAGCCATGACGTCAAGCACAACAACTGATCTGCCAGCCGGTCCCCGGACGTCCGCGGGGCACGATCCTGACCCGAGACCCGGTGAACGTGGTGGATCCCGTCGAGGCTCGATCAGCTTCCTGGGCTTCGACAAGTACTCCGGGCTCTACCTCGCAGGCATCCTCATCGTCGTCTTCTCGGTGATGCTGCCCGACACGTTCGGCACCATGAACAATGCCCGCGTCATCGCCGCCGGCTCCGCCATCGCGGGACTCTTGACGCTGGCAGTCACCGTCTCGATGGCCTCGGGCACGTTCGATCTGTCGCTGGCTGCCAACATGACGTTCTCGATCTCGTTCCTGGGGTGGCTCATCTCCGAGGGCGGCCTCGCGTGGCCGATCGCCGTCGCCCTGACGATCGTGGCCGGGGCCCTGATCGGTGCAGTCAACGCCCTGATCATCACCAGGCTGAACGTCGACTCGATCGTGGCGACCCTCGGCATGTCGTCAGTGCTGGCGGCGCTGGCCTACTGGGTCGCGGATGGCCAGACGATCCTCCTGGAGCAGGTCGGCCCGAGCTTCACCGGCGTGGGTCAATCATCCGTCGGCACCGTTCCGATCACCGTCTTCTACCTTGCCGGGGTGGCGCTGGCCTTGTGGTTCATGCTGGAGCACACTCCGCTCGGCCGGTACCTCTATGCAATTGGTTCTAACCCTCAGGCGGCCAAGCTGGCGGGGATCAAGGTCGACCGGCTGACGACCATCGCGCTCATGCTCACAGGGGCACTGGCCGCTCTGGCGGGAGTCGTGCTCACGATGCAACTGGGAGCGGCTGCCTTCGACGCCGGCGCGCCCTACATGCTTCCCGCCTTCGCCGCGACCTTCCTGGGCTCCACGCAGGTGTTGACCGGACGCTTCAACATCCGGGGCACCATCGTCGCTCTCTATCTCCTCGCGATCGCGGTCAAGGGCCTCCAGCTCCGGTTCCCGGACCTGCCCTGGATCGCCAACCTCGTCGAGGGACTCGTCCTCATCGTCGCGGTGAGCATCACGGCCCGTGTCGTCAGCAAGCGCAGGACTCGGTAGCAACACCCCTCATCACGACAGTGCCCTCTGGCACACGACAGATTGGAAGCAGCACCCCATGAGAACTCATCGCTCACCCGAAAGGTCGAGGAGCTCACACCTCGCGCTGACCGCCACTGTCGCGGTCGTTCTGGCTGCCGCCGGCTGCTCGTCCGGAGCCGAGGGCGGCGCCAAGGACGGCGGCGACCTCACCGCAGCCCAGCAGGCGTGTGTCGAGAAGGCCGACAACTACCTCGAGACGCGAGGCCTGTTGCCCACCTCCCTCCCTGAAGAGCTCACGCCACTGAGCAAGGCTCCCGATGAGGGCAAGACGTTTACCTTCGTCAACCTGCCCAGCCCGACGTCAGTCCTGGTCGCAAAAGAGCTGGTCGACATCGCTCCGCAGATCGGCTGGAACATGAAGACGGTCGCCTCCGACGGTTCCGTCGAGGACGCGAACCGCAAGCTCCTGGCAGCCATCGAGGACTCTGATGTCGTCATGGCGATCGGGGTCCCTGTCGCGAGTCTCAGCCGGCCGATCCAAGCAGCCAAGGAGCAGGGTGTGCTGCTGATGACTGACGCTGTCGAGCCGCCCGAGTCCGTCCCCGGCTTCGGCGCCACGCCACTGGGCGGCAGTCTCTACCGCGACATGGGCGAGCCTGCTGCATACATGCTGATGCAGGCGACCAACTGCCAGGCGAACGTCTCGGTGTGGGGTGTTCCCTTCCCGGTAGTGCACTCGGCTCGGGACGGACTCCAAGCCACCCTGGAATCGGAGTGCGAGGATTGCACCTTCTCCTACAACGACATGCCGCTCAATGCGATCGGTACCCCCGACGCCACCAAGGCCGTGGTCTCCAAGCTCCAGTCCGATCCGGAGATCAACTTCGCGTTCTACATCAGTGGCGACATGGGCATCGGGATCGAACCAGCCCTCAAGCAAGCAGGCCTCGACGTGAGCGTCGGCGGCATGCTGCCTGTCTCCCAGAACCTCTCGTCGCTCAAGCGCGGCGAGAACGCCTTCTGGTTGGGAATCGCCCCCAGGACGAACGCGTACGTGATCCTGGATGCCGCGGTGCGCGCGCTCGACTCGGGCGAGACCACCGACGGTGACCATGCGCCCGTGGCGATCTTCACCGAGGAGAACGTCGCCTCCACCGACCCCGTCCCGTACTACCCGACCGACATCGACGAGCAGTTCCAGGAGTTGTGGCAGGTGAACTGACGACCTGCGCCGGTGTCGTCCTCGTGGCCGGCACCGGCGCAGATCTGTGCGGTCTCCCAAGAACTGGGGATGACCGACCAACGGCGAGCATGGGGGGCGGAAGTGACGAGCGGGTCGCATGACGAGGCGAAACCTTCGGACGGGCGCTGATGGGTTCCGAAGCGTGCGTAGAGGTGGAACACCGCCGGGGCAGCACGCCAGGTCGGCCCCCCGGATCGTTCGAGCTGCTGCGGATCAGGCCCTTCCTGGTGCTGTACGTGAGCGCGGGTGCCGTCTTCCTCGGGGTGATGGCGCAGACCGTGGCGAGAGGATGGTTGGCCTTCAGCCTCACCGGGTCCAACACTGCCCTCGGCGGCGTCCTGCTGGCTTTCGGACTGACGCTTCTGGTGGCCACGCCGTGGGGAGGGGTGGCCGCCGATCGATTCCCGAAACGAATAGTCCTGCAACTCTCGTTGCTCTTCCTCACGGTGAGCAGCGCAGGAATCGGGCTCGCCGTGCTCGCCGACGTAGTCGCGTACTGGATGTTGCTCATGGCCGGAGGCCTGCAGGCCATCGGCCTCGCGCTGTTCAACCCGGCGCGCATGGCTTTCATCTCAGAAGTCGTCCCGCCCGCCTCGCTCTCCACGGCCGTCTCTCTCCTGCTCGTCAATGCAGAGGTCGCCCGAGTCGTCGGCCCGGCGGCCGCGGGCCTCGTCATCGGCTATCTCAGCTTCGGCACGGGCGCGGTCTTTCTCGGGACCGGCGCCCTGTCGCTGATCGGCCTGGCCCTGACCGTGTGGCTGCCTCCCGGGCGCCGAGCGAGCGAGGTGGCGGACCGGTCACCGGTGAACGAGCTGGCGGACGGCGTCCGATACGTGCGGCGAGACCCCGAGCTCCTGGCGCTGCTCTGGTGCGGCATCAGCGTGACGATGGTCGGCCTGCCCTACCTGGCGTTCCTGCCCACGGTGGCGAGTGATCTCTTCGCTCTGGGATCGGCCGGCTACGGGATCCTGTCCGCCTCTTCCGCCATAGGTGCCGTCACCGCCGGTCTGCTCCTGCGCCGATGGACGACCATCTGGTCGGAGACGACTGTCTTCGTGCTGGCCGGCACACTCTTCGGCCTGGCCCTGGGTGCGCTGGCAGTAGCCCCGAGCTTCGCCGTGGCGACAGTTGCCCTGCTCATCGTCGGGGGAGCCATGATGGCGTTCCAGACGACCAACCAGTCACTGCTGCTGGCCGGGTCGCACCGCGACTACCACGGTCGCGTCCAGGGCCTGCTCATGCTGAGCTTCGGCGCCTTCGGGATCGCGGCACTCCCGCTGGGCGTGCTGGCGGACCTGGTGGGGCTGCGCTGGACCCTCGGCGGCATGGGACTCGCGGTGGTGCTGCTCGCGGTGTTGTTCGCGGTCCTCGGTCATCGACGCGACGGCACCTGGTTCAGGCGGGGCGTTCCCACTCCGCGATGACCAGCTCCACGTCGACCGCAGTCGTCGGGGGAGGGGTGGGCGGTCCCACCACCGTGCGGGAGAACCGGGGGGCTGGGGACGGCTGCACGATGCCGTTCATCTCGGCGACCACCTGGCGCTCGACGAGGTGCTCGTGCCGGCTGGCCTCGTCGAAGGAGAGCACCGGGGTCACGCACGCGTCCACGTCGGCGAAGACCTCCTCCCAGTGCCGACGGGGCCGGCTGAGGAACACCTCGGTGAACCGCGCGCGGAGCGTGGGCCAGCCGGACTTGTCACGCTGTGCGGGCAGGTCCTCGCCGTCCACTCCCAGGTGTTCCAGCAGCAGCTGGTAGAACTGCGGCTCGACCGCGCCGACTGCCATGTAGCCGCCGTCGGCGCACTCGTACGTGTCGTAGAACGGGGCGCCGCCGTCGAAGAGGTTGTCGCCACGCTGCGCGCTCCAGGCGCCGCCGCCGTACATGGACCAGTGCATGTGCGCGAGCAGGCTCGCTCCTTCGACCATGGCGGCGTCGACCACCTGGCCGACGCCGGTGCGCTGGCGCTCCCAGAGCGCGGCCATCAGCCCGGTGAGGAGGAGCATGGAGCCGCCACCGAAGTCGCCGATGAGGTTCAGGGGGACGACGGGGCGCTCGCCGGAACGGCCGACGGCGTTCAGGATGCCGGAGACCGCCAGGTAGTTGATGTCGTGGCCGGCGCGCTGCGCCAGGGGGCCGTCCTGTCCCCACCCGGTCATGCGTCCGTACACCAGCCCGGGGTTCACCGCCAGGCAGTCCTCCGGCCCCAGCCCGAGACGTTCGGCCACCCCCGGGCGATAGCCCTCGATCAGCACGTCGGCGCCGGCCACGAGGTTCAGCACGCGCTCACGGTCCGTGGCCGACTTGAGGTCGGCGGTCACGATGCGGCGGCCGCGCAGCTGCTCGTTGCGTCCCTGGGGGCCCAGCCCCAGGGGGCCCGGACGCTCGACCCGCACGACGTCCGCGCCCAGGTCGGCCAGGATCATGGCAGCGTGTGGACCGGGTCCGATGCTGGCCAGCTCGACCACCCGGAGACCCGTGAGAGGTCCTGACATGTCGTTCTCCAATCTGGGCGCGCCAAGGACCTCCGCGAACCGCGGAGGTGGCGTGGTTCGATGTCTCGGGCGGTGCGGCCCGAGGGTTGGCGGGACCGGCTTAGTCGGCCGGTGACTCGGTGCCGGCGAGGTGGGAGCAGACCTGGTCGATGAAGGCGGTGAGCACAGGACCGGCGTCGATGCTGTCGGGGTCCAGCTTCCACAGGTAGCCCACGCCGCGGAGCTGAGCGACGATGACCGCTGCCTGGTGCTCCGGGTCGATGCCGGGCACGATCGACCCATCCTCGAGGCCGTTCCTGATGTAGGTCGCGATCCGGGCGCGCTGGTTCCGGTGGAACGCGACGAACCGATCGTGCAGCTCCGGGACAGGACCGGTCGCCTCGAAGATCAGCGCGTAGAGCACGCTGAGCGAACGGGGGTGCTTCAGGTAGGACTTCTTGATCTCGGTGAGCAGCACGCGCAGAGTGTCTAGACCGGTGCGCCCCCGCTGCTCGGGCTCGACCGTCTCGACGTCCCACCGGATGACGATCTCGTCGACCAGGGCCTCCAGAAGCTTCGCCTTCGAGCCGAAACGCGCCGTGGCCAGGGAGCGGCTGTAGCCGGCCCTCTCGCCGACCGTGGCGAGCGTCATGGACTGGTAACCGCCCTCCGCCACGAGGTCGCCGGCGGCCTTGAGGAGGAGGCGAGTGGACTTCTCCGACCGGACCTGGTGGCCGTTGAGCGTCTGCTTCGTCGTCATTGCCCGATCCTAGATAGATGACAAGCATTAAGGCTACCGATTCGGAGCACTTTGTTCAGCGGAACGGCGTGGGGGGCAGCAGACGGTCGGAGATGAGGCGCTGCATGATCTCGGAGGTGCCCTCGAAGATCTTGGTCAGGCGGGCGTCGCGCCAGTACCGCTCGATCGGGAAGTCCGTGGTGTAGCCGGCACCCCCGTGGAGCTGAAGGGCCTCGGACGTGACGCGTTCCGACATCTCCGCAGCCATGTACTTGACCATGGCAGCACGCATGTCGGATGCCTCGCCGGCATCGACGTCGGCAGCGACCTCGTACATCAGCGCCCTGCACAGCTCGATCTCGGACGCCATGGTGGCGATCTTGAAGCGGGTGTTCTGGAAGTCGCCGATGGCGTGACCGAACTGCTCGCGCTCCTGCACGTACTTGATCGTGTCCTCGAGAGCACCGCGGGCCAGGCCGATGGAGCGCGCCGCGGTGTGGATGCGCGGCGTCAGCATGCCTTCGGCGACGCGCTTGAAGCCGCCGTCCGGGACGCCGCTGGTCTCGTAGCCGAGCAGGCCGTCGTCGGGGATGAAGCAGTTGTCGAAGGACAGTTCGAAGGTGTTCCAGCCGTGGTAGCCGATCTTGCGCACGGGCGTGCCGGTGCACCCTTCGGGGAACTCCCCGGGGTTCTTGTACGCGATGAACCGGCGAATGCCTTCGTGCCGTTTCTGCGGGTCGTACGGCGTGGTGCGCGCGACGATGATGATGCCGTCGGCCTGGTCGGCGAAGGTGCACCACATCTTCTGGCCGTTGATCACCCAGCCGCCGTCCACCTTGTCGGCGCGGGTGCGGATCGAGGCGATGTCGGATCCCGCGCCGGGCTCGCTCATGGCGAAGGCGCCCAGCCACTCGCCGCGGGCCGCCTTGGGCAGGATCTCCGCGCGCTGCGTGGGGTCGAGGGTCCGGGCGACGCCTGAGCGGACGATGATGCTGGCGACGCTCATCCAGGCCCGGGCCAGCTCCTCGGTGATCAACGCGTACTCGAAGACGCCGAGCCCCAGACCGCCGTGCTCCTCGGGGATCGTGATGCCGAAGAAGCCCAGGTCGGCCATCTTGCGCCGGAGGGAGTCGGGGATGAGTCCCTTCTCGGGGTCGAGCTCGTTGGCCACCGGCAGCACCTCGCGCATGGCGAAGTCCCGCGCCATCTCCTGGATCGCGACGCGCTCGTCCGTGCGGTGGGCGGAAGGGATCGACGGACGCGGGTCCACCAAGGGTCGGTTCACCGGAGCCTCAATTCATAGATTGTCGACTAGCAACCCATCCACCGTATCCCGGGGATCGACGGAAACGCAATAGACAGTTGTTAGTTAACCAACTAGTCTGTCCGTCCGCCTATGAGCAGACAGGGGGCCGTCGTGACCGGGACCGCGAGTGGGCCGTTCCGCACCTCGGCGAGCCGCCAGGGCAGCAGCAGCCCTGACGGGCGACTCTCGGTGGTCGTTGTCGGGATCGAACCGGCGTGGACGCCGTTTCATGGGCGTGCACAGTGTGGCGCGGCGCACGACTCCGGTGGGTGGCTCGGTCTGCACGTGGCCAGCGTGGCACGTCAAGCGTCCTGCGTGGGGCGCGTCGTTCTCGTGACGAGCGATGTCGCAGCTGCCCGCGACGCGCGAAGCATCGGGGTGGAGGTGCTGGTCGAGTCGCGGCGTGCCGGTGCCAATCCGGCCGCAGCCCTGGGTCGCCGGCGGGCCCTGGACCTGAACCCCGACGGGCCCGTCGCCATCATGCTCGGGGAGCTTCCTCACCTGCGGTCGGAGGACCTCGAGGCGCTCCTGCGGATCTTCAGGGGGCAGTGCGAGAGCCCTCTGTTCGTCGCTGACCTGCTGGGCGACCACGCGACGACCCTGATCCATGGCGCGGCGGTCCTGCCGGGCATCGGGTTCGGGCGCCACTCGGCGTCCATGCACCGCCGGCTGGGGTATGTCGAGGCGATCGGGGCGCCGCTCGGGCTGCGGACCGGTTCCGGCAGGGGCTCGTCCCGCGGTCGTCCCCAGACTTCGAGTCGAGCTCACGGACGGGCTGGCTGACTCGTCGGCTGACACCCCTTGTGCCCGTGAGGCACCTGTGGTTCGATGGAGAAATAGTTGGTCAGCCGACAAATAACATCACACACACGTGCGGGAGTCACACATGAGGGACGCGGTCATCGTCGATGCTGTTCGGACACCGATCGGCAAGCGCAACGGGGCGTTGGCGGGGTTTCATCCTGCTGACCTGTCGGCGGTGGTGCTGAAGGCTTTGGTGGAGCGCACCGGGCTGGATGCGGGGATGGTCGATGACGTGGTCTGGGGGTGTGTCTCTCAGGTCTCGGAGCAGGCGAGCAACATCGGGCGGAACGCGGTGATGGCGGCGGGGTGGCCTGAGAGTGTGCCGGGGACGTCGGTGAACCGGGCGTGCGGGTCGAGCCAGCAGGCGGTGAGCTTCGCTGCGGCGGGGGTGATCGCTGGTCATTACGACTTCGCGGTCGCCGGTGGTGTGGAGTCGATGAGCCGGGTGCCGCTCGGCAGCGCGGCAGAAGGTGCGCAGGTGGTACCGGCCTCGGTCCTCGAGCACTACGGCATCCAGGGTTTCAACCAGGGTGTGGGGGCGGAGATGATCGCGGAGCGGTGGGGTTTCTCGCGCACGTTCCTGGATGAGTACTCGCTGCGTTCGCACGAGCTGGCGGCGGCGGCCACCGATGCGGGGGCGTTCGCCTCGCAGCTGGTGCCGACCGGTGGGTTGGTGGCCGATGAGGGGATCCGTCGTGGTGGCACGGTGGAGAAGCTGGCGTCGCTGGCGACGCCGTTCAAGGCCGACGGGGTGATCTCGGCGGGCAATGCCTCGCAGATCTCCGACGGGGCCGGGGCGGTGCTGGTGACGTCCTCGGAGGTCGCGCGGGCCCACGGGTTGACGCCGATCGCGCGGATCCACACCTCGGTGGTGGCCGGTGATGACCCGGTGATCATGTTGACCGGTCCGATCCGGGCCACGGAGCTGGCGTTGAAGAGGTCGGGGCTCTCGATCGAGGAGATCGGGGCGTTCGAGGTCAACGAGGCGTTCGCGCCGGTGCCGTTGTCGTGGTTGGTGGAGACCGGGGCCGAGCAGGAGCGGCTCAACCCGCTGGGTGGGGCGATCGCGGTGGGTCACCCGCTGGGTGGGTCCGGGGCGATCTTGATGACCCGGTTGGTCCACCACATGCGTGACAACGGGATCCGCTACGGCCTGCAGACCATGTGCGAGGGCGGCGGCATGGCGAACGCCACCATCCTCGAGCTCCTCTGACGCTCGTCCACAGCGGAAACGAGCTACACCCCGCATCACACGCAGGACGCCGGCAACGTGCCCAGCTCGACCGCGTCGGGCCCGTTTTCGGGTCCCGGCGCGCCGACGGCGCCCCGAACGAGTAGGAGTCGCATGTCCAAGAGGTTCGAAGGTCGTACCGCGATCGTGACCGGCGCCAGCCGGGGGATCGGCCTGGGCATCGCCCAGCGACTGGTCGCCGACGGCGCCAAGGTGGTGATCACCGCGCGGAAGCAGGAAGCGCTCGACGAGGCGGTCGAGGTCCTCGGAGGCCCGGCGCACGCGCTGGCCGTAGCGGGCAAGGCCGACGACCCCGGGCACCAGAGCGAGGTGGTCGAGAGGGCCATCGACACGTTCGGCAGCATCGACTTCCTGGTCAACAACGCGGGCATCAATCCCATCCACGGACCCATGATCGAGGTGGACCTCGCCGCCGCCCGCAAGATCGTCGAGGTGAACTGCTTCGCAGCCCTGTCGTGGACCCAGCACGTGCACCGGGCGTGGATGGGCGAGCACGGGGGAGCCGTCGTCAACGTCTCGTCCGTCGCCGGGACCCGACCGGCCCCGGGCATCGGGATGTACGGCGCGAGCAAGGCCATGCTCGGCCACATGACGGCCGAGCTGGCGGTCGAGCTGGGGCCCGGCGTGCGGGTCAACGCCGTCGCCCCCGCCGTGGTGAAGACCCGCTTCGCGACCTCGCTCTACGAGGGCGACGAGGAAGCGGTGGCGGCGAGGTACCCGCTGAAGCGCCTGGGACTGCCTGAGGACATCGCCGGCGTGGTCGCGTTCCTGCTCTCCGAGGACGCGGCCTGGACGACCGGGCAGCTGCTCGTCGTGGACGGCGGCCTCACTCTCGCCGGAAGCGGATGAGCGCGCCCTCCCACCACCAAGGAGCCGGAACTCCCGGCTACCCACACCACTGACAGGAGTCCACTTGTGAACACCCCCACTGAGTCCACACGCGCCGCGATCGTCACCGGCGCCGCTCGCGGCATCGGCGCGGAGGTCGCGCGGCGCCTCGCGTCCGACGGCATGGCCGTTGCCGTGCTGGACCTGGACGAGGCGGCCTGCGAGAAGGTCACGGCCGAGATCAACGCGTCCGGAGGCCGCGCGATCGCCCTGGGCGTGGACGTCGCGGACGAGGCGGCCGTGGAGACGGCGGTCGCCCGGGTCGCCGCCGAGCTGGCTCCGCCGACGGTCCTGGTCAACAACGCCGGCATCGTGCGGGACAACCTGCTGTTCAAGATGTCCGTCGCGGACTGGGACGCGGTGATGAACGTGCACCTGCGCGGCTCGTTCCTGATGGCCAGGGCCACCCAGAAGCACATGACCGAGGCCGGCTGGGGCCGGATCGTCAACCTGTCCAGCGCCTCCGCCCTGGGCAACCGCGGCCAGGCCAACTACTCGGCCGCCAAGGCGGGGCTGCAGGGCTTCACCAAGACCCTGGCGCTCGAGCTCGGCAAGTTCGGGGTGACTGCCAACGCCATCGCCCCGGGATTCATCGCCACCGAGATGACGGAGTCGACCGCCGTCCGGATGGGGATGTCCTTCGAGGACTTCAAGGCCTCGGCCGCCGAGCGGATCCCCGTCGCCAGGGTGGGCACCCCGGAGGACATCGCGCACGCCGTCTCCTACCTCGTCAGCGACGGCGCCGGCTTCGTGTCGGGACAGGTGATCTACGTGGCAGGAGGGCCCAAGGCATGAGGGTCTTCTCGAGCATCGACGAGCTCCGGGAGGCGACCGGGGAACCGCTCGGCCTCTCGGAGTGGCACACGATCACCCAGGAGCAGGTCGACTCCTTCGGGGAGAGCACCGGGGACGACCAGTGGATCCACGTCGACCCGGTGCGGGCCGCCGAAGGACCGTTCGGCACGACCATCGCCCACGGCTACCTCACCCTCAGCCTGATCCCGATGTTCGCTCGGGAGATCTATCGCGTTGAGAACGTCCGGATGGGGGTCAACTACGGCACCAACAAGGTCCGTTTTCCCTCTCCCGTGCCCGTCGGCTCGCGGCTCCGGGCCGGCGCGGAGGTGCTGGAGGTCGCCGCCGCGAGCAACGGGTACCAGGTGACCACCAAGGTGGTCATCGAGCGCGAGGGGGGCGACAAGCCCGCCTGCGTGGCCGAGATCGTCAGCGTGCTGGTGCCATGAGCCCCGAGGAGCTGCGACGACTCGTCGCCGACTTCCTGGCGGCGAACGACCCGTCCGCCATGGATCGCGTGGACTTCCTGCGGGCGCGGTTCGACGCCGGCCTGGCCACGGTGCACTTCCCTGTCGGCTGCGGTGGGCTCGACGCGAGCCGGGCGCTGCAGCCCGAGGTGGACAGGCTGTTCGCCGAGGCGGGCGCGCCCGACAACGACCCCCGGTCCAACGGCATCGGGCTGGGCATGGCGGCCCCCATCATCGCGCAGTACGGGACGGAGGAGCAGAAGCGGCGGTTCCTGCGGCCACTCTGGACGGGGGAGGAGAAGTGGTGTCAGCTGTTCAGCGAGCCGGGTGCCGGCTCGGATCTTGCCGCGCTGGCCACGCGGGCCGTCCGCGACGGTGACGAGTGGGTCGTCAACGGTCAGAAGGTGTGGACGTCGGGGGCGCACAAGGCCCGGTTCGCCATCCTGCTCGCACGCACCGATCCCGACGCCTTCAAGCACCGTGGCGTCACGTACTTCCTCTGTGACATGTCGGACCCCGGCGTCGAGGTGCGACCGCTGAGGCAGATCACCGGTGAGGCCGAGTTCAACGAGGTCTTCCTCACCGACGTCCGCATCCCCGACCACATGCGGCTGGGCGAGGTGGGCCAGGGATGGGCGCTGGCCAACGCCACGCTCAACACCGAGCGCGTCGCGATCGGCGGCAAGGCCACGCCCCGGGAGGGCGGCATGATCGGCGTCGTCGCCGAGACCTGGCGGACCCGGCCCGAGGTCCGCACGGCGGAGCTGCGCGACCGTCTGCTGCGGTTGTGGGTCGAGGCCGAGGTGGCGCGCCTGGCTGGACTTCGGCTGCGGCAACGTCAGGCCGTGGGTCAGGACGGACCGGAGGGCGCCGGGATGAAGCTCGTCTTCGCCCGGGTCAGCCAGCAGCTCGCCGGGCTGGAGATGGAGATGCTCGGTGGTGACGGTCTCCGCTACTCCGACTGGACGATGGTCCGCCCCGAGCGCGTCGACTTCACCGGCCGCGACGTCGGCTACCGGTACCTGCGGGCCAAGGGCAACTCGATCGAGGGGGGCACCTCCGAGATCCTGCGCAACATCGTGGCCGAGCGCGTCCTGGGACTTCCCGGCGAGCAGCGCAACGACAAGGACGTCCCCTGGAAGGAGATCCCACGATGACCGAGGTGGACCTGCTCCACTCCGAGCTGGAGGAAGACCTGCGCGCCACCGTCCGCGCGGTGCTGCGCGACCGCTGTCCTGTGGACGCGGTGATGGCGATGTACGAGGGCGACCGCTCCGCCGCCGAGGCCTTGTGGAAGACACTGGTCACCGAGCTCGGCCTGGCCGGCCTGCTCGTGCCCGAGGCCCAGGGCGGCCTCGGTGCGTCCGCCCGCGAGGCGGCGGTGGTGCTCGAGGAGCTGGGACGCGCTGTGGCGCCGGCCCCCTTCCTCACCAGCGCCGTCATCGCGACCACCGTGCTGCTGCACAGCGGCTCGGACCTGCTGCTCCCGCTCGCCGCCGGTGAGCGCACCGCCGCGCTCGTCGTGCCCTGGTCGCTCGCACCCGACGCGGAGATCCCGGCTCTCGCGGTCGAGGGCGACCGGGTGCGGGGAACGGTACGGAACGTGGCGGGCGCTCTCGAGGCCGACCTGCTGCTGGTGCCGGTGGCATCGGCTGAGGGTTCCCTGGAGCTGTGGGCCGTCGCGTCGGCGGAGGCGGTCGTCGAGCCGGTGACCTCCTTCGACATGACCCGGCAGCTGGCAGACGTGACGTTCTCCGGGGCCGCCGCCGAGCGCCTCCTGGCGAAGGCCGAGGCTCCGGTGCGGAGCGGCCTGGTGACCGGGGCCGCCCTTCTCGCCTCGGAGCAGGTCGCAATCGCCCGGTGGTGCCTGGAGTCGACCCTCCACCACCTCAAGGAACGGCGTCAGTTCGGGCGTCAGCTCGGCAGCTTCCAGGCCCTGAAGCACCGGATGGCGGACCTCTACGTCGCGGTCGAGTCGGCCGCCGCCGCGGCTCGCTACGCCGCTGTCACGGTCGCGACGGCCGACGAGGACGCGGCCGTGGCCGCGGCGCTCGCCCAGGCCTGCTGCGGGGACCTCGCAGTCCAGGCCGCCGAGGAGGCGGTCCAGCTCCACGGCGGCACCGGGATGACGTGGGAGCACCCCACCCACCTCTACCTCAAGCGCGCCAAGGCCGACCAGATCGGCCTCGGCTCACCCGGCCAGCACCGGCACCACCTGGGCGACCTCGTCGGGCTGCCGGCCTGACCACGAGGAGGCCGAGGCGACGCCCGGCGACACGGTCCCGGGTCCGGGGGCCGTGGTCGCCGGCAACGCCAACCCCGGCTCCGGGACCCTGAGCGCCCCCGCCTCGCGGAGAAGCAGGCCGGGGTGCCCACCGGTCCACGTGTTCCCCCCACGGCCGGCCGACGCCGGGACCCGTGGGCGGTGGAGGAGTGAGGCCGTCATGGCGACGAGGTGCGTCTGAGGTCGGCGTCCGGAGAGATCACCGGGCCCGTCGCCGTCGCCGACACGATCAGGCGGGGTGTCGTGAGGTGCCCAACGGGTGGGGCGCCCACGCCACGGGGGTGCCGGGCTCTACCGGCCGAGCACGTCGCGCAGAGCCGCGAGTACGAACAGGGCGGCGTCGGGGCGGGCGTTGTGACCCATCAGGCCGATGCGCCAGACCGTGTCGGCGTACTGACCGGCTCCGCCACCGATCTCGAGACCGTGGCGGTCCAGGAGCCGGCGGCGCACGCCGGCCGGGTCCACCCCCTCGGGCACCCTGACGGTGGTGAGCTCTGGAAGCCGGTGCCCTTCCGCGGCGAAGAGCTCCAGCCCCATCTCCTGCAGGCCCTGCTGGAGCAGGGCTCCCGCCTCGGCGTGCCGGGCCCAGACGAGGGGCAGTTCCTCGTCCAGGATCCGTCGAAGGCCGGCGTGCAGGCTCGCGATCATCGCCACCGGCGCCGTGTGGTGGTACGTGCGGGCGACCGCCCCGCTCGCCTCGCCGACGTAGCCGCCCAGCAGCCCGAGGTCCAGGTACCAGGACCGGGGGCGCTCGACCCGGCGTTCGAAGGCCCGCTCGCTGATGGTGAACGGGGCGAGCCCGGGGGCCACCCCGAGACACTTCTGGGTGCCGGCGTACGCGATGTCGACGCCCCAGTCGTCGGTCCGCAGCTCGATCCCGCCGAGGGAGGTGACGGCGTCGACGAGCAGGAGGGTGTCAGGGCGCTCGGCCGCCAGTGCGGCGCCCAGGGCCGCGATGTCCGAACGCACTCCGGTCGACGTCTCCGCGTGCACCGCGGCGACGATCGTCGGTCCCGGGTGCGCGTCGAGGACGCGCTGGACGTCGATGGGCTGGCCCCACTCGTGCTCGACGGGCACCACCTGGGCACCGCAGCGCTCGGCGACCTCGCACATCCGCTGCCCGAAGAGCCCGTTCACCGCGACCACGACGACGTCGCCCTCGTGCACGGTGTTCACGAACGACGCCTCCATGCCGGCAGACCCGGTGCCGCTCAGGGGAAGGGTGCGCTGGTTGGTGGTTCCCCACACCTCGCGCAGCATCTCGCAGGTCTCGTCCATCATGGCCAGGAAGACGGGGTCGAGGTGGCCGAGGAGCGGCCGGCTCAGCGCCGCCGTCGCCTCCGGATAGGGGTTGGACGGTCCAGGACCGAACAGGTGCCTGTCGTGCAGCATGCGGTGCCTCCTTCGAGGGACTACGGGCCGGGGCCGGGCTCAGCCGGGCGTGCCGCCACCGGCCAGGGCGGTCACGAGCGTCCGGACGTCCGGCGCCGCGGGCAGCTCGGAGACGGCCGCCACGATGCGGTCGGCAGCCTCCGCCCCGAGCACCGGATCCACCAGGGAGTGGAACTTGGAGACCAGGGAGTGCCAGCGCCTGTCGAGCTCGTCCGCCGGGGTCGGCCTGTTGACGTCGACCTCGGCCACACGCTCGGTCCCGTCCGTGAGGGTGACCCTGAGCGTCGAGGAACGGCTCGGGCCCGAACGCGCGACCACCTGGACGCGGTCGCGCAACGCGACCACCTCCGGCGCCTGCACGGACTCCTCCGAGAACGCCTGCTCGCTGAGGTCGCCGCGGGCGAGGGCCATCGCGGTGGTGAACCGCAGGCTGAACTTCCCCTCGAGCGGGCTCGTGGGCTCGGCGATGTTGCACACGCTGAGGTGCCCCGCAGGCACCCGGACCTCGATGCTCTCGACCTGGTCGGGGGTCAGGCCCGCCTCGCGCAGGGACAGCATGCCCTCGATGGCGGAGTGCGTCAGGTAGCAGGCGGCGTGGTACTTGAAGAGCACCGCCGTCACGGCCGGCGTCGACCACCCCCACTCGGGAGCCTGTCCCGAGGCCTCGGACTGGGTGTCCCGGAAGCCCTGCGGCGCGCCCAGCACGTCGGGATGGGCCGTGACTCCCCGCCTGGCCAGGTTGACGGCCCGGACGCCGGACTCCGCGGCCGCCCCCACCTGCAGGGGCTTGGACATGGTGCCGAACATCGACTTGAGCCCCGCAGCGCGCGTCCCGACGATGCCGAACGCCTGCGCCCAGTGCGCGTCGTCCAGCCCCGCCAACCGGGCGCAGGCCGCGGCCGCCCCGAAGGCGCCGACGGTCGCGGTGGTGTGGAAGCCCCTGGCGTAGTGCGAGGGCGCCATCAGGCGCCCCACCAGTGCCTGGGTCTCGAACCCCGTGACGAACGCCGAGACCAGGTCCCTGCCGCTCGCGGCGCTCCCCTCCGCCACCGCGAGCAGGGCGGGGAGAACGGGGGCGGAGGGGTGGCCCTCCATGAGGGCGCTCACGTCGTCGAAGTCGAGTGCGTGGGCGGCGGTGCCGTTGACCAGGGCGGCCTGGGCGCGCGACACGCGCTCGCCGGTGCCCCACAGGGTCGCCGCTGGGGCGGCTCCCTCCTCCAGGGCCTCGCTGCGGACCAGGTCGGTCACCGGCTCCCGCACGGCACCGATCGCGACGCCGAGCGTGTCCAGGATGCAGTGCAGGGCGCCCGCGACCACGTCTGCCCGATCCAGGTCGACGCCACGGGCGCGGGCCACCACCTGCTCAGTGAGGGTGGGTCCGGGTGCTCCGGTCACGCGCCGACCCCGGAGGGACGGCGTCGCACCAGCGTCGACCGCTCGCCTTCGAACACGACGACGCCGTCCTGCCGGCGTCCCCAGTGCCGGAAGACCACCGTCCCGGGCGCTCGGTCGTCCTCGCCTGGCTCGACGGAGACCACCTCGGTGAACGCCTCGATCGTGTCGCCGTGGTGGACGGGCGCCTTGAACCGCAGCTTGGACCAGCCGAGCTCCGCGGCAGCGTGCTCGGCGGTGTCCTGCGACGAGAGCCCGTAGACCAGGGAGGCCGTGGCCAGCCCGAAGACCAGGCGGTCGTCGCCGAGGGAGGAGCCCTTCATGAAGTGGTCGTTGAAGTGCGCCTGCGCGGTGTTCATCACCTGCTTGGCCGGCCCGCTCCCCTCGAGCTCGCCGACGGTGGCGGCGCGCGAGTGGCGCATCTGCTGACCGGGGTAGAAGTCCTCGAACCAGCCCCAGGGTCCGAGCACGTTGTCGTGATCAGTCACTGCTATCACCACCTGTTGTGTCGCGGGTGTCTGCCTCGTGCGGGGGAGTGGACCAAGCGTCCAGAACGGCGGCCGGATCGTCCTGGCCCAGCGAGGGGCCTCGCCCCCGGACGCGCGACGGCGTGGCGCTGAACTTGACGGGGGAGCCGGCGATCGTCACCGGCCGGTCGGAACCGGGCTGCTCGACCTCGACGAGCATCTCCCGGATGCCTGCGTGCTTGTCCGCGAAGATGTCGGCAGCCGTGTGCACCGGACCGATGGGCACTCGCCCGCCCAGGAGACCGATCACGGTGGCCGTGGTGTGCCCGGCGAGCCAACCGCCGAGGATCTCGCGCACCTCGTCCCCGTGGGCGACGCGTGCCACGTTGTCGAGGTAGCGCGGGTCGTCGGCGAGCTCCGGCCGGCCCATCGCCTCGACCAGGATGCGCCAGTGGTTGTCGCTGGGTGCGGCCACGGCGATCCAGCCGTCCGCGGTCTGCATGATGTCGAAGGGGGAGAGGAGCGGGTGGCCGTTCCCCATCGGCTCGGGGGTGATCCCCGTGTAGGAGTGCTGGTAGACGATGCGCTCGCACAGCGCGAGCACGGCGTCGTACATCCCGACGTCGACGAACTGCCCTTCGCCGGTGCGCTCCGCGTGCCGGACGGCCGCGGTGACGCCCAGCGCGAGCAGGGTTCCGGGGAAGATGTCCCCGATCCCGGGGCCGGACTTCAGCGGCGGGCCCCCGACGGGCCCGGTGATGCCGGCGAACCCGCCCATGGCCTGCGCGACGATGTCGAACGCAGGCCACTGCTCGTAGGGGCTCTGCCCGGACCGGGCGTCGCCGAAGCCTCGCAGGGCCGCGTAGACGAGCCGGGGGTTGACCTGCGACAGCACCTCGTAGCCGAGCCCCAGGCGCTCCATCACCCCGGAGGAGAAGTTCTCGACCACCACGTCGGCGACCCGCACGAGGTCCAGGAACTGCGCGGCGCCCGCCTCGTCCTTCAGGTCGAGGACGATGCTGCGCTTGCCCCGGTTGACCGACTGGAAGTAGCCGCCCAGGGCCACGGTCCGGTCGTCGTCAGCGCGGAAAGGGCCGAGCTTTCGCGTGCGGTCACCCGTGGCGGGCTCGACCTTGACGACGTCCGCGCCCATGTCGACGAGCAGCATCGTCGCGAACGGACCGGCGAGCATCGCGGTGAGGTCGAGGACCTTCACCCCGTCCAGCGCTCCGGGCGCGGGTGCACCGCTCATGCGACACCGCACAGCCGTGCACGTTCCAGCACGGCGTCGAAGATGCGAGCGGTCGCGGCGTCGATCATCATTCCATTGAACGAGGCGGCGCCCAGTCCCGCTTCCTCGGCCTCCCGGACGGCCTGCACGGCGGCGGTGGCCCGCTCGATCTCAGACGGCGTGGGTGCGAAGACCTCGTTGGCGATGGCGATCTGGCTGGGGTGGATGGCCCACTTCCCGACCGCGCCCAGCGTCGCGGCCCAGTTGGCCTCGCGCTCGTAGCCCTCGGGGTTGGCGATCCCACCGAAGGGTCCGTCGACGGCGTCCAGGCCGTGGGCCCGCGCGGCGACGATCATCCGGTTGCGGGCGTAGTGCCACACGTCGCCCGGGTAGCCGTTCTTGCCCTCGGCCGACGCGCCGATGTGTCCCAGGCGGATGCCCTGGCTGGCGGAGAGGTCTCCGACGCCGAGGATCAGGGCCTCGAGCCGCGGCGAGCTCGCCGCGATCTCCTCCACGCACGCGAGCGCCTGCGTCTCCTCGATCAGCGCCTCCAGGCCGATGCGGCCGGCCTCGAGGCCGAGCCGCGTCTCGAGCTGGGTCAGGAGGTCGTCGACGAACCACACGTCCCGAGGGCTCATCACCTTCGGGATGATGACGACGTCCAGGTTCTGTCCGGCCTGGGTGACGATGTCGATCAGGTCTCCGTGGCACCACTCGGTGCTGACCGGGTTGATGCGGACCGCCCGGGTCTTGATGCCCCAGTCGAGGGTGTTGAGACCCTCGATGATGTTGCTCCGGGCGGGGACCTTCTCCGAGGCCACCACCGAGTCCTCCAGGTCGAGGAAGACCAGGTCCGCGTCGCTAGCCGCTGCCTTCGCGATCATCTTCGGGCTGTGCCCGGGGGTCGAGAGCTCGCTACGTCGCAGCCGGTTGCTAGGCATGGTCGTTCCTTCTGTTGGGAGGGTTGGGGTGGTCGCCGCGAGCGACGACCAGGTTCGTTCGGTCGAACTCCAGGACGAGCTCCCCGTCCTGGTTGCGTGCGCTGGTGTGCCAGGTGACGATCCCGACGCCCGGCTTGCTGGCCGACGTCCGCATCTCGACGACGCGGGAGGTGGCCGAGATCGTGTCCCCGGGGTAGACCGGGCGGCGGAACACGCACTCGTCGATGCCCAGGAAGGGCCCGCCGGCCTCGCTGAGGTCCTCGACCGACAGCCCGACAGCCGTGCACAGGACCAGCATGGGGTTCACGACGGCGTCGGGGTGGCCCAACGACCTGGCGTACTCGGCGTTGAGGTGGAGAGGCAGCCATGCGCAGGTCGCGGTCGAGAACGCGACGTTGTCGGCCTCGGTCAAGGTCCGGCCCCAGTGGTGGACCAGCTCCTGGTCCACGGAGAAGTCCTCGTACTTGTTCCCCTTGCTCATCAACGGGAAGGAGTCGAGGTCGGGGCCACCTCGGTCCTGCTCGGGCCTGGGGGCCGGACGTGTGCCGGCCGGCGCGACCTCGCGCGGCCGCCACGTCGCTTGACCGTTCTCGGTTTCCATGACGACCATCATTGCCCAAAATTGAAGTTTGTCAACGAACAAGTTTTATCGGCGTGGTCTCGGCGCCCGGTTCGCCCGCGGGGAGCGGTCGATCTGCCCGGCCGCCCCGGGGTTCGCTCCGGGGGTTCAAATTGTCACTCCCGGGTTCTTGTGGCGGGGGTCACCTCTGTGGTTGCATCAGCGATAGTTGTCTAACCGACAAACTTTCCCCGAGAACCCAGGAAGTGTCATGCGAGTACTAGAGGGCGGTGCCGGAACCGCGGAAGCCGGGGGGCGCCGCGCAGGCATGTCATGCCAGCGCACGAGGACCAGGAGGTGCCACCGGTGAGCGCCCGGAGTCGCCGGCGGAGCCGGTTGGACGCCGCGGTCGACCTGCTGACGATCCCGGCTGGGATCGCCGTGGGCGGGCTGATGGTCGTCGCCGTCGCCAACGCCCTGTCACGCACCGCTGGCAAGCCGATCGCGGGAAGCATCGAGCTGAGCACCTACTGGTTCATGCCGGTGCTGGTGTTCCTCGGCATCAATGTGGCGCACCGCAAGCGAGAGCACATCGCGGCGGACCTGGTGTACACCCGCATGCCTGCGCAGATCCGTCGCGAGGTGACGTTCGCCGGCGACCTGCTGGTCCTCGTCTTCTGCCTGGCGTGCGCGTGGTTCGGCTGGCTTGAGGCGATGGAGGCCAGGGAGGTCGGTCGCAGCTCACCCACGTCCTGGGTGCCGATCTGGCCACTCATGTTCATCGTGCCCCTGGGCTTCGCGATCTTCTGCCTCCAGCTCGCGCGTGACCTGCTCCGGTCGATCGGGCTGCTCCCGGGTTCGGGAAGCGGAGAGCCCGACGACGCGAAGAGGCCCACTGACCTCGAAGGAGCAACGCTGTGAGCTTGTACGAGCAGGAGAAGACGCCTCCCGTTGACGACGTGACGGGCGGTGTGGTCGCGAGCGCGCCCGTGCCGCCCGCGCCGCCCGCGCCGCGGGCCGGCTCCCTGTGGGCCTGGCGGATCGTGCTCTGGGGGCTCGTGGCAGCCACGGGCGTGGGCATGTGGCTCGACGTGTCGCCGGGGATGATCGGCACGTTCGCGATCCTCATGATGCTCACGTTCCTGGCGATGAAGATCCCCGTGGCGGTGGCCCTGGCCGCGCCCGGACTTCTGGGGCTGTGGGCGCTGACGGGTGAACGGGCGGTGGAGGGCACGCTCAGCCGGATGCCGTTCGACACCTCGGCGTCCTGGTCCCTCACGGTCATCCCGATGTTCGTGTTCATGGGCGTGATGCTCTTCGAGTCCGGGATCACGCGGCATCTCTACACGGCGGCGAGGCACTGGGTCGGCTGGCTGCCGGGAGGCTTGGCGGCGGGCACCGGGCTTGCCGGTGCCGGCTTCGCCTCGCTCTCGGGATCGACCCTGGGCAGCATCTTCCCCCTGGCCCGGGCCGGGATCCCTGAGATGCTTCGGGCGGGCTATGACAAGCGCCTCGCCATCATGTCCGTCATGGCGGCCGGCACGCTGGCCCACCTGATCCCGCCGAGCCTGCTGATGGTCATCTACGCCGGGGTGGCGCAGACGGCGGTGGGTCCGCAGCTGATGGCGGGGCTGCTGCCGGGCATCGTCCTGACGGGCCTCTACATCGCCACGTTCGTCGGGCTCTCGATCATCAGGCCGGCGATGGGTGGCCGCGGCAAGGCGCGCGTGTCGTCCAGCTGGTCCGACAGGTTCGGCTCGTTGGGCCCCATCTGGCCCGCCCCGATCCTGATCATCGTCATCGTCGGCGGCATCTACGGGGGAGTGCTCACCGCCACCGAGGCTGGTGCGGTCGGCGCGCTGGGAGCCGTCGTCATCGGACTCGCGATGCGGCGCAAGGACCGGCCGTTCGCGGCGGTCGCGGAGGCGACGAAGGCGACGGTCTCCACCGTCGGCGCCCTCTTCTTCCTCCTCATCGGGGCGCACATGTTCAGCCGACTGCTGTCCTTGAGCGGTCTGGCCGACGGGTTCGTGGAGATGGTGATCGAGATGGAGCTCGGTCGGGTCCAGTTCCTGATGCTGGTGACCGTCGTCTACCTGGTGCTCGGCATGTTCATGGAGTCGCTGGTGATCATGCTGCTGACCGTCCCCCTGCTGCTTCCGCTGCTGGAGCCGCTCTCGATCTCACCGATCTGGTTCGGGGTGTTCGTGGTGATCCTGATGGAGCTGGCGATGCTGACCCCACCCGTCGGCGTCATGTCCTACATCATCCACGGGATCGTGCAGGACGCGGCTGTCAACGTCGGCCACAAGATCCCGTTGTCCTCCGTCCTCGTGGCGGCCTGCTGGGTCGTGCCGATCCCGCTCCTGCTGATCGGGATCATGATCGCGGCCCCGGGGTTCGTCACCTGGATCCCGGACAACATGTCGGGACCGTAGGTCGCCGACGCGGACCACGCAGAAGAACCCTCAGGGCCGAGGCCCTGAGGGTTCTTCTGTGTCCGGCGTCAGATGTAGTAGCCGCCGTTGACGGCGATGTTCTGGCCGGTGATGAAGCGAGCCGCGTCGCTGACCAGGAAGGTGATCACGGGGGCGATGTCCCGGTCCGGGTCCCCGAACTTGCCCCCGAGCGGCACCTTCTGGCGCAGCAGCTCGTCGTAGGCGATCTTCTCCTCGTCCGAGAGCTTGTTGCGGTGGTTCTCCAGCATGGGCGTCGCGGCAGAGGGGTGCACCACGTTGGCGCGGACGTCGTACGGCGCCCACTCGACCGCGATCGTTCGCGTCCAGGCCGTCACCGCGCCCTTGGAGGCCGCGTAGGCGGCACCGTTGGGGTAGGCGGTCAGCGCCGACGAGGACGCGAAGTTGGTGATGCTGCCCCGCTCGGAGTTCTTCAGGTGCGGCAGGGCGGCCTGGTTGGTGAAGACCGGTCCGCGGGCGTTGACGTCCATCACCCGTGTCCAGTCGGCGGTCGACAGCTCCGCCGCGGGGCCCTGGAGCAGGATTCCCGCCACGTGGACCAGCGCGTCGAGTCCGCCCAGGCGCTCGACCGCCTCGTCGACGACGCGGCCGACCTCGTCCCGGTCGGTGACGTCACAGCGGAGGAAGTGCTGCCCGACGCTGGCCGCCACCTCCCTGCCGGCGTCCTCCGAGACGTCCAGCGAGACGACTGAAGCGCCTGCTGCCGCCAGGGAGCGCACGCAGGCCGCGCCCACGCCGCTCGCACCCCCCACGACGATAATCTTCTTGTCCATCCTGAGCTCCTTCTCGCGCTGTGGCCCTGCAGGGGGCTTGGGTGCTGGTCGAGGCCGGAAGGACCCGGAAGGCCGGGCCCGACGTCACTCTGCTCCGACACTAACTGGACGCGCAACAAATTTTGTATCCAGGACCGGGGCAGGGGCTTGACGTGCGCCACGTCACAGGGAATATTACTTGCTGACCGAACAACAACTACCGACCGTGCGGTGGGCCATCGGTTTCCCAGTGGATCGACCACGTCCTTCTGTCCGTCGGACGGCCGGGGCGACGAGGTCGCGGCTGTGGAAACGGGTCCGACGCGTCGCGTCGTACGCGTTCTCGGTGTCGTGCGCGTGGCGAGACGAGGCGATCGTCGTGTTCTTGTCGAGCGGCGCTGCAACCAATCGAAAGAGGGACGTAAGAAGATGTGGAACGACACTTGGAGGTGCGGGGCCGTCACGCGGTCTCGCCGTTACGCGGCCGGGGTGGCCGCGACGCTGGCAGTCGCGCTGCTGGCAGGATGCGGAGCCGGGGGCAGCTCCTCGGGCGGATCGGGTGAGTCGGTGCCCGCGGGCGCGGAGAAGCAGAAGTTCATCGACGCCCTCGCTGACATGGACCCCGTCGAGCTGAGCATCAGCTCCAACCAGTCTCCCGGCCAGGGATTCTCCGTCGCCGTGGAGAACTACGCGGAGGCCGTGGAGGAGTGGTCCGGCGGAAAGATCACCTTCAAGGTCATCTACTCCGGCGCCGTCGCCCCGATCACCGAGGCCTCCCAGGCGATGGCCGACGGGCTCATGGACATGGGCATGTGGAGCTACGGGGCGCTGTTCGACACCTTCCCCATCGCTGCGGCGACGCAGGAGACGTTCTTCCTGCACGACACCAGCCCCCTGACCGGCACGCTGGGCCTCCTGGCCGCTGCCGTCGAGCAGGGAGCCAACGAGGACCTGCGGGAGGAGATCAAGAGCCAGGGCCTGCAGCCCATGCTCCCCCTGCTCCCCATCTCCAGCGCGGTCATCCTCTGCAAGGGTGACCCGGTCACCTCCTCCGCCGAGGCCAAGGGCAGGTCGATCCGCGCGGCCGGTGGCTCGGGACTCGCGGACGAGCTCGGCGCCGTCGGCTTCACTCCGGTCGACGTGCCGTTCGCGGAGGCCTACGACGCGATGCAGCGCGGCGTCACCGACTGCGAGGGGGCGCCGATCACCAGTGTGCTGGCGACCGGTCAGCTCGAGATCGCCGACCACCTCACCTTCTCCGAGGGGACGCCCTTCACCGCGTCGCCCGGTGCCTTCGACATGAGCCTCGAGGTCTGGGAGGAGCTGCCGCTCGCGGCTCAGCAGCTGCTGTTCGACCGTCTCGACGCCTTCCTCGTCGGGTTCAGCCAGGTGGGTCAGCTCGATGACCCCGCCAAGGCGATCGCCGTCGCGAAGGAGCACGGGGTGGAGTTCCACACCTGGAGCGCGGAGGACCTCGACGAGCTCGAGGCGCAGCACGCCGCGAAGCTCAAGGCGATCGCCGGGGAGACGTTCGGCGGCCTCGACGGCCAGACGATCGTCGACGAGGCGCAGGCGGCTCAGGAGAAGTGGAGCGGGATCATCGCCGACCTCGGCTACGACGACTCCGGCGTCAGCTGGGAGGACTACCCGGCGTGGCTGGAGGAGAACGACGTCGACCTTCAGCCCCTGTTCGAGAAGGTCGTGCAGGACGCCCTCGGGGAGCACCGACCGGAGTGAGGCCGGGCCTGTCCTGACGGCAGGGTCCGGCGCGATCCATGGGGTCGCGCCGGTCCTGCCGTCGTCCGGGGCCGGCCGTGACGCCTGGTCCCTTTCCCTCACCCTAGGAGGAAGCGGCATGAGCAAGACGAGAACGGCACTGGTGACCGGGGCTGCCAGCGGATTGGGGGCGGCCACGGTGGAACGCCTCCGGAAGGACGGGCACCGCGTGGTCACCCTCGACCTGAGCGGTGCCGACCACGAGGTCGACGTGTCCGACGAGGCCTCGGTCGCCGCGGTCGCGAAGATCGTCGGCCCGGTGGACATCCTGGTGAACTCGGCGGGGATCATGGGCGCCAGCTCACCCTTCCTCGAGATCGACACGGGGGAGTGGGAGAAGCTGTTCGCGGTCAACGTGCTGGGGACCGTGCACACCATGAAGGCCTTCATCCCGGCCATGCGCGACCGCGGGTGGGGGCGCGTGGTGAACATCGCAAGCATGGCCGGCAAGGACGGTCAGCCGACCCTCGCGCCCTACTCCGCCTCGAAGGGCGCCGTCATCGCGCTCACGAAGGCGGTGGGCAAGGAGCTCGCCACCTCAGGGGTGCTGGTGAACGCCGTGGCGCCCGCACTCATCTCGACCGGCATGAACGTGGAGTCACCTCCCGAGGTGCTGCGCCGGATCGTGGAGACCATTCCGATGGGGCGTGCGGGGCGGCCCGAGGAGGCGGCGGAGCTCATCGCCTTCCTCTGCTCGGAGAGCGTCTCCTTCTCCACCGGCGCCGTCTACGACCTCAGCGGCGGCCGCGCCACGTACTGACCGACCGACTTCGACCGCCGACTACTGACCGAACCGACTTCGACCGCCGACCAGATGAGGGAAGAACAGATGCGACAGATCACGAAACGAACCCAGGCCGGCCGGGCGAGGGCTCGCGGCTACGCCTTCGCGGCCTCCGGCTCCGTGCTGGGGATGCTCCTTGCCGGATGTGGCGGTTCGTCCGAGGCCGGTGGGGCGGGGGAGTCCGTGCCCGCGGGGGCCTCGAAGGAGGCGTTCGTCGAGGCCCTGGCGGACATGGAACCGGTCGAGCTGAGGATCAGCTCCAACCAGCCCCCGAACCGGTCCCACTCAGTGGCGGTGGAGAATTACGTCGAAGCGGTCGAGGACTGGTCGGGTGGGAAGATCACCTTCGACGTGAGCTACTCCGGTGCCGTGGCACCCATCACGGAGGTGGCGCAGGCGATGGAGGACGGGCTCCTCGACATGGGTGTCTGGAGCTACGGCGCGGTGCTGGACTCCTTCCCGGTCGCCGCGGCGACGCAGGAGACGTTCTTCCTTCACGAGCCGTCCCCGGTCGCGGGAAGCCTGGAGCTCCTGAGCTCCGCGGTCGCGCTCTCCGCGCGCGACGACCTGCGTGCGGAGCACGAGGAGCGGGGGCTGAAGCCGTTGCTCCCCCTGCTCCCGGAGATCAGTCCGGTGATCCTGTGCAAGGACGAGCCGGTCACGTCCACCTCGGACGCCGAGGGCAGGACGATCCGCGCGTCGGGCGGGTCCGGCGCGGCCGACGAGGTCAAGGCGCTCGGGTTCACCCCTGTGGACGTGCCGTTCGGGGAGGCGTACGACGCGATGCAGCGTGGCGTGACGGACTGCGACGCGACACCGATCGTCGGGCAGCTCGTGGCCGGCCTCCTCGAGGTCGGCGACCACCTGACCTTCAGCGACACCGCATCCCTGACGGCGGCTCCGGCTGCCTTCGACATGAGCCTGGAGACGTGGGAGAGCCTGCCGCTGGCGGCCCAGCAGCTGCTGGTCGACCGGCTCGAGGACTTCCTGGTCGGCTACAGCGGTGAGACCCAGTTCCGGGCGGCCGCCGAGGCCCTCACCGTCGCGCAGGAGGAGGGCGTGGAGCTCCACCTCTGGGAGACCGACGACCTCGGGGCGCTGCGAGACCACCAGGAGGCCAAGCTGGCCGAGATCGCTCAGCGATCGTCGGCCGTCGATGGTCAGGCGTTGATCGACGACGCTCGACAGGCCCTCGACACGTGGCGCGGAGTCATCGAGGAGCTGGGCTACTCCCAGGACGTGACCTGGGACGAGTTCCCTGCGTGGGTCGAGAGCGAGATGCCTGATCTCGAGCCGTTCTTCGATCGCGTGGCTCAGGACGTGCTGGCCGCCCACCGGCCTGAGTAGCGACCCAACCACCCGACGAAGGGACCCGAGATGAGTTCAGAGCAGCGTCAGTCGACCACCCCGGACGCCGGGGTCGCGGGCAGCGTCCTGTCCGAGCTGGTGGCGAAGCAGGAGCTGTACGAGAACATCGCCCTCTACTGCCGCGGCCAGGACCGCAAGGACCTCGACCTGATGAAGTCCACCTTCTGGCCGGAGGCGACGGACAACCACGGGGCGTTCGTCGGATCGGCCCACGAGTTCTGCGAATGGGCCCACCGGAACCAGAAGACGTCCCGGCACCGCTCCCACCACTACATCACCAATGTCCTGGTGGAGCTGGACGGAGAGCAGGCCAAGCGCGAGACCGCCTTCACCTTCGTGATGGTGACCCGCGGCGGGACGACGAAGATCCTGGGTGGTCGCTACCGGGACCTGTGTGAACGTCGCGGTGGGGAGTGGAAGGTGCTGCGGAGGCTGGTGATCCACGACCACGTCGCAGAGTTCCCCTCCTCCGACGACTACGACGGGATCCTTGGCGGGATGCCGGAGAGCGCGCCTCGCGGGGGCCTGTACCCGGACGACCCGATCTACGACGCCGCGTGGTGATCTGACGCGCACCGGGGTCGGGGCGGTCTGGAGGGAGGGGGACCCTTGACAGAAAGAATAGTTAGTTGTCTAGTTAGTCTTGGCGCCGGCCCATCTGACGACGATGAGCCGGAAGATGGCGAGAGGAAACCTGGATGAGCTTGAACGCCTGTGTCGTGGGTGTGGGTACCAGCGACGTGATCGGCCCCGATGCGGCCCGCAGCCCGCTGCGGCTGCAGTTCGAGTCGTTCCGGTCCGCCCTCGGTGACGCGAACCTGACCAAGGCCGACGTCGATGGCCTGGTCACCAACTGGGGTGCCTGGCGCGGCGTCGACTACGACGAGTTCGTCGTGGCGGCGGGACTGGACCTGTCCTGGGTCAGCCAGCTGTGGACGCACGGACGCTGGACCGCCACGGCGGTCCAGCAGGCTGCGATGGCTGTGACGACGGGTGTGGCCGAGGTCGTGGCCGTGGTGAACAGCTTCACGACCGGGACCGGCTACTACCGCCACCTGCCGCAGATGGCGACCTCCCTGGGTGCCGTGGACGAGGCGTTCCGCGACGGCGGAGGCCCGTACGCCAACTGGACGGTGCACGGGTCTCCCGGCGCTACCGCCGGTGCCGCCCTGGCGCTCCAGCAGTACATGGACCGCTACGGAGCGACCGTCGAGGACATGGCCGAGATCCCGGTGACCCTGCGTCGCATGGCCGCGGACAACCCCAAGGCGCTGCTGCGTGACAAGGCGCTCACCGTCGAGCAGTACCTGGCGGAGCCGGAGCTGATCGGGTCGCTGCGCGAGTCCGACATCTGCCAGATGGTCGAGGGCTCCACCTGCCTCCTGGTCACGACGCCGGAGCGGGCGGCCGACCTGGGACGCCCGATGGTGCACCTCACCGGGGCCCAGGGGATCCAGTCCTCACGCGACGGCTACGCCTTCTTCTCCCGGCCCGGCATGGGTGCTGGTGTGAGCTCGAGGTACGACTACGTCGCGCCCGACACCTTCCCGGCGTTCCGGATGGCAGGCATCACCCGCGAGGACGTCGACGGGCTCTACACCTACGACCCGTACTCGCAGATGATCTGGATGGCGCTGGAGCGCTGGGGCTACTGCGGCGCCGGCGAGGCGGCCGCCTACGTCCGCGAGAAGGGGATCGGGCTGGACTCGCCCCTGCCGATGAACACCTCGGGGGGAAGCCTGGCCGAGGGGCACATGTACGGCTACGGGCACATGATCGAGATGGTCAGGCAGCTGCGCGGCGAGGCCGGCGCACGCCAGATCCAGGACGCGAAGGTCCTCCAGTGGGGGGCCGCCTGGGGCGACGCCCTGGTGTTCACGAACGAGAGGACGAACTGAGATGGCTGACGGCGAGAGCCTCACTGAGGTGCCTGTGTTGGAGCGCGTGGCCGCGGCTCCGGGCAGCGCACCGAACGTCCACCCCGACACCGCTGGCTTCTGGGAGTCGCTGCAGCGCGGTCACCTCTCCCTCCAGCGGTGCGGTGAGTGCCAGACCCTCCGGTTCCCGCTCTCGACGCACTGCCACGAGTGCCTGAGCGACGTCTACGCGTGGGAGCCCATCGAGCCGCGAGGCACCGTGGACGTGGCAGTGCGGGCCCACGAGTCGATCGGGAACCTCCCGGCCAGCGGAGTGAGCCTGCCCGAGCCCTGGCGGCGGATGACGCCGTACCTGACGGGCTCGGTGGAGATGGAGGCGGGCGTGCGCCTCCCCGGCCGGATCATCTGCCGGTGCAACGAGGCGTTGAAGCCCGGTACGCCGGTCCGGGCCGTCCTGCTGGACGCGCTCGACGGAGCGACTGTGTACGGATTCGTCCATGACTGTGAATGACGAGAGCAAGGAGTTCGTGATGGACGCCAGTGGCGTGTCGGGGTCGGGTGGGTTCTCGATCGGTATCGACGTGGGCGGGACGTTCACCGACCTTGCCTGCGGTGACGGGGAGTCCTTGTGGCGGGCGAAGTCGCCGACGGACCCCGCCAACTTCGGTCGTGGTGTCCTGGGCGCCTGTCGGCTGGTGGCGGAGCAGGTCGGGCTGCCCCTGGACGAGTTCCTCGCCCGGGTGGAGCGGTTCGGCCTCGGGACCACCGCGGTGACCAACGCCCTGGTCGAGAAGCAGGGGGTCCCCGCGGGGCTGCTCACGACGGTGGGGTTCGAGGACACCATCTCGATGGCGCGGTCCCGGCGGGTCTCGATCGACGGCTGGCTGGTCCCGCCGTGGAGCCCGATCGAGCGGTCGGCCGTGGTCGGCATCGAGGAACGGACCGATCGCCACGGGGACGTGCTCGTCCCGGTGGACCTCGAGGCCGTGCGTGCCGCGGTCACCGATCTTGTGGAGAACCACCAGATCGAGGCCCTGGCCGTCTCGTTCCTGTGGTCGTTCAAGAACCCGCAGAACGAGCTCGCGGTCGTGGAGTTCGTCCGCCGCGAGTTCCCAGACCTGCCCGTGTTCAGCGGCGTGGAGCTGCACCCGAGCATCCGGGAGTACGAGCGCAGCCTGGTGGCGGTGCTCAACGCCGTCATCAGCAAGTCCCTGGACGGGATCGAGGCCCTGGCGCACGAGCTGGCCGACTCCGGCCTGCGGGTGCCGCTGCTGCTGCTGCAGACCAGCGGCGGCACGGTGACCCTCGCGGAGGCGCGTCGCTCGCCGGTCGTGCTGGTGGCCTCCGGCCCCGCGGCCGGGGTGATGGCCGCCGCCGAGGTGTGCGCCGACGAAGGCATCACCGAGGCGATCTGCGGCGACATGGGCGGCACCAGCTTCGACCTCGCCGTGATCACCGGTGGTCAGCCGCAGCGCTCCGAGCGCGGCGAGCTGCACGGGATGATCCTCGCGCAGCCCCGGGTGGACACCCTCTCGATCGGGTCCGGCGGCGGGTCCATCGCCTGGGTCGACGGTCGCGGTCTGCTGCGGGTGGGACCGCGCTCGGCGCGGGCGAAGCCCGGACCGGCCTGCTACGGCAACGGCGGCACGGACGCGACGATCACCGATGCGCTCGTCGTCCTGGGATACATCGACCCCACCAGCTTCGTGGGCGGGACCCTGGACCGCGACGCGGCCCTGAAGGCCTGCGCGACGCTGGGGGAGAAGCTGGGCCTCTCCGCGGAGGAGACCGCCTGGGGCATTCGCGAGATCGCCCTGGCCGAGATGGTCAAGGCGACCCGGCTGCACGCGGGGTCCAGCGGCCTCGACCCCCGCGGGCTGTCCCTGATCTCCTACGGCGGCAGCGGTGGCCTGTTCACCGGGAGCATCGCGCTGCAGACCAACATCCCGCAGGTCATCGTGCCCCCCGCGGCCTCGGTGCTGTCGGCGTTCGGCGCGGCCTCGGCCGACGTCCGGCGTCAACGGATCAAGTCCGCGGACGTGCTGCTGGAGCGCGCTGACACCGAGGGGATCGCCGCGGAGCTGAAGCGGCTCGGTGACGCGGTGTTCGAGGACGTCGGTGGTGACGGCGTGCCGGAGGAGGACCGTGCGGTCTCCTTCGACGTGGGCGTCCGGTTCTTCCGGCAGACCTCGGAGGTCTCGGTCCCGGTGGACGGGACGACGTTCGACGTCGAGACCATCCGGAAGGTGTTCCTCGAGCAGTACGGCGCCCGCTACGGCGTGGGCGCGATCGGCCGCAACGCCCAGCTGGAGGTCACCTTCCTGCGGGCCGTCGCGACCGGGCGGCTGCCCCGGGCCACGTTCCCGCGCGACGCCGCGACCTCCAGCGGTGGCGCCCCCGAAGCGTCGTCGTACCGCACGGTCTACCTCGACCGCGACGGTGGCGAGCAGATCCCGTGCTACCGGACCCCCTCCCTGGTGCCCGGCGACCGGATCCAGGGCCCGGCCCTGGCCGACGACGTCGACACCACCGTGTTCGTCCCCCGCGGCGCGACGCTCACGGTGAGCGAGCGCCGCTCCCTGCGACTGGAAGTGAACTCCGATGTCTCTTGACAACATTGCACTCGAGGTCCTGCGGCACCAGCTCGACGCCTTCTGCGGTGAGGGTGCTGCGACCATCCAGCGCACAGCGGTGAGCCCGCTCGTGGTGGAGGGAGGTGACTACTCCTGCACCCTGCTCGACGCCCGGGGCGGTCTCGTGACCGGTGGCGGGCACATCGCGAACCACTTCTTCGCGGCCACCAACGCCGTCGCCGGCGTCTTCATCGAGCACGGCGACGACATCGAGGACGGGGACGTCTTCTTCGCCAACGACCCGCACCGTGGTGGTGGGCTGCACGCCCAGGACGCCTTCATCATGAAGCCGGTCTTCGCCCGCGGTCAGCTGGTCGCGTGGCTGGCGAACTCCGCGCACCTGGTCGACGTCGGCGGCATGCAGCCCGGCTCGTTCGCCCCTGGTGCCACGGACTGCTTCCAGGAGGCCATGCGACTGCCCGCGGTCAAGCTGCTGGCGGCCGGTGTGGAACGCCGCGACACGTGGAACATCCTGCTGAACAACGTGCGGATGGCCGACCTGGTCGAGATGGACATCCGCGGCCTGGTCGCCGGGGTCGACGTCGGCGCGGCCAAGCTCAAGGAGCTGGCGGAGCAGATGGGCCCCGAGGCGCTTCGCGACGGCTTCGACCAGCTCAACCGGCGCACGGAGGAGGCCCTGCGCGCCGAGCTCGAGCTGCTCGAGGACGGCGTCTACCGCTCCACCGGCTGGGCCGAGTGGAACGAGGAGCGCTTCCCGATCCCCTGCACGACCACCGTGCAGGGAGGCTCGATCCGGTTCGACTTCACCGGCACCGCCCCCCAGACGGACCACTTCTTCAACTCGAAGGCGTACATCGTCAAGGGCAAGATCGGCGTCGAGCTGCAGCGACTGATCGGCCGTGACCTGCCCCTGAACCAGGGGTTCTACGACGCGATCGAGGTGCACTGCCCGGAGGGCAGCCTGCTGAACTGCCTGCACCCTGCTCCCGTGGGTGCCGCACACATGCCCGCCTCGCACGACGCCAGCGAAGCCGCACTCCGGACGTTCCACGCCGCTGTGGCGGCGTCCCCGGACAGCCCGAGCAGGGAGTTCCTGTCCAGCTCGCAGACGATGTCGGCGAACTCCGTGGTGACCTTCTCGGGGAAGGTCGACTCCGGACGCACCGACTCCTGGATCATGGTCGACGGGTCGGGCAACGGCTCGCCGGCCGGGCACGATCGGGACGGCACCGACTTCAACTTCAACCTCGTCGGTCGCAAGTCCCCGATCCAGGCCAACGACGTGGAGGTCAGCGAGTCCTGGTACCCGATCCGGTTCCTGTACCGGCGCCGCTCGGCCGACGCCTCCGGCGCCGGTCAGTTCCGCGGTGGCCGTGGGGTGGACCTGGAGTTCGCCATCGCCGGTTCGCCGCTCGTCACCGGCGCGACGATCGGCGGGCACGGCTACGTGCCGATGGTCGGTACCGCGGGTGGGGCGCCCGGCCGTCCCGCGAGTCTCGAGCTGCACCACCCGGACGGCACGGTCACGCCGATCGGCAGCAACGAGCAGGGTTTCACCATCCCGGAGGGGCACAGCTACTCGGTGAGGGCCGCCGGAGGCGGTGGTTGGGGTGATCCGCTGGACCGCGAGGTGTCTGCTGTCCTCGAGGACGTCGAGGCGGGACTCATCACCCCCGAGGACGCGCTGGACGTCTACGGCGTCGACGTCAACGACGGGACGACCGATTACCGACAGGTGCTCCTGAGCCAGCGACTGGCCCACGCCCGCCCCGCCGCGGTGCCGCCGGCGCCGGTCGACCCCGAGGAGCTCATGCGCACGCCCGCGCTCCCCATCGCGCCCGGGGTGGAGCAGCGCGGCCGCGTCGCGGTCAGCACCCGCTCCCAGGCCGTCCTGGCCCACGCACCCGACCACTGGACCGAGGGGTGCCCGGTGCTGGTCACCACGGTCAACGAGGGCGTCGAGACCCGTCAGTACCTCGACCCGGCCACGGGCCACGCGCTGCACACGGAGGTGGCGCTGGCCGGGTACGACCGGAGCTTCGAGTCCAGTCCTCGGCGCTGGGTCAGCGTCGACTGACCGGCTCCGGCACGTATCCCGAGACACCCACCGAACGCGCAAGGAGAACCATGGACAAGAAGGTCATCGTCGTCGGGGGAGCCAGCGGACTGGGCGCAGCCTGCGTCCGCTCGCTTGCTGGAGCAGGAGCCTCCGTGGTCTCCCTGGACGTCGCGGAGGAGCTCGGGCAGCAGGTCGCGCAGGAGACCGGACAGCGGTTCCTGACCTGTGACGTCACGAACCGTGATGAGGTCTTCTCGGTGGTCGACGAGGCCGCCAACGGGCTCGGTGGCCTGGACGCACTCGTGCACGCCGCCGGCGCGTTCGCCCAGGGCCCGGCCGAGGACCTCAGCGACGAGGACTGGGACAAGGTGATGAACGTCAACGCCCGGGGCACGATGCTGACCAACCGCGCCGCCCTTCCGCACCTGCAGAAGGGGGAGCGGAGCAGCATCACCAACTTCGCCTCCTCGGCGGCCCTGACGGCGCTCCCGGACCGGGCCGCCTATGCCGCCTCCAAGGGAGCGGTGATGGCGTGGACGCGCACCATCGCGGTGGAGTGGGCGCGCTTCGGCATCCGCGCGAACGTGCTGCACCCCACCGCATCGACGCCGATGGTGGACGAGTACCGCCGCAACCTCACCGAGGAGGAGCGGGTCGTCTACTTCGAGAGGCTGCGGGAGCGCGTGCCGCTCGGCGGTGAGTTCGGGGACCCCGACGTCGACATCGCGCCCGTCATCACGTTCCTCGTCAGCGACGGCGCCCGCTTCATGACCGGGCAGAACATCTGCGTCAACGGCGGCTTCTACATCTGAGTGTCCGCAAGCCGTGGGTGCTGGGGGAGGTGAGCACCGGTCGTCGTCGACCGGGTCGACATGAATCTGGGAATCTACCTCGACCTGCGGGGCTCCGAGGAGCAACCGTGGGCCTCCGTCTACGAGCGGGCACTCGCCCTGTGCGAGCGAGTCGACGAGACGGAGGCATCCTCGGTCTGGTTGTCGGAGCACCACGGCTACCCGGACGGCTACCTTCCCCAGCCGCTCACCTTCGCGGCCGCCGTCGCGGCACGCACGCGGCACGTGCGCATCGGTACGGCGGTCCTGCTGGCGCTGCTGCGGCATCCGCAGCAGGTGGCTGAGGAAGCCGCCGTCGTCGACAACCTCAGCGACGGGCGGCTCGACCTGGGACTCGGGGGAGGATCGCGTGCCGCGGAGTTCGCCATGTTCGGGATGTCCCCGCCGACGGCGCCGCTGCGTTCACTCTTCGCGGCCAGGGACGCGATCCGCTCCGCCCTCTCCTCGGGTGGTGTGACACCACCTCCGGTCCAACGCGAGGTCCCCTTGTGGCTCGGCTGCGGGGGCCCGGTGGGTGTCCGTCGTGCTGGACGGGAGGGGTCTCCTCTCCTCAGCGTCAGGCGAGATCTCTGGGAGCACTACCGTGCGGGTCTCGTCGAGGGAGGACACGACGTCGAGCGGGTCGGACGGATGTCCGGTGCCGTGAACGTCTTCCTCACCGATGCGCCCGCGCGTGATCGAGACGTCGTGGCTCGGGCCTACCAGCGTCTCTGGGACACCTACGACGCGGCCCAGCCAGGCCCCGACCGCGCCCCACGCCCAACGTCGACCGACGTCGATGCCGCGTTGGCTGCCGGCCTGGGCGGCGCTTCCCGCGGACTCGTCATCGCTAGCGTGGAGGAAGCCGCGGAGCTGCTGACCGACCACTTCCGCGCAATGCCGGTGGACACCGTCTTCACGTGGGCCTCCCTCTTGGGGTTGCCCCACGAGCTGGCCGACCGGCACGTGGACCTCTGGACCCGGGAGCTGCCCGGCCTCATGCGCGAACTGGACGCGTGAGTCCGTCGCGTCGCTGGCGGCGCGGGACGGTCCTGCATGGGGGACGCCCAGGGCGAGCCAGCTGATGAGACCGACGTCGTCTACTCCGAGGAGGAGACCCTCGGCGGCCTGAACCTCTACTCCACCGACTCGGAGACGATCGATCCCGCTCCGTCCACCTCGCCGAGCTGTTCGCCACCCATGCGGCCATCGCGCTGGGGCGGGTGCGCGTCGAGGACCAGCTGAACCAGGCCATCGCCACCCGCAAGGTGATCGGCCAGGCCATCGGGATCATCGTCGAGCGCTACCAGATCCCCTCCGACCGTGCCTTCCAGTTCCTGGTGCGCGCCTCCCAGCACGGCAACATCAAGCTGCGCGACGTGGCCCAGGAGGTCGTCGAGAGCACCGACGAGCGGTACGCCAAGAAGCTCGAGAGCTAGACGCTCACAGCCCGACCCGGGTGAGCAGCCCGCCGACCCGGTCGCCCGGGTCGCCCGGGTCGTCCGGGTCGTCCGGGTCCTCCAGGGGCGCCCACGAGCCTGCCGGGGCTGGTGGGACGTCTGGTGGCCGGTGCGTCCGGCATACCCCCTCGGACGGCGGGGTACGGAGCGTCCGAGCGGACGACAGGGGTGGGGTATGGAGCCAGTGCCGGAGACGGCCGCGGTGCTGCGCGACATGGCGCGGAACCATCAGGTGGGCTTGGCGCTCGCCCTCCTGGGCGCGGCGCGACGGGCCGAGGCGATCGTGCCCGAGTGCGTCGGGATGAGCGTGGGTCTGGTCTCCGAGGGCGTCACCTTCACCCTGGTGGCCAACGAGGAGACGGTGGCGGCCGAGGACAGCCGGGATCCTGACCGGGCGCCGTGCCGCGATGACGCTGAGAGCGGCCAGGGCGCGGCCGGCGGGGACCTCTTCGACGAGGAGCGCTGGCTCGACGACGCCCAGGCGGGTGCGGCGGCGGGGGTCGCCTCGACCCTGTCGCTGCCGATCCTCGACCAGGGCGAGGTCGTGGGAAACGTCAGCCTCTACGCCTCGACCCCCACGGCGTTCGAAGGCCGGCACGAGGCTCTCGCGGAGGCGCTGGGAGCCTCGGCCGAGGCGGTCGTGCGCAACGCCGACCTCCCCTTCGAGACCCGCCGCCTGGCCGAGAGCTGCACGCCCACGCGACACGGCTCCCCGGAGGTCGAGGTCGCCGTGGGGATCCTGATGGGCCGTCACGGCGTGGGTCCGGCGGCGGCTCGGGCAAGGCTCCGCGAGGTCGCCCTCCGGGCAGGCATCACCGAGGCCGAGGCCGCGCGCGTGATCACTCGCAGCACCGGCGTCGACTCCTCCGACTAGACCGGACCCGGTGGGCGATGCCTGGGTCGTCCCGCGTCCGGTCCGCCCTCAGGGCAGGGCGAGGTAGCCGGCGAGGACCCGCCGGAGGCGACCGAGGGCCGCCTGCTTCCCCGGTTCCGGAACGGCGCAGGAGAAGTCGTCGGCGTCCGGCCGGGCGTCGCGGGCCGCCTGCACGATCATCGCCTGGACGAGGTCGGCCATCGCGGCCGGCTCCGCCTCGCCGAGCGCGGCCAGGGCCTCGCGCAGCGGGACCTGGAGCTGCTCGTGGAACCTCTCCATCGGACCGTGCAGGACCTGCGGGTCCACCACGCCGGCGAGGGCACGGGCGACGGACTGCTCGCTCCCGGTCATCAGGTCCCAGGTGGCCTCGACGTAGGCCCAGACCTTCTCGCCGGGGGTGGCCGCCGCGTCGACCCGGTCCTGGACCCGCTGGGACCAGTCGGGGAAGACCTCGGCGACCACCGCTTCCAGCAGGGCGTCGGCGGAGGTGAAGTACTGGTAGACGCTGCTCCTCGCCACCCCGGCCCGCAGGCCGACGGCGGCGATGGAGGGCGCTTGACCGGTCTCGGAGAGGAGAGCCCGGGCGGCGGAGACCAGCGCCTGCCGCCGCCGGGCGTGGTGCTCGGCGATGGTGGGTGCGTCGATCCTCGGCATGCGGGCCTCCCCTCTTCGACCGGGCGGGTCAGAGCGCCGCCGGCCCCAGTCTGCCGTCGAGCATTTCATAGACCCGGTCGCAGTGGTGCAGGACGTCCTGGTCATGGGTGACCATCAGGGTCCCGACCCCGTGCTCGTGGGTCTCACGGGCCAGCAGGCCGACGACCTCCTGGCTCCGTCGCCGGTCGAGCGCCGCGGTGGGCTCGTCGACCAGCAGGAGGTCGGGACGGGTGCTCAGGGCCCGGGCGATGCCGACCCGCTGACGCTCACCCCCGGAGAGCTCGTGCGGTCGCCGCGTCGCCTTGTGGTCCATGCCCACCTCGGCCAGCAGCGCCATCGGGTCCCGGGTCTCCCGGGACCCGCCGAAGGTGCCGGGCAGGCGCACCTGGTCCAGCGCCGTCAGCGCCGGGACCAGGTTGGTGCTCTGGAAGACGAACCCGATCCGGTCGCGCCGCAGCCGGTCGCGCTCCTTGCGGCTGGCGGCGACGAGGTCGACGTCGCCCAGCCGGACCTCGCCCGAGGTGGGAGCGGTCAGGGCGCCGGCGACGGCGAGCAGGCTGGACTTGCCGGACCCGGAGGGGCCGACGATGCCCACCAGCTCACCGGCGGCCACGGTGAGGCTGACCCGGTCGAGGGCGGTGACGGTCTCGTCGCCGTCCCCGAGGGTCAGGGTGACGTCGGCGAAGGTGAGTGCGGCGTTCATCGGTTGCCTCCGAGGGCGGTGAGGGGGTCGACCCGGGTGATCCTGAGCACGGCGACGCCCGCGCCGGCCGCACCGAGGGCGAGCAGCAGGGCCGCGGCCCCGGCGATGGGGCCCGCCTCCAGGGCGAAGGGCATGTCGGTGGCGCCGATCGCACTGCCGAGTCCGACGCCGACGGCGATCCCGAGACCGGCGGAGACGACGAGCAGGGCGACCGCCTGGATGAGGCTCTCCCGCAGGAGGTAGCCGGTGCTGGCGCCGAGGGCCCGCAGAACCGCGATCTCGCCGCGGCGCTGGATGGTCAGGACGGTGAAGAAGGCGCCCACCACCAGGGCCGAGATGGCGTACAAGAACCCCTGGATGAGCTGGAGGGTCGAGGTCTCGGCGGTGTAGCCGGGGGAGGCGTTGAAGGACTCCTCCAGGGTCATGGAGGTGGTCGAGGCGTCGGCGTCACCGGCCGCGAGGTCGAGGGCGTCCTCGTCGTCGGCCCGGACCGCGACGGCGGTGATCTCGTCGTAGACCCGGTCCGGCACCGCGTCGCCGCTGCGCACGCCCGCGCGCGCCTCCTGCCAGCTCTTCAGGGAGAGGTAGCCGACGTCCACGTGGCCGTAGGTGTGCTGGTCGTCGAGGATGCCGACGACCTCCAGCTCCTGGCCGCTCGGCTCGAGGATCACGGTGTCGCCGATCTCGACCCCCTCGTCGGCCGCCGAGCCGGAGAGCACGATCTCGCCGTCGCCGGCCAGGCGGCGGCCCTCGTCGGCCCCGGGGTCCACGAAGGAGCCGAGCTCCACGCCGAACAGGGCGAGGTCGATCTCCGCGCCGCCGTCGGTGCGCCCGTTGACCAGGGCGTTCCCGAACGGGGCGGCCTCGGTGACCCCGGGCTGCTCGGCCCAGGTGTCCACCGTGTCGGCGGTGATCACGCTGCGCGAGAAGGCAGAGCTCTCGTCCACGTCGTGCTGGAAGGCCAGCGACGTCACGGGGAGGCGCTGCAGCCCCGAGACCCCGTCGTTGACCAGTCCGACGGACAGGCCGCTGAGCAGCACCATCAGCACGGAGATGAGCGCGACGACCGAGCCCATCAGGACGAATCGCCCGCGAGCGAAGGAGAGCTCGCGCAGGGCCAGGAACGACGGTCTCATGGGACCCACCTCGTTGTCGACATCATGTCGATAAACATACCGACACGATGTCGGTAAACAAGGAAGGGCCTCCATGAACCGAGTCACTTAGGTACGGTGGGCGGGCGGCCGTGGGTCGCCATCCGTCCCCTGGGAGTCCCGTGATCCTCACCCCGCTCTGCCCCCTGCGCTGCGTCGCGCCCTCGTCTCGCTCCCGGACGGGGGAGCGCGGTGGTGCCGGCACCCCCGTGGCGGGCGGCCGGGTGTGCTGATCCAGCTGCTGCGCGACCGCCTGCGGCCCTACCGCTGGGCGTTGCTGGCCGTCGTGGTCTTCCAGGGGGTCGGCGTGCTGGCCGCGCTCTACCTGCCGAGCCTCAACGCCGACATCATCGACCGAGGCGTCACCACGGGCGACACCGGCTACATCGTGCGTACCGGGGGAGCCATGCTCGCGGTCGCTCTGCTCCAGGGCATCGGCTCGGTCGGCGCCGCCTGGTTCGGGGCACGGACCGCGATGAGCGTGGGACGCGACCTGCGCGGTGCGCTCTTCCACCAGGTGGGTGGCTTCTCCGCCCGCGAGATCGGGCAGTTCGGCGCCCCCTCCCTCATCACCCGGACCACCAACGACGTGCAGCAGGTCCAGATGCTCGTCGCGATGTCGTGCATCATCGCGGTCACCTCACCACTGATGATGGTGGGTGGCGTCGTGATGGCGCTGCGGGAGGACCCCGGCCTGGGCTGGCTGCTCGCCGTCGTGGTCCCGGCGCTGTTCCTCTCGGTCGGGCTGGTGGTCAGCCGCATGGTCCCCAGCTTCCGTCTGATGCAGGTGCGCATCGACGCGGTGAACAGGATCCTGCGCGAGCAGATCGCCGGCATCCGCGTGGTGCGCGCCTTCGTCCGGGAGCCTTACGAGACCCGGCGGTTCGCCCTGGCCAACGACGAGCTCACCGACGTGGCCGTGCGCGCCGGCCGGTGGATGGCCACGCTGTTCCCCCTCACCATCTGGGTGGTCAACCTGGGCAGCGTCGCCGTGATCTGGTTCGGCGGCCACCGGGTCGACACCGGCGAGACCGGGGTCGGCTCGCTCATCGCGTTCCTGTCCTACCTGATGCTGATCATGATGAGCGTGATGATGGCGACCTTCATGCTGATGCAGATCCCCCGGGCCGCCGTCTGCGCCGACCGGATCACCGAGGTCCTGCGGACCGAGACCTCCTTGGCGGCACCGGCTGAGCCGCTGCCGCTGGACCCGGCCCGGCGCGGCTGGGTGGACCTGGAACGCGTCTCCTTCGCCTACCCAGGCGCCGCCGACCCGGTCCTGCACGCCGTCTCCTTCTCGGCACGCCCCGGTCAGACCGTGGCCGTGGTGGGCTCCACCGGCTCCGGGAAGACCACCCTGGTCAACCTGGTGGCCCGTCTGGTCGACGTCACCGGCGGGGAGGTCCGCGTGGGGGGCCACGACGTACGCCGGCTGGCGCCGGAGACGCTCTGGGCCGAGATCGGTCTGGTGCCCCAGAAGGCCTGGCTGTTCAGCGGCACCGTCCGAAGCAACCTGTTGCACGGCCGCCCCGGCGCGACCGACGAGGAACTGTGGGCCGCCCTCGCGATCGCCCAGGCCGACGACTTCGTGCGGGCCCTCCCCGAAGGGCTGGACGGCCCCGTCGACCAGGGTGGGACCAACTTCTCCGGCGGCCAGCGCCAGCGCCTGGCGATCGCCCGCGCGGTGGTACGACGTCCCGCGCTCTACCTCTTCGACGACTCCTTCTCCGCGCTCGACGTGGCCACCGACGCCCGGCTGAGGGCGGCGCTGCGGCCGGTCACCCGCGACGCGACGGTCCTCGTGGTGGCCCAGCGGGTCTCCTCGATCACCACCGCCGACCAGATCGTCGTCCTCGACGACGGCCGGGTGGTCGGCCTGGGCACCCACGCCGAGCTCCTGGACGACTGCCCCACCTACCAGGAGATCGTCGCCTCCCAGCTCGGCACCGACGAGGGGGCGCTGGCATGAGTGGCACCGCGGACGGAGCCCTGGGCCGGGTCACGGAACGACCCGGCCGCCCCGAGGGACTGAAGAAGACCGAGCGGATCGCCGGCCCCGGCCCCGGTCACGGTCACGGGCCCGGCGGCGGCATGGTCGGTCAGAAGGCCCAGAGCTTCGGCGAGTCCGGCAAGCGGCTCGTGGGGCTGCTCCGGCCCGACCGGGTGACCGCGTCGTTGGTGGTGGCGTTCGCGGTCCTCTCGGTCGCCATGACCGCCGCCGGGCCGCGGATCCTGGGCCGCGCCACGGACCTGGTCTTCACCGGGGTGCTGGGCAAGAGGTTCGCGCCCGGCACCCCCGAGTCCGAGCTCCCCGAAGCCATCCGGGGCCAGGGCGTGGTGCCCGGCGCGGGGGTCGACTTCGGCGCCGTCGGCCAGGTGCTGCTGATCGCGGTGGGCGTCTATGCCGCCGCGTCGCTGCTGGCCTGGCTCCAGGGCTACCTGGTCAACGACGTGGTGCAGAAGACCGTGCGGCGGATGCGTGCCGGGGTGGAGGAGAAGATCCACCGGCTGCCCCTGGCCGCGATCGACAGATCCTCGCGCGGCGAGCTGCTCAGCCGGGTCACCAACGACATCGACAACGTGAGCCAGACCCTGCAGCAGACGATGAGCCAGCTGCTGACCGCGGTCCTGACGCTCTTCGCGGTGCTGGCGATGATGTTCGCGATCTCCCCGACTCTGGCGCTGGTCTCCCTGGTCTCGGTGCCGCTGTCGCTGGTGCTCACCCGGGCCATCATGAAGCGCTCCCAGGGCAGGTTCGTCGCGCAGTGGCGGCGTACCGGCGCGCTGAACGCCCAGGTGGAGGAGGCCTTCTCCGGCCACGCGCTGGTGAAGGTGTTCGGGCGCCAGGAGGAGATCGAGCGGACCTTCGCCGAGGAGAACGAGGAGCTGTTCCGGGTCAGCTTCGGGGCACAGTTCATCAGCGGGCTGATCATGCCGACGATGATGTTCGTGGGGAACATGCTCTACGTGGTGATCGCCGTGCTGGGCGGACTGCGCGTGGCCAACGGGACGCTGACGCTGGGGGAGGTGCAGGCGTTCATCCAGTACGCCCGCCAGTTCAACCAGCCGCTGAGCCAGGTCGCCTCGATGGCCAACCTGCTGCAGTCCGGCGTGGCGTCGGCCGAGCGCGTCTTCGAGCTCCTCGACACCGAGGAGGAGCCTGACGACCCGCCGCCGTCACCGGCGAGCATCACCAGCGGTGAGGTGGTCTTCTCCGACGTCTCCTTCGCCTACGACCCCGAGCGGCCGCTCATCCGCCACCTCTCCCTGATCGCCCGCCCGGGGCAGACGGTGGCGATCGTCGGGCCGACGGGGGCCGGCAAGACCACCCTGGTCAACCTGTTGATGCGCTTCTACGACCTGGACGGCGGCCGGATCACCATCGACGGCCACGACATCTCCCGGCTGCCGCGCGCCGAGCTGCGCGGGCGCATCGGGATGGTGCTCCAGGACTCGTGGCTCTTCAAGGGCACGATCCGCGACAACATCGCCTACGGCCGGCCCGAGGCCGACGACGCGCAGGTGCTGGAGGCGGCCCGGGCCACCTTCGTCGACCGCTTCGTGCACTCGCTGCCCGAGGGGTACGACACCGTCCTGGAGGAGGAGGGGTCCAACCTGTCGGCGGGCGAGCGGCAGCTGATCACCATCGCCCGGGCGTTCCTCGTCGACCCGGCGCTGCTGATCCTGGACGAGGCGACCTCCTCGGTCGACACCAGGACCGAGCTGCTCCTCCAGCAGGCGATGGCCGCCCTGCGCACCGACCGTACGTCGTTCGTCATCGCCCACCGGCTCTCCACCATCCGCGACGCCGACCTGATCCTGGTGATGGAGGCCGGCGCCATCGTCGAGCAGGGCACCCATGACGAGCTGATCGCCGCCCGGGGGGCCTACGAACGGCTCTACCGCGCGCAGTTCGAGGCCGCCTCCGGCTGACCGGGCCTAGGCATCACACCTAGGGGAGGCGTACCCGCAGGAAGCGCGGGCGGTACTCCATCGGGTCGGCCAGCACCTCCCCGAGCGAGGTGCGGTTGCGGCTGTAGGACACGACCACGCTGCCGGGGCGGGGCAGCAGGTCGGGGTGGGCCAGCGGCATGTACCGCAGGTGCCCGGTCTCGACGTCGGAGGGCAGGTCGGCCACCGCCGTGCCCTGGTCGAAGGGACCCCACGGGTGGGGCGCGGTCCACACCACGACCTGGGAGCCCAGGAACTCGTCACGCTTGCTCAGCGCGTACCAGGTGCCGTCGCGCTCGAAGACCGACAGCGTCTGCGATGTCCCGCCCTGGGCGCCGACGAGCTCGACCGCGTCCTTTTCCTCGGCCGACCAGCCCACGCCGTCCCAGTAGCGCCAGGCGTCGAGGTCCTGGACCTGGTCGGGGCGGACCCGCGCCACCCGGAGCGAGTAGCCGAAGGTGAGGTCCTCGGGGCTGCTCGCAGTCCCGTAGACGTAGGCCCAGCCGTCTCGCACGACCGACGCCGCACCCCAGGTCGGCCGGGTGACGTCGGCACGGTCCGGGCCGAGGTCGGTGACCGAGACGAGCTGCGGCGGCCGGCCGGGCGCCACCACGAAGACGGCCACGGCGCCCCCGAGGTTCTCGAAGTCGAACGGGCCTGTGCCGGTCTTGCGGACCCGCTGGGCGGCAACGCCGACCAGGTCGTAGCCCGGCCGGGGGCTCACGTTGACCGACATCGGCCAGTAGCCGACCCTCTCCCCGTCCCGGTCCCCGAGCCCGGACCCGGATCCCGGGCGGTCCGGGATCACGGCGCCGCCGTCGGCGGGGAGCACCGCGTGGATGCATCCCCCGTCGAGCACCAGCATCGAGTTCCGGACGAAGGTCTCGGGGGTGTCCCCGACGCGGCGCAGGGTGTCGCCGAAGACGAGCAGGCGCCTCCCGTCCTGGAGGACCGCGCTCGCACCGACGTCGCCTCCCCGGAAAGCCCCGGTGCCGCGGACCTGGCGCGAGAGGCGGTTGAGGTCGGCGACCGAGTCCAGCCGGCCGGTGGCCACGCACCGGGTCTGGGTGGCGCCGTCAGCGACGGGTGCCGCCGCCGGGAGGTCCCCAGGGGTGACGAGCGTGAGCAGCACCGCCAGCAGCCCGGCGCTGGGAAGGACGAGGACCCCGACCCGCATTCGCCACGAGCGAGGGACCGACGGTCGGCGCGGCCGGTGGCGGCCGCCGGCGCCCGGCTCCGGTACACCTGCCTGGGGGGTGGCCACCACGCGCGTCCGCTCCCGACGGGACGCCACCAGGGCGAGGACGGCCACCGCGAACCAGGCGGCCAGCACCAGCCCGGCGCGCGCCACCCCGCCGCCCTCGAAGAGGGCCACCCCCTCCAGCGCTTGTCGCGTGGCTCCCGACGGGGTCCAGGCCTCGACCAGCCGCCACGGCCGGGGCATCAGGTAGGGGTCCAGGCCGACGAGCAGCGGCGTGGCCAGGACGACGAACGCGGAGAAGCTGAGCGCCATGCCGACCAGCCCCAGCAGGGTGCCGAGCGCCAGGGTCAGCACGGCGGGGAGCAGCATCACCGCCCCCAGGATCACGGCCAGCTCCGCCCGCTGCGTCCCGCTCACCGGGCCGAGCACCTGGGCGGCGAGCGTGCCCAGCAGCAGGCTCGCCACGGCGAGCACGGCCACTCGGCGCACGCCGTCGCGCAGCCGCGCCGGCGAGGGGCCGAGGAGCAAGTAGATCCCCATGGCGACCACCAGGCCGAGCACGCTGGCGGCGACGCCGACCCTGGACAGCGTCGTCCGGCTCACGTCGGAGGGCGAGGTCTCAGAGACGCTCAGGGTGCGGCCGTTGGCCCGCAGCACCTGCGCGACCTGCTCCTCGACGGCCTGGTTGAGCTGCGGTGCCCGGTGGCGGTGGAGGACCAGCTCGTCCTCGGTGTGCGCCAGGTCCATCACCAGGGCACCGACCACGCGGCCCTCGGCCACGTCCCGGACCGCCTTGTCGCGATCCGTCGCCGGGACCCCCGCCAGCGGGGCACCGGGGAGGTCGTCGGCCCGCTCCACCAGGGAGGTGCTCACGACCCCCGGAGCGACGATGGACAGGGGAGCGTCGTGGAGCCGGGGTCCGGCGGGCCCGAGGAGCAGGGCCACCACGGCGCCCTGCGCGAGGAGCAGGGCCACGCACAGCGCCAGCACCCGCGCGGGGACCGCGTGGGCCGGTCGGTCACGTCGTCCGGCATCCGCCACGACGGGGGCGGACGATCAGTCGGTGAAGGGAACGGCCTTGCGGACGGCCCGGCGTGACGACTTCACCCCGGACTTGGCCGCGCCCAGCACTCCCTGGCTGAGCAGGGTCAGCCCGGCACCCACCAGCCACACGTCCTTGGCCACCGCGATGCCGTCGGGGCTGGGGCGGATCCCGTCGTCCAGCGTCATCGACGGCGTCCGCAGGTACATGCCCACCAGGGCGGAGCCGAAGCCGGTCAGGGCCGCACCGGCCACCGTGGCCGGGACCATCGGGGCCAGCAGCGCGGCTCCCACGGCGATCTCGCTGTAGGCGAGGATCTTGGCGAAGCGCTGGGGCTCCATGTCCTCGAAGACCTGGGGGTAGGCGCCGGCGGCGGCGCTGTGGAGGTACTGCGCCGTGCCCTCGTCTGCACCCAGCTTGCCGATCCCGGAGTTGAGGATGAACGCGCCGGTGGCGACTCTGATCGGGACGTGGGTCGGGTGCATGGTGTCTCCTCGAGCGACGACGGGCTGACGGACTGTCCTCGACCATAGTCGCCGGGCCCGCACGCCGGACAGGAGCCGCCCGCCGCCCCGATGGCTCACGAGTCGGCCGGCACCATCTCGGCGCGGACCCCCAGCAGCCGGATCGGGCGGTCGTCGTGGAGCTCCTGGAGGAGCGCGAGCGCCGTCGCGAGGATGGTCTCCACGTCGTAGGTCGGGGCGGCCAGCTTGCGGACGCGGGTGGTGGTGAAGAACGGGGCGAACCTGACCTTGAGCCCGACCCGGGCACAGGGGCGCCCTTCCTTGCGGATGTCGGCGACCACCTGGGCGGCGAGGGCGGCGAGGGCTGCACCCACCTCGTCGGGGGAGACCAGGTCTCGCTGGTAGGTCGTCTCCCGTCCGTGGGCCCGCGGCACCCACGGGGTGTCGTCGACCCGGGTGCGCCCGCGCCCACGGCCCGCACGACCGTAGTGGGGCCCCATGGCCGGGCCGAACTCCGCCACCAGGACCTCCTCCGGCGCGGCGGCGAGCTCGTGGACCGTGGTGATCCCCAGGGCCTTCAGCCGCGCCGCGATCCGGGGTCCCACGCCCCACAGCGCGGTGGTGGGGCGCTCGCCCATCACCTTGGACCAGTTCTCCTCGGTGAGCCGGAACGTCCCCTGCGGCTTGCCGAAGTCCGTGGCGATCTTGGCGCGGAGCAGGGTGTCGCCGATGCCGACCGAGCAGTGGAGCCCGGTGGCCTCAAGCACCTCGGCCTGGAGCTGCCGGGCGGCCGCCTCCGGATCGTCGGTGTGCAGGCCCACGAACGCCTCGTCCCAGCCCAGCACCTCCACCACGGCGCCCGGGTGGGCCCGCAGCGTCGCCATCACCGTCTCGGAGGCCGCCTCGTAGACGGGGCGGTCCACGGGCAGGAAGACCGCCTGGGGGCAGCGTGCGAGGGCCGTGCGCAGCGGCATGCCGGAGCGGATGCCGAACTGCCGCGCCTCGTAGGAGGCGGTCGAGACGACGGCGCGCTCGGTGGGATCGCCACGTCCCCCGACCACGAGCGGAAGGCCGGCCAGCTCCGGGCGCCGGAGCAGCTCCACGGCCGCCAGGAACTGGTCCATGTCGACGTGCAGCACCCACTCAGCGCCTGCCATGGAGGCACCGTAGCCCTCAGTGCCATCGCGGGGTGGGGGCGTTGAGCTGGTACCGGACACCGACCATCCGGATGGCGAAGCAGAGGAGCGCGCCGGCCACCGCCGCGACGGCGCCGTAGCGGCCAGCCTGCTCGGCGAGCGCGACCACCAGCGCCCCGGCCATCGCGGGGATGGCATAGAGCTCGCTGCGCAGCACGACCGGGACCCGGCCGAGCAGCACGTCGCGCAGCGTGCCGCCGCCCACCGCCGTCACGGCGCCGAGGATGACCGCCTGGGCCAGGCCCACCCCCGCGCCGAACTCCAGTGCCTTGCTGGCCCCGGTGACCGCGAAGAGGCTCAGGCCCGCGGCGTCCAGCACCAGGACCGTGCCGACGAAGCGGTCCAGGTGCGGTCCGAAGAGGAAGGCGATCAGGCTGCCCGTCGCCGCCACCGCCAGGTAGCGCCAGTCGAGGAACGTGGCCGGCGGCTGCGAGCCGAGCAGCACGTCCCTCAGGATCCCGCCGCCCAGGGCGGTGAGCATGCCCAGGGTGAGGACCCCGACCAGGTCGAGCCGGGCCACCCGGATCGCGATCAGAGCGCCGTTGAGGGCGAAGGCGAAGGTGCCACCGAGCTCGAGGGCGAGGAAGAGGTGTGAGGGGCCCATTGCTCAGGTGTAGCACCAGCCCCGCTGGAGATGCCGCCCAGACGCGCGGGCCCGGGTAGCATCGCGCCGCGTGAGCGTCGAGACGAACCCCAGCCCAGTGTCCCCGACGGGAGTCGTCCGGCAGCTCGACCTGGTCCTGAAGGGCCTGCTGCTCCTGATGCTGGCCTTCACCGTGATCGACCCGGCGTGGGCCAACCTGGAGGGCAAGGCTGCCGAGGCGCGCTCCATCGCCTACCCGATGCTGGCCTTCACGGTGCCCGTGCTGTGGTGGGTCTTCTGGCGCGACCGGGCGCCGTTCCCGTGGCTCGCCGACCTGCTGGTCACCGTCACCTGCTTCTCCGACGTCCTCGGCAACCGGCTGGACCTCTACGACAAGATCGTCTGGTTCGACGACTGGATGCACTTCTTCAACCTGGTGCTGATCGGGGCCGCCGCGGTGATGCTGAGCCTGCCCCGCGGCACCAGCCTGGGCCGGTGCCTGGAGCGCTCGCTCGCCATCGGCTCGACCGGGGCGGTCGCGTGGGAGATCGGGGAGTACTTCGCCTTCATCAGCGGCTCGGAAGAGCGTCGCTTCGCCTACGTCGACACGCTGGCCGACCTCGGCCTGGGGGTGGTCGGGGCCGTCGTCGGCGCCGTGGTGGTGCACGGGTCGTGGCGCCGCGGGCTGGCGCTGCCGTCGGCTCCCCACCCGGCGGCCCTGGGTTCGGCCACCAGCGTGGTCACCGGCAGGTAACCTCGCGCGGTGACCTCCCTGCGACGCCTCGTCAACCGCGCCCTGCACCGGGCCCACGAGCTGGTCGAGTGGTACGGCGCCATCGCCCCGGGGACCGACCGGGGCGACGCCTTCGGCTCCCTGGGCCCGGGCAGCTGCGTGGCGTTCCCGCCCGGCTCCCTGATGGGGCTGGAGTCGGTCCACATCGGGGAGGGGACCCTGGTGGGCCGGGGCTGCACCCTCTCGGTCGGCTACACCGCCGACGACCCGAGCCGTCCCGAGCGGGGGCTGGTCATCGGGGACAGGTGCGTGGTCGGCGCCCGCTCCACGCTGACGGCACACGAGTCGATCGTCCTGGGCGACGACGTGTGGTTGGGCCAGGACGTGTTCGTCTCCGACGCCTCCCACGGCTACCAGGACCCCGAGACCCCGATCGGCATGCAGCTGGGCGCCCACCAGCCGGTGCGCATCGGGTCGGGGAGCTGGATCGGCCACGGGGCGATCGTGCTCCCCGGCACCGAGATCGGACGCAACGTGGTGGTCGGCGCGGGCTCGGTGGTGCGGGGGATCGTGCCCGACCACTGCGTGGTGGTCGGGGTGCCCGCCCGGGTGGTGCGACGGCTCGAGCCCGGCGTGGGCTGGGTCGCCGCCGGCGACGCGGAGGACGTGCGTCCGGCCCACTCAGCCGACGAGGTCGCGGCCGCCCTCGACACCCTCGAGGAGAGCCACCCCGCGCGGACCCAGCTGCGGGAACGGCTACGAGCCGTCGCCGGCTGAGGAGTCGAGCACCAGACGCACTGCGCCCTCGCGCCGCGGGTCGGCGGCCGCCTGGAGCCGCCCGTCGGGATGGGCGAGGGCCACGCCGACCCCGCCGTAGTACATGGACAGGGCCGACTCGACCTGGACCTCCTCCTCGGGCGTCCCAGCCCGGTGCACGTGCACCCGCGGGTGGTGGACAGCCTCCTGGAGACCCATCCCGCCCACGAACCCGGCCAGCACCTGCACCACGGCGGTGGAGATGCGACTCGCCCCCGGGGAGCCGACGGCCAGCACGGAGCCGTCGTCGTGCCTGGCCACGGTCGGTGCCATGTTGGACTGGAGACGGGTGCCGGGCGGGGCCGCGTGCAGGCCGCGCGCGTTGAGCTCCTGCTCGCCGAGGCTGTTGTTGAGCCAGATGCCGGTGCCCTCCCCGACCATCCCGGAGAAGTAGCCCGACGACACGGTGACCGCGCAGGCCCGCCCGTCGCTGTCGGCGGTCGAGACGTGGGCGGTGGAACCCGAGCCGAGCACCTCCGGACCGGTGCCGTCGAGCATGGCCAGGAGCTCCTGCGCGGCGGCCTCGGGGTCCTCGGCCCGGTCGAGATGGGCGTGCCGGTGGCCCAGCACCGCCCGCTGGACGCGGATCAGCCGGGCCACCTCGTCCTCGTCCCACCCGTGGCGCGGCCGACCGTCGAGCAGGCGGAGCATCGCCGCCACGCAGACCCCGCCCACCGACGGCGACGGCGTCGTGGAGAGGACCCACGGACCGGTGCGCTGCAGGATCGAGGTCCTGGTCAGGGGCCGGTAGGTGGCCAGGTCCTCGGGCCCGAGGAGGCCGCCCCGAGCCCGCACGTCGGCGCCGATGGCCTGGCCCAGCTCGCCGGAGTTGAGGGCGTGCGGGCCGGAGCGGGCGATCAGCTCCAGGGAGGACACGAGGTCCGGGATGGCCAGCGGGTCGGTGGTGAGGTTGCCCTGGGAGTCGTGGATCGTCGCGGCGCTGACCGGGTCCCAGCCGAAGATGCTCTCGTGGACGTACTCCAGGTAGTAGCGGGAGGCCGCGCCGAGCCGGAACCCGTGGCGGGCGACCTCCACTGCCGGGGCGACCACCTCGGACCAAGGAAGTGCGCCCTCGCGGGCGTGCGCCTCGCCCAGGGCGAGGACCGCGCCGTGGACGGCCACGGAGCCGGGCCCGATGGTGATGTCCACGCCGCCGCCGTACTGGCTGTGGACGTCCCAGGTCCCGGTGCCCGGGGGAACGTCGAGACCGCGGCCGGGCATGTCCATCCAGCCGTCCACGGTGTAGGCGGCCCGGTCGCCCGGCGGCTGGACGGTGACGAACCCGCCCGAGCTGAGAGAGACGAGCCCGACCTCGTTGACCATCGTGACCAGGACGGCGGCCACGGCCGCGTCGACGGCGTTGCCGCCCAGGCGGGCGACCTGCTCCCCGGCATCGGCCGAGGCCTCGTTGGGAGCGGCGATCGCGACGTCGGTCATGGGCAGCACGCTAGTCGCCGCTGGCACCGGTTCCGCGGCCCGGCGGCGGGTCGGGCTCCGGCACGGGTCCGAACCGGCGGTTGCAAGCCGGTCCGGCGCAGGTGAGCAGCTCGTCCCGGCGCGCCCGCAGCTCGGCGAGGACCGGCCCGTAGGCCGGGTCCGCGGCGCGGTCGACCAGCTGGAAGGGATCGACCAGCAGGTCGTGGAGCACCTCGCCGCTGCCGTCCTCGCGGGAGCCGTAGAGGTATCGGTCGGTGCGGACGCCGCGCACGTCCCAGCCGTCCCCGTCGCTGCGGCCCGTCTGCACCAGCAGGGTGTCTCGCGCGGGCGCTCCGGTCGCCGGCCCTGGGGTGAGGGACGGATCGCGCAGCAGCGGCGCGAGGGAGACCCCGTCCTGGAGTCGCCGCGGCTCCACCTGGGCCAGGTCGGCGAAGGTGGCCGGCAGGTCGACCAGGGTGACCGGGGTCGTGGAGACCGAGCCGGGCGGGACGTCGGGGCCGGCGACCAGCAGCGGAACCTGCAGGGCCTCCTCGAGGAGCATGTTCTTGCCCACCCGGCGGTGCTCGCCGAGCAGGTAGCCGTTGTCGGAGGTGAAGAACAGGTAGGTGTCCTCCCACGCTCCTGTCTCCTTGAGCGTCTCCACCAGGCTGGCGACCGCTCGGTCGACGGCCTGCAGGCTGCGGACCCGGGCCCGGAACTCGGCCCTGAGGTGCACGGGGCGCCGTACGGTCCGGCGCACCTCGACCCGGCCGCGGGCGTCGACCTGGTCGCGGTTGAAGCTCGGCTTGTCGAAGGACGGCGGCCGGAGGCCGGCGAACCGGCCCCGGTCCTGCGCGGCGGCCGGGGGTGGGGTACGCCGGCCCCGCTCGTCGAACCGGTAGTGCGGGGCCAGGTGCCAGGACAGGAGCAGGAAGGGCTCGTCGGTCGCCGCGAGCTCCCGGACCATCCGGTTGGTCGTGTCCTCCAGGACCTCGGTGACGTAGGCGTCGCGGTAGGGCTGCTCGCCCCCACCGACGTCGAGGCTGAAGTTCCGGTAGTCGTAGATGCCGCGGCTCAGGGCGGCCCAGCGGCTCCACCCGGGCTGCGCGCCGTCGCCGGGCCCGTACTTGTTGAGGTACTTGCCGACGAAGGCGGTGCGGTAGCCGGCGGCGGCGAACCAGTCGCCCAGGGTCCTGGCCGGGTCCATGGAGTCGAAGCCGCCGTGCGGCCCGTTGTTGTGCCGCACGCCGTTGTTCTGGGCGTACTGCCCGGTGAGGAGCTCGGCGCGTGCCGGGCAGCAGAGGGGGTGGGGGGAGAGGGCGTCGGTGAACTCCATCCCCCCCTCGCCCAGGGCCGCGCGGGTCAGCGGCATCCACCGCAGCTCGGCGTCGGACTGGTCGTCGGTCATGACCAGGACGATGTTGGGCCGGTCGGCCGGCTCGCCGCCGGCCGCGTCGCGCGGCTCGGCGCCGGTGCGGTCGGCCACGGACGCGCCGAGTCCCGCGAGGAGGACGAGAGCGGCGCCGGTCGCGACGTGCTTCCAGGCTCTGGGCATGACGACGTGGAGCTTCCCGCCTCCGAAGTGGTTCCGGTCGACCCGGGCGGCCGGGCCGAAGACGCCAACCATACGGCGAGGTCGCTAGAGTGACCCCATCGTCTGCCCGGATCCGAAGGAATGCCACACAGCTCATGGACGGCCCTCAAAGTAGCCATCCCTTCCCGCCCTCGATCGTGAGCGGTCCCGCACGCCCCGGCCCTGCCCGGGTCCGGCGCGGAGGTGTCCCGCGGTGACGCCGTGGATCCTCCTGTCGGTCTCGCTGCTGCTGATGATCGCCTGCGGGCTCTTCGTGGCCGCGGAGTTCTCGTTGGTCACCGTGGACCGCAGTGCCGTCGACCAGCTCGTGGAGCAGGGCGACGGGGGAGCGGTCGGGGTCCAGCAGGCGTTGCGCACCCTGTCCACCCAGCTCTCCGGAGCCCAGGTGGGCATCACCATCACCAACCTGGCAATCGGGTTCCTGGCGGAGCCGGCCGTCGCCCAGCTGGTCGACGGACCGCTGCTGGCGCTCGGCACGCCGGAGTCCTGGGTGACCCCGCTGGCGGTGGCGCTGGGGCTCGTCCTCTCCACCTTCTTCACCATGCTCGTCGGCGAGCTGGTGCCCAAGAACCTCGCCATCGCGGTGCCGCTGGCGACCGCGCGGGCCACCCAGGGGTTCATGCGGGGCTTCACCACCGTGATGGCCTGGCCGATCCGGGGCCTGAACAACTCGGCCAACGCCATCGTGCGCCGGCTGGGCGTCGAGCCGCAGGAGGAGCTCCGCTCGGCGCGCAGCAGCCAGGAGCTCGCCTCCCTGGTCCAGCGCTCGGCCGACGAGGGGACCCTCGACGCCGAGACCGCTGAGCTGATGGAGCGCTCGGTGGAGTTCGGGACGCGCACCGCGGGGGAGATCATGACTCCGCGGGTGCGGACCACCAGCGTCGAGGCCGGCGACCGGGCCGCCGAGGTGATCGCGCTGGCCCGACAGACCGGTCACTCCCGCTTCCCGGTGCTGGACGCCGAGGACAACGTCGTCGGCACGGTGCACATCAAGCACGCCGTCGCACTCCCGGTGCACGAGCGCCCGACCACGCGGGTCAAGCACATCATGGTCAAGCCGATCGTGGTGCCCGACTCCCTGCGGCTCGACCCGCTGCTGGCGCTGCTGCGCCAGGACGGCTTCCAGATGGCGGTGGTCCTGGACGAGTACGGCGGTCAGGCCGGGATCGTCACCCTCGAGGACGTGGTCGAGGAGATCGTCGGCGACATCTCCGACGAGCACGACCGCCTGGGCGACCGGGCCCGCCGCCGCCGCGACGGGACGTGGTCGCTCTCCGGGCTGCTGCGCCCCGACGAGGTCGAGGACGCCACCGGGATCGAGCTGCCCGAGCACGAGGACTACGACACCGTGGCCGGCCTGGTGGTGCGCGAGCTGGGGCGGGTGCCGTCCGCCGGCGACACGGTGCACGTCGTCGTCCCGGTCCGTGACGAGGACGGCGAGGTCGAGCAGCGCCCGGTCACCCTCGCAGTGGAGCGGATGGAGGGGCTGCGGGTGGACCGGGTGTCCCTGACCCCGCCCTCCGCGGCGCCGGCCCGGACCGAGGGGGTCGACTCGTGAGCGATCTGGTCGCCATCCTCCTGGCCGTGCTGCTGCTCGGCCTCAACGCCTTCTTCGTCGGCGCCGAGTTCGCGCTCATCTCCGCGCGGCGCAGCCAGATCCAGCCGCGCGCCGAGGCCGGCTCCGCGATGGCCCGCACCACCCTGCGGGCGATGGAGCAGATCTCGGTCGTGATGGCCGGTGCGCAGCTCGGCATCACCATCTGCTCGCTAGGTCTCGGTGCCGTCGGCGAGCCGGCGGTCGCCCACCTGCTGGAGCCGCTCTTCGCCCGGCTGGGGGTCCCCGAGGGCCTGGTGCATCCGGTCGCGTTCGTCATCGCCATGACGCTCGTGGTCTACCTGCACGTGGTGCTCGGCGAGATGGTCCCCAAGAACCTCGCCATCGCCGGGCCCGAGCGCTCGGCGCTGCTCCTGGGCCCGCCGATGATGGTGGTGGTGGCCCTGCTGCGCCCGGTGATCGTGACGATCAATGCGTGCGCCAACGCCATCCTGCGGATGCTGCGGATCGAGCCGAAGGACGAGGTGACCTCCACCTACACCCGCGAGCAGGTGGCGGCCCTGGTGGAGGAGTCACGCGGCGAGGGGCTCATCGAGGCCCACGAGTACGACCGCCTCGCCGGCGCCCTGGGCTTCACCGAGAAGTCGGTGACCTCGGTGCTGATGCCGCCCCGGAGCCTGACCACCGTGCCGCGGGGGAGCACCGTGGCCACGGTGGAGGAGGTCTGCGCCGCCACCGGCTACTCCCGCTTCCCCGTGGAGAGCGAGGACGGCGACCTGCTCGGCTACCTGCACATCAAGGACGTGCTGGAGACCGACGAGGCCCGACGCCAGCGGGTGGTGGACGACAAGTGGATCCGCCCCTTCGCCACTGTCCGTCCCGAGGTGCCCCTGCACACCGCGCTCGAGGCGCTCCAGCGACGCGGCGCCCACATGGGCCGGGTCATCGGCCGGGACGGGACGCTGCTCGGGCTGGTCACGCTCGAGGACGTGCTGGAGGAGCTGGTCGGGGAGATCCGGGATGCTGCGCACCACGACGAGCCGGTGTGAGCGCGGGGCTGGAACTGCTGGATAGGGTTCACCGGGTGTGGACGGTCCCGAACATCCTCAGCCTGCTGAGGCTGGCGAGCATCCCGGTCTTCCTCTGGCTGGTCCTCGGACCCGAGGCGGACGGCTGGGCTCTCGCGCTGCTGATGCTCTCCGGCATCACCGACTACCTGGACGGCTACCTCGCACGGGTGCTGGACCAGCGCTCCGAGCTCGGTGAGCTGCTCGATCCCGTCGCGGACCGTCTCTACATCCTCGCGGTGGTGGTGGGGCTCGCCCTGCGCGACGTCATCCCCTGGTGGGTGGCCCTCGCCCTGCCGTTGCGGGACCTGGCGCTGTGGGGGCTGGTGCCGCTGCTGCGGACCAGGGGCTACACCTCCCTGCCCGTGCACTTCCTGGGCAAGGCGGCGACCTTCAACCTCCTCTATGCGTTCCCGCTGCTCTTCCTGGGCGAGGGCGACGGCGTGGTGGCGACGCTGGCCAACGTCTTCGGCTGGGCCTTCGCGCTCTGGGGGATCGGCCTCTACTGGTGGGCCGGGCTCCTCTACGCCTGGCAGGTCCGCACCCTGCTGCTGACCACCCCTCCCCTCCCGCGGCCGGAGGCACGACGATGAGCGACCCCCCGGAGCGGAAGTCGGCCCCCCTGCCACAGCACGTGACCCTCCCGCTGCTCTCCCTGATCACCGAGCAGTCGATGGACGAGGACTACCAGCACGCCGCCGAGCGGCGGCGGCAGCGGCCGGTCCCCGAGGACGCCGACCAGCACCGCAGGCGGCGTCTGGTGACGGCGGCGGTGGTCGGTGTCTTCGGGGTGCTGGTGGCCGTCGCGGCCGTCCAGACCTCGCGCAACGCCGACGTCGACGCGCTGGGCCGGGCCAGCCTCGTCTCGCGGATCCAGGAGGGGCGCACCGACGTGCGCGAGCTCCAGGACAGGGCGGGCGAGCTGAGGGTGAGCAACGCAGCCGCCGAGGAGGGCCTGCGCGGTCTGCGGGAGAGGGAGACCGAGGTCAGCCAGCGGGTGAGCCGCCTCGGCGTGCGCACCGGCTACCTCGCGGTGCGCGGCCCCGGCGTCCGGGTGACGGTGGACTCGGCCCCGGGGGCGGTGGGTGACGACGTGCTCAAGGACGACGACCTCCTCTTCCTGGTCGACGGTCTCTGGGCCGCCGGCGCCGAGGCGATCGCGATCAACGGGCAGCGGCTCACCGCGCTCTCCTCGATCCAGAACTCGGCATCGGCGATCCACGTCAACGTGCGGCCGCTCTCGCCGCCCTACGTCGTCTCGGCCATCGGTGACCCCGACACGCTGGAGGCGAGGCTGCTGCGCACCACCCACGGCGCGGTGTTCTACGCCTTGGCGCGTTCGTTGGAGTTCGTCTTCGAGATCGAGGATGATGACGACATCGAGCTGCCGGCGGCGCGCATGCGACCGCTGCCGAACGCCCGTGAGCGCGGGCCCGAGCGGTCCGCACAGATGAAGGAGATGGGACAGTGATCGCCGCCCTCGGGTTGCTGCTCGGCATCGTCGCGGGGCTGCTGCTGCAGCCCGACATCCCCCAGGGGCTCGAGCAGTACCTGCCGATCGCGGTCGTGGCCGCCCTGGACGCCGTCTTCGGCGGCCTGCGCGCGTTCCTCGACGGCATCTTCGACGACAAGGTCTTCGTCGTCTCCTTCGTCAGCAACGTCGTCCTGGCCGCGAGCATCGTCTTCCTCGGCGACAAGCTGGGCGTCGGCAGCCAGCTCCAGACCGGGGTGATCGTCGTGCTGGGCATCCGGATCTTCTCCAACTCCGCGGCGATCCGCCGCCATCTCTTCCATGCCTGAGCCGGACGGCGCCCGCGAGCGGCTGAGGGGCGCCCTCAAGAGACCCTCGCGCTCACAGGTGGTGGTCGCGGTCCTCCTTGCGGTCCTCGGCTTCGCCGCCGTCGCCCAGGTGCGCAGCACCGAGCTGGACGACACCTACGCCGGGCGGCGGGAGGAGGACCTGATCGAGATCCTCAACGGCCTGACCGGCACCTCCGACCGGGCCCGGCGCGAGATCGCCCGGCTCGAGGGGGAGCGCCGCAACCTGCAGACCGACTCCAACGCCCGGCAGGCGGCGCTGGAGCAGGCGGCCGAGAAGCTGAAGACCCTCAACATCCTGGCCGGGCTCGTCCCGGTGAGCGGTCCCGGGCTGCGCATCACGATCACCGAGGACGAGACGCCGGTGCGCACCGACCGGCTCCTCGACATGGTCCAGGAGCTGCGCACCGCGGGCGCGGAGGCGATCGAGATCAACGACACGGTCCGCCTCGTCGCGCAGAGCTCGTTCGAGGAGGTCGACGGCGTCGTCACCGTCGACGGCGTGCCGCTGGAGCCCCCCTACGTGATCGAGGCCATCGGCGAGCCCGGCACCCTGGCGGGCGGAGTCAACTTCCCCAGCGGCCCGATCGCGGCGCTGCGCGGCCAGGACGGCGCCGAGGTGGCCATCGAGGAGCCGGGCCAGATCGTGATCGAGTCGGTCCGCGACCTGCCCCGGACCGACTTCGCCGGTCCCGCGCAGGGGCAGTAGCCTCGACGACCACCGCCCCGGGTCCGTCGGGACCCTCCAGCCAGAGGAGAGCGCGATGTACCCCGAGGACCTGAAGTACAGCTCGGAGCACGAGTGGGTGCGCAGCACGGAGGGCTCGGGCACGGTGCGGGTGGGGATCACCCACTTCGCCCAGGACGCGCTGGGTGACATCGTCTACGTCTCGCTGCCCGAGGTGGGCGAGGTGGTGAGCGCGGGGGACACCTGCGGCGAGCTGGAGTCGACGAAGTCGGTGAGCGACATCTACGCCCCCGTCAGCGGGGAGGTCGTGGCGCGCAACGACTCCCTGGACGCGACGCCCGAGCTGGTCAACAACGACCCCTACGCCGCCGGCTGGCTCTTCGAGGTCGCGCCGGCCGACCCCGCGCAGCTCGACGCGCTGATGGACTCGGCCGCCTACCAGGACGCTCTCGACCCGAGTTGAGCCCCGCTCAGTTGCACAAACTGATAGTTTCGTAGGAACCTTCACCCTCAGCCGGGCCTTGAGGGTGAGGCCCTCAGGTGCGGCCCCGGACACGGAAGCGGAGGACACATGCCGTTCTGCACGGCCTGCGGAAAGCCAAATCCCGACGACGCACGGTTCTGCGCGCAGTGCGGGTCGCCGATCGCGGGGGGAGCGGCAGAGGCCTCCGGCGACGCCGGTGCGCCGGACGCCACCACGACCATCTCGATCCCCCACGAGCGGGCAGAGAGCTCCGACCGGGCGCTGAGCCCGGTCGACGCCGCCGCCGTCGACGCCCTGCCGACCGGCTCGGCGTTGCTCGTGGTCCAGCGCGGCCCCGGAGCGGGCAGTCGCTTCCTCCTGGACACCGACATGGTGGCCGCGGGGCGTCACCCCGAGTCCGAGATCTTCCTCGACGACGTCACGGTCTCCCGCCGGCACGCGGAGTTCCGTCGCGACGGGGACACGTTCCGGGTCAGCGACGTCGGCAGCCTCAACGGCACCTACGTCAACCGGGACCGGATCGACTCGGTGGAGCTGACGGACGGCGACGAGGTGCAGATCGGCAAGTACCGGCTTGTCTTCTTCGCCGGTCACGTGACCGGCTGAGGCGCGTCAGCGTGGTCTCCCCAGCGTCCTCCGCTCCCTCCTCACGCCCCTCCCGGGGGCGGATGAACATCGGGCAGGTTCTCGACGTCCTCCGCCCCGACTTCCCGGGGATCACCATCCCCAAGATCCGCTTCCTCGAGGACAAGGGCCTCATCAAGCCCGAGCGGACCCCGGCGGGCTACCGGAAGTTCTCCCACGAGGACGTCGAGCGTCTCCGCTACGTCCTGCGCATGCAGCGTGACCACTACCTGCCGCTGAAGGTGATCGGGGAGCACCTCGACGCCATCGACCGCGGCCTGGAGCCGCCGCCCATCGAGGCGGTGGTCCCCACCGTTCCCCAGGTGGCGCTGGCCAGCGACGGGCTCCCCTCGCCCGAGTCCTTCTCCCGCCGCTCCGACGTCCGGCTCTCGCGTCGCGAGCTGCTCAAGATCGCCGAGGTCAGCGAGGAGCTCCTCGGCCAGCTCGAGCAGTTCGGGCTGATCACCCCTCGCCCGGGGACCGGTCACTACGACACGGACGCCCTGGTCATCGCCCGCACCGCCCGGGAGCTCGCCGACTTCGGCTTCGAGCCCCGCCACCTGCGCGCCTTCAAGACCTCCGCCGACCGCGAGGTGGGGCTCGTCGAGCAGGTCGTGGCTCCGCTCAAGCGCGGCCGCGACGCGGCCGCCCGGGCCCGGGCCGAGGAGGCCGTCAGCGAGATCGCGGCCCTCTCGGTGCGGCTGCACGCGACCCTGGTGAAGAACGGGCTGCAGGGATCCTGACCCTCCCACCGGTGCGGAGTAGGGTGGCGGTGTGCGCGAGGTAGACGTCATCGGAGTCCGGGTCGAGATGCCTTCCAACCAGCCCATCGTGCTGCTGCGCGAAGTGGCGGGGGACAGGTACCTGCCGATCTGGATCGGGGCCGTGGAGGCCACCGCGATCGCCTTCGCCCAGCAGGGGGTCGTCCCACCCCGTCCCCTCACCCACGACCTGATGAAGGACGTCCTGGAGGCGACCGGCGCGCCCCTGGCGGAGGTGCGGATCACCGAGGTGCGCGACAACGTCTTCTACGCGCTGCTGGTCTTCGACTCCGGTGCGGAGGTGAGCGCCCGGCCGTCCGACTCGATCGCCCTGGCGCTGCGCACCGGGGCCCGGATCGTCGTCGACGAGGGTGTGCTGGACGAGGCGGGCCTCGCGGTGCCGGCCGAGCAGGAGGACGAGGTCGAGCGCTTCCGGGAGTTCCTCGACCAGGTCACGCCCGAGGACTTCGAGGCGCCCGAGGGCGGCTGATCCCTCACCCTCATCTTGAGGTTGAAGGTTGCGACACACCGCGTGGCGCGTTGACCACCCGCGGGTGGGGGCTTACCTTGAACTGTCTTCGTTGTAACTCCAACGTTGTGGTGCCCTCGGGGCAAGACCACGGCGTCCTTCCCCCAAGGGAGTTACGCTGAGCGGAGTAGACGACGGAGGGTCCCCAGTGGGCGTTGACGAGAACAAGCAGGACAAGGTGGACGGCCTCGAGGCGGAGCGTGCCGCGGAGGTCGCCGAGGAGCAGGGTCTCCTCTTCACCGACGACGTCTCCCCGCTGCCAAGCGACGCCGGCTACCGCGGTCCCACGGCGTGCAACGCGGCCGGGATCACCTACCGCCAGCTCGACTACTGGGCGCGCACCGGACTGGTGGAGCCCACCGTCCGCGGGGCGACGGGCTCGGGGTCCCAGCGGCTCTACTCCTTCCGCGACATCCTGCTCCTCAAGGTCGTCAAGCGGCTGCTCGACGCCGGCATCTCGCTCCAGCAGATCCGCACCGCGGTCCAGCACCTGCGCGCCCGGGGCACCGACGACCTCACCCGGGTCACGCTGATGAGCGACGGGGCCTCGGTCTACGAGTGCACCAGCAACGACGAGGTCATCGACCTCCTGCAGGGTGGCCAGGGCGTCTTCGGCATCGCCATCGGCGGTGTCTGGCGCGAGATCGAGGGCACCCTCTCCGAGCTCCCCAGCGAGCGCGCGGCCTCCGACACCGCTCCGCTGCCCGGGGACGAGCTTGCCGCTCGCCGCGCCGCCCGTCGTACGGGCTGAGCGAGCAGCCTCCCCGCGCTCTGATGGTAGGTTCGCTGTCGCTGACGATCCCGCGCGGGAGAGTCCTGGTGGCAGCCGCACCAGCGCCGAAGGGGCAATTCCTCCCCGGAACCTCTCAGGCACCAAGGACCGCGTGGTCAGGCAGCTCTGAAGCGTCGCCGGGACGGGGCGTGACAGAGGGGGAGGACGACCAGTCCTCGTCCGAGCCCGGAGCGTGACATGCCCGACCAGCCCACCCCGCCCCAGTCGTCCGGAGCCGCCCCCTTCGTGGAGCGTCACATCGGCCCACGCGACGACGACGTCGCGACCATGCTGAAGGTGCTGGGCCACGACTCGCTGACCAGCCTGATGGACGCCGCCGTGCCGCCGGCGATCCGCTCCGCCGAGCCGTTGCGGCTTCCGGAGCCCGTCTCGGAGGCGGCCGCCGCGGCCGAGCTGCGGAGCCTCGCCGCCGCGAACCGGGTCGCCGAGAGCCTGATCGGGCTGGGCTACCACGGCACCGTGACGCCGGCGGTGATCCGGCGCAACGTGCTGGAGGACCCGTCCTGGTACACCGCCTACACCCCCTACCAGCCGGAGATCTCCCAGGGCCGGCTGGAGGCGCTGCTCAACTTCCAGACCGTGATCGCGGACCTCACCGGCCTGCCCACCGCCAACGCCTCCCTCCTCGACGAGGGCACGGCGGTGGCCGAGGCGATGACCCTGGTGCGCCGCGCCCAGCGCAAGGCCGCCGGCCCCTTCGTGGTCGACGCGGACGCGTTGCCGCAGACGCGCGAGGTGGTGCGCACCCGGGCCCGCGCCATGGGCATCGAGGTGGTCGTCGCGGACCTCTCCGACGGTCTGCCGCAGGGCGAGCTCAGCGGCCTGCTGGTGCAGTACCCCGGCGCCTCGGGCCGGGTGCTCGACCCCCGGCCCCTGCTGGTCCAGGCCCACGAGCGGGGCGCGCTGGCAGTCGTGGCGGCCGACCTGCTGGCCCTCACCCTGCTGGAGGCGCCCGGCGAGCTGGGCGCCGACGTGGTGGTGGGCTCCTCCCAGCGTTTCGGCGTCCCGCTCTTCTACGGCGGGCCCCACGCCGGCTACATGGCTGTGCGCGCCGGTCTCGAGCGTCACCTGCCCGGCCGCCTGGTCGGGGTCTCGGTCGACGCCGAGGGCCACCGCGCCTACCGGCTGGCCCTGCAGACCCGCGAGCAGCACATCCGGCGCGACAAGGCCACCTCCAACATCTGCACCGCCCAGGTGCTGCTGGCCGTGGTGGCCGGCATGTACGCCGTCTACCACGGGCCCGACGGCCTGCGGGACATCGCTCGGCGCGTGCACGCCCAGGCGGTCCGGCTGGCGGAGTCCTTGACCGCGGCCGGGCTCGAGGTGGAGCACCCGGAGTTCTTCGACACCCTCTGCGTGCGGGTGCCGGGCGCCGCCGGGCAGGTGGTCGCCCGCGCCCGCGAGCTCGGCCTGCACCTGCGCCTGGTCGACCCCGACCGGGTCGGGCTCTCCCTCTCGGAGACCACCACGGACCAGACCCTGGCCGCGGTGAGGCAGTCCTTCGGGGTCGAGACCGCGGAGGCCGGGGCCCCGGCGCGCGACGACGCGCTGCCGCCGGCCCTGCGCCGTCGTACGCCGTTCCTCACCCACGAGGTCTTCTCCACCCACCACAGCGAGACCCAGATGCTGCGCTACCTGCGCCGGCTCTCCGCGCGCGACTACGCGCTGGACCGCGGGATGATCCCGCTGGGCTCGTGCACCATGAAGCTCAACGCCACGACCGAGATGGAGCCCATCAGCCTGCCCGGCTTCGCCGACCTGCACCCCTTCGCCCCCGCCGAGGACGCCGCCGGCTACCAGCGCCTCGTCGCCGACCTCGAGTCGTGGCTGGCCGAGGTCACCGGCTACGACGAGGTGTCGGTCCAGCCCAACGCCGGCTCCCAGGGCGAGCTGGCCGGCCTGCTCGCGATCCGCGGCTACCACCAGGCGCGGCACCAGGGGTCCGCACCGGTGCGCGACGTGTGCCTGATCCCGTCGTCGGCCCACGGCACCAACGCCGCCTCGGCGGTGATGGCCGGGATGCGGGTCGTGGTCGTCAAGGCGGGGGAGGACGGCTCGGTCGACCTCGAAGACCTGCGCCTCAAGTGTGCCGAGCACGCGGAGACCCTCGCCGCCATCATGGTCACCTATCCCTCGACCCACGGCGCCTACGAGGACTCGATCACCGAGCTGTGCGACGTCGTGCACGAGCACGGCGGGCAGGTCTACGTCGACGGGGCCAACCTGAACGCGCTGCTGGGCTACGCCCGGCCCGGCGAGTTCGGCGGCGACGTCTCCCACCTCAACCTGCACAAGACCTTCTGCATCCCGCACGGCGGGGGCGGCCCCGGGGTCGGGCCGGTGGCGGTGCGCGCCCACTTGGCGCCCTTCCTGCCCTCGCACCCGGAGCACCCGGAGGTGTCGCGCCGCGAGGGCATCGGGCCGATCAGCGCGGCTCCCCACGGGTCGGCCGGCATCTTGCCGATCTCCTGGGCCTACGTGCGGATGATGGGGGCCGAGGGACTGACCCGGGCGACCGCGCACGCGGTGCTCGCGGCCAACTACGTCGCCGCCCGCCTGGAGGAGCACTTCCCGGTGCTCTACCGGGGTCACTCGGGGCTGGTGGCCCACGAGTGCATCCTGGACCTGCGGCCGCTCACCCGCGAGACCGGGGTGACGGTCGACGACGTGGCCAAGCGCCTGGTCGACTACGGCTTCCACGCGCCCACCATGTCGTTCCCCGTGGCGGGCACCCTGATGGTGGAGCCGACGGAGTCCGAGGACCTCGCGGAGATCGACCGGTTCGTGGAGGCGATGATCGCGATCCGCGCCGAGATCGACCGGGTCGGCGCCGGCGAGTGGCGCCCCGAGGAGTCCCCGCTGCGCCGCGCCCCGCACACGGCGGCCGCGGTGGTGGGGGAGTGGGACCGTCCCTACCCCCGCGAGCTGGGCGCCTTCCCCACCGGCCCGGACCCCGACAAGTACTGGCCGCCGGTGGCGCGCATCGACCAGGCGTACGGCGACCGCAACCTGGTCTGCTCCTGTCCGCCGCCGGAGGCCTTCGCCGAATGATCGAGCGTCGTCAGAGCTGCCTGGACCTCGCGCAGTCGCGTGGCCGGCTCTCGTCGATCCTCGGTGCCGTCTTCGACCGCTACGGAGTCGTCTGGGCCGGCGCCTCGGGGCAGGGAGCCGGGCTGGACGGGCAGTACCGCATCGGCTCGATCACCAAGACGATGACCGCCGCGCTGGTGATGCAGGCGCGCGATGCCGGGCTGCTCGACCTCGACGACCCGGTGGGGCGCCACCTGGGCGACATCGGCTACGCCGAGGCCACGCTGCGCCAGCTGCTCAGCCACACCGCGGGCCTCCAGAGCGAGCCCTGCGGCCCCTGGTGGGAGCGTACCCGCGGCGGCGACTTCGCGGCCCTGGCCGCAGCCAACGACGGCTCCGGCCGGGTTGCCGCGCCGGGCGAGGGCTTCCACTACTCCAACCTCGGCTACGCGCTGCTCGGCGAGGTCCTGGTCCGGGTCACCGGCACCTCCTGGCGCCAGCTGGTCGTGGAGCGCCTGCTGATCCCGCTGGGAATGACCCAGACCTCCTACCTGCCGCGGCCCAACGCCCAGCCCGGGTGGAGCGTCGACCACTTCACCGGGGTGCGCCGCCTCGAGCCGCTCAGCAACACCGGCGCCATGGCCCCGGCCGGCCAGCTCTGGTCGACGGTCGCCGACCTGGTGCTGTGGGGACAGTTCCTCTCCGGCGCCAGGCCCGACATGCTGGACCCCGGTTCCCTGGAGGAGATGCTCCGCCCGGTGAGCGAGGACTACGGCCTCGGCGTCCGCCTGCTCACCTCGACGGGCGGGATCCTGGTCGGGCACACCGGGTCGATGCCGGGCTACCTCGCCGGGCTCTTCGTCGACCCCGGCTCGGGCATCGGCGCCACGGTGCTCGCCAACGCCACCACCGGGATCGACCAGGCCCAGGCGGTCCTCGACCTCATCGACGGGGACTTCGTCGACGAGGTGATCGAGCCGTGGCACCCGACGGAGGCGGTGCCGGAGCCGCTGGCCGGGATCCCCGGCCTGTGGTTCTGGGGCAACACCGCCACGGAGGCGTCATGGCGCAACGGGCGACTGGAGCTGCGCTCCCTGACTCCGCCGGGCGGTCTCGACCGCTTCGAGCTGCGCGAGGGTCGCCTGGTCGGCGTCGAGGGCTATCACCGCGGCGAGACCCTCCACGTCGTACGCCGCGAGGACGGTGAGGTCTCCCACCTCGAGGCGGCCACCTTCGTCTACACGCGCAGTCCCTACGCCCTGGAGTAGTGGCCGCTGCCGGGCGCACCCCGGCGGCGGGGCCACCAGCGGCCGGCGGGCCCCGTGGGGTGGGTCAGAGGGCCTGGGAGACGCTGGACATGTTGAAGTCCGGGACCCGCAGCGCCGGCATCGCGGTGCGGCTGAAGTAGTCCTCCCCCCACTCCCTGCTGAACGCCGGGACGGTGGCGCTCGCCGCGGTGAAGCGGGAGAGCAGGTCGATCGGGCTCTCGTTGAACCGGAAGTTGTTGACGGCGGCGGTGATCTCTCCGCCTTCGACCAGGTAGACCCCGTCGCGGGTCAGCCCGGTCAGCAGCAGCCGCTGCGGATCCACCTCGCGGATGTACCACAGGCAGGTCAGCAGCAGGCCCCGCTCGGTCCCGGCCACCAGATCGCTCACGTCGCCGGTCCCCCCGTCGACCTCGAGGACGAGGTTGTCGATGCCGGGGGTCGTCGGCTGACCGGTCAGCGCCGCCGATTGCCGGGTCTGGACCAGGGCGGCCAGGCGCCCGTCCTCCACCCACGACGTCCGGGCCAGGGGCAGCCCGTTGTCGAAGACCGAGGAGGTGTTGCTCGAGGCGGGAGCCACCACGAAGGGCGCGCACCCCAGCCCCGGGTAGCCGGGGTCGGAGAGGAGCCGGACGCCGGGCGCCACGACGCGCTCGCCGATCCGGGTGCCGCCCTCGCGGCGGCTGAAGACGGACTGGCCCTCGTGAGCCACCCGGGCACCGGCGCTCCAGTAGGCGTCGATGAGCAGGTCGGCGACCGCGGTCGGCGGCAGGATGGTGTCGTAGCGCCCGGCGGGCAGGTCGACCCGCCGCCGCGCCCACTCCAGGCGGGTGGCCAGGTCGGCGTCGAGGCCCAGGGCGTCGACCTCGCGGAAGTCGCGGGTCGCCCCGCCCACCCACGCGCTGCGGGTCAGGTCGGCGGTCTTGCCGGTGCACCCGTAGTGGCCGGTCGGCTGCACGTGGCGCAGCCGGAGCCCGGTGGAGGAGCCCAGGTAGGTCGTCGTCACCTGGTGGTCGACGAAGCCGTAGAGGACGCGCCCGTCGGAGGAGGCTCGTCCGAAGGCCTCGCCGAGCGCCGGCGCGAAGGCGCCGAAGACACCCACGTCGGTGCCCGGGGCGTGGTCGTCCCAGTCGGGGGACACCCTTCCTCCGGCCAGCTCACCGGCGTCCTCCGCGGGACCGGAAGCGCGGGCGGCCGCATCGGCCGCGGTCACCAGGGCGGCGACCTGCTCGGTGGAGGTCGCTGTGGAGGACGCCGAGCCGGTGGCCGTCCCCGCCCCGGAGCGCACGAAGGAGATCACGGTGACCTGCACCCGGTGCATCACCCCGTTGGTGGTCAGGGTGTTGTTGGCCCACCTCAGGTTGGCGCTGGTGGTGTCCTGGACGAGGACGGTGCAGTCGTCGGCCGTCGACGCGGCGAGCGCCGACTCGACGAGCTGCTGGGGGGTCAAGGACTGGGTCATGCGCCGGCCTCCTCGGCGGTGTTCAGGATCCGGACGCCCCGGAAGAGCGCGCTGGGGCAGCCGTGGCTCACCGCGGCCACCTGCCCGGGTTGGGCCTTGCCGCAGTTGAAGGCGCCGCCGAGCCGCCAGGTGCCGGGACCGCCCACCGCCTCCATCGAGCCCCAGAAGTCGGTGGTGGTGGCCTGGTAGGCGACGTCGCGCACCTGGCCGGCCAGCCGTCCGCCCTCGATCCTGAAGAAGCGCTGGCCGGTGAACTGGAAGTTGAAGCGCTGCATGTCGATCGACCAGCTCCGGTCGCCCACGACGTAGAGGCCGCGCTCCACGCCGGCGATGAGCTCGTCGGTCGAGGGACCGTCCGGCGCCGGCTGCAGCGAGACGTTGGCCATCCGCTGGATGGGGACGTGCCCGGGGGAGTCGGCGTAGGCGCACCCGTTGGACCGGCCGCCGTTGAGCTCGGGCTTGGCCCGGGCCATCGCCCGGTCGAGCTGGTAGCCGACCAGGATGCCGTCGCGCACGAGGTCCCAGGACTGGGTCTGGACGCCCTCGTCGTCGTACCCGGTGGTGGCGAGGCCGTGCTCCACCGTCCGGTCGCCGGTCACCTGCATCACCGGGGAGCCGTAGACCAGGGAACCGAGCCGGTCGTAGGTCGCGAACGAGGTGCCGGCATAGCTCGCCTCGTAGCCCAGGGCCCGGTCGAGCTCGGTGGCGTGCCCGATCGACTCGTGGATGGTGAGCCACAGGTTGGAGGGGTCGATGACCAGGTCGTAGGAGCCCGGCTCCACACTCGGGGCCCGCAGCTTCTCGGCCAGCAGGTCGGGCACCTCGGCCAGCTCGGCGTCCCAGTCCCAGCCCCCGGCGGTGAGGTACTCCCAGCCGCGACCGACCGGCGGGGCGAGGGTGGTCATCGAGTCGAAGGTGCCGGAGCGGTCGTCGGAGCCCATCGCCTCGAAGGTGGGCATCACCCTGACCCGCTGCTGGGTGGTGCGGGTGCCGCTCAGGTCGGCGTAGTACTTCAGCTCCAGCACCTGCTGGAGGCCGGCAGCCGCGTGGTCGACCACCGGGTGGGCGGTGAGGCGCGCGGTCCAGGCGCGCAGCACGTCGACCTTGTCGCGGGTCGGCACCGTGAAGGGGTCGATCTGGTAGGAGGAGATCCAGGTGGCGTCCGCGTGCACCGGCTCGGGTGCCAGCTCGACCGGGACGGTGGTCATGGTGGAGGCGAGCTCGGCCACGGCCAGCGCCTGGTCGGTGACCCGGAGGACCTCCTGGGCCGTCAGCCCCACGCCGCTGGCGAACCCCCAGGCGCCCCGGTGGACGACGCGGACCGCGAAGCCGAGGTCTTCCACGTCGCTGGCGCCCTGGAGCGCGGCGTCTCTGACGGCCAGGTGTTGGTAGCGGGTGCGCTCGAGACGGAAGTCGGCATGGCTCGCCCCCCGGTCCGCCGCCCGCCCCAGGGCCACCTGGCCGAGCCGTTCCAGGGGCAGGCTCACGAACGTCGGATCGATCTCCGCAGGGTCCATGGGGGGACCCTAGTGCCCCCGGTAGGGTCTCGCCCATGACCGCACCGGCCTGGCTCGGCATCGGGGCCCAACGCTCAGGGACGACCTGGTTCACCGACCTCCTGTGCCAGCACCCCGGGGTCGGGCTGGGTGTGAACGGCAAGAAGGAGCAGCACCTGCTGCACAAGGTCGGCGACGGCGTCGAGCCGCTCTCGGCCTATGCCGACCTCTTCCCCGCCGACGCGCTGGCCCGGGGCGAGTGGACCCCGCAGTACCTGCGCCACTCCTCGGCCCCGTTCACCGCCGCCCGGGTGCTGGGACCCGAAGCCCCGGTCCTGGTGATCCTCCGCGACCCCGTGGAGCGGTTCCTGTCGGCGATGCGGCTGGCCGCCACCCGCGCCAAGTCGCCGTGGCCCTACCCGGTGCCGATCACGGTCCAGACCTTCAGCGGCTTCTACGCCGACCAGCTGGCGATGTGGGCGCACGCGGTAGGCCGCGAGCGGATGGTCGTGATGGTCTACGAGCAGGCCCGGCGCGCACCGGAGCAGGCCGTCGGGGCGGTCTGGGCGCGCCTGGGGCTCGGCCCGATCCCGCTGCGGGACGTCGACCGGCCCTCGCGGTCCAGCAGCAACGCGTCCTGGAGCCCGCCGGAGGGGCTGGTGGAGTCGTTGAAGGTGCTCTACCGGCCTCAGGTCGCCCGACTGGCCCAGGAGTGGGAGCTGGACGTCTCGGACTGGACGACGACGCTCGGGAGCTGAGCGCCGACGGCCGCCGGGCTACAGCCCGGCCGTGGAGAGCGTCGAGCCGGCACGTCCCTTGTGGACGCGCAGCTGCGCCGGGATCCGCTCGCGCATCTCGCTGACGTGGCTCACCACGCCGATCACCCGGCCCCGGTCGCGAAGCGCGTCGAGGGTGTCGAGCACGTCGTCGAGGGTGTCGGCGTCGAGCGAGCCGAACCCCTCGTCGACGAAGAGCGTGTCGAGGTCGGCCCCGCCCGCCTCCTCGGTGATCACGTCGGCCAGGCCCAGCGCGAGGGCCAGGGAGACCACGAACGTCTCGCCGCCGGACAGGGTGGCCGGGTCGCGAGCCTCGCCGGACCAGTCGTCGCGCACCAGCAGACCCAGCCCGCCGCGGGTCTCCCGGTTGCCCCGCCCCTCGGTGTGCTCGAGGGTGTAGCGCCGGTCGCTCATGGTGGTCAGGCGGGCGTTGGCGGCCGCGACCACCTGGGAGAGGCGGTAGGCCAGCACGTAGGCCGCGAGTCGCATCTGGCGCCTGTTGTCGACCGACTTGCCCTCCACGAAGGCGGCGAGGTCGGCCACCGTCCGGTGCTCCTCCCGCAGCGGCCGCCAGGCGGCCAGCAGCTCCTCCAGGTCGTCGACCAGGACGCTGATCCGCTCGGCGCGGGTCTGGTCCGCGTCGTGCCGTGCGCGCAGGCGGTGCAGCTCCTCGCGCAGCTCGTGGTGCCGTCGCGTCAGCACCTCGAGGTCGGGCGCGTCCGTGTCGGCGAGGGCCAGCACCTCGGGCTCCTCGAGGACGGCCAGGCAGCGGCTCGTCTCGTCGCGGTAGGCGTCCACCCGGGCGCGCAGCCGCTCCACCGTCGCCGGGTCACGGTGTCCGGAGCGGGCGCGGTCGACCCGGTCGAAGCCGTGCTCGGCCAGGCAGCGGGCCAGGGCCTGCTCCTGCTCGGTGGCCCGCCGCCCGGCCTCCTCGGCGGTGGCCTGGGCCTCCACGGCCCGGGAGACCAGGGCGTCGAGGACCTGGACGTGGCCGATCAGGCCGGCGATGTCAGGCAGGCCCGTCCCGGCGAGAAGCTCCGCGCGGGCACCGGTGACGTCGGCCAGCTCGCGGCGAAGGCCGTCGCGCCGTTCGGTGAGCCGAGTGACCTCGACGGTGGCGGACTCCAGCTCGGCACGGGCGCGCTCCAGACGGGCCTCGAGGTCGGCCAGGCCGGCGCGCAGCTCGGCGGCGCGGTCGCCCGCCTCCTCCGCCTCGCGGAGCGCAGCCTCGCTGACCTCCAGCTCGGCCGAGAGCCGCTCCTCGTCCGCTTCGCCGGCAACTGCGCGCACCACCTCGAGCTGGGTGCGCAGCTGCTGGACCTGCTCGTCGTGGACGAGCTGGGTGGCCTTGGCGTCGTCGACCTCCCGGAGCGCGAGACGCTCCGCCTCGGCGTCGGGCGCTCCCGGCGCGGCGGCCGCAGGGCTGGGGTGGCTGCAGGATCCGCACACCGGGCAGGAGCCGCCGACGGCGAGAGCCCCGGCGATCTCGGCGGCCATGCCCTGCAGGCGTGCCTCGCGCAGGTCGAGCCAGACCTCGGTCAGCTCCTGGACGCGGGCCACGCTGCCGCGCCGCAGCTCCTCGGCCGACTCCAGGTGCCGCTGGAGCACCTCGACCCTGCGGTGGGCGGCCAGCCGGGCACGGAGCGTCTCGAGGTCGCGCCGTCGTGCCTGCGTGGACTCCGCCAGGGCGGTGCTGGAGGCCAGCGCCAGCCGAAGCCGCTCGAGGCGGGGTGGCACTGCGGCGACCTGCTCGGCCCGCTCGTCGCGGGTCTCGGAGGCGGCCGCGAGCTCCTGGTCGACCTCGGTGACCGCGTCGGCCAGCAACCCGCAGCGCTCGTCGTGCTGCCTCAGGGGTGCGAGGGACTCCAGCCGCGCCCGCACGGCCCCACGGAGCACGGGGAGCGGGGCGTCGGGGTCGAGCGCCTCGGGGAGGCCCAGGCAGGTCACGGTCCGGGGCTCGACCAGCACGCCGCCCAGCTCGTCGCGGAGCGCCTGGAGGCGCACCCGGGCGCCGCTGGCCTCCCAGGTGGCGTTCTCGGTGACCGTGGCCAGGGGCACGACCGCCGCGGCCCGCACCGCGACCTCCAGCTCGCGACTGCGCTCCTCGTGCGCCGGCTGGGAGGCCAGCAACCGCCCGTGAGCCTCCCGGGCCTCGTCGCGGCGGACCAGGAGACGGCTGGTCCGGGTGGCCTCCTCCAGCTCCCGGCGGGCGGACTCCTCGGCCTGGACCGCGGCGGGCAGGGTCGTGACGCCCTGCTCGAGCCGGTGGCGCGCGTCGGCGCGCAGCCGGCCCGCCCAGCCGGCCAGGGACCCGTCGGCGGCGGGGGAGTCCAGGGCGTCGAGGTCCCACTCGACCGGCGGGGGCTCGCCGGCGGCCTCGGAGAGACGGTTGACCCGGGCCACGACCTCGTCGTGGCGGCGGCGCGACGCCCGGTGCAGCTGGAGCCTGCGGTCCTTGAGCCACCCCTCGACGCGCGAGAAGCGGGCGGTGTGGAAGAGCTGCTGGAGCACCGCCTGACGCTGGTCGGCGCGGGCGCGCAGGAACGCCTGGAAGCCCCCCTGGGGAAGCATCGCGACCTGGCAGAACTGCGGCATGGTCATGCCGATCAGGCCCACGACGAGGTCGCCGACCTCGTCGAGGCGGCTGGAGAGCAGGACCTCGGTGCCGCCGACCAGCTCGGTCATGGTCACCGAGGCCTGTTGCGTGGTGGTGCCGGTCCCGCGCTTCTTCGGCCGCTGCCAGGCCGGGGAGCGGACGATCCGGAAGCGGCGTCCGGCGAGCGTCACGTCGAGGCTCACCTGGGGGGCGACGTGGGCGGGGGCCTGGTCGGCGCGCAGCCGCTTGGCGATGCTGCGCTCGCCCGGCACGTCGCCGTAGAGCGCGAAGCAGACCGCGTCGAGCACGCTGGTCTTGCCGGCGCCGGTGGCACCGGTGAGCAGGAAGAGCCCCGAGGCGCTGAGCGCGTCGAAGTCGACCTCGGCCGGATCCACGAAGGGGCCGAACGCGACGACGGAGAGGTGGTGCAGGCGCATCAGGCCTCGACCCCCGCGGGCACGAGGGTGTCGGCCACGTCGTCGCGCGAGGCCTCGCAGGCGTCGCGCAGCAGGCGTGCCTCCTCCTCGGTGGCCGGCTCCCCGCGCAGCTCCGCGACGAACGCGAGCGCGATCTCGTGGTCGGCGAGACCCGCGGTGCTGACCCGGGGCCGGGCCTCGTCGTCGGCGCCGGTGGGCGCGAAGGCGAGCACCAGGGTGTGCGGGAAGCGGGCGCGCAGCTGGTCCATGGCGCGCAGGGGGCGCACCCGGTCGGTCAGGGTGGCCTGGACCCAGGAGCCCTCGTGACGGGCGAGGTCCGGGTCGGTGAGGAGCCGCGCCAGCTCACCCTCCAGCCGGGCCAGGGGCCGGGGCGCAGGCGCGGGGACGAACTGGGAGTCGGCGATCCCGTCGGCGTCGAGGTCGATCAGCCAGCAACCCTTGACGTGGTCGGCCTCGGAGAAGGAGTAGGCCAGGGGGGAGCCGCTGTAGCGCACGGAGTCGCTGAGCCGCTGGGCGCCGTGGAGGTGGCCCAGCGCGGTGTAGGTGATGGAGTCGAAGAGGTCGCTGGAGACCATCGAGACCCCACCGACGCTGATGTCCCGCTCGGAGTCGGACGGGGCGCACCCGGCGACGAAGGCGTGTGCCAGGACCACCGACCGGCTGCCGGACTCGCGGGTGGCCAGGTCGGCGCGGACCCGGCGCATGGCCTCGGCCATGGCCGCCTCGTGACTGCGTCGCTCGAGACCCCACGGCCCGCGCAGGGCGTCGGGGTCCAGGTAGGGGATGCCGTAGACCAGGACGGGACCGTGCTCGTCGCGCAGCTCGACGGGGGTGCCGACAACCCCGGCGTCGGTGCGGATGTGGACCCCGGCGGCGTCGATCAGCCGGGACCCGAACCCCAGCCGCAGGGCGGAGTCGTGGTTGCCGCTGGTGACCACCACCTTGGCCCGGGAGGCGGCCAGACGGGCGAACGCGTCGTCGGCGAGGCGGACCGCGTCGACGTGCGGCAGCGCCCGGTCGTAGACGTCTCCGGCCACCAGCACCAGGTCGACCTCGTGGCACTCCACCACCTCGACCAGGTGGTCGAGGAAGACGCCCTGGTGCTCGAGCATCCCCTCGCGGTGGAAGGAGCGCCCGAGGTGCCAGTCGGAGGTGTGGAGGATGCGCACGGGACGAACCTAGAGCGACCCGCCGACAGCATCGCGCACCCACGCCGCACGGGGAGCCCTCAGGCGTACTGCACGGCCCGCCGGGGCCGGGTGAAGCCGTAGAGGCGCAGGCCGGCGTGGCGCGCCAGGTCGACCGACAGAGAGGTCGGGGCACCGACCGAGACCAGGGCGCCGCTGCCGACCGCGACCGCCTTCTGCACGAGCTCGAAGCCCGCCCTCCCGCTCACGACCAGCACCGCGGCCGCGGGCTCCTCGCCGGCCAGGACCCGCGCGCCGGTGACCTTGTCGACGGCGTTGTGGCGACCGACGTCCTCACGCACCACCAGGCAGTCGCCCTCCGCGGTGAAGAGCCCGGCGGCGTGCGCGCCGCCGGTGCGGTCGAAGAGCGGCTGGCGCTCCCTGAGCAGGTCGGGCAGCCGGCGCAGGACGGCCGGGGAGGGCAGCTCCCCCTCCCACCGACGGCCCTGGGGAGCCCTGAGCGCCTCCTCGACGCTCTCCTTGCCGCAGACCCCGCAGGCCGAGGTGGCCTGGGCGGGGTGCAGGTGGGTGTGGCCGGGCAGCACGGGCGGGGCCGAGCCGAGGGTGAGGGTCACCACGTTGAACTCCTGCTCGGGGCTCAGGGACCGGTCGGTGCAGTAGGCCACCCGCTCCAGCGTGCCGGGCAGCAGGATCCCCTCGTGCGTGGCCCAGCCGGCCGCGAGCTCGAAGTCGTGGCCCGGCGTGCGCATCGTCACCCAGGCCCGCTCGGCCGGCCGGGAGGGCCAGGCCAGCCGCAGCTCCAGGGGCTCCTCGGTGACCACCCTGTCCTCGCGGGTGCGCTCCCCGGGACGCTGGTCGGGACGGTCCTCGCCGGAGGTGTGCTCGGTGACCCGGGTCCGGACACTGGGGCCGGGACGGCGGGGGAGGGGGCCGGGGGCGGCAGGCACGGGCTCGCCGCTCAGTGCTTCCCGAAGGTGCGGCGCACCGCGATCCGCCGGGAGAGCTCGTCGACGAGGTCCACCAAGTTGCGGCGCACGGACGGGTCGAGCGTCCCGTCGTGGGTGAGCTCGTCGGCCCGCTCGGCCCACTCCTGGGACAGGTGGGTGAGCGGGAAGAACGAGCGGACCGCCGTGCCGAGCACCCAGCCGGCGTGCACCTGGGGCAACGAGGGCAGCGCGGTCAGGAAGCGGTCGGCGTACCCGTCGCTCAGCTGCTCCTGCCCGACCCGCCACATCCCCAGCCCCGCGGCCTCGAGCTCGTAGTTGGACGCGTCGACCTCGCCGGTGAAGCGGGCCCATGCCCAGGCCTTCGCCTCCTCGGTGGGCAGGGAGGCCCGGGCCCGGGCGTGCTCGACCCGGGCGCGGGCGGTGGGCTCCTTCTCCAGCGCCGCGTCGAGCTCCTCGACGTCGCTCGCGCCGAGGGTCGCCAGCCGGACCAGCAGGGCCCACCTGAGATCGGTGTCGAGGGCGAGCCCCTCGGGCAGGTCCCCCGACAGCCAGGCGCGGAGCTGGGCCTCGTCCGGGGCCGTCGCCACAGCGGGCTGGAAGCCGGCCAGCTGGAGGGTGCTCCCGGGCTCCGCGCCGGCGGTGCGCGCCAGCATCGCGCGGTGGATCCGGGCTCCGGCGGCCGCCGGGTCGTCACTGAGGCCGGCGCCGCGGCTGATCGCCCACGGCATCGTGTACTGCAGCGCGTCGTCGTTGTCCTCGACGACCATCGCAGCCTCGACGAGGTCGACCACGTCGGTGGGGGAGAGCAGGCCCTGGTGGAAGGTGCTCCGGAGGCTGTTCCAGACCCCGGCGCGCAGCCGCTGGTCGTCGAGCCGTGGGAGGTGGGTCTTGAGCGACTGCACGCTCTCGGCGTCGAGCAGGGTGACCGCCCAGGTCTCCTCGAAGGGGTCCAGCACCACGGCGCCGGCGCTGCCCGGCTGCGGAGCGAGCGCCCGGTCGAGCGGCGTCTCGGCTCCCTCGACGCGGACCTGGTGGGCCCGCCAGCCGGAGGAGTCGATGACAGCGAGGCGGAAGGTGTGGGTCCGGTCCGCGGGGTGCTCTGCCGGAGGTGTGCGGCGCAGCGTCCAGCCCGCGTGGACCTCGAGGGTGTCGGGCCCGGCCGTGCGCAGCCAGGAGTCGGTGAAGCCGCTCAGGTCGGCGGCGCCGGCGCGCTCCCACGAGGCGAAGAGGTCGTGCATCGTGGCGTTGCCGAAGCGGTGGGTCTCGAAGTGGTCGATGACGCCGCGGAAGAAGACCTCGTCGCCCAGCGTCGCGTTGAGCTGCTTCAGGACGCTGGAGCCCTTGGCGTAGGAGATCCCGTCGAAGTCCTGCAGCGCGGCGGTCGCGTCGTCGGCTCCGTTGCCGGCGACCGGGTGGGTGCTGGGGCGCTGGTCGGCGACCAGGCCCCACTGCCGGCGCGCGTAGGCGACGTGCGTCCAGGCGTCGTCGTACTCGGTGACGTCGGCAGTGACGCGGTTGCCCATGTACTCGGCGAAGGACTCGTTGAGCCAGAGGTCGTCCCACCACTTCGGAGTGGTGATGTTGCCGAACCACTGGTGGGCCATCTCGTGGGCCACCGTTGTGGCGCGCTGGATGCGCACGCCCCGCGTGACCCGGCTGGAGAAGATCATCGGGTCGCGGAAGGTGACGCAGCCCGGGTTCTCCATGGCCCCGGCGTTGAACTCCGGGACGAAGGCCTGGTGGTAGGCGCCGAACGGGTAGCGGATCCCGAAGAGCCGGTGGAACTCGTCGAAGCACGAGCGGGTGAGCGTGAACAGCTCCTCGGCGTCCCGCTCCAGGTCGGCGGCCAGGCTCTGCCGGGCGCTCAGACCCAGCGGGATGCCGTCGTGCTCGTCCTCCAGCAGGTGGTAGGGGCCGGCGACCAGGGTGACGAAGTACGTGGAGAGCGGGGGAGTGGTGGTCAGCTCCCAGCGGCCCGGCTCCACCTGCTCGGCGGCGCCGTTGCCGAACACCTTCCACTCCGGCGGTGCGGTCACGTGGAAGGTGAACGGCGCCTTCAGGTCGGGCTGGTCGAAGCACGCGAAGATGCTGGGCGCGGCGTCCATGAAGGACATCCCGTAGACGTAGCGGCGCCCGTCGGCCGGGTCCACGCTGTGGTGGAGGCCCTCCCCGTCGTTGCGGAAGGCCATCACGGCCTCAACCACCAGCTCGTTCGCCCCCGGGGCGGTCTCGAGGGGGAAGCGGCCACGGTCGAGCCGGTCGGGGTCCAGGGGACTGCCGTTGAGGCGGATGGCGAGCAGACGCTGGGGCTTGAGGTCGAGGAACGTCGGCCCGCCCGCGCTCTCGAACCGGATGACGGTGCGCGAGCCGAACGTCTCCTCGTCGCTCGCGAGGTCGAGGGTGACGTCGTAGGAGGTGACGTCGAGCAGGTCGTGGCGCCGTTCGGCCTCGACGCGGCGCAGGCTCTGGTGGAGGGGGATCACCCGGTCGAGCGTAGACCCGGCACCCCGGTCGCCGGTGCGGGCCCGGATCTATGCTCGTGCGATGACCGACCTCACGACGACCACGCCCGCCGCCGAGAGCGCGCACCGTGCCATCACCCTGACCCGGATCGGCGAGCAGAGGTTCCGGGCCGACAACGGACGCGGGGGAGAGACGTTCATGGGCGCCGGGGGCCTCGACCCCGACTTCACCCCGGTCGAGCTCCTGCTCGCCGCCCTGGCGGGGTGCAGCGCCATCGACGTCGACCTGATCACCCGGCGGCGCTCCCCGGCGACCTCGTTCGAGGTGACGTGCGAGGGGGAGAAGGTCCGCGACGAGGGCGGCAACCGGTTGCGTGACCTCCGGGTGACCTTCGACGTGACCTTCCCCGACGACGAGGCCGGGCGCAGCGCCCGTGCCGAGATGGAGACCGCCCTGCGGCTCACCCGGGACAGGCTGTGCAGCGTCAGCCGGACGGTGGCGCTGGGGACGCCGGTCGAGTTCCGCGAAGCCGGCTCGTGACCGGGCCGGTCGCGGGCCACGGCCCGCGACCGACGCTCAGTCCGCGACCGACGCTCAGTCCACGACGACCGAGGTGATGGTCACCGGGTCGGCCGGCGGGCCGTCGGGGCCGCCGGTCTCGGTGCCCTTGGCCGCGATCTCACGGACCACCTCGAGGCCCTTGTCGTCGATCTCGCCGAAGACCGTGTACTGCGGGGGCAGCTGGGAGTCCTCGTAGACGATGAAGAACTGCGAGCCGCCGGTGTTGGGTGCTCCGGTGTTGGCCATCGCGAGCGTCCCGGCGGGGTAGCCGTCGGACTCGGCCCGGCCCAGCTCGTCGGGGATGGTGTAGCCCGGCCCGCCGGTGCCCGACGCGGTGGGGTCTCCGCACTGCAGCACGGACAGGCTCGAGGCCTGTCCCGGCGGGGAGGTGGTGAGCCGGTGGCACTCGGTGTCGTCGAAGTACCCCTGCTCGGCCAGGGAGACGAAGCTGTTGACGGTGCAGGGAGCCGCGTCCGCGTCCAGGGTCGCGCCGACGTTGCCGGCGCTGGTCTCCAGCGTCACCGGCACCTCACCGGTCACGTCCGGGGTGCCGGGCGGGGGAGTCACGTCCCGGGAGGGCTCGCGCCCGTCGGAGGCGTAGGTGCACTCCGTGCCGCCGCCCGCCTCGGGCTGCTCCTCCTCCTCGCCACAGGCGGCGAGGAGGGGGAGCAGCAGGACGGGGGCGACCAGGAGGCGACGGCTGCGTGTCATCGAGGGCATGCCCCGATGCTAGAGGGGGTCAGGGGAGGGCGACGAGGAAGCCCGACTCCTGCGCGGAGGGGAGGTCGGCGCCGCGACCGCGGAGCTTCTTGACGCAGCCCTTCTGCTTGCCCATCTGCCGCATCCCGTTGAGGTCACCGGCCCCGTAGATGTAGGGACCCTCGACGCCGGTCGCCATGATCTGCGTGGGGTCCTCGACGTGTCCGAGGCCGACCACGTGCCCGAGCTCGTGCAGGAGGACGTCGAAGGCCTTCATGTAGGGCCAGCCACCGGGGGTCAGGGCGTCGAAGGTGGTCCCGCCCTTGACGACCTTGCCGAGCTTGCCCTTCTTGTCGCGGCCCCAGACGGCGTCCTGCACGCCCCCCCAGGCGTGGGCGGCCGAGAAGTCGAGAGTGGTCTGCTCCGGACGAGCCCACGCCACGACGATGTCGGTGTCGCGCTCCCACCGGCCGGTCCCGGGGAGCCCGCGGTAGATCGCCTCGGTGTAGCCCTTGAACTTGAACCGCATGCCGGTGGCGGCGCCCATGGCGGCGAAGGCGTTGTGGATGGCGTCCTCGGTGCCCGCCGGGGCCTGGGTGACGTTGACCCGGTAGCTGATCGACTGGCACGGGTTCCAGCGGAGACGGGTCGAGGGGTTCAGGTAGGACCAGCTGTCGGGGCTGCCGGCGGGGACGAAGTCGGGGGCCACGTTGACCCGCTGCGTCTTCGACCTGGCGCCGGGGCTGCGCTTCTTCTTCTTGGTCACCACCCGCGCCTTCATGGAGTACAGCCAGTGCGTGGGGATCTGGATGGCGTACTCGCCCTTCCGGTTGGTCTTGGTGCTCGCGACCTTCTTCCACCCGTCGGCGTGCTTCATCTGGAGCGCCACCTTGCGCTTGAGCTTGCCCTTGTCCTTGACCGTGCCGGTCACGGCGGCGAGTCCCTGGAACGGGACGGTGCCGGCGCTCCAGGTGGCACGCACCTTGGTCCGGTTCTTCTTGCCCTTGTTCTTCTTCTTGGGCCGTGCCGCGACCTGCTGGTCCGCGGCCGCACCGGACGACGACGCCGAGGTCGACGGGGAGGGAGCGCGCTCCGCGCTGGCGACCGAGCCGGCAGCGGCCGGCGCCAGAAGGCCGGCGAGGAGGGCGAGTGAAGTGAGCAGGTGACGCACGGATGACTCCCGGGAACGGCTGGAATGTGGGACCCAATGAGACCACACGTGAAGGGCGCCGACGAGCAGCCTCGCGCGTGGCGCTGCCGGAGGCGCGCGAGCGTGCCCGAGTCCTTCGTCAGGGTGTCGGTCACCCAGCTCCCGGCGTACGCTGCAGAAGACGACCAGAGGCAGGGGCCCGCCATGTGCACGAGCATCAGGTTCTCCGACGGAAGCGACCATCTCTATCTGGCCCGCAACCTCGACTGGACGGTCGGGTACGGCGAACGGGTGGTGGTGACGCCCACCGGCTACGACACCAGGTCGCCGTTCGGTGCGGTCCCTCGCATCCAGCACGCCGTCATCGGCATGGGCATCGTGGAGGAGGAGACCCCGCTCTACTTCGACTGCGGCAACGCCGCCGGTCTCGCCGTGGCGGGTCTCAACTTCCCCGGCTACGCGAGCTATGCACCGGAGCCGGTCGAGGGGGCGACGAACGTCGCCGCCTTCGAGTTCCCGCTCTGGGTGGCCTCGCAGTTCTCCAGCGTCGACGAGGTCGAGTCCGCGCTCCGCGACGTCGTGATCGTCGACAAGCCGATCAACGACAAGTTCCCGAGCTCGCTGCTGCACTGGATCATCGGCGACTCGACGCGCGCCATCGTGGTGGAGCACACGAGCGAGGGCATGCAGGTCTTCGACGACGACGTCGACGTCCTCGCCAACCAGCCGGGCTTCTCGTGGCACCACGAGAACCTGCGCAACTACCTCAACACCTCGCCCGACTTCCCGGAGGAGACGGTGCTCGGTCGCGCGCACCTGGGCCCCTTCGGCTCCGGATCGCACATGCGGGGGATCCCGGGGGACTACTACTCGCCGTCGCGTTTCGTGCGGGCGGCCTACGTCAACGCGCACTACCCGGAGCAGGGGAGCGAGGAGGAGAACGTCAGCCGGGCGTTCCACACGCTGCAGCAGGTCGCCATGGTGGACGGCAGCGCTGCCATGGGCGACGGCGGGTTCGAGAAGACCATCTACACCGGGCTCTACTCGGGGCGGACCGCGACGTACTACTGGAACACCTACGACGACCCGGCCATCCAGAGGGCCGCGATGGCCGACCACGAGCCCGACGGGGACAAGATCGTCGTCGTCTGACGGGTCCGAGAGTCCTCCTCAGAGCGCCGGCGAGCCGCGCACGCGGCCCTCGCCGCACCCTTCGCGAGGCAAGATCACGGTTGGATCACAGTCGAGCCGAGACAGATGCCACATATATCGTTATACGTTGCGCAGTCCTAGGTTGCGAGGTGGCGCGGATCACGCCGCGTCACGACTTCTCGGGAGTGCGCATGAAGAAGCAGATCAAGACCGCGATCACCGGCCTCCTCGCCGCAGTCACGTTGTCCGGCGGGCTGCTCGCCGTGGCGCCGGGCGCCCAGGCCGCGGACGTCGCCTGTCGCAGCTACAGCTCCTCGACGAGCACCTGTGTGAACTCACAGCTCGTGATCGCCGGCCAGAGCCACAGCGTCGACTGGTACCTGCCCCAGGGCGGCGCCACTGCACTGATGGTGCTCAACCACGGCTTCAGCCGCGGTTGTGGGAACCTGCGCGGCACCAGCAAGGCGATCGCCGAGAAGGGCGTCATGGTCCTGTGCGTCAACGGGGACATGAGTGCCGGCAACCCGGCGCTCGCCTCCGCCCTGGGCGACCTGATGACGCGGCGTGCCCTGACCCCGCCGGCCGGCCGGTCCCTGCCCCAGCGCTACATCGTCGGCGGCCACTCGGCGGGCGGCCACTTCGCCAGCGAGCTCGGCCGTCGCCTCGACGCCAACGGCTACCGGGACTTCGCCGGCGCGATCCTCTTCGACCCCGTCGCGGCCGGAGGCTTCACCGCGAACCTGCAGGCGATCTCCGACTCAGGTGCCCGTCCGGTCCTCGCGGTCACTGCGCGCCCGAGCCTCACCAATCTCTTCAACAACTCCCACGAGGCCTTGGCCGGTCTGGACAACCCCTTCGTCGGCATCCAGCTCGTGTGGAGTCGCTACACCCTGGGCGTGCCCACGGGCGGCAGCTGCCACATCGACGTCGAGGGAGAGAACAGCGACGCGATCGGCGTGATCGGCGCCGGCTGCTCGGCCAACGCCACGCAGACCGCCCGGCTGCGTGACTTCGGCTCGACGTGGGCCAAGGACCTGGCCACCGGGACGCGCACCGGGGCCTACTACTGCACCGATGCCAATGTCGTCTCCACGTGCGGCACCAAGGTCAGGTCCCTGGTCGACCTGTCCCTCCCGCTGGCCGCGCCGATCCGCTGAGGCGCGGACGACGCGGACGACGCGGACGACGAGCCGGTCTACCACCCTCAGCGTCCGGGGGTGGCAAGGTCCGGAGCCAACTCGTCGTCCTCGTCGTCCTCGTCGTCCTCGGGGCCCGACGACTTCGAGCGGTCGGGCTGGTGCCGGGGGCCCATCGGCGCGGGCGCCGGGGCGCCGGGTCGGTTGACCCACCTGTCGACCACGAGCAGGTTGAGGAGCAGCCCGACCACGCCCCAGATCGCGATCACCAGGAGGTCGCGGCCGACTCCGACGCCGTCGAGGTAGACCACCGACCTGACGATGTCGACCGCCGCCGGCAGCGGCAGCACGTCGGCGAGCGGCCGGAAGACCTCCGGCACCATCCAGATCGAGAGTCCGCCGCCGGACGCCGGGACGCCGGCCAGCATCACCACGACCATCACCGGGATCAGCCCGAAGAGGCCCGCCGCCCGGATCACCGAAGCGCTGGCCCAGGCGACGCAGAAGACGGTGAAGGCGCCGTAGCCGATCAGCTCGAACGCGTGACCGTTGACCGCGCCGATGACCACGTCGTACAGGAACCAGAACCAGAGCGCGATGCCCACCGACCAGCCGGCCACCAGGGGGAGCAGCTGGCGCGTCCGGGTGAGGTCGGGGGCGCCGCCGCGCATCACCGCGAAGAAGAGGAACCCCGCCATGATCCAGCCCATGCCGACGTACATGCTGTTGCTGCCGCCGATGTCGTCGCCGGTCAGCGGGGCGATGTCCTCGAGCGTGAGCTCGGCTCCCGAGCCCTCGGCGACCGAGCCGAACATCTGGCGCACGGCGGTCTGCTGGCTGGCGCCGGCCCCGCCGACAGTGATCAGGGTCGGGTCTCCGTCGGCACTGGTCGGGAGCACGTAGGCCGCGACGAGCTCCTGGCTGCGGAGGTCGTCGGTCGCCTCCTCGACGGACTCCACGACGCTGAGGTCGACGTACTGTCCCAGCTGCGGCTCCAGTGCCTCGACGAACCCCTCGGCCTGAGCGGCCTGGCCGACCACGGCGACCGGGAGGTCGCTGACGTCGGCCTCGTGCATCGAGAAGCTCATCAGGGTGACGACGGTGATGACGATGGTGAGCGGGAAGAGCGCGACCGCGGCGAGCCGGCGACGATAGGGAGCCACCGGGCCGCCGGCGAGGGCGGGCAACGGGGCGTCGGGGTCGGTGTACAGGGGGCCGCCGATGATCAGGTGCCCGGAGCGGCGCTCCTTGAGCACGGCCAGCACCAGGGCGATCAGCAGCCAGGCCGCCAGCACGCCCAGGTGTCCCCAGAACCCCTGGCCGTCGAAGTAGATGGCCGAGCGCAGGGCACCTCCGGCGGCGGGCAGTGGCAGCACGCCGTTGAGCCACTCGATGAAGCCGGGCATCGAGTGCACCGACAGAGCCAGGTTGGACGCCGGGACGCCGAAGACCACCCACAGCAGCATGCCCAGCAGCACGGCGAACGGCCCGAGCACCTTGGTGAAGAGGAGCTGGGCGGCGCCGACCGCGGCGACTGCGAGCGTGCCCACCCCGAGGAAGAGGGGGTAGTGGCCTTCGACTGCCCCGACCAGCGGGCCCAGGATCAGCCAGACCAGCGAGCTCGTGAGCGCACCCCAGCCGGCGAGCAGCGGCAGGAACCGGCGCACCCGCAGCAGGTTGGGGGTGCCCATCAGCATGCCGCTGAGAGGGACGTAGCCCGCCAGCATCATGCCCATTGCGGCGAAGAGCACCATGGTGCCGGTGCTGTCTCCCGGCGGCAGCGGCGCCAGGTCGACGGTCTCCACGTCCCAGCCCTGCGCCATGGCCGCGGGCGCCAACTGGGTGCCGAGCATGCTGGCCTGCGACGCTCCGGCGGCCATCGAGGTGTGCACGGTCGCGACCGGTCGCGACCCGGCCTTCGACCCCTTCTGGTCGACCGGCAGCTCGAGGGCGCCGGCGAGCTCGCCACCGCCGACGAGCGTCGTGACCTCGTCGAGGTCATCGATCAGCCGGACCTCCAGCGCGCCGTCCGAGCCGCTCTCGAGCTCGGCGGCGAACCGCTCCGCTGCTGCGCCCTGCCCGACCACGGCGACCGGGAGGTCGCGCGGCTGGGCCGCGTGCATGGTGCCCACGTAGGTCGCGTACATCATCGTGACGATCAGGAACGGCATCACGAAGAGGGCGACCATCCGCCCCTTGCGCTCGGTCGGGGTCTCGGGCGGGGGAGGGGGGTACTTCGTCGTGCTGGCGGTGGTCACGTGGCTCCTCGGTCGGACGGTCCGCGGTGGTCCGCCTCAGCGACGGCCGAGAAGCAGCGTAAGTCACATGGCTTATTAACGTGGTACTTCCGCTAGGGTCACCTGCGTCACGTACCGCCGGGGTTCGTGAGGGAGCACGTGAAGGAGGCGGCGAGGATGGCGCGTCCTGACGCCCGGGCGGCCCTGCTCGACGCCGCCGAGCGCCTCTTCGGCGAGCGCGGCATCCCCACCGTGTCGGACCGTCAGGTGGCCGAGGCTGCGGGCAACACCAACCACTCCGCCGTGCGCTACTACTTCGCGGGACGGGACGGCCTGTTGCTGGCGCTCGTCGCCCGGCACCGCGAAGGGCTGGCCCCGGAGAACGTGCGGCTCTTCCGGGAGTCGGACTCGCTGGTGGGCGACGTCCGGGCGCTGGTGATCCCGATGACGTCGACCTTCGCTGCGCTGCCGAGCCCCACCTGGCGGGCACGGTTCCTCGACCAGGCGCTGCACGATCCGCCCACCGCGGCACTGATCCGCAGGACCGGAGACTCCGAGTCGGTCTCGGCCGACATCGTCCGGTCGATCGTGACGCGGCTCGCCCACCTCGACCCCGTCATCGTCGAGGCCCGCGCGCGCCTGACCACCCACCTGATCAGCTCGTCGTGCGCCGAGATCGAGGGGAGTGCCGAGCGGACCGGCGTCCCGGCGCGTTGGCACGAGGCGGGCCGGTTCCTCTGCGACGCGATCGCTGGGATGCTTCAGGCCCCGATCACCGAGCCGTAGCCGACGGACGGCGCCTCAGGCCTCGCCCTGCTCGATGCTGAAGACACGGTCCAGCGCGGTCACCCTCAGCACCGCGAGCAGCTGCGGGCGGTGGCAGCGCAGCACGAAGCTGCCCTTGAGTGCGTGAGCGCGCCGGCGGGCGCTGATCAGCGCACCGAGGGCCGTGGAGTCCAGGAAGGTGGTGTGGTCGAGGTCGACCACGAGGTCCACCCGCCCCTGGAGCAGCAGCTCGCGGATGGTGTCGCGGAGGAATCGTTGCGTGGCCAGGTCCAGGTCGCCCTGCGGGACGACCACGGTACGGCCGCGCTCGTCCTCCCGGACCTCGACCGAGAACGGCTCCACGCGTGGGACTCCTCTTGACTCGGGCCGTCACCGTAGCCCGGAGTCCGCCGGTCTCGCAGGAGCGCCTCGCCGCTCGCGCGAAGAGATGCCCGGGCCCAGCGGGGGAGTACCCCCCTAGCCGGGCGCCTGTTCGGCAGGTGCTGTGCTTGGCGGGGGTGCGAGTGCCGAGGTGGTGTCAGTTGCGCTGCCCCGCCCCAGGTCGAGCATGGCGTCAGCACTTGCCGAAGCGGCGCCCGAAGGGCAGGCGCGCCGAGTGGGTCACGGTGCGCGCGTAGTCATGGTGCACGAGGATGCCCTTCACGGGGGCCGACTTGGGGTAGCGATGCGCAAGAGAGTACGAAACGTTCATCGTGAAGGAGCCGGTCACGTAAGGGACGCGGCGGGTGTCCCACGATCCGTCGCAGCGCTTGACCTTCACGATCAGCGTGGTGCCCTTGATGATCGTCTTGGCCCGCCACGAGGACCAGATGTAGGAGTCGTCGTCCACGGCCGCGTTGATGGGGCTGAGGAGTCGAAGTTCTCCGGGCACCCGTGCCTCATCGAGTGCGGCTACGCTCGCCGACCCGCCACCGAGAACAACTGCTGCGGCTGCGAGAGCGCTAGCCATGACGACCCTGGTGGCACAGTTCATCAGATCCACGAGATTCCCCCTGTACGAGTAGTCGACGAAGGCGTATCTCCACCGTTCATGGTGGGGAGTCCCTTGCAACAGTGCTGGCTTGAGATTCGACCGACACGCGATGCGGCGATCCGGCATGAACTGTGGCACAGACCCTCCGCCATGCCGAGGTATCCCTGACGCAGTGAGCCCGGCGTGGGAGATTCACCCGAGCAGCAACAGCATGTGCCGAACAGGGCCGTGCGGGGTGGGGCTGCCCCTGCGGGAAATCGGTGGTGGACCGGCGTGCTCCGCTGATGTACTGGCGCGCCACGAGGAGTCTGTCGCGTGACGGAGGTAGTGGTTGTGGGTGGCTACGACGAGCTTGCCGAGGTGTACGAGTGGCTCGTCTCGGATGCGAAGCTGTCTCCGGCCGAGTTCGCCGCGTCCTTCGACGACGTCCTCAGCCTCCTGCCGTCGGACGCGCACGTCCTCGACTGCTCGTGCGGCACCGGCCAGCTGGCGGTGGGTCTCGCCGGTCGTGGCATCCGGGTGGCCGCCACCGACGCGAGCGGGGCGATGGTGCGTCGGACGGCCGACCTGTCCGAGGAGCTCAGCGCACCTGTCCGGCCAGTGCGGGCGGACTGGCAGGAGCTGCCCGACCACTTCGACGACGCCAGCTTCGACATGGTGTTCTGCGTCGGCAACTCGTTGCACCATGCCGTGGGCGTGAGCGGCAGGGTCGCTGCCCTCGAGTCGATGTCACGCCTCCTGCGCCGCGGCGGTCGCTTGGTGCTCACCTCGCGCACCTGGGAGCTCGTGAGGGCCAGAGGCTCCCGGCTGGAGATCGGTGACCGACTCGTCCGCCGGGGCGGTCGTGACGGCCTCGTGGTCTACCGCTGGGAGATCGCGCCACGGTGGGAGGATGAGCACCACATCGAGATCGCGGTCGCGCAGGTCGACGCGGCCGGTTCGGTACTCGTGCGTTCTGAGCTGCTGTCGAGCTGGCCCTACCGGTACGACGAGCTCGTAGCCGAGCTGCACCGGGTCGGACTCCGGGTGGAGCGGAGCACGTTCGACCTCGAGGCGGAGAACTACATGGTGGTAGCGCGCAAGGGGTAGCCCCCTCCGCGGCCCCGCAACATGCTTAATGACATAATGTAGATTATCGGCGCTTAGATTCCATCGGGAGCGGGGTGCCGATCCTGGAGTCCGAGCCGGCAGTCGGCGACTCCGCGGCCCCTACTTGATGGCGATGGGATTGAGCATGGAGCCGACGCCATGGGTGATGACCAGGGGCGGCGCGACGAGCAGGAACTCGTAGGTGCCGTCGGCGGCACAGTCGGCTGCGAGCTCGTCGAGCTCCCACAGCTCACCGAGAGTGATGCCGAGGTCGACGAGGCCGGCTCGGTGCACCGGCAGCGGCCTGTCGCTCGGGTCCTCGTTCGGCATGACCTCGAGACCGACGGTGTCGGCCGCCACCGCGGCGATGTCGTGTCGACGCAGCCAGGCGATGCTCTCCTGCCCCAGTCCCGGCTCGCCACCCACGAGCCAGGCTTCCTTCTCTGCGGCCGTCTCGGCCCGCCACCACTTGGCGAGGTAACCAGTGCGCAGGAGCACGATGTCCCCCGTCCTCAGCTCCACCTGCTGGGCCGCGGCGACCTCGTCGAGCAGGTCGGGGCCGATCGCGAAACCGGCCTCGAGCCAGGTCACGTCAAGATGTCTTGCGACGTCCAGCAACACGCCACGCCCGACGAAGCTCTTCCGCTGGTGCTCGATGCCCAGGCGGCGGGCGCCCCCGTGCGCCGTGGTGTTTCCGCACCAGTAGCCGTTGTAGTGGGTGTCCTCGACGGCGACGTGCGCCAGCCCGTCCCACTGCGTCGAGCTCTGGGTGCACATGTCGAGGTTGTCGTCGTTCCAGGTGAAGCCGGGCGCCTGCTCGTTCCAGGGGGTGCCGGAGACGATGTCGGACCCCGACATCGAGAAGTAGTGCTTCGGGGTGGCTCGCCCGGGGAAGACCGGTGCTGCGGCGTCGATCGGGATCGCCAGGGAGAACACCTTGCCGCGACTCACCGAGGAAGCAGCCTGCTGGACGGCCGCCTCGGTGATGAGGTTCGCGGTCCCACGCTGGTCGTCGTCGCCCCAGCGACCCCAGTTGTTCACCGGTCCCGGCGTGTACCCCCCGCGGACCTTCCCATCGTCGTCCACCGAGTACGCGGGCGGTGTCCACGACTTCGCGTACGTGCCACTCTGCTGACGTCCCATGTCACTCCCCCATTCATCGCCGCTCGCCGGCGAATGTGTCCTGCGTCACAACCTACTAGCACGTCGATCCAGCCGGGCGTCGATGCTCATCAGCCAGCGCTTGCTGGGGCACACGGACGTGAGCGCCGGTCGTCATGGCTCGTCGCCTCGCGCCCGTGCCTGCCGCTGCGGACGGGACGGGCAGACTTGCGGGATGTTCCATCGACATCCCTTCCTCAGCCTCCTCAGCGGTGGCTACCTGGTCTTCGTCGCCTGGCTGACCCTGACGCCCCGACCGATCGGCGACCGTGAGACGAGACTGGTGCACCGGGTGCTCGACGCCCTGCACCGTCGCGGGGTCGCCGAGTCGCTGGACTACTCACGCGTCGAGTTCCTGGCCAACATCGCCCTCTTCGTGCCCATCGGGATGTTCCTGCTTCTCCTCTTCGGCGCCGGGGGCTGGTGGTTGGCAGCCATCGGCTCGCTCGTCCTCACGGCCTTCATCGAAACTGCCCAGCGGCAGATTCCTGGTCGTGTCCCGGACGAGCGCGACATCCTGGCCAACACGGCCGGCGGTCTGCTCGGCATCGCCCTGACGCTGGTGCTCGTGCTCCCTGCGACCCTGCGACGCCGACGACATCGACAAGCACGACGCCAGGCCCGGTACGACGCCCGCAGCCACTCGAGCCGGAGGTCGTGAGCGCTTCGTCCACGAATGACGCAACCGACGAGCATGTGGTGAAGTAGCAGGATGCGTCACACACCGTCCTTCCTGATGGCCGACCCGGACGAGGTCAAGCGGCTGATCAGGCAGCACCCCTGGGCGACCTTCGTGTCGCCGGTGAACGGCGAGCTCGTCGCCTCGCACTATCCCGTGATGCTGGACGAGGCGGCTTCCCAAGGTTCCGACATCACCATCGTGAGTCACTTCGGCAGGCCCGACGACGAGCTGCACGAGCTCGGCGAGCACCGGGTGCTCGTCATCATCCAGGGCCCGCACGACTACATCTCACCGAGCTGGTACCCGCCCGGCGAGGTGATCCCGACGTGGAACCACGTCACGGCCCACCTCTACGGCACGCCGCAGATCCTGTCGGACGCCGAGAACTACGCTGCGCTGCGCCAGCTCACCGAGCACTTCGAGCGCCACTACCCTCACGGTCGCAGCCTGGACGAGGACGAGGAGGGCACCCGGAGAGCCGCACGGGGCACCCGGGGCCTCAGGATGAAGGTCGTCCGGTTCGATGCCCGCGCCAAGCTGAGCCAGAACAAGCCCCCCGAGGTCGTCGCCGAGATCGTCGATCAGCTCGATGAGAGCAATCCCGCCCTCGCCGAGGAGATGCGCCGGCACCCTTGGTAGCCGGCCCGCCACGCGCGCGTGCGGATGTGGGCAGACCGGTCAGGCGGTGGGGCCGGTCTGCTCCGCGAGCCGGGCGAAGGTCTCCGCCTCGGTCGCGACCATCTCCCGGGTCCTGCGTCCGAGGAGCCGCTCCACCACCGGGCGCAGCGGGCCGGACCACTCGAGCACCAGCTCGAGCGTGGCGCCGTCGCCGTCGTCGCGTACCGAGTGCACCGCTCGGGTGCGGACGCCGGGGCTGGCCGAGACCCAGGTGAACGACGACCCCGGCTCCCACTGCGTGACCGTCCAGAGCGCCCGGGGCAACCCGGGCTGACGCACCTCGAACTTCGATCCCACGGCGACGGGCCCCTCGCCCAGGGCGCGCACCGAGTCGACGGTGGAGAGTCGCTCCCCCCAGCGCTCGATCTCGCTCGCGACCAGCCACAGGCGGTGGGCGGGCGCCGCGGATGCGGCCGAGACGCGGATCATTCCCCCATGATGCTCGTCGTGGCTCCGCGACACCAGGGCGAGACAGCAGAGGGCCGGGGTGCTCCCCTCGCTACCCTCCCCTCCATGACCCTGCGCACCTCCGCCCCCGTGGCCGCCTTCGTCCTGGCGCTCCTCGCCTCCGCCCCGTCCACCGCCGCAACGGTGCCCGACCAGGAGAGGGCCGAGGCTGCGTCCTCGTCCGCGGCCCGGGCGGCTGGGAAGTGCCTGAGCGGGGCGCTGAGCAAGAAGAAGGCCATCCGTTCCGGCAGCGGGGCCAAGCTCGGCACGGTCCAGGCGTTCGGGTCCCGCAACGGCGACGAGCTCGGTTTCTGCATCCGGATCACCCCCGTGCCCAGGCTGCGCACCAACTCGACCCTGGCCGGCCTGAAGTGGAAGGACTACGACGCCCAGGGGAATCTCGGCTCGAGCGGTGGGATCGGCGGTCCGGGCTACTGGCGCGACCCCTTCTTCCTGGAGGGGAACATCTACGAGATCGGCAGCATGGTGAAGGGCGTGGCCGAGATCAAGGTGGCCGGTGGCCCCTCGGGCAAGGTCAAGCTGAAGGCGACCCTGCGCTGAGGTCCCTGGGCTGAGGTCCCTGGGCTGAGGATCCCCGGTGGGCGGCGCCTCAGACCCCGACGTACGCGGCGAGATGCTGGCCCGTGAGGGTCTTGGGGTCGCCCACCAGGTCGGCCGGTGTGCCCTCGAAGACGATCCGGCCGCCGTCGTGTCCCGCCCCGGGTCCGAGGTCGATGATCCAGTCGGCGTGGGCCATCACGGCCTGGTGATGCTCGATGACGATCACCGACCTGCCCGAGTCCACCAGCCGGTCCAGCAGCCCCAACAGGTTCTCGACGTCGGCCAGGTGGAGTCCGGTGGTGGGTTCGTCGAGGACGTAGACGTCGCCCGTCTCGGCCATCTGGGTGGCGAGCTTGAGTCGCTGCCGCTCTCCCCCGGAGAGCGTGGTGAGGGGTTGTCCCAGCCTGACATAACCAAGGCCCACGTCCTGGAGCCGCTCCAGGATCCTGTGTGCGGCCGGCACCTTGGACTCCCCCGCGGCGAAGAACCCGAGCGCCTCGGAGACCGACATCGCCAGGACCTCGGCGATGTCGCGCCCGCCCAGCTTGTAGTCGAGGACAGCGGCCTGGAACCGCTTGCCGCCACACTCCTCGCAGGTGGTGGCGACGGTCTCCATCACGCCCAGCTCGGTGTAGATGACCCCCGCTCCCTTGCAGGTCGAGCAGGCCCCCTCGGAGTTCGCGCTGAAGAGCGCCGGCTTGACCCCGTTGGCCTTGGCGAAGGCCTTCCTGATCGGCTCCAGCAGCCCGGTGTAGGTGGCCGGGTTGCTCCGGCGCGACCCCTTGATCGCCCCTTGGTCGATCACCACCACCCCTTCGCGCGGTGCGACGGACCCCTGCACCAGTGAGCTCTTCCCCGACCCGGCCACGCCGGTCAGGACGCAGAGCACACCGAGCGGCACGTCGAGGTCGACGTCCTTCAGGTTGTGCGTCGAGGCGCCCCGGACCTCGAGTGCTCCGGTGCGCGGGCGCACGGTCGGCTTCAGCTGCGCCCGGTCGTCGAGGTGGTGACCCGTGACGGTGCCGCTCTCGCGCAGTCCCTCGACCGTGCCCTCGAAGCAGACGGTGCCGCCGTCGTCCCCCGCGCCGGGTCCGAGGTCGACCACGTGGTCGGCGATCGCGATCGTCTCCGGCTTGTGCTCGACGACCAGCACCGTGTTGCCCTTGTCCCGCAGCTGCAGCAGGAGCCGGTTCATCCTTTCGATGTCGTGCGGGTGCAGGCCGATGGTGGGCTCGTCGAAGACGTAGGTGACGTCGGTCAGCGGCGAGCCGAGGTGGCGGATCATCTTCGTGCGCTGGGACTCTCCCCCGGACAGGGTGCCGGCCGGCCGGTCCAACGAGAGGTAGCCGAGGCCGATGGCCACGAAGGAGTCGAGCAGGTGGCCCAACCCGTTGAGCAGCGGCGCCACGGACGGCTCGGCCAGCTCCTCCACCCACCGGGCGAGGTCGCTGATCTGCATCTGGCACAGGTCGGCGATGCTCTTGCCGCGGATGCGGGAGGAGCGAGCCTCCGGGCTCAGCCGCGTCCCCTCGCACTCCGGGCAGACCTGGAAGGTCACGGCTCGCTCGACGAAGCGGCGCACGTGCGGCTGCATCGCCTCGGGGTCCTTGGAGAGCATCGACTTCTGGATCTTGGGGATGATCCCCTCGAAGGTCAGGTTGACGCCGTCGACGCTGATCTTGGTCGGCTCCGCGTAGAGCATCGTGTCGAGCTGCTTGGCGGTGAAGGCATGGACAGGCTTGTCCATGGGGAGCCCGGCGCCCTCGAAGAGCCTGCCGTACCAGCCGTCCATCGAGTAGCCGGGGACGGTGAGCGCACCCTCGCTCAACGACTTGGAGTCGTCGTAGAGCGCGCTGCGGTCGATGTCGTTGACCTTGCCCATCCCCTCGCACCGGGGACACATCCCACCCAGGTAGACGGCGTCGCGCACCACCTTCTTCTCGACCCGGCCGCCCTTCTCGGTGGTCATCACCCCACCCGCGCGACGCGTCGGGATGTTGAAGGAGAACGCCGGCGGCGGACCGACGTAGGGGTCCCCGAGACGGCTGAAGAGGATGCGGAGCAGCGCGTTGGCGTCCGTCGCCGTGCCGACCGTGGAACGGGGATTGGCACCCATGCGCTCCTGGTCGACGATGATCGCGGTGGTCAGGCCCTCCAAGTGGTCGACGTCGGGCCTGGCCAGGGTCGGCATGAACCCCTGGACGAAGGCGCTGTACGTCTCATTGATCAGCCGTTGCGACTCCGCCGCGATGGTGGCGAAGACGAGCGAGCTCTTGCCGGAGCCGGAGACGCCGGTGAAGACGGTCAGGCGCCGCTTCGCGATCTCGAGGCTGACCTCGCGCAGGTTGTTCTCCCGCGCTCCGTGGACCCGGATCAGGTCGTGGGTGTCCGCCGGGTGCGGTCGGTCAGGCGTGCGAGGCTCGTCCATGCCAGGAAACTAGCGGAGCGCGGGCGAGCGGGCACGTTGGTCTGCCTCACGTGCGCCGCAGGGCGGCGATCGAGGCGCCGACCACCAGGAACACCCAGGTCGTGAGGATGTAGGGCCACGTGTAGTGCGGGAACGTGGTGAGGTCGTTCATGGCGAGCGTGACCACCGCGGTCACCGCGGTGCCCACGACGGCGTAGCACCAGGACGCCACACTGCTGTGGTGGAAGACGACCGCCAGCGCGATCGCCGTCAGTACACCGGCGTACCCGGCCAGCCCTTCCTCGATGGTGCTTGCGCTCTCCCCCAGCGCCAGCGCGCAGGCACTCCCGACCACGCTCCCCATCACGGCGGCCAGGCCGACCTGCCAGGAGGCGATGAAGAGCCCGAGCAGGATCAGTGCCCCGCCCCACACGCTGTTGACCAGCACCACCTCGGAGACGTTCGTCAGCACCGAGCGCAGCAGCGCGTCACCCGTCCCGTCGGTCACGTGCTTCGTCGAGGAGGTCACATGCACGGAGGTGGACGCCGCGTAGAGGATCGAGGCGACGGTGCAGAACGGCGCGGTGGTCGAGGGCAGGTTGAACGCCTTGAGCGCCGGGGTCGCCAGCAGCCACCCGAACAGGGCGGTGGCGGGGGCACAGAGCAGCGCTCCCACCACCGTCAGCACGTAGGACCACGCCTGTCCCCCGCACGCGGCGAAGACTGCCGCGCCGACCAGGCAGCCGTTGAACCCCTGCATCCCGAGGGCGACGTTGTCGGTGGAGACCCGCAGGGCGCACCCGGCGAGCGTCGACAGCACGGTGCCGATCGCGGCCAGCAGCGCCATCTGCCAGTCGGCGACGGCGAACGCCGCCAAGATGAGCAGGCCCGTCCACGGGTTGGCCTGGAAGAAGATCTGCGAGATGCCGTGGCACAGCGAGCGCCAGGTCACGGCGTGCAGGCTGGATGCTACGTCGGTGGAGGCGTTGATCCCTGACATGGCTTCTCCTAGGTGTGGTGCGAGGCGCCCGTGGCCGCCGGCTCAGGACTTGCGGATGGCCGGAGCCTCGGTCCCGGTGAGCCGCAGGCGCAGTGCCCGCCAGGCGGCGGTGTTGGCCCGGGCCACCGACATCGAGTCGTCCCCCACGATCCGGGCCCAGACCCCGGCCCGGTCCGGCAGCTCGCTGACGCCCAGGTGGAGCCGGGCGCCGTACGCCGGCACGACGGCGTCGTGAAGGAGCTCGAGGAGCTCGGCCGCCGGGACGGTCAGGGTGAAGCAGTAGAGCATCGACAGCACGTCGTGGTCGCCCAGGACCGCCGCCCCGCCGGTCGATCCGCCCTCGGGGGTGAGCCGGACCCGGTCGAGGGCGACCACCCGGCCGTGCGGGCGGTGCACCTCGAAGTCGGCGGCCAGCACGGTGTACTGGTGCCGCTCCCCCCGGCCCAGCCTGCCGGCGATGACCGTCTCCCCGGCCAGGAGGGTGGCCGACTCCGCGAGGCGCACCCGGGTGCGCTGGTAGAGCCGGGCACCGGCGAAGGCGATCATCGGGTCCGGGAGGTACTCGACGTAGGCGCCCGGCTCGATGTCGAGGTTGACCTGCGCCACCGCGTAGTCGTGCTCCATCTTGAGCACCTTGGTGTAGGCCGAGGTGGTCATGTGGGCCGACGACCCGGGGCCGAAGGCCAGGTCGGTGCGCAGCCTGTCCCCCTGGAGGATGCCCGCGCCGGTCGACATCAGGTAGGTGTAGGGCATGTCGGGCCGGAGCTGGTCGTAGTAGAGCGGGTGCATGATCTGCAGGGGCGCCTTCTGGTAGTGCCCCACCAGCTGGGTCTGCTCGCCGCACCGGGCGTACGCCAGCTGGAGCAGCCCGATCTTGCCGGGACTGCCGGTCGGCAGGGTGTCGGGCACCCCACGGTGGCGGGCGACGACACCCGGAACCCGCTCCGGCTCGTAGTGCAAGGGCTGGAGCCTGGGGCCGCCGTAGCCGACGGCGGGGTCGCGCACCGGCATCCGGCTCATCTCGGGGCTCTCACGTGACCAGGGCCCCGGTACGGCGGTGCCAGCAGGCCATGATCTGGTCCTGGAGCTCGTCCACACCCACTCCGGTCAGCGAGTTGGTGAGCACCACCGGCTTGTCGTTGCGCACCCGGTGGGCGTCGGACTCCATCACCGCCAGGTCGGTGCGCACGTACTGGGCGATGTCGATCTTGTTGATGACCAGGATGTCGGAGTCGGTGATGCCCGGCCCGCGCTTGCGCGGCATCTTCTCGCCCTCGGAGGTGTCGAGCACGAAGACGAAGACGTCGGCCAGCACCGGCGAGAAGGTCAAGGTGAGGTTGTCTCCCCCCGACTCGTAGATCAGCGTGTCGACCGCGGGGAACCGCTCCACCATCTCGGCCCCCGCCGCCAGGTTCATGGTGGGGTCGTCTCGGACCGCGGTGTGCGGGCAGGCGCCGGTCTCCACCCCGACCACCCGGTCGGGGTCGAGGATCCCGGCCAGCTCCCGGCGCACGTGCTGCGCGTCCTCCTGGGTGTAGATGTCGTTGGTGATCACGGCCGGCTGTCGGCCCGCTGCGATCAGCCTGGGGACCAGGGCCTCGGTGAGCGCGGTCTTGCCGGACCCCACCGGGCCCCCGATCCCGATCCTCAAGATGTTCTCGGTCATGCCAACCTCTCGTCGTTGTCGTCGTTGTCGTCGGTGTCTTGTTCTCTGGTGCCGGTCGGTGCCAGAGAGGTGTCTCAGCTCGCGAAGAGCCGTGCCTCCGCGCGCTCGTGCTGCGCCGACATCACGTCGGACATCGGGACGAAGCCCCCCATGTCGGCCAGGGGGCGCGTCACCGCCTCCTCCGCGGCGCGGGCGATGTCGGACGCCACGGCGTGCAGCACCACCTGCATGTGCCGGTGGTCGGTGAGCCGGAGCCGCAGTGCCGCCCCCAGGAAGCTCACGGCGAACGCCGACATGTCCGACAGCGCCGCCTGGCGGGCGTCGACCCCGGCGGCCAGGTAGGCCACCGCCGAGGCCACGGGCTGGCACCCCGGGGTCTCCTTGGTGCCGACCAGGCGGGCCCACTCCTCCAGCTCCGGCCCCCCGAAGGCCTCCTGGGTGAGGCTGGTGAGCTGGTGGCCGCTCCGGACCGACGCCTTGCGCATCTCGGTGTTGAGCTTGGCGGCGTGCAGCATCTGGTCGACGAGGACCACCCGGTCCCAGTCGCCCTCGCGCGCCGCGTCGTGGGCACGGGCCAGCGCGGTGGCGTCACCCGGCCCCACCGAGTGCAGCAGGAGGCCCCGGAGGAGGTCCTCCACGCCCTCGCGCTCCACCAGCTCGGCCTGGCTGAACCCCTCCAACCCGTGCGACATGGTGTAGAAGCCGCTCGGGAAGGCGGAGTCGGAGAGCTGGAGACTGGCCAGGAGACTGGTGCTCGCCGTCCGGGTCTCGTCAGCCACCTCGATCACCGGGCTCACGCCAGGTAGAAGAGCTGGTTCATGGGCAGGCTCTGGGCCGGCTCGATTTGGGCCGGTTGACCGTCGAAGGTGACCCGGTAGGTCTCGGGGTCCACCTCGATGACGGGAGTCCGGTCGTTGCGCACCATGTGGTCCTTGCCGATGGTGCGGCAGCGCTTGACCGGCAGCACCTGGCTCTCCAGGCCGAGCTGCTGGGGGACGCCGTTGTCCACCCCGGCCTGCGACATGAAGGTCACCCTCGTGCTCTGCAGCGCCTTGCCGTACATCCCGAACATCGGCCGGTAGTAGACCGGCTGAGGCGTGGGCAGCGAGGAGTTGGGGTCCCCCATCAGGGCCCAGTTGATGAGCCCTCCCTTGATCACCATCTTCGGCTTCACCGCGAAGGAGTCGACCCGCCACAGCACGATGTCGGCGATCTTGCCGTCCTCCAGCGAGCCGACGTAGTCGGAGATGCCCTGGGTGATGGCGGGGTTGATCGTGACCTTGGCCAGGTAGCGCAGCACCCGGAAGTTGTCGTTGGCCTCGGCGTCCTCCGGCAGCTTGCCCCGCTTGTCCTTGTTGTGGTGCGCGGTCTGGAAGGCGCGGGTCACGCTCTCCCCGATGCGGCCCATCGCCTGGGAGTCCGAGGAGAACATGGACAGCACGCCCTCGTCGTGCAGCACCGTCTCGGCCGAGATCGTCTCCGCGCGGACCCGGGAGTCGGCGAACGCGACGTCCTCGGGGATGTCGTGGGAGAGGTGGTGACAGACCATCACCATGTCGAGCAGCTCGTCGATCGAGTTGACCGTGTAGGGCAGCGTCGGGTTGGTGGAGGACGGCAGCACGTTGGAGTGGCTGGCGGCCCTGAGGATGTCCGGCGCGTGCCCGCCCCCGGCGCCCTCGGTGTGGTACGTGTGGATGGTCCGGCCGTTGATCGCGGACATGGTGTCCTCCACGAACCCCGCCTCGTTGAGGCTGTCGGTGTGGACCGAGACCTGGACGTCGTACTGGTCGGCCACCGTGAGGGCGTTGCTGAGCGCCGCCGGCGTGGTCCCCCAGTCCTCGTGGACCTTCAACGAGGAGGCACCCGCCTCGATCTGCTCCACCAGGGCCGTCGGCAGGGACCCGTTGCCCTTGCCGTGGAAGCCCATGTTGACGGGCACCTGCTCGGCTGCCTCGAGCATCCGGTGGATGTGCCACGCGCCCGGCGTGGTGGTCACCCCGTTGGTGGCGTCGGTGGGGCCGGTACCACCGCCGAAGAGGGTCGTGATGCCGTTGGAGAGCGCGTGGATGGCCTGCTGCGGCGAGATGTAGTGGACGTGGGTGTCGATGGCCCCGGCCGTCGCGATCAGGTGCTCCCCCGCGATCACCTCGGTGACCGCACCCACCACCAGGCGCGGGTCGACGTTCTTCTGCAGGTGCGGGTTGCCGGACTTGCCGATCCCGACGATCCTGCCGTCCTTGACGCCGATGTCGCCCTTGACCACGCCCAGGATCGGATCCAGGACGACCACGTTGGTGATGACGAGGTCGAGGCCGCCGCGGGCGCTCGTGGTCTCCGGGTCCGCCGCCATGCCGTCCCGGGCGGTCTTGCCGCCGCCGTAGACGACCTCGTCCCCGTAGCTCCCCTCGCTGTAGTCCATCTCGACCTCGATGACGAGGTTGGAGTCGGCGAGGGTGAGTCGGTCCCCGGTGGTGGGGCCGTAGAGGTCGGTGTACTCCTTGCGCGAGATGATGGCCATCAGTTCTTGCCCTTCTTGGTCTTGGCGGATCCCTTGGCGGATCCCTTGGCGGATGAACTGGCCGACGACTTGGCCGACGACTTGGCCGACGACTTGCGGGACGCCGCGGCGGGCTTCCCGTTCTGGAATCCCCGTTCGGCCATCCGGACCATCGCCGCCTCCCGGGTGTGGCTGGCGTCGAGGCCGCCGTCGACGAGGCTGTTGAAGCCGATGACCCGCCGCGACCCCGCGTAGGCGGTGAGCCTCACCTCGCGGGTGTCACCCGGCTCGAAGCGGACCCCCGTGCCGGCGGGGATGTCCAGGTGCATGCCGTAGGCGAGCTCACGCTCGAACAGCAGGGCGCGGTTGGTCTCGAAGAAGTGGAAGTGGGAGCCGACCTGGATCCCCCGGTCACCGGTGTTGGTGACGTTGAGGGTGACGGTGGGCCGGCCGGCGTTGATCTCGATGTCGTCGCCGGTGTGGTGGTACTTCGGGCTGCCTAGCATCGCTGCGCCTCCAAGCTCTCGGATGGGTTTCTCATCTGCTGTGCGGGGGGCGACGGGGCGCTGTGTGCGTGCCCGTGCCCGTGGCCGTGCTCTGCGTCGTGACCCTCGGTCCCGTGGGAGTGGGCGTAGCCGTGCCCGTGGTCGGCCAGCAGCCCCGCCTCGATGCCGTCGTGGCCGTGGTCGAGCAGGTGCAGGGCCACCGCCACCCGCTGACGCACCACCTGGGTGGCCGCCGCGAGCGAGAGCAGGGGGCCGTGGAAGGTGACGCCGTCCGGCAGGCCACCGGCCTCGCCGGCCGGGGCGCACGACCGGGCGAACCCGGCCGGCACGACCTCCACCTGCGCCGTCCCGAGCCGCCGGCAACGGTCCACGGCCTGCTCGAGGTCGGCAGCGTCACGCACGCAGGCGACCTCGACCCCGGCGCCCGCCCCGTGGGTGCGGACGAGGTGGCCCAGCCGGTGCAGCTCGGCGTCGTCGAAGGGGTTGCTGGCCTGAGCCGTGACGAGCACCCCCGCCTCGGGACTGCGCGCCCCGGTCTCCAGGACGGCCCGGCGCAGGTGGGCCACGAGGTGGTCGGCGGTCCCGAAGCCGTCGCAGAGAGCCACCCGGCCGGCCGCGGGCCCGGTGGCCAGCCAGCCGAGCGTCTTGGCGGTGTCGGCCACCATGCCCGGGTCCCGGCCCCAGGTCATCGGCAGCACCAGGACCTCGCCGTCCCCGGCGTCGAGCAGGCGCGCAACCTCGCCGTGCAGCGGCCAGCCCGGCGGGGAGACGACCGTGCCGGGTCTCGCCTCGGCGAGCGACGGCACGATCGAGTCGCCCGCCGCCTCGTGCCCGGTGACCAGCACCAGGGCGGGGGTCGGAGCGCTCGCTCGCATGCTCACGCGGCCACGGGATCGTGGCAGGACACGAGCTTGCTGCCGTCGACGAAGGTCGCCTCGACCTGCAGCAGGGCCAGTCGCTGCCTGACGCCGTCCATGCAGTCGGCCTCGGAGACCACGTGCTTGCCGAGCTCCATGCACTCGGCGACGGACTTGCCGTCCCGGGCCGCCTCGAGGATCGCCTCGCAGATCAGCGCCTGCGCCTCGCTGAGGTTGAGCTTGGTGCCCCGGTCACGGCGACGACGGGCGATCTCGGCGACCTGGTAGATGTAGAGCTTGTCGATTTCCTTGGGAGTCAGATCCATGGGAGCGCAGACCTTTCGAGAAGAGCGAATACCTCCTGCGCGTCCCGCGGACCGGTCGCGCAGTGCACGTCGGCCACCCTGACGCAGTGCTGCCCGGCCGCTCGTGCGGCTGGTGCCGGCACTGCGTGACAGCGTCGTCGTGCCTTCCGCTCTCAGGTCTACAGAAGTTCATTCCGGGCCAGAAGGGCCGGAGTCCTCCCTGCGGGCTGGGACCTTCGGCAGGTGGACCCGGGCACATGGGACCTGTTGGCGCCGTGACGGCGCCCATAAGTTCCAGACATGGCCGCCGACCCAGACGCTGTCCCCGGTGGGACGCACGAGCCGGGGCGACCGCCCGACCACGGGCCGCCCGACCATGCACCGCCCGGCGTGACGAAGCGACCCGACTACCTGCACGCGGCCTCCATCGGCCTGGTGGTGCTCGGCGCCTTCTTCGGGGTCGCCCTGCGCGAGGGGTTCTCGCTCATGATCTCCGAGGTCGACCGGGTGCCGGTGGTGATCCCGGTGGTCAACGTCGTGGGCGCCTTCGTCCTCGGTCTGCTCTACGCCGGTCTGAGCCGCGCCGCACCCCCCAAGCCGCTGGTGGGCCGGCTGAAGCTGCTGGTGGGGACGGGGTTCTGCGGGGGCCTGACCACCTTCAGCTCCCTGGCCACCGACACCGCCGTGCTCCTCGACGACTCCCGGATCGGTGTGGGGGCGCTCTACGCGCTCGGCACCCTGGTCCTCGGCGCCTGCGCGACGCTCCTCGGGATCCTCACCGCCTCCCTGGTGGAGGGTCCGGCGGAGGGTCCGGCAGCCGAGAGGGGCTCGTCGTGACCCCGGGCCTCTTCGCGCTGCTCGTCCTGGCCGGCGGGGTCGGCGCGGGCGTGCGGTTCGTCGTCGACGGCGCCATCCGCTCCCGGCTGACGAGCCGGTTCCCCTGGCCCACCGCGCTGATCAACATGTCCGGCTCCCTGGTGCTGGGCCTGCTCACCGGCCTGGTGGCGGGCGGCCTCGCGTCGACCGAGGCCAGCGCCGTGCTCGGCACCGGCTTCCTGGGCGGCTACACCACGTTCAGCACCGCCAGCTACGAGACCGTCCAGCTCGTGCAGCGCAGGGCCTACGGGACGGCACTCACCTACGGCGTGGGGGTGCTGGTCGTCAGCGTCGCCCTGGCTCTCCTGGGATACCGGCTGGGCGCCTCCTACTGAGCAGATGAGGGCATCCGGGGAGGGCGCCCGCGACGGCAGAAGGAGTGGTGGGTGTGGACACGCTGTGGCTTGGGCTGGGAATCGTGGTCCTCGGGGCCACGCTCGTCGACGTCTTCCTCACTGCACTGAACTACGACGAGGCCGGCTTCATCGCCGGCCGCGTCTCGTCGGCGCAGTGGCACGTGCTGCGCCGCGTGACCCGCCGGCTGCCGCGGCGCTGGCGGTCCCTGGGGCTGCGGCAGGTCACGGGGCTCCAGCTGGTGGCGGTCGTCGTGGTCTGGCTGTTCGGCGTCATCACCGGCTACGGCCTGATCTATCGCGGCAAGATGTCGGAGTCGGCCTTCTCCGTCAGCGGCACCGGCTCGAGCCTCGACCTCTTCGACGCGATGTACTTCAGCGCGGCGCAGCTGTCCACGGTCGGGGGCTCGGCCCTCACCGCGGAGACCGACCTACTGCGCTTCCTCAGCATCGTGGAGACCCTGACGGGGGTCGTGCTGGTCTCCCTCGTCCTGACCTTCCTGCTCGGGGTCTACGACGTGATCGGCAGCCTCCACGTGCTGTGCCGGCAGTTCTCCAGCGTCGAGCGCGGGGCAGGGTCGCCCGTGGCCAGCCTCGCGCCCTACTTCAAGGACGGACAGCCCCAGGGTCTCGACGACCACCTCGACGCCGTCACCGACGCCTTCACCTCCTACATCGACGGCCTGCGGCTGCACCACGCGGCCTACTACTTCCAGAGCGGGCGCGACCAGTTCGCCCTGCCCTACGCACTCGGGATGGTCGGCGGGACCCTCAGCGTGCTGCGCTGGGGCCTGCCGACTGGGCACCCTGCCGCCTCGGGGCCCGCCCTGTCGGCGCTCACCTTCCACTTCCTCGAGTTCGGGGACTACCTGCAGACCAAGCTGGGCTGGACCGACACCCACCTCCCCGAGGTGGTCTCCCGCGACGCCTTCCTGGCCCACCTCACCGTCGGCCAGGTCCCGGAGCCGCACGACCCGTGGGTCGCCCGGTTCCTCGAGCTCGAGCACGCCCTGCGTCCCCTGGTCGAGGCGGACCCGCTGGCCGACCTCGACGACGCTTACGCCCGCTACTCGGCATGGCTGCCCTTCGCCTACCGGGCGCGCCAGATCCTCCTCGCGGTGAGCCAGGACCTCGACTACCAGCCGGTGATCCTCACCCAGCGGCCCGTCTCGGTGCTCGTCTCGCGCGACGTGGCGGTGCTGGCCAACGTCGAGGAGGTCCCGGGTGCCACGCCCTGGGCGGTGCGCGCGACGGGCCGCGGCCCCCTCCCGTGGTACCGGAGGTGGTGGGGCCGGCTCGTCGACCTCGGCGCTCGGGTGGACCCCGGCCACGTGCGTCGGCGTACGGCGTCCAGGGCGCTGCTGGCGGCCGCGGCCGCGTTCGCCACCGTCCACCTCCTCTACGACGCACTCGGCGAGTCGGCCGTGCCCCCGGCCGTCTTCGGCGGGTTCGTGGCGATGCTGAGCACCGGCATCGACGTCGACAAGACGTTGCGGGGCCGGAAGGCCACCTCCCTGTTGGTGGTGGTGCCCCTCTGCCTGGTGCTGCTGGTCGGCGCCCTGGTGTCCGAGGCTCCGCTCGGCGGCGGCCTGCTGCTCGTGGTCGTCGCCTTCGCCGCGATGGCGGCGGGCAGCCTCGGCAGCCGGTGGGCGGCGGTGGGGCGGATCACGTTCATGGCCTACTACTTCTTGCTCATCCTCCAGCTCGACCTCGACGACGTGGTCTGGTTCTCCGGGGCGGCCGTGGCCGGGGTCGTGTGGGCCTACCTGTTCGTCTACGTGCTGGTGCCCGACCGCCCCCGGGAGGTGCTGCGCGACGGGATTGACGCCTACGGGGGCGAGATGGTCTCACTGGTCGACACCCTGGTCGATGCCGTCTCCTCGGCCCGCTGGGACCCGGCGATGCGACGGCGTGCCGCCCACGACGTGCAACGGCTGCACCGGGGTGCCGCCCTGCTCGCCGGCCTGCTCACCGGAGAGGCCGACGCCACGGGGGTCGACGAAGGCCACGGCGCCAGGCTCCGCCTGCGGGTCTTCGACGCCGAGCTCGCCTCGGTCAACCTCCAGCAGGCCGCCCGGGAGGTCACCGGCACGACCCTCTCCCTGCAGATGCGGGCCAGGCTCGGTGGCCGCCTGGAGCTGTTGGCCGCCCACCTGCGCAGCAGCCTGGCGTCCCGGGCGTCGGAGGAGGGCGCCAAGACGGCCCCGCCCGCTCCGCTGCCCTGGGACCAGGACCCGGTGTCGGGGCACTGGCCGCCCGTGGCCCGGCGCCTGCACCGCGCCATCGACGAGTTCAACCGGGCCTTCACCGTCCTGGCGGGATGGGAGTCAGCGACTTCCGCGCCGCGCCCGTTGGAGCCCTCCGACGTCGTCGACCCCGACGAGGACGAGGAGGCGGCCGCGCTGAGCGCCCTCTCGCCGGCCGCGTCGGTCCCGGAGCCCTCCTCCGCCACCGAGCGGGTCGCACCCCCGATGCGCCGCGCGGTCCAGGCCGCGGTCGCCACGGGGGCGTCGCTGGTGCTCGCGGAGGCCGTCTACGACACCCACCAGTACTGGGCGTCCCTGGCCGCGTTCCAGGTCCTGGGCGGCACCGACGGGGAGACGTTCGTCAAGGGGCTGCAGCGCATCACGGGCACGGTGGCCGGGGCCGCGGTGGGCTTCGGGGTCGCCATCGGGACCGGGGCACCCACCTGGCTGATGGTCGCCGTGCTGGCCGTGGCCGTCTTCGGGTCGGTCTACTCCCGTCCCGTCTCCTCCGGCTACACCGCCTTCTGGACGACCCTGATCTTCGCCGGGATGTACGAGTTCCTCGGCCGACTGAGCCCCCTCGCCCTGGAGATACGGATCATCGAGACGCTCCTCGGCGCCGCGATCGCGCTGTTCGTCGCCTGGCGGGTCCTGCCCACGCACACGCGGCGCAAGCTCAACCGGGACGTCTCCACCCTGGTCGGCGACCTCCAGGTGCTGGTGGCCGGCAGCCTGGAGCGGCTCGCGGGGAGCCGGACGATCTCCCCCGGGGCGCTCCAGCACCGGCTCCTGGTCGTCGACCAGCACGTCCGGGCGATCAACTCCACGGCCGCGCCGTTGCGGGGCTCCGGGGGCTCCCTGGAGACGGGGGGCGTCGAGGCACAGCTCACGGCCGTGTGGTCGCTGGCCCATGCCACGCGTCGCCTGGTGCGCGCCGCCACCGAGGTGGTCACCGACGAGGTCGATGCCTCAGGCCCGGACTGGGAGGGGATGCGCCGGGTCCTCGACCAGAACCTGGGGGCGCTCAACGCCGTGCTGGCCGACCGGGTGCCGGGCGTGGTGCTGATGGCCCTGCCCGAGCCGGAGGACGCCGAGGGCGTCTACCCGCCGGAGGTCCAGGAGGTGGTGAGCCTGCTCGAGCACATCAACCAGACGGCGGTCACGCTGCTCGGCGACATCTCCCCCGACCTGTTCGAGGGGGACCGCCCCTCCCCCGCCGCCGCCGCGGCGCACGAGGCCTGACGGGCGGAGCCGGCCGGGTGCCGGTGGTGCACACCGGCCGGCCACCTCGCACGCTCAGTCGGACTCCTCGAGCATGGAGCGCAGGTTGGCCTCGTCCTCTGCGGAGAGGTTGGTCTCGATGAGCTCTCCGCTGATCCCCTGCTCCCGCAGCGACTCGTGGACCCGGTCGACCACCGCTCCGGTGGTCAGCACGAAGAGGGCCGAGGTCCCGGGCACGACCTTCTCGCGCACCGAGTCGATGAAGTCGTCGTCGATCCCGATGTCGGTCAGGGCGCCGACCAGGGCGCCGGAAGCGGCGCCCACCACCAGCCCGATCAGCGGGACGAAGAAGATCACCCCGAACAGCAGGCCCCAGAACATGCCGCCGAGGATGCCCGGCGCCAGCAGGTCGTTGGCCTGCCGCGTCTTCGGCTTCTTCTTGTCCTCGGGCCACGACACCGTCGCGGCGTCCAGCACCTTGATCAGCTCCTGCTTCTGCAGCCCGATCAGCGCGTCCTCGGCCCGCTGGGCGCCGTCGGGAGTGTCGAACTTCCATGCTGTGAGTGTTGCCACGTCGTGCTCCTGCCTCGTCGTCGGACCGGCACCGCCGAGGGGTACGTCCGGGATGCCCGGATCGAAGGTAGTTCTGCTGGTCAGCGGCCTGCCACGGGCGAAAGACCCCCGCCACGGGCCTTTGGTCACGAGACGCGGGCGAGCGGAACGGGCGGCGACGAGGCGCGCCCCCGACTTGGGTTATCTCATATCTGAGATAACGTGAGTGACATGACGCAGGACTACCTGGGACGCATCGGGAACATCATCCGCGACGCCCGCAAGCACCGTGGCCTCACGCAGCAACAGCTCGCGGAGACCCTCGGCACCAGCCAGAGCGCGATCAACCGGATCGAGAAGGGCCACCAGAACCTCTCCCTGGAGATGCTCGCTCGCATCGGCAGCGCCCTCGACTCCGAGATCGTCGCCGTCGGCGCGGGGCCGACGCACCTCCGGGTCACCGGGCCCACCACCCTGTCCGGCCAGATCGACGTCAAGACCTCCAAGAACGCCGGCGTGGCGCTGTTGTGCGCCTCGCTGCTCAACAAGGGCCGCACCACCCTGCGCAAGGTGGCACGGATCGAGGAGGTCAACCGGTTGCTGGAGGTCCTGGAGTCCCTCGGGGTGCAGACCCGCTGGCTCAACGACGAGAACGACCTCGAGATCGTCCCTCCGGCCGAGCTCGACCTGAGCGCGATCGACGAGGAGGCGGCCCGGCGCACGCGCTCGGTCATCATGTTCCTCGGCCCGCTGCTCCACCAGGCGACCTCCTTCGACCTGCCCTACGCCGGAGGATGCAACCTCGGCACCCGCACGGTGGAGCCCCACATGTCCGCGCTGCGTCCGTTCGGGCTCGAGGTCAAGGCCAGCGACGGCGCCTACCACGCCCAGGTCAACCGGGCCATCACCCCGGAACGGCCGATCGTGCTCACCGAGCGGGGCGACACCGTCACCGAGAACGCGCTGATGGCCGCGGCGCTCCACCCCGGCCGGACCGTGATCCGCAACGCCTCCTCCAACTACATGGTCCAGGACCTCTGCTTCTACCTGCAGAAGCTCGGCGTCGGGGTCGAGGGCGTCGGCACCACGACGCTGACCGTCACCGGGGTGCAGTCGATCGACGTCGACGTCGACTACTCCCCGAGCGAGGATCCCATCGAGGCGATGTCGCTGCTGGCGGCCGCCATCGTCACCAGCTCCGAGATCACCATCACCCGGGTGCCCATCGAGTTCCTGGAGATCGAGCTCGCGCTGCTGGAGGAGATGGGCTTCCAGTACTCCCGCTCCCCCGAGTACGTCGCCAACAACGGCCGTACCCGGCTCGTCGACCTCACCACCCGGAAGTCGGAGCTGCGGGCGCCCCTGGACAAGGTGCACCCGATGCCGTTCCCGGGGCTCAACATCGACAACCTCCCGTTCTTCGCGGTCATCGGCGCCGTGGCCCAGGGCCAGACGCTGCTGCACGACTGGGTCTACGAGAACCGGGCCATCTACCTCACCGAGCTCAACAAGCTCGGGGCCGACGTGAAGCTGCTGGACCCGCACCGGGTGATGATCGAGGGCCCGACCCGGTTCTCCGGGACCGAGATCGTCTGTCCCCCGGCACTGCGACCCGCCGTGGTGATCCTGCTCGCGATGCTCGCCTCCAAGGGCACCTCGGTGCTGCGCTCGACCTACGTGATCCACCGCGGCTACGAGGACCTCGCCGAACGTCTCAACACGCTCGGAGCCAACATCGAGCCCTTCCGCGACATCTGACCCCGGGCGGCCACCCGTGTCGTGGATACTGCACGGGTGAACGGACCCCCCACCGGTATGCCCTACCTCGACGAGGGCGCGCCGTTGCTGGCGTTCGCGCACCGTGGTGGCTCCTACCACCCGGGGCTGGAGGGCCTGGAGAACACCATGGCGGCCTTCCGCCACGCGGTGGCCCTCGGGTACCGCTACCTCGAGACCGACGTGCACGTCACCCGGGACGGCGCCCTGCTGGCCTTCCACGACACCGTGCTCGACCGGGTCACCGACAGGACCGGGGAGATCGCCCGGACCTCCCACGCGGAGGTGAGATCGGCTCTCGTCGCCCAGCGCGAACGCATCCCCACCCTGGAGGAGCTGCTCCGCGCCTTCCCCCGGTGCCGCTTCAACGTCGACGTCAAGGCCGACGGGGCGGTCGAGCCCCTGGTGCGGCTCATCGAGCAGGAGCAGGCCTGGGACAGGGTGCTGGTCGGCTCGTTCTCCGCGCGGCGGCTCCGGGCCTTCCGCCGCCTCGCCGGCCCCCGGGTGGCCACCTCGGCGCACCCGGCGGAGGTGGTGGCCTTCCGGCTGCTGCCCAGCGCGCGACTGGCGCGGTGGCTGGTGAGCAGGCAGTGCCACGCCCTCCAGGTGCCGCACACGCGAGGCCGTCTCACCGTGGTCACGCCCGGGCTGGTGCGCCGGGCCCATGCCGCTGGCCTCCACGTCCACGTGTGGACGATCGACGACCCCGAGGAGATGGCTCTGCTGCTCGATCGTGGGGTCGACGGGCTGATGACCGACCGCACGGACATACTCAGGGACGTCCTGCGGCACCGCGGGCTGTGGAGGGAGAGCTAGATGTCATACGACGGCGCGACCGCGACCGTGGCCAACGAGCGGCGGCTGACGTGGCCGGTGGTCGCCTGGAGCCTGTGGGACTGGGGGTCGGCGGCGTTCAACGCCGTGATCACCACGTTCGTCTTCAGCGTCTACATCACCTCGGACTCCTTCGGGGACGGGGCGAGCGGCAAGTTCGGCTGGGCGATGGCCCTCTCCGGCATCCTGATCGCGCTGCTGGCGCCCGTCAGCGGGCAGCGCGCCGACCGCTCGGGGCGCCGGACGTTCTGGCTCGCGGTCAACACCGGTCTGGTCGTGCTCGCCTCCCTGGGCCTGTTCTTCGTGAGACCCACCCCTGACTACCTGTGGCTCGGTCTGCTGCTGCTCGCGGCGGGCAACGTCTTCTTCGAGCTCGCACAGGTCAACTACAACGCCATGCTCAACCAGATCTCCACGCCCCGGACGGTGGGCCGGGTCTCCGGCCTCGGCTGGGGCCTGGGCTACATCGGCGGGATCGTGCTCCTGCTGGTCGTCTACTTCGGGCTGATCGACCCCGACGTCGGCCTCTTCGGGATCACCGGCGAGGACGGCATGGACGTGCGGGTCGCCATGCTGTTCTGCGCCGCGTGGACGGTGCTCTTCAGCCTGCCGGTGATCTTCACGCTGCGCGACGACCCCGCCGAGCAGACCGGTGCCGAGCGGGTGGGCGTGCTCGACTCCTACCGGCACATCCTGCGCACGGTCCGCGACCTGTGGCGCGACGACCGCACCACGGCGCGCTTCCTGATCGCCTCCGCCGTCTTCCGCGACGGCCTGGCGGGCGTCTTCACCTTCGGCGGCGTCCTCGCGGCGGGAGCCTTCGGCTTCTCCCCGGGCGACGTCATCATCTTCGGGGTGGCGGCCAACGTGGTCGCCGGCGTCGCCACCATCGCCTTCGGGGCCCTCGACGACCGGCTGGGGCCCAAGCGGGTGATCGTGATCTCGCTGAGCTGCATGCTGGTCGCGGGCTCGCTGGTCTTCGCCCTCCAGGAGGGCGGCACCCCGGTCTTCTGGATCTTCGGCCTGACGCTCTGCATCTTCGTCGGTCCGGCCCAGTCGGCCTCCCGCACCTTCCTGGCGCGGCTGATCCCCGCGGGGGAGGAGGGCGAGATCTTCGGCCTCTACGCCACCACCGGCCGCGCGGTGAGCTTCATGGCACCGATGGCCTGGTCGCTGGCGATCGCCCTCGGCGCCGCACTCACCGGGGTGACCGACTCGGACGACGCGATGCACTGGGGCATCCTCGGCATCCTCGCGGTGCTCGGCACCGGCCTGGCCCTGCTCCTCCCGGTCCAGGGCGGGCTGCGCCGGGACTCGAGCCTGGTGACCCAGGCCCCGCCGACCTGAGACGCCAGCCACTTTCGCGCGCCATGCCCCACATTGGGTATGTTGCGGGCGTGGAATCTTCTGGGTCTCGTTACCGTTGAAGAAGAAACGACGGCCGGCGCCCTCCCCTTGTGCGTCGCAGAGCCTGGCTCGGGCCGTCCCCTGCCCGTCAACCACGGGTGAACCGAAGAACTTTTGTGGAGGTGGCTCAATGGCGGAGCGCACGTTGCGGGGCGCGCGACTGGGTGGTCAGAGTTTCGAGGACGAGCGCGGGATCGAGTTCGCGGCCCGTCAGCAGGTCGGCTACCGGTGCCAGCACGGTCACGAGTTCGAGATCACCATGTCCGACGAGGCCGAGATCCCGGCGAGCTGGGAGTGCCCTCGCTGTGGTGCCGAGGCGCTGAGCACCTCGGGGATCGTGCCGGAGGAGAAGGTCGAGAAGCCCGCGCGCACCCACTGGGACATGCTCCTGGAGCGCCGCTCGGAGAAGGAGCTGGAGGAGATCCTCAAGGAGCGCCTCGACCTCCTGCGCGGCGGGGAGATCGGCCCGGCCCACCTCCACCGCGCCAACGCCAAGAAGCGCGTCCGCTCAGCCTGACGCGGTGCGCGCCGTACGCCGGTCGCGCACCTCAGGGATCGATCACCTCACCCCGGACGACGGGGCCCTCGGGCCCCGCTCCGGGGTGTGGTGCGTCCGGGCGTCCGCCCGCCGTCCTGCCGAAGCCGACCATCGGGCTCACCACGACGCGGCGCCCCAGCGCCGCGACCAGCAGCCGACGCGCCACGGGCCGGGTCACCGGGAGGATGAGCAGGAGCCCGATCGCGTCGGTGACGAAGCCGGGAGCGACCATCAGCGCCCCGCCCAGCACGATGAGCGCGGCGTCGGCGAGCTCGGTGCCGGGCATCCGGCCGGAGGCGACCGACGTGGTGAGGGCACGCCAGGCACGCAGTCCCTCGCGCTTGATCAGCCAGCTCCCGAACACGCCCATCAGGAGCAGTAGCGCGATCGTCCACCAGGCGCCGATCACCCGTCCCACCTGGATGAGCGTCCACAGCTCGGCCAGCGGGAGGACGACCAGGAGGACGAAGAGGACCGCTACCGGGACACGTCGACCTGAGCTCATGTCTCCATCATGACGAACGGTGCCCAAGACGGGCCCGGAGCTGGGCCCGGCGCTCCTCCAGACCCCACAAGGTGATCCGGCGCAGCGACTCGGTGGCGACCGACCGGCTCATCTTGGAGTCGCCCCGCTCCCGCTCCACGAACTCGATCGGCACCTCGACCACCTTGAGGCCGCGGCGCATGGTCCGGTAGGCCATGTCGGTCTGGAAGACGTAGCCGGTGGAGCGGACCGTGTCGAGGTCGATGGCCTCCAGGGTCTCGCGCCGGAAGAGGCGGTAGCCGGCGGTGGCGTCCCGCACCGGCATGCCGAGGAGGATGCGCGTGTAGAGGTTGCCCGCCCGGGAGAGCACCTCGCGGCCGCGCGACCAGTTGACGATCGAGCCCCCCGGGATCCACCGGGAGCCGATCACCAGGTCCGCGCCGTCGGCGAGGGCGTCGATGAGACGCTGGAGCTGCTCGGGCTGGTGCGAGCCGTCGGCGTCCATCTCGCCGATCACCTCGAAGCCCATGTCGAGGGCGACCCGGAAGCCGTGCAGGTAGGCCGCCCCGAGACCGGCCTTCTCGGTGCGGTGCAGGACGTGCACGTGGTCGTCGCGGCCGACCAGGTCGTCGACGATCCGGCCGGTGCCGTCCGGGGACCCGTCGTCCACCACCAGGACGTGGACGTCCGGCTGAGCCTTCCGGAGGCGCTCGATGATCCACTCGATGTTGGCCGCCTCGTTGTAGGTCGGGACGACCATCACGGTGCGACCGAGACGGGACGGGTTCACTCGGATCTCCTCAGCTGGCGGAAGGCTCGGCAGAGCGCCCGGGCGAGCATAGGGCATCTGGCCTCCGCCTGGCACCGATCAAGCACCCCACCGCGGACAGCAGCACGGCGGCCCGTCCGGGCCACGGACCCATCGCGACCGCGGGGGTCGTCGCCTCGATCAGGGGCACCTCCTGGACCAGCACGCTGGTGGTCCGGGGGGCGGCCTCGTCCACCACCTCGCCGTCGGGGGCGATGATGCCGCTCAGTCCGTTGGTGGCCGCGACGGCGACCGCGCGTCCGGTCTCCTGGGCCCGGAGCCGGGTGATCTCGAACTGCTGCTCGATCTGGTGGGTCCGGATGAACATCGCGTTGCTGCTCTGGACCACCAGCAGGCCGGCCCCGTGGCGCAGCTGGGCGTGGATCGCGTCGTCGTAGGCGATGTCGAAGCAGATGGCGTCGGCCACCGTGGTCTCCCCCACCGTCAGCGGGGTGTCGCGGCTGCCGCTCATCATGTCGCGGGCGACCAGGCGCAGCTTGCCGAAGTTCTGGGTGAAGACGGTGTCGCGCCACGGGATGTACTCCCCGAAGGGCACCGGGTGGCGCTTGGTGTACCTGTCGCCGCCGCCGGTCCCGGGCGACCAGACGATGCCCTGGTTGAGGACGGCGTCGGGGGCCGCGGCGTCGGTCATCGCACCGACCAGCACCGGCACGCCCACCGCCTCGACGGCGCGCTCGATCCCCGTCCGGACCTCGTCGTCGCGGAACGGGTCGACCGCGGTCGAGTTCTCCGGCCAGAGCACCAGGTCGGGGCGCTCCTGGGACCCTTCGTCGATCCGCTCCCCCAGCCCGACGGTCGCCTCGACGTGGTTGCGCGTGACCTCGCGGTGCACCGAGACCAGGTCGTCCCCGCTCCCGGGCACGTCCCCCTGGACCACGGCCACCCGGATCGACTCCTCGGAGGCGGGCTCCCAGGGCATGACCAGCCCCCACACCGAGAGGGCCGCGAGTGTCAGCGCGACCGGCACCGCGCGGACCAGCTGCGGCCGGGCGACCCAGCACCAGGCCAGCGCGCTCCCGATGCCGGCCAGCAGCAGGCTCACCCCGGTGAACCCGAGCCACGGCAGGTTCGCGGCCCACCAGGTGTCGGCCACGACGTAGGACAGCCGCCCCCAGGGCAGCCCGCCGAGCGGCCAGGCGCCGCGGATCGTCTCCACCGCGACCCAGCACAGGGCCGAGGCCAGAGGCCAGAAGCGCAGCCGGCCCACGAGCGCGAGCGCGCTGCCCAGCGGTGCGGTGACCACGGCCTGGGCGGCCGAGAGGGCGAGCCAGGCGTCCCACCCGACCGCCCGCATCCACCACAGCAGGACGAAGAAGTAGGCCACGCCGAAGGCCAGGCCGGGGATCCACGCCGTCCTGGCTGACATGCCACGGACCGCGAGCACCAGGCCGGCGACGGCGAGGGGGGCCAGGAGTGCCAGCCCGACGGGCTCAGAGGCCAGCGCCAGGAGGAGCCCGGCTCCACCGGCGAGGATCGAACGGCGCAGCACGCCCTCAACCTACCGGGTGCCGCCACACGGGCGGCGGGCCCGCTGCAGGAGGACGGAAGGGACGACAGCGCTTCGGACCGACGCGACGACCACTGGAGATGAACGCCGCGAAGTTGTCTAAGGAACTGCCGTCCCTCCCGTGCCCACCTTCGCAACGGCGGGACCGACCTCCGTGAACCAGGTGGGTCGGATGGTGGTGCCCCACCCGCCAACCCGCTCACCCGGACGTCGGTCCGCCGCACACGATCTGCACAGGCGGACACCGCACTCTGTGGCGGATCCGGGGTCCCTGTCAACCGGTTCAGCGCGATTGTGCGGGACACGCCGGGGAGCGCCGCGACACGCCGTCCAGCGGTCCGTGCGGCACGCCGGGCAGCCGGTCGGTCAAGCCTCCTGGGGCGGCACGACCACGGTGCCGGTGGCGGTGGTGGCGAGCACCGGCTCCTCGAGCCACCGGCTGGCACCGGGGGCCGCCGGGGTGGGTGCGCCGCGCGCCACGACCCACAGCTCGAACCCCATCTCCCGCGACCGGGAGCCGGCCCGGACCAGCAGGCAGTGGACCTCCACCACGTCGCCGCCCCGCACCGGCGCGCGGAACTGCACGTCGGAGTAGGAGGCGAACAGGCCCTCGTCGCCATCGGTGCGGATGCACATCTCGGTGGCGGCGTCGCCGAAGAGACCGAGGCCGTAGGCCCCCTCGACCAGGCCGCCGGCGTAGTGGGCGTGCGCGGAGGGCACGTAGCGGCGGTGGACCACCCGCCGGCCCACCCACTCCCCCGGCAGGGGACGCGCGCCGCCTGCCCCGGTCATGGCCGGGCCTCGGCGGCCACGGCGGTGGGGTCGGCCTCGGCGGTGGGGGCGGTCGGGGCCAGGCGGTGCACGAGGAACGAGGCCACCTCCCCCGGGGTGGTGCCACGCGAGAAGACGCGGTCCACCCCCAGCTCCTGGGCCGTCTTCTCGTCGAACCGGGGGCCACCCACGACCAGCAGGGGGCGCCGGTGCGCGGGGAACGCCTCGTGGAAGGCGGCCGACATCGCCCGGGTGTTGATCAGGTGGGCGTCGCGCTGGGTGACGACCTGGGAGACCAGGACGGCGTCGGCCCGCCGGGCGCTGGCCGCCGCGACCAGGTCCGGCACCGAGACCTGGGCACCGAGGTTCACCACCTCCAGCTCACGGTGGTACTCCAGCCCCTTCTCGCCTGCGAACCCCTTGATGTTGAGGATGGCGTCGATCCCCACCGTGTGCGCGTCGGTGCCGATGCAGGCCCCCACCACCACGAGCCGACGGCGCAGCGCCCGGCGGATCTGGGCGTCGACCTCGGCCGGGGCGAGCAGCGGGTAGTCCCGGGCCACGACCTCGACCTGGTCGGTGTCGACCAGGTGGGCGACCCGTCCGTAGACGACGAAGAAGGTGAACCCCTCGCCCACGGGACGGGCGTGCACCACCATGGCGGGCTTCATCCCCATCCGGTGGGCGAGCTGCTCGGCCGCCCCCTCGGCCAGCTTGGAGTGGGCGAGCGGCAACGTGAAGGAGAGCTGCACCATGCCGTCGCCGGTGGTGTCGCCGTAGGGCCTGACGATCACGGGCACTCCTGGAGGATCTCGGTGGCCGGGTTGTAGTAGGAGTCGGACTTGGCCGCCACTCCCTCGAGCCCGCGGCCCTGGTCGGCGGGACGCCGCATCAGGCCGAACGTGCCGTCGGCGATGGCGTCGAGCAGTCCACGGGGGTGGCCCTGGCCGGTGTCCTGAGCGGCGTCCTCCCCGACGATCCGCTCGAGGAGCGCCAGGGACTCCCCCAGCACCTGCCGGGCCCGGCGGGCGATGAAGCCGTCCGGGGCGGGCGCGAAGTCCTCGTGCAGGTTGCCGGCCGCCCCCATCACGTAGCGGACGTTCTGCAGCGCCAGGTCGCGGTCGGAGAGCCAGGGGGTGACGACACCCTCGGTCATCATGCCGACCAGCAGGATGCCCTGGCCGGTGAGGGCGCCGGCGAGGTTGAAGAACCCGTCCAGGAGGTGCCCGCGGAACACGTCGCCGGTCATGTGCCTGGTCGGTGGCATCCACTTCAGCGGCGCCTCCGGGAAGAGCTCGCGTGCCAGCAGGGCGTGGGCCAGCTCGAGGCGGAAGGAGTCGGGCACCTCCGGGTCGATCTCGAAGGCGTGACCCAGCCCCAGCTGCCAGTCGGCCAGGCCCGCCTCCTTGGCGAAGAACTCGTTGAGGAGCTGGCTGGTGGTCACCGTGTGGGCGGCCTCCACGGCGTCGGCGGTGGTCAGGTAGTTGTCCTCGCCGGTGTTGATGATGATGCCGGCGCGGGCGTGCACCTGGCGGCTGAAACGCTGGTCCACGAAGGTGCGGACCGGGTTGATGTCGCGGAAGAGGATCCCGTACATCGAGTCGTTGAGCATCATGTCGAGCCGCTCCAGGCCGGCCAGGGTAGCGATCTCCGGCATGCAGAGCCCCGAGGCGTAGTTGGTCAGCCGGACGTAGCGACCCAGCTCGCGGCTCGTCTCGTCGAGGGCGGCGCGCATCAGGCGGAAGTTCTCCTGGGTGGCGTAGGTGCCGGCGAAGCCCTCACGGGTCGCACCCTCCGGCACGTAGTCCAGCAGCGACTGCCCGGTGCTGCGGATGACCGCGATCACGTCGGCGCCGGCCCGGGCAGCCGCCTGGGCCTGGGGGATGTCCTCGTGGATGTCGCCGGTGGCCACGATGAGGTAGATCCACGGCTTGCGGGGCGCGTCGCCCACCTCCGCGACGAGGCGCTCGCGCTCGGTGCGGGCGGCGTCCAGCCGGCGTACGCCGCGGCCGACCGCGTCGTGGGCGGCGCGCCGGGCGCTCAGCGCGTCCTCGGCGACCGGCAGCCGGAAGCGGACGGCGCCGGTCCCGGCCAGCCGGGCGAGGCCCGCCAGGTCGGGCGCCGCCCCCCGCGCCAGGGCGTCCCAGACCGGCAGGCTCACCCCGTGGGCCAGTCCCCCCTCGTCGTCCAGGTCGGCGCGGACCGCGTCGACGAGCCGGTTGACCCAGGGGATCCCGTCGGGGTCGGCACCCGCCAGGCCGGCGAGCCGCAGGGTGGCCCGCTCCACCGAGACCGTGGTGTGGCGGCGGGCCAGGTCGACGATCGGGGCGCCGGCCCTGGCGGCCAGCGCGCGGGCCCGGGCGACGTCCTCGGCCGGGAGCGCCAGCCGGGACGCGCGCCTCCCGGGTTCCTGTGCCTGCACCTGGGGGTGGGTCTCGGGGTTCGTCCGGGTCGTCATCGCAGCCTGCTCTCCAGGAGGACGGCGACACCGGCGTGCCGCCGTACGAGGTCGAGCGCGTAGTCGGCGTGACCGGGCACGTACCCGTTGCCGATCAGCATCGTCACGTCGGCGGCCAGCCCCTCGGCCCCCAGCGCGGCCGCCGAGAAGGAGGTGGCCATCGAGAAGAAGACGACCGTGCCCCGAGCGGCGGTGGCGAGCACCGCGGCGCCCTCGCACCCGGGGACGTCGACGCAGACCACCGTGACGTCGGCCGGTCCCCCCTCGGCGAGCACGGCCTCCCGCAGGGCCACCGGGTCGCGGGCGTCGGCGACCACCACCGCGTCGGCCAGGCCGGCACGGCGCAGCGCCTGGGCCTCGGCCTCGTGGGGCACCACCCCCAGCGTGCGCGCGGCGCCGGACTCGCGTGCCGCGGCGAGGCTGAGGCTGCCGGACTTGCCGGCCGCACCGATCACGACGACCACGGGGTCGTCGTACCCCGAGACCACGCGGCGGGTCAGCGCGGACGCCCCGCACACGTCCATCACCGCGAGGCTGAGCTCGACGGGCAGGTCGTCGGGAAGCACCGCGGCGATCGAGCGCCCGAAGAGGATGGCGTGGCCCTCGCACGGGACCTGCTCGCCGGTGCCGGCCCAGCGGGCCAGGCCGTCGGTGACGACCAGCGGGGTCAGGGTCAGCGAGACCAGCGTCGCGACCCGGTCCCCCACCCGCAGGCCCAGGGGGGAGCGCTCGCCGACCTCCTCGACGACCCCGACCAGCATGCCGCCGGACCCGGTCTCCGGGTTCTGCATCTTGCCGCGGGCGGAGATGATCGAGAGCACCTCGGCCCGGATCGCGGCACCGTCCCCGCCGTGCTTGCGCTCGAGCTGACGGAAGGAGGCCGCGTCGAGGTTGAGCCGCTCCACCCGCACCCGGACCTCGTCGGGCCAGAGCTCGGCGCGGGCGTCGAGGCGCCGCGCCGCCTGCGGCAGCACCCGCGGCTCGTCCAGCACCCGGTGCAGGCCGATGGGATCGCTGGCCTGCGAGGTCGAAGCAATCAACAGTAAGTCCTGTCTTTGGGCCCACGCGGAGCAGGAAATCCTGCTGCTAGTCGCTAGACAGGCCGCAGGTCGTGCTTCTACTGTGGCAGAAATGCGACGTAGGTCACAACCACCTCAGGTCCGCCACGTCGCTCCAGCAGGAGGGCCATGAGCATCGCGACCTCGGTCGACCACCCCGCCGGTCAGCCCTACGCCTACCGCCGGGTGGAGCTGACCGAGCCGGACTGGACCCGCTTCCCCGGCTGGTCCTCGGTGAGCGCGGAGGAGTGGCGCTCGGTGCAGTGGCAGCGCGCCCACTGCGTCAAGAGCGCGCGCCAGCTCCGGGAGCTGATGGGCGGCCTGCTCGACGACCGGTTCTACGCCGACCTCGAGCGTGACCAGGCCGAGCGCGCCACGATGTCGATGCTCGTCCCGCCGCAGATGATGAACACGATGGTGCCCGACACGACGCCGGCCGGCGCGGGCTCGCTCACCGAGGCCTTCTACGCGGATCCGCTGCGCCGCTACATGCTCCCGGTCTTCTCCGACCGGCGCACCGACTGGCCCTCCCACCCGCACGCCACCCGGGACTCGCTGCACGAGCACGACATGTGGGCCAGCGAGGGGCTGACCCACCGCTACCCCACCAAGGTGCTCGCCGAGCTGCTGCCCACCTGTCCGCAGTACTGCGGGCACTGCACCCGGATGGACCTGGTCGGCAACTCCACCCCCGTCGTCGACAAGCTCAAGTTCGCGGCCCGGCCGCACGACCGCCTCGAGGACATGCTCGACTACCTGCGGCGGACCCCGCAGGTGCGCGACGTCGTGGTCTCCGGCGGCGACGTGGCCAACATGCCCTGGCCGCGGCTCGAGGCGTTCCTGGTCCAGCTCCTGGAGATCGAGAACATCCGGGACGTCCGGCTGGCCACCAAGGCGCTCATCGGCCTCCCCCAGCACTGGCTCCAGCCCACCGTGGTCGAGGGCGTCGCCCGGGTGGCGGGGCTGGCACGGTCACGAGGGGTCTCGCTGGCGATGCACACGCACGCGAACCACGCGCACTCGATCACCCCACTGGTGGCCGACGCCTCGCGCGCCATGCTCGAGGCGGGCTTGCGCGACGTGCGCAACCAGGGTGTGCTCCTCAACGGTGTCAACGCCGACCCGCACACCCTGCTGGACCTCTGCTTCCGGCTGCTCGACGGGGCCCAGGTCACGCCGTACTACTTCTACCTGTGCGACATGATCCCGTTCTCGGAGCACTGGCGGGTCTCGGTCGCCGACGCCCAGCGCCTCCAGCACCACCTGATGGGCTACCTGCCCGGCTTCGCCACCCCGCGGATCGTCTGTGACGTCCCCTTCGTGGGCAAGCGCTGGGTCCACCAGCTCGCCGACTACGACACCGAGCGCGGCATCTCCTACTGGACGAAGAACTACCGGACGTCGATCGAGGCCTCCGACCCCGAGGCGCTCTCCCGGCACTACGAGTACTACGACCCGATCCACACGCTCCCGGCCGCGGGGCAGCAGTGGTGGGAGGAGCACGGCCGCCTCGACGAGAGCAGCCTGCGGGCGGCGGAGGCCGCCGAGGCGTCGCGCCGCACCGCGGCCCTCCAGGCCCACTGAGGGGCGCCCTTTCGGGCTACTCCCCGGTGAGGGGGCGGTTCTCGTACGGGGTGGAGAGCACGATGGTGGTGCGGGTGCTGACGTTGGCGGCGGCGCGGACGCGGCCGAGCAGCTCCTCGAGGTCGGCGGGAGTGCCCACGCGCACCTTGAGGATGTAGGACTCGTCGCCGGCCACCGACCAGCACGACTCGACCTCGCCGATCCCGGCCAGCCGCTCGGGGTAGTCGTCGGGCTGGGAGGGATCGAGCGGCGTGACGGAGATGAACGCGGTGAGCGGACGGCCCAGCTGCTGGTGGTCGACCGTGGCGCCGTACCCCAGGATGAGGCCGCGCTGCTCGAGCCGCTTGACCCGTTGGTGGACGGCCGAGGTGGACAGGCCGGTCGCCTTGCCCAGATCGGTGTAGGACATCCGGCCGTCCGCCGCCAGCAGACCGAGGATCTTGCGGTCGGTGGACTCGACCTCCGAGTTGTTCACCCGCCGACCCTAGGGGAACCGCACCCGTCCGCGGCCGGTGTTCAGCACGTGGCCGCCTCTACCGCACCGGGTCGGGGCGGCGGGCGCCGTTCCACCCGCCGGCGACGTGACCTCAACCCGAAACCCGCTGTTACACCCGTGACACGGGAGGACGCCCGCAGCGGAAACACGCCCTCGTGAAACTCGAGGCGTCCCCAGGGACAGACCTTCCGGGGGCGACTGGTGCCTCCGGATCCACGCCCGCGGTCAGCGCCGGGCAGTCCGACGAGAGGGTCGTACGCCGTGAACTCCACAACCCCCCGCACCATCACCGCCGCGCTCGGCGCGGTCGCCCTGGCCGGCGCCCTGGCCGGCTGTGGCGCCAAGGCCGGCGAGACGTCCGAGGCCAGTGACTCCTGTGTCCAGACCGACGGCGACAGCATCAAGATCGGGTTCCTCAACTCGCTCTCCGGCACCATGGCGATCAGCGAGACCACGGTCTTCAAGTCGCTCTCGATGGCCGCCGACGAGATCAACGCCGACGGTGGCGTCCTGGGCAAGAAGCTGGAGATCGTCAGCGAGGACGGACAGTCCGAGCCGACGGTCTTCGCCGAGAAGGCGACCAAGCTGATCGACCAGGACTGCGTGGCAGCGGTCTTCGGCGGGTGGACCTCGAGCTCGCGCAAGGCCATGCTCCCGGTCTTCGAGGGCAAGAACGCGCTGCTCTTCTACCCCGTGCAGTACGAGGGCCTCGAGGCGTCGAAGAACATCTTCTACACCGGGGCCACGACCAACCAGCAGATCATCCCGGCGCTGGACTACCTCAAGGACGAGAAGGGGATCAAGTCCATCTTCCTGGTCGGATCCGACTACGTCTTCCCGAGGACGGCGAACGCCATCATCAAGGCGTACGCCGAGGAGCACGACATCGAGGTCCTCGGTGAGGAGTACCAGCCGCTCGGCTCGACCAGCTTCGGCACGGTGGTCGACAAGGTGAAGTCGGCCGGCGCGGACGCCGTCTTCAACACCCTCAACGGCGACTCCAACGTGGCGTTCTTCAAGGAGTACAAGGGCAAGGGCCTGACCGCGGAGGCGATGCCGGTCGTCTCGGTCTCGATCGCGGAGGAGGAGGTCCCGGGCGTCGGCGTCGACAACCTGGTCGGCCAGTACACCGCGTGGAACTACTACCAGACCATCGACACCCCGGTGAACGAGGAGTTCGTCGCGGCGTTCAAGGAGGCCAACGGCGCCAAGGCCGTGACCTCCGACCCGATGGAGGCCGCCTACACCTCGCTCCACCTCTGGAAGGGCATGGTCGAGAAGGCCGACTCCTTCACGGTCGACGACGTCGTCGAGGCCGCCGGCGGCGTGACCTACGAGGCGCCCGAGGGCACCGTCACGGTCAACGGGGACAACCACCACATCGCCAAGACCGCCCTGGTCGGCCAGATCCGCAAGGACGGGCTGATCGAGACGGTGTGGAGCTCCGACGGTCCGATCGATCCGGACCCGTTCCTGGAGGGCTACTCCTGGTGGGACGGCGAGTGAGCCGCTGATCTCCCCCGGGGGCGCGGACCACACCGGTCCGCGCCCCCGGCACCCGTCCCAACGACCGGAGCCCCGGCTCCTGACGAGGAGGTGCGTCTCGTGGAGGTGTTCCTTTCCCAGGTCTTCACCGGCCTCTCGGCCGGTGCCGTCCTGCTGCTCATCGCCGTCGGGCTGACCCTGACGTTCGGCCAGATGGGCGTCATCAACATGGCCCACGGCGAGTTCCTGATGGCCGGCGCCTACACGGCCTACGTGATCAACGTGGTGATCGGCGACGCCGGGCTCGGCCTGCTGGTCGCCCTCCCGGTCGGCTTCCTGGTCGGCGGTCTCCTCGGGGTCGTCCTCGAGGCGGGTGTCATCCGCTGGATGTACCACCGCCCCCTGGACACCCTCCTGGTCACCTACGGCGTGGGCCTGGTCCTGCAGCAGGTCGCCCGCGACATCTTCGGCGCCCCCGCCAAGGACGTGCCCTCGCCCTCCTGGCTCGGCGGGTCCGTGCCGGTCCTCGGCTACGACTTCCCGCTGACTCGGCTCTTCCTGCTCCTGCTGGCCGTGGGGTGCCTGCTCGCCGTCCTCGCGGTGCTCAAGCACACCGCGCTCGGCCGGCAGGTCCGGGCCACGGTCTCCAACCGCGACCTCGCCGAGACCCTCGGCATCTCGACGCGCCGCACCGACCGGATCACCTTCTTCCTCGGCTCCGGGCTGGCCGGGGTCGCGGGGGTCGCCCTCACGCTGCTCGGCTCGACCGGCCCCACCATCGGGGCCTCCTACATCGTCGAGGCCTTCCTGGTCGTCGTGGTGGGCGGCATCGGCCAGCTCAAGGGCACGGTGATCGCCGCCTTCTCGATCGGCGTGATCCAGGCGTTCCTCGAGTACGCCACCTCCGGGAGCATCGCCAAGGTCGTGGTCTTCCTGGCGATCGTGGTCTTCCTCCAGGTACGCCCCCAGGGGATCTTCGCGGTCCGGACCAGGAGCCTGGCATGAGTCGCCGCACGAGACTGTTCACGCTGCTGGCCTGGGCAGCGCTCGCCGCCGGGCTGCTGGGACTGGCTCCTGCGCTGCTGAGCGACTTCCGGCTGGGGCTGCTGGCCAAGTACTGCTGCTACGCGATCGCGGCGGTCGGCATCGGCCTGGCCTGGGGGCGCGGCGGGATGCTCGTCCTGGGGCAGGGCCTCTACTTCGGGCTGGGCGCCTACGCGATGGCGATGCACCTGAAGCTGACCGACGCCGGGCCGGGCAACGTGCCCGACTTCATGCTCCTCTACGCCGGCGGCGAGATGCCGTGGTGGTGGGAGCCGTTCCGCAGCCCGGTGGTGACCCTGCTGGCCATCGTGCTGCTGCCTGTCGTGGTGGCCGGGCTGCTCGGGGCCGCGATCTTCAAGCGCCGGGTCAAGGGCGCCTACTTCGCCATCCTCTCCCAGGCCCTCGCGGCCGCCTTCGCCATCCTGCTCGTCGGGCAGGTCAAGACCACCGGCGGCTTCAACGGGCTCAACAACTTCCAGAGCTTCTTCGGCTACTCCCTCTACGACCCGATCAACAAGCGGATGCTCTACTTCCTGGCCGCCGGGACGCTGCTCGCCGCGGTGGCGCTGATGAGCCACCTCTACCGCAGCCGCTTCGGTGAGCTCCTGGTGGCCACCCGGGACGCCGAGGAGCGCGTCCGGTTCCTCGGGTACGACCCGGCCGACGTCAAGCTGGTCGCCTACCTGGTCGCGGCGGTCCTGGCCAGCATCGGCGGTGCCCTCTTCGTCCCGATCGTGGGGATCGTCTCCCCCGAGGACGTCGGCGTCGGCGCCTCCATCGCGCTGGTCGCCGGAGCGGCGCTCGGCGGGCGGGCCTCGTTGATGGGGCCGGCCCTGGGCGCCCTGCTCGTCGGGTACGCCGAGACCACGCTCTCGGAGTCGTTCCCCGGGTCCTGGTCCTACTTCCAGGGCGGGCTCTTCATCTTCGTGGTGCTGCTGCTCCCCGGCGGCCTGGCCCAGCTCGTCTCCAAGGTCGGCTCCCTCCGGGAGCGCACCGGGTCGTCCCGCTCGCCGGGCCGGCGCCGGCTCGGGCCGGGCGCCGCGGCGGCCGCGGACCGGAAGCCGGACAGCACCGACGAGGCAGCACAGGAGGTCAACGCATGAGCACGGGCAAGCGCGACTACCTGGAGGTCCGCGGCATCCGGGTCGAGTTCGACGGCTTCGTGGCCGTCGACGGGGTCGACCTGACCCTGCTCCAGGGACAGGTGCACTTCCTGATCGGCCCCAACGGCGCCGGGAAGACCACGGTCGTGGACGCGCTGACCGGGCTGGTCAAGGCCACCGGGCTGGCCTCCTACGACAACCAGAACCTGCTCGACAAGCCGTCCCACGCGATCGTCCGGCTCGGGGTCGGGCGGACCTTCCAGACGGCCACCGTCTTCGAGGAGCTCACCGTCCTGCAGAACCTGGACATCGCGGGCGGGGTGCACCGGCGCGCCCGCGCGCTGCTGGGGCGCCGCCGCGGCGTCCCGGACTTCGTGCACGACGCCTTGGCGACGGTCGGCCTCACCGACCACGCCGACCGGCCGGCCGGCGTGCTCTCCCACGGCCAGAAGCAGTGGCTCGAGATCGGGATGCTGCTGGTCCAGGACGCGCGGGTGATGCTGCTCGACGAGCCGGTGGCCGGCATGTCCGCCGAGGAGCGGCAGGAGACCGGCGCACTGCTGCACCGCATCGGCAAGGAGCGCACGATCGTGGTGATCGAGCACGACATGGACTTCGTGCGCGACTTCGCCGACGTGGTCACGGTGATGAGCGCCGGCCGGGTGCTCGCGCACGGGACCGTCGAGGAGATCCGCGCCAACCCCGAGGTGCAACGTGTCTACCTCGGCCACACCGTGGAAGGGGCGGCATGATGCTGGAGCTCAAGGACGTGGTCGCGGCCTACGGCCGCACCGAGGTGCTGCACGGGGTCTCGCTGCGCGTGCCCGCGGGCGGCGCCGCATCGGTGATCGGGCACAACGGTGCCGGGAAGACGTCGCTGCTGCGGACGGCGGTGGGCCTGCTGCCCGTCCGCTCGGGCCAGGTCCTCCTCGACGGGGAGGACGTCACCCGGCTGCGTCCCCACCAGCGGGTACGCCGCGGCATCGGCTACGTGCCGCAGGGCCAGCAGTCCTTCGGCCAGCTGACGACCCTGGAGAACCTGCAGCTGGTGGCCGGGCGCGACCGGGCCGCCATCGACGAGGTGCTCGACACCTTCCCCGCCCTCACCGGCCTGCTGGCCCGGCGCGCCGGCCTGCTCTCCGGCGGACAGCGCCAGCAGCTCTCGATCGCCCGCACGCTGCTGACCAGACCCCGGATGCTCATCCTCGACGAGCCCACCGAGGGCATCCAGCCCAACGTGGTCGCCGAGATCGAGCGGGTGATCGTCGACCTGACCGCCCGGGGCGACCTGTCGGTCCTCCTGGTCGAGCAGCACGTCGGGTTCGCGCTGCGCGCCACCCAGGACTACCACGTCCTGGCCAGCGGCCGCGTCGTCGCCCGCGGATCGGCCGGTCTCGCCGCCGCCGACGACGTGCGCGCAGTGATGGCAGTCTGAGCCCGTGCACCTGACCCCTGCCGACACCGAGAAGCTGCTGCTGGCCGTGGCGGGCATGGTCGCCCGCGACCGCCTCGACCGCGGAGTCCTGCTCAACCACCCCGAGGCGACGGCCCTGCTGGCCACCTGGGTGCTCGAGGGCGCCCGGGAGGGCCGGTCGGTGACCGACCTGATGACCGCGGGCCGGGAGGTCCTCACCCGGGACCAGGTCATGCCGGGCGTCGCCGAGATGCTCCACGACGTCCAGGTCGAGGCGACCTTCCCCGACGGCCGCAAGCTCGTCACCATCCACGACCCGATCAGCTAGGAGACCCATGACGTCGTCGACCGAGGGGCCCGGGGCGGTGCGCACCGCGCCCGGGACGCACGTGCTCAACGCCGACCGCGGCGAGGGCGAGCGCCTGCGCCTGGTGGTGCTCAACACGGGCGACCGGCCGGTGCAGATCGGCTCCCACCTCCACCTCCCGGACGCGAACGCCGCCCTGGAGTTCGACCGCGACGCGGCCCACGGCTTCCGGCTCGACATCGCCTCGGGGACGTCGCGCCGCTTCGAGCCGGGCGCCTCGCGCACCGTCGACCTGGTGGCGCTGCGCGGCCTGCGCGTCGTGCCGGGCCTCCAGACGGGCAAGGACGGCGGTGCCCTGGATGGTTGAGATCAGCAGGGCCCACTACGCCGCCCTCTACGGCCCCACCACCGGCGACCAGGTCCGCCTCGGCGACACCGACCTGTGGATCGAGGTCGAGCGGGACCTCACCTTCGGGGGCGAGGAGGCGGTCTTCGGCGGCGGGAAGTCGATCCGCGAGTCGATGGCGCAGTCGACCCGGAGCCGGGCCGCGGGGGTGCCCGACACGGTGATCACCAACGTCGTCGTGCTCGACCACTGGGGCATCGTGCGGGCCGACGTCGGGATCAGGGACGGCCGGATCGTCGCTCTCGGGCGAGCCGGCAACCCCGACATCGCCGACGGCGTGCACCCCGACCTGGTCATCGGGCCCTCCACCGACGTCGTGTCGGGCGAGGGGCGGATCCTGACCGCGGGCGCGGTCGACGTCCACGTCCACTTCCTGTCCACCTCGCAGGTGCACGAGGCCCTGGCCACCGGCACCACCACCGTCGGGGGTGGCGGCACCGGGCCCTCGGAGGGGTCCAAGGCCACGACCGTCACCCCCGGCGCCTGGCACCTGCGCACGGTCCACCGGGCGCTGGACCCGCTCCCGGTCAACGTGCTGCTGATGGGCAAGGGCAACACGGTCAGCGCCGAGGGGCTGCGCGAGCAGGCCCTCGGCGGCGCCGCCGCCTACAAGGTCCACGAGGACTGGGGCTCGACCCCGGCCGCGATCGACGCCGCCCTGCGTGCCGCCGACGAGCACGGCCTCCAGGTCGCCCTCCACTCCGACAGCCTCAACGAGGCGGGCTTCCTGGAGTCCACCCTCGCGGCCATCGGCGGGCGCGGGATCCACGCCTTCCACGCCGAGGGCGCGGGTGGCGGCCACGCCCCGGACATCATGAAGGTCGCCTCGCTCCCCCACGTGATCCCCGGCTCGACCAACCCGACGCTGCCCCACACCGTCAACACCGTCGCGGAGCACCTCGACATGTTGATGGTCTGCCATCACCTCAACCCGCGGGTCCCCGAGGACCTCGCCTTCGCGGAGTCACGGATCCGGGCGACCACGATCGCCGCCGAGGACGTCCTGCACGACATGGGGGCCATGTCGATCACCTCCAGCGACGCCCAGGCGATGGGGCGCATCGGCGAGGTCGTCACCCGCACCTGGCAGGTGGCCCACGTGATGAAGCACCGGCGCGGGTCGCTGGGCGAGTCGCTGCCGGCCGACAACGAGCGGGCGCGTCGCTACGTCGCGAAGTACACGATCAACCCCGCGATCGCCCACGGGATCGACGCCGAGGTGGGCTCGGTCGAGGTCGGCAAGATGGCGGACCTGGTCCTGTGGGACCCGCGGTTCTTCGGCATCCGGCCCGAGCTGGTGATCAAGGGCGGGGCGCTCGTCAGGGCCGCCCTGGGCGACCCGAACGCCTCCATCCCCACCCCGCAGCCGGTGCTGCTGCGGCCCACCCTGGTCGACGGCCACGGCAGCGACCACGCGGTCACGTTCGTGTCGTCGGCCGCGCTCGACGACGGGCTGGAGGCGCGGCTCGGCCTGTCCCGCCGTCTGGTCGCGGCCACGGGCACCCGGGGGGTCGGCAAGGCCGACATGGTCAACAACGACGTCTGCCCCCGGATCGACATCGACCCCGAGACCTTCGCGATCGACGTCGACGGCGAACGGGTGCTGCCGGCCCCGGCCGAGGAGCTCCCCCTGGCCCAGCTCTACTCCCTGTTCTGAGCCGTGGTGCCTCTCTCCCCGCCGCCCGCCTCGGCCACCGTGGCCCTGCTGCTCGCCGACGCCCGGCTCCCGGTCGGCGGGCACACCCAGTCGGGCGGCCTCGAGCCGGCGCTGCGTCACGGGATGAGCCCCGAGGGGCTCCCCGGCTACTGCCGTACGCGCCTGGCCACGGTGGTGCGCACCGAGGCCGCGACCGCCGTCGTCGCCGCCCACGTCGTGCGCCACGGCGGCGACCTGGCCGCGGTGCACGCCCACTGGGCCGCGCGCACGCCGGCCGAGGCCCAGCGGGCCACGGCGCTGGAGCTCGGTCGCGGCCTGCTGCGGCTGGCCCGGCGCGTCTGGCCGGCCGACGAGGCCCTGGCGTCGTGGTCGCTGCCCACGGCCAGGCCGCTGGTGCTGGGGGCGCTGGCCGTGGCCGGCGCGGTGGCCCCCGCCGACCTGGCCCGGGTGGTCGGCTACGACGACGTGCAGACCGTGATCTCCGCCGGGCTGAAGCTCTCCCCCGGCGACCCGCTGCGCAGCGTCGTCTGGACGTGGGAGCTCCTCCCCGACGTCGACGCCCTGGCCGACGCGGTGGCCGGCCTGAGCGAGGCCGCCGACATCCCGTGCCTGAGCGCCCCCCAGATCGAGGAGTGGGCACAGGCCCACTCCCACACCACCAGGAGGTTGTTCCGTGCCTGAGACCCGCAAGACCCTGAGACTCGGCGTGTGCGGCCCGGTGGGCACGGGCAAGAGCTCCCTGATCGCCACGCTCTGCCGCGAGCTGGCCGGCAGCCACGCCCTCGCGGTGGTCACCAACGACATCTACACCGACGAGGACGCCCGCTTCCTGCGCTCGGCCGGTGTGCTCGACCCCGACCGGATCGTCGGGGTCGAGACGGGCGCCTGCCCGCACACCGCGATCCGCGACGACGTCAGCGCCAACCTCACGGCCGTGGAGGACCTGGAGGAGCGGTTCGCCCCGCTCGACCTCGTGCTGGTCGAGTCCGGCGGCGACAACCTCACCGCGACCTTCTCCCCCGCCCTGGTCGACGTCCAGATCTTCGTCCTCGACGTCGCCGGCGGCGGTGACGTCGCGCGCAAGGGCGGACCCGGCATCGAGCGCGCCGACCTGCTGGTGGTCAACAAGACCGACCTCGCTCCCCACGTGGGGGTGGACCTGCCGCGGATGGTCGCCGACGCGGTGCTGGCCCGGGGCGGTCGGACGGTCGTCGCGCTCTCCCGGCACGACGCGGCGTCGGTCTCGGCGCTGACCGCCTGGGTGCTGGCTCAGCTGGCCGTGCTGCGCACCGGCCTGCTCGAGCCCCAGGACCCCGGCCCGATGGCGGCGCACTCCCACGCGCACGCGCACGACCAGACGCGCCCCCTGGCCCGTGCCGTCGACCAGGCCTGAGGCCCCGCCCGGTGCCCTCACCCCGCTGAGCACCCGCGTGGCGCTGCACGCCGACCCCCGGGCGGGTCGCGCCTGCGTCCGGATGGGCGGCGGCGTCTTCCGGGTGCAGGTGCTGGCTCGCGACGTCGCGCACGCCCACGTCGCGCTGGTCCCGACCACCGCCCTGCTGCTGGCCGGCGACCACGTGCGGCTCGAGGTGGAGGTCGGCGCCGGGTGCCTCCTGGAGATCACCGAGCCGGCCGGCACGGTCGCCTACGACATGGACGGCGGGGAGGCGTCCTGGGAGGTCGACATCCGGGTCCGGCCGGGCGGATTCCTGGTGTGGCAGGCCCCGGAGCTCGTGGTCAGCCAGGGCGCCCGGGTGGCGCGCCGGACCACGGTCGCCCTCGAGGGGGACGCCACGTGCCTGCTGCGCGAGACCCTGGTGCTCGGCCGCACCGGCGAGGGCCCGGGTCGCCTGGCCGCCGGCACCACGGTCTCCCGCGACGGGCTGCCGGTGCTGGTGGAGCAGCTGAGCGCCGACGCGTCCGCGCAGGTGCCGGGCGTGCTGGGCGACCACCGGGTCGTCGACCAGATCCTCGACCTGCGCCCGGACCCCGCTGCCGACCCCGGTGCCGAGCCCGGACCGGCCGGGGACGCGGCCGAGGCCGGGGCCACCGGGGCGTTGCGCCTGGCGGCCGGCGGGGTGCTGCACCGCCGCCTGGCCCGCGCCGCCCACGAGGGCTCCCTCGACACCACGTGGGCCGCGCTGGCCCAGCAGCACCGGGCAGGCCACGCGGCGACTCTGGCAGGATCGCCCGGGTGACCGACTCGAAGCGCCTGATGCTGCTGGACACCGCCTCCCTCTACTTCCGCGCGTTCTTCGGGGTGCCCGAGATCAAGGCGCCCGACGGCACCAACGTCAACGCCGTCCGGGGCCTGCTCGACTTCATCGCGCGGCTGGTCACCGACTACCGCCCCACCGACCTGGTCTGCTGCTGGGACGACGACTGGCGGCCGCAGTGGCGTGTCGACCTGCTGCCCGGCTACAAGGCCCACCGGGTGGTGGCCGAGCGCGAGGCGTCGCCCGACGTCGAGGAGGTCCCGGACCCGCTGGAGGCGCAGATCCCGATCATCCTCGACGTCCTCGCCGCGCTCGGCATCCGCGTCGTCGGAGCCCCCGAGCACGAGGCCGACGACGTGATCGGCACCCTGGCCACCAACGCCGCGATGCCCGTCGAGATCGTCACCGGCGACCGCGACCTCTTCCAGCTGATCGACGACCAGGCGCAGGTCCGGGTGCTCTACACCGCCCGGGGCGTGGGCAAGCACGAGCGGGTGACCAACTCGGTGGTGCGCGACAAGTACGGCGTCGACGCCCACCAGTACGCCGACTTCGCCACGCTGCGCGGCGACGCCTCCGACGGCCTGCCCGGGGTGCCCGGGGTCGGCGACAAGACCGCGGCGACCCTGCTCGGGCGCTTCGGCGACATCGCCGGCATCCGGGCCGCGGCGCAGGACCCCGACTCCGACCTGGCCCCCGGACCCCGTCGCAAGATCAAGGACGCCGCGGACTACCTCGACGTCGCGCCCCGGGTGGTCGCGGTGGTGCGCGACCTCGAGCTGGGCAGGATCGACACCGAGCTGCCCCGCACGCCCGCCGACCCCGACGCGGTCGTCGCGCTGGCCGCCACCTGGAACCTCGAAGGTGCTCTGGCCCGTGCCGTGACCGCGCTGGCCGAGCGCTGAGGCCGGCCGGCGCCCTTGGCGCGGGTTCCTAGGGTGGGGCGCATGACTCGTATCGCCGTCGTCGGGGGTCACGGAAACGTGGCCCGTCTGCTGCACCCGCTGCTCGTGGAGGCGGGTCACCAACCGGTCGCCCTGGTCCGCAAGGAGGAGTACCGCGCCGACCTGGAGGCCCTGGGGGCCGAGGTCCGGCTCCTGGACATCGAGTCCGCCTCCGGCTCGGACTTCGCGCGGGCGTTCGACGGCTGCCACGCGGTGGTCTTCGCCGCCGGCGGCGGCCCCGACGGCAACATCGAGCGGAAGCGGACCGTGGACCTCGAGGGCTCGCTCAAGTCGATCCAGGGAGCCCGCGAGGCGGGGATCACCCGCTTCGTCCAGGTCTCGGCCATCTCGGTCGACGACCCGGTCCCCGCCGACACCGCGCCGGTGTGGCGCGCCTACGTGGAGGCCAAGCGCGACGCCGACGCCGCCCTGCGCGAGAGCGACCTGGACTGGACCATCCTGCGACCGGGTGCGCTGGTGGACGACGCCGCGACCGGCCGGGTGCGGCTGGCCCCCGAGGTCGAGCCCGGCAGCGTGCCCCGCGGCGACGTCGCCGCGGTCATCGCCGCCGTCCTGGACACCGGCGCCGGGATCGGCGCCCAGTGGGAGCTGGTCGCCGGGGACACCCCGGTCGCCGAGGCCGTCGCCCAGGCGCCTACTCGGTGAGGGCCGAGTAGGCCACCACTCCCCTGCGCAGGCGGTCCACGGTCTGCCGGGCCACCTTGCGCAGGGGCGTGTCGGCCGCCGCGTCGGCCACCTGGCCGGCCAGGTCGAGCAGCTGCTTCATCCAGCGCACGAAGTCGCCCGCCGCCAGGTCGACGGCACCCAGGACCTCGTCCAGCTCGTCGCCCTCCGCCCAGCGGTAGGCGGCCCAGGCGAACCCCAGGTCGGGCTCGCGGAGGAAGTCGAGGCGGTGGTCCTTCTCCAGCGCGTCCAGCTGGGCCCAGAGCCGCACCATCTCGCCGATCACGTCACGCGCGGGCCCGGCCGGGAGCCTGGGCGGCGTCACGTCGTCGGCACGCCTGGTCTCGTAGACCAGCACGGAGAGCACGGCGGCCAGCTCCGAGGGGTCGAGCCCGTCCCACAGCCCCAGGCGCAGCGACTCGGCGGCCACGAGGTCCATGTCGGTGTAGATCCGCCGCAGCCTCCCCCCGCGCTCGGTCACGGTGTCGCCCTCGAGGTAGTCCAGGGCCACCAGCACCTCGCAGACCCGGTCGAAGACGCGGGCCACGGTGTTGGTGCGCTGCTCGACCCGGCGCCGCAGCGTGGCGGAGTCCCGGGAGAGCTTGAACCACCGCTCGGCCCAGCGGGCGTGGTCCTCGCGCTCCGGGCACTGGTGGCAGGGGTGCTCCTTGAGCCGGCGCCGCAGGTCGTCGATCCTGCGCTCCGCCGCGCTCTGCCCCGGCGCCTGCCCGCCGGCCGACCGGCGCCGCGGCGGGGGCGGGGTGAGGTCGTGGGTGCGGGAGCGCAGCGCACTGGCCAGGTCGCGCCGCATCTGCGGGTTGCGGCCGTTGAAGCTGCGGGGGACGCGGACCCGGGTGACCGGCTCGACGGGCGAGGGGAAGTCGATCGGAGAGAGCCGACGGGCCTGACGCTCCGCGGTGACCACGTAGGGCCGCGGCTCGTCGGGGTTGCCCAGCCCGGGGTCGACCACCACGGCGAAACCGGAGAACTTCCCGGCCGGCACCACGATGACGTCGCCCGGCTTGAGCTTCTGCAGCGAGACGAGCGCCTCGTCGCGCTGGCTCGACCGGCGCTCCCGGGCCGCCGCCTTCTCCTCGTCGGAGATCTGGCGGCGCAACGCGGCGTACTCCATGAAGTCGCCCAGGTGGCAGGTGGCCGACTCGGCGTAGCCGTCGAGCGCCTCCTCCGCCTTGTGCAGCTGGCGGGCCAGACCGACGACCGCGCGGTCGGCCTGGAACTGCGCGAACGACATCTCCAGCAGCTCCCGGGAGCGCTCACGGCCGAACTGGTGGACCAGGTTGACCGCCATGTTGTAGGAGGGCCGGAACGACGAGCGGAGCGGGTAGGTGCGGGTCGAGGCCAGACCGGCCAGCTCGCGAGGATCGGTACCGGGCTGCCACAGGACCACCGCGTGGCCCTCGACGTCGAGGCCGCGCCGGCCCGCGCGACCCGTCAGCTGGGTGTACTCCCCCGGCGTGATCTCGGCGTGGGTCTCGCCGTTCCACTTCGACAGCTTCTCGATGACCACGGTGCGGGCAGGCATGTTGATGCCGAGGGCCAGCGTCTCGGTGGCGAAGACCACCTTGCACAACCCGCGGGCGAAGAGCTCCTCCACGCACTGCTTGAAGGTGGGCAGCATGCCGGCGTGGTGTGACGCGACGCCGCGGGTGAGCCCCTCGAGGAACTCGTGGTAGCCGAGGACCTGGAGGTCCTCGTCGGGGAGGTGGCGGCAGCGCTCCTCGACGAAGGTGAAGATCTCGTCCCGCTCCTCGGGGGAGGTCAGCCGGACCCCCGCGGAGAGGCACTGGGTGACGGCGGCGTCGCAGCCGACGCGGCTGAAGATGAAGACGATGGCGGGCAGCATCCCGCGGCGCTCGAGCTGCTCGATCACGTCGACCCGGCTGGGGATCCACACCCGTCGGCCGTTGCCGACGTTGCGGGGTCCCTTGGCCGGGGCGCCGCGGCCACCCTTGCGCGAGGACCGGCGGTCGCGCATCAGCCGGCTGCTGGCCCAGTCGTCGCGGGCCACCTTGAGCAGCTCGTCGTTGACCGGCGCCCCCTCCTTGACGAAGCCGGCGCTGGCGTCGACGTCGGAGCTGGCGAAGAGGTCGAGGATGCGCCGGCCCACCATGACGTGCTGGAAGAGCGGGACCGGACGCCGTTCCTCGACGATCGTGGTCGTGTCGCCGCGCACGGTCGCCAGCCACTCGCCGAACTCCTCGGCGTTGGAGACGGTGGCCGAGAGCGAGACCACCGAGACCGACTCGGGCAGGTGGATGATCACCTCCTCCCAGACCGCACCGCGGGAGCGGTCGGCGAGGTAGTGCACCTCGTCCATCACCACGAACCCCAGGCCGGCGAGGGTGTGCGACCCGGCGTAGAGCATGTTGCGCAGCACCTCGGTGGTCATCACGACCACCGGCGCCTCGCCGTTCAGGGTGTGGTCGCCGGTCAGCAGACCGACGTTCTCGGCCCCGTGACGCTCCACCAGGTCGTGGTACTTCTGGTTGGAGAGGGCCTTGATCGGCGTGGTGTAGAAGCACTTGCGTCCCCCCGCCAGGGCGAGGTGGACGGCGAACTCGCCGACCACCGTCTTGCCCGAGCCCGTGGGGGCCGCCACCAGGACTCCTCGGCCCTCCTCGATCTCCCGGCAGGCGCGCAGCTGGAAGTCGTCGAGCCCGAACGGGTAGCTGCCGGCGAACTCGGCGAGGACGGGGTGCTCACGCTGCTTGCGGTAGGCGGCGTACGCCTCGGACGGACTGGTCATGACCACACCTTCAGCGCCGCGGGGACGCACTCGATCGTCAGGGGCAGCGGGCCGAGGCGCTCACCGTCGGCGTAGGCGACGACGCCCGCCGCCGCGACGGTCACCTTGCGGACCCGGTGGTGCTCGTAGGGCGGATGGGCGCGGCGGGTGGAGCCGAGCAGGCGGGGCACGGTGCGGGCCAGGGCGGCGCGGCTCCTCGACCCGACGATCACCACGTCGAGCAGCCCGTCGCTCAGGCGGTCGTGCTCCCCGTCCCGTCGACGGTCCGCCGTGCCGTCCTCCCACCCGGTCGGCCCGGTCCGCCGTGCGCCGGGCCAGGGACCGTTGGCCACCGTGACCAGCGTGGCGTCCAGCCGGCGTCCGACGCCGTCCAGGTCGAGCCGGTAGCCGACGGGACGGGTGGCGCCGAGCGCGGTCAGGGTGGCCAGCCCGTGCCGCGCCCGGCCGCCGCGCCCTCGCGCGGTCCGGGCCCGTTCCTCGACGCCCGCTCCGAAGCCGGCCTCCAGGACGGTCACGAAGTAGCGGCCGGCGGCCCTGCCCACGTCGACGGTGCGGACCCGGTTGGCCACGACGCGGTCGGCGGCCGCGTCGGGGTCGTGGCGGGGCAGGTCGAAGTAGCCGGCGACCTCGCCGCCGGCGGCCGGGACCAGCCCGATCGGGACGCCGGTCGCCGCGACCGCCTGGAGCCCGAGGTGGAAGATCTCGTCACCCCCGCAGACCACCACCCCGTCCACCCCGTCGTCGACGGAGCTCCGGGCCAGGTCGAGCGTCTCGTCGGCGTCGCGGCCGACGAGGTCGCGGACCACCATGCCGCTGTCCCGCAGCCGGGCGACGGCCCGGGTGCGGTGGGAGCGGTCCCGCCCCCGGCCCCGGCAGGCGGCGGGGTCGGTGAGGAACGCGATCTCACGCAGGCTTCGGGTCACTCCACGACCCTAGCGACCGGGCGAACCGCGTCGCGGTGACTCGGCCCCGATGCGCAGGTGGGCGGCGAACCGCTCCGGCGAGCCGCCGACGGCACGGGCCAGCCTGGCGAGGGACTCCAGGACGAGGTCGGCGTCGAAGCGGGTGCCCGGCACCGCCAGGGTGAGCCGGCCGTCACGGTGGCCCAGCAGCACCTGGCCGTGCTGCCAGGCCTGGTGGGCGCGGGCCCTGGGCTGGTCCGCCACCACCGGCGCGGGGTAGGCCTCGTCGACGGCCAGCAGGTCGCAGCCGAGGGTGTCGTGCTCCGGGCTGGTGAGCTCTCCGTGGACGAGGTGGCCGGTACGCAGCCCTTCGTCGGGCGTCCAGGTGACCTCGCTGGTGCCCAGCCACTCGGGGAGGTCGAAGGGGTCGACGTCGACGATCTCGGGAGGATGCACGCACCCACCCTCTCAGAGGGGGGAGGGCTCGTCGTCGGCCCAGGTCGGCTCCGCGGCCGTTCGCCGGGCCCGCACGCGGTCGATGGTGCGTGCCCCCACCTCGGCCAGCACGAAGAGCAGCAGCATCGGCAGGGCGAGGGCGAGCATGGAGAAGGGGTCGGTGGAGGGTGTGGCGACCGCCGCGAAGACGAAGGTCCCGACGATGATCCACGGCCGGAAGCGCCCCAGGGTCGCCCCGCTGACCACGCCGGCGAGGTTGAGCATGATGACGAAGAGCGGGATCTCGAAGGCGATGCCGAAGACCAGCAGCATCCGGGTCAGGAAGGAGAAGTAGGTGCCGAACTCGACCAGGCTCTGGAGCTGGTCGGGGGTGAAGCCGATCAGCACCTCCAGACCCTTGGGCAGCACGTAGTAGCCGGTGGCCACCCCCGCCAGGAAGAGCGGACCTGCGACCATGGCGAAGATCCGCGACCAGCGCCGCTCGTCGCGGTGCAGGCCGGGGAGGATGAAGCCCCAGATCTGGGCGAGCCAGTAGGGACTGGAGGCCACGATCGCCGCGACCCCGCAGAGCTTCAGCTGGAGCAGCAGCGGGCCGGTGGCACCCTCCACGTAGGCGAGCGTCTCCACCTCCTCGTCGAGCTGGGTGCGCGCGCTGTTGTAGGGGTCGAGGACGAGCCCGAGGAGCTCGTCGTAGAAGAAGAGCGCGACCACGAAGACCACGACCAGCACCAGCGCGGCCCGCAGCACCCTGGCCCTGAGCTCACGGAAGTGGTCGCTCAGGGGCATCCGGCCGTCCGGGCCCACCGGGTGCTGCGGGGTCCCTCGCAGCACCGCGAGGAGGCCTCCCAGCATCGTGCGGCTCAGAGGGTGTCGTCGCGACGCGGCTCGTCGCGTCGGGCGTTCAGCTGGCGGGCCTCGATCTCGCGCTGCTCGGGAGTCTTGTCGTCGTCGTCCATCAGGCCCTTGGTCTCGGCCTTGAAGATCCGCAGCGCGCGCCCGCTCCCCCGGGCCAGCTCGGGCAGCTTGGAGGCGCCGAAGAGGAGGACGATGACGGCCAGGATCAGGAGCAGCTCGGTCGGACCGAGACCGGCGATCTGCGCGTTCAGGTTCATGTCGTTCCTCGGGTGGGCGGGTGAGACGCTCCCATGCTACGCCGGGGGCGTGTCGTAGAGGGCGAGGGCCTTTCGAGCGGACGCCCGACAGGTCTCGGCCAGCTCGGCGGGAGCCAGCACCTCGGCGTGCGGGGCCAGCCGGAGCACCAGCCGCGTCAGCCACCGCTCGTCGCCGACCAGGAGATCGACCTCCAGCCGCCCGTCCTCGCGGTGCCGGACCGCCTCGACGGGGAAGTACTCCGGCACCCAGTGGGCCCCGGGGCCCAGCAGGAGCGTGACCCGCCGCCCGGCCCGGGCGTGGGCGAAGAGGGCGTCCGAGAGGTCAGTGCGCTCGTCGTCGTGGCGCGCCGCGGGCTCCTCGAGCACCTCCAGCGCGTGGATCCGGTCGAGGCGGAAGACGCGGAGTCCCTCCGCGGAGCGGCACCAGCCCTCCAGGTAGTCGAATCCCTCGGCCCGCCACAGGCGCACGGGGTCGACCACCCGCTCACCGGCCTCGTCCCGGGTGGGCACCCAGTAGGTCAGGCGCACCTGTCGCTGCTCGTCCAGGGCACGCTCCAGCGACGCCCGGATCTCTCCCACCCCCTGGTCGGTGGGGTCCAGCTCGACCTGCCGGTGGGCGCTGCCGTCGGCGGCGGCCTGCTCGAGCTTGGCCAGGGTCCGGTCGACGACCTCGCGGGTGGGGCCGGGCGAGCTGTCGCGCACCGCGCGCAGGGCGACGATGAGCGCGGTGGCCTCGGTGGGGGTGAGACGCAGCGGGCGGGAGAGGTAGTCGGCGTTGGAGACCCGGATCACCCCGTCGGCGCCCTCCCCCTCCAGCGCGTCGAGGTCGACGTCGATGAGGTCGTCGGGGTAGCCGCCGGGCAGCCCGCACATCAGTAGCACCTTGAGGTCGCGCACGACCTGCGCGGTCGTGGTGCCCAGGGCCTCGGCCGCGTCCTCGAGCCGGACCGAGCCGTGGGCGTGCAGGAAGGGCACCAGGGTGAGCAGGCGGGCGACCTGGTCGCGGGCCCCGCTGCCGGCCGACGTCATGAGGCACCCCCGCTCCGGGCGAGGCCCGCGAGCCGGTCGCGGACCTGCCGGCGCAGCGACTCGGGCGACTCCACGTAGGCGTTGGCGCCGTAGGGCAGGACCTCGTCGGCCACCGCGGCGGGGCTGCCGACCAGGCGCACCCGGTCCCACGGCGTCTCCCGGTCGGGCCCGGCCACGCCCTGCTCGATGCTCTCGGCCATCCGGCGCAGCCCGTGCCCCGTCCCGGTGCGCACCAGGACGGTGATCTCCTCGCTCTCGGGCGCCGGGACCAGGCGCGTGGTCACCACTCGGATGTCGGTGCCCTCGGGCACGTCGTAGCCGCCAGGGGCCCCGGCCAGCCGGGCCGGCCCCACGATCCGCGAGAGCCGGAAGACCCGCTCCTCCCCGCGGTCGGTGTCGAAGCCGACGGCGTACCAGCGACCCGAGTAGCGCACCACGCCCCAGGGCTGGAGGTGCCGCGTGGTCGGCGCGCCCTCGCCCGGGCGCCGGTAGTCGAAGACCACCGCGCGCCGCTCCTGCGTCGCCTGCCAGAACGTGTCGAACGCCGGCTCGTCGGCGCCGATGTGAGGCTCCACGATGTCCAGGGCGGCCACGTCGACCGGCACGTTGGCGGCCGCCAGCTTGCGCAGCGCCTCCGTGGTGGCCTCCGCCAGCGTGGCGTGCTGCCAGACCTTGCCGGCGAGGCCCACCACCGCGGCCTCGTCGGCGTCCAGGCTGATCTCGGGCAGGGCAAGCTCGTCGGGACGGATCCGGTAGCCGACCTCGTCGTCGAAGTAGGCGTCCAGGGTCCCCACCTCGACCGGGACGCCGAGGCTGCGCAGCTCCTCCTTGTCGCGGTCGAACATCCGCTCGAAGGCGTCCTCGCCCTGGCCGGGGTAGAGGATCTCCCGGATCCGGGACTTGGGGACGAAGCGCTGCTGCACCAGCAGCATGATGAGCAGGTTGAGCAGCCGTTCGCTCTTCCGGTTGGTCACCGTCCGCCTCGCCCCCGTCAGGTCCCTGCGTCAGACCGCGGCGAGGATGTCGACCACGAAGTAGAGGGTGTCGGTCCCCTTGATGCCGGCGTCGGGGCGCCCCTTCTTGCCGTAGCCCAGGGCGGGCGGGATCGCGACGATGACGCGGGAGCCGACGGTCTCTCCGACCAGCGCCTGGTCCCAGCCCTTCACGACCTTGCCGACACCGATCTCGAAGGGCACCGGCTCGCCCTTGGAGTAGGACTCGTCGAAGGGCTTCTTGCCCTTGTAGACCTGACCGAGGTAGTTGGCGATGACCGTCTGGCCCTTCTTGACCACCGGGCCGTCCCCCTTGACGGTCTTGGTGACCCACAGCTTGTCGTTGGGCGCGGGCTTGCCGGCGAAGTCGAGGCCGGTGACCACGCCGTCCTTCTCGACCAGCTCCGGGGCCCACTTGGCGGGAGCGCGCTCCTCGCCCTGCGGGCTGTCGAGCACCTTGGTGACGAGCTCGGTGACGAACAGGACGCCGTCCTGGTTGCCGATGCCGAGCTGGGCGTTGCCGGACTCGCCGTAGGCGTCCTCGGCGGAGGCCGCCACCGCGACCGTCGAGCCGATCTGCTGGCCGAGCAGGCTCGCGCGCAGACCGGGCAGGAGGGTGTCGTCGAGCGTGATCATCTGGGGCACGCCACCCTGCTGGTGGGAGTTGTAGGCCTCGACCTTGTCGAACCCGTTGCCGATCCAGATGTGGGCCGCGACCAGGTCGCCCTCCTCCGTCTTCTCGCCGTCGCCCTCCAGGAGCACCTCGGTCTCGACCTCGTCGGGTCCGAGCTGCTCCTTCCAGGTGACCTCGGGCGCCTTCCCGGACTCAGCCTTGATGGTCACCGCCTCCAGGCCGGCGCCGGACGAGGCGTCGTCGGAGTCGCCGCCGCCGCAGGCGGCGAGCGCGAAGAGGCTCAGAGCGAGGGTGGAGGCTGCCAGGACACGACGAGACACAGGGTTCTACTTTCGCGAAGGTGGTAGGAGCGCGGCCACCATATCCGGGCGACCTGAGAAACCGCCGAACCCACTCACATGCCGTCGATGAGTCGCTGGACCCGCTCGTCGTGGGCTCGGAAGGGATCCTTGCAGAGGACGGTCCGCTGGGCCTGGTCGTTGAGCTTGAGGTGGACCCAGTCGACGGTGAAGTCCCGGCGTCGCTCCTGCGCGGTCCGGATGAACTCCCCGCGCAGCCGGGCCCGCGTGCCCTGCGGCGGCACCGACTTGGCCTCGAAGATCTTCAGGTCGGTGGTGACCCGGGCGACCGCGCCCCGCTTCTCCAGCAGGTAGTAGAGCCCACGACCGCGGTGGATGTCGTGGTAGGCGAGGTCGAGCTGGGCGATCCGCGCGTGGCCCAGGGGCAGGGAGTGCTTGTGCCGGTAGCGCTCGATCAGCTTCCACTTGATCACCCAGTCGAGCTCGCGGTCGACCAGGCCGAGGTCGTCGGACTCCACCGCCTTGAGGCCCCGCTCCCAGAGGTCGAGCGTCCGCTCGATGAGCGGGGTGGAGATGCCCCGGTGGTCCACGAACTCCCGGGCCTTGCCGAGGTACTCGGCCTGGATCTCCAGCGCGCTCGCCTCGCGGCCGTTGGCCAGCCGCACCTTGCGGCGGCCGGTCATGTCGTGGGAGATCTCCCGGATGGCCCGGATCGGGTTCTCCATGGTGAGGTCGCGCAGCACCACGCCCTCCTCGATCATCCGCAGCACCAGGTCGCAGGAGGCGACCTTGAGCATCGTGGTGGTCTCGCTCATGTTGGAGTCACCGACGATCACGTGCAGCCGGCGGTACTTCTCCGCGTCTGCGTGCGGCTCGTCGCGGGTGTTGATGATCGGCCGGCTGCGGGTGGTCGCGCTGGAGACGCCCTCCCAGATGTGCTCGGCGCGCTGCGAGACCGAGTAGGACGCCCCGCGGGGCGTCTGGCTGACCTTTCCGGCACCGACCAGGATCTGCCTGGTGACCAGGAAGGGGATCAGCACCTCGGCGAGCCGGCTGAACTCCCCCGCCCGTCCCACCAGGTAGTTCTCGTGGCAGCCGTAGGAGTTGCCGGCCGAGTCGGTGTTGTTCTTGAAGAGGTAGATGTCGCCGGAGATGCCCTCGTCGTGCAGGCGCTGCTCGGCGTCGAGCAGCAGCCCCTCCAGGATCCGTTCACCCGCCTTGTCGTGGGTGACCAGCTCGGTGACGTCGTCGCACTCGGGCGTCGCGTACTCCGGGTGGCTGCCGACGTCGAGATAGAGACGGGAGCCGTTGCGCAGGAAGACGTTGCTGCTGCGCCCCCACGAGACCACCTTGCGGAAGAGGTAGCGCGCCACCTCGTCGGGGCTGAGGCGGCGCTGACCCTTGAACGTGCACGTGACTCCGTACTCGTTCTCGATCCCGAAGATCCGACGGTCCATGAATCCACCCTAGGGGCAGGCACCAGACCTTGCCCGGAACCCGGACCGCAATCGTTCTCCGCACAGCGTCCGAGGGTGCGACCATGGGGCGTGCGCGCAGCCGCCCTCCGCCTGGTCCCGCTCGTCCTGGCGAGCCTGCTCTCGGCCTGCCAGGACTCCGGCACGCGCGTGCAGGACCCACCTACCACCGAGGCACCGGTCCGGAGCGCGACGCCCGCCGCGACGCCGTCCGAGCAGCCGACCACCCAGCCGGCGCCCCCGTCCCGGCTGGTGCGGCCAGGGGACCTGGACCCTCGGACTGCGGTGGGCGTCGTGCGGCACCTGGCGGGACGGATCGGACCGCGTCCCGCCACCGGAGCTGCCTTCGCGCAGGCGGGCCGCTGGGTGGCCGGCGAGCTCGAGGAGGCCGGGTGGCAGACCAGGACGACCCGGTTCGCCGTGCCGTCAGGAGACTCCTGGGGCGTGCCCGTCCCGGCCGGTCGCTCGGCCAACCTGGTGGCCACCATGCCGGGCTTCGACCCCGGCGAGCCCCACCTGCTGGTGGGCGCCCACCTCGACACGGTGCCCGTCGCGCCAGGCGCCGAGGACAACGCCTCGGGCGTGGGGGTGCTCGTCGCGGTGGCGCGGGCGCTCTCCGCGACCCGCAGCCGGCTCCCGGTCGTGCTGGTCGCCTTCGGTGCCGAGGAGCCGCGCGGTCCAGGCGACGACGACCACCACTACGGGTCGCGGCACTACGTCCGCACCATGCCGGCCCTCCAGCGCCGAGCCCTGCGCGGCATGGTGTCGCTGGACCGGGTCGGTGTGGGCCTCCGCGTCCCCGTCTGCAGCGCCGGCGCCCCCGACCGTCTCCGCGCCCAGGTCCTGGCAGCGGCGGCGCGCGCAGGAGCGCCCGTGACACCGTGCCGGGACAACAGGGCCAGCGACCACTGGTCGTTCGTCCGGGCGGGCCTGCCCGGGGTACGCCTGGGGAGCACCCCGTACGCCGGCTACCACAGCGCCGCCGACACACCCGGGGTGGTTGGCCGCGCGCAGCTGCTGCGCACGGGGCGCGTCGTCCTGGCCTGGCTCGGCCGGCTCAGCTGAGGGCGAAGGGGCCGGTGCTGGAGCGCCACACGTCGCCCAGGATCTCCGCGGCCTCCGACGGCTCCGCCGGCCGGGGGGCGAAGCCCTCGCCCATCCGGTAGGGAAGCAGCTCGACGCCCTTGAGGTCCTCGCCCCAGAAGACCGCCTCCAGCAGCACGCCCTGCTGGGTCTGGATCATGAAGTCCATGTCGAAGACGAAGTTGCCCAGGGAGTGGGCGAGCAGGCGCCCCTGGTGCCACTCGAGTCCCTGCACCCAGTGCGGGTGACCGCCCACCACCAGGTCCGCGCCGGCCGCGACAAGCTCGCGGCCGACCTGGCGCTGCACCGGCTCGGCTCGATGGGTGTACTGGGTACCCCAGTGCGGGAGCACCACGACGACGTCGACGCGGCGGTCCAGCGCCCGGACACCGGCCAGCACGCGGTCGAGATCGGCGCGCACCAACGGACCGGTGCGCGGTGGCATCCGTACCGAGTGGGCTCCGGGGGTCTTCCCGGTGGCTGCCGGGGTCTCCCCGATCGCGTTGAAGCCGAGGAGCCCGAAGCGCACCCCGCCGCGCTCCAGGAAGGCGGGGGCCGCGGCTCGCAGCAGGTTCCGGCCCGCACCGAAGGGGACCACCGAGGAGTCCCGCAGCCGAGAGACGGTCTCCAGGAGTGCGTCAGGGCCGTAGTCACCGGTGTGGTTGTTGGCGAGCGAGACGGCATCGACCCCGGCTGCCTCGAGGATCCCCAGCACGGACGGCTCGGCACCGAAGGAGTCGCTGCCCTGGGTCGGTGCGCCGGCCCGGGACAGGGTGCCCTCGAGGTTCGCCACCGTCAGGTCCGCCCGCGCCAGGCGGGAGGAGAGCGGGGCCAGGGCGGCCGCCGGGTCGGTGACCCCGCGGGTGAGCATCACGTCCCCCGCCACCGTCAGGCTGACCGGGCGCCCCGGCGGCTCGGGCGCGGCCACCTGGAACGGGTACTCCCCTGGGTCGCGGAGCGGGTCGACCCCGGCGACCACCGCGGTGCGCACCCGTGCGTCGACCACCCGCGCCGGCACCACCCCGAGCGCCCCTGGGTCGCCCAGGACCCGCCGAAGCTCGGCCCTGGGCGGCGAGGTGTCGCGGGCCATGACCAGGCGCCGAGCCCGGCCCAGCCCGAGGCGCGGTCGCGGACGGGTGGCATGCCCGATCACCACCAACGGCTCGCGGTGCTCGGGCTCGGTCGAGGACCGGGGCTGAGGCGCCACGGCGCGTGGTGGCGCGTCACCGGGACCGGATGGATCGGAGCAGGCGGGGAGGGCAAGCAGGCAGGCCAGGGCGACTGCAGCCGCCCCTCCCGCGCCTCTCACGCCAGAGGGTCCAGGGGGTCTACCGGCGGCCGCGGCCCCGGCTCGTCCTCCTGGGGACGCACCGGGGAGGATGCCGGGTCCTGCGGCGCGGTCGGTGGGGACGCCGGGGGTGTGACCGGAGGCGCGATCGGCGGCGCGACCGGCGGTGTCGCAGGAGCGGAGGCGGGCTGCTCGGCCTCCGTCGGGGTCTCCTCCTGCTGGGGACCAGAGGTCGCCCCCCGCCCTCCCAGCACCACGTTCAGCCGCTCGCCGCGGACACGGTGGAACTTGCGCACCTGGGTGCGGCTCCGGTCGAGCACCGCGACCTCGAGGTCGCTCACCGGGATCACGCGGTCGGCCGACTCGGAGTGCCCCAGGGCTGCCACCGCGAGACGGATCGCCTCGTCCAGGTCCAGGCCCGGGCGGTAGTGCTCCTTGAGGTGGGCCGCGACCACGTCGGCGGCGCCGCCCATCACGGCGAAGCCGTGCTCGTCGGCCACCTGCCCGTCGTAGGTGAGGCGGTAGATCTGGTCGTCGTCGGCGGAGTCGCCGATCTCGGCGACGAAGAGCTCCACCTCGTAGGGCTTCTCCCCGCCGCTGCTGAAGATGGTGCCGAGCGTCTGCGCGTAGGCGTTGGCCAGCCCGCGGCAGGTGACGTCGCGGCGGTCGTAGGAGTAGCCGCGGACGTCGGCCAGGCGCACCCCGGCGATCCTCAGGTTCTCGAACTCGTTGTAGCGGCCCACCGCCGCGAAGGCGATGCGGTCGTAGATCTCCGAGACCTTGTGCAGCGCCTGGGAGGGGTTCTCGGAGACGAAGAGGACGCCGTCGGCGTACTGGACGACGACCACCGAGCGACCACGCGCGATCCCCTTCCGGGCGAAGTCGGCCCGGTCCTTCATCTGCTGCTCCGGAGAGACGTAGAAAGGCATGCTCATCGGGTCGGGTCCTCCTGGACGGCAGGGGCGGCTGGGGCGGGTCGCATCACGTGAGCGAGGCGGCGGGGCCGTCGGGTCGCAGCATCCGGCCGGCCAGGATGCGGTCGGCGATCTCGGCGACCTCGTCGTCGGCGAGGCGGCGCCCGCCCTCGGCGGTGATCACGTGGACGACCGGGAAGATGCGGCGGGCCAGGTCGGGGCCGCCGGTGGCGGAGTCGTCGTCGGCGGCGTCGTAGAGCGCCTGGACGACCGCGGTGACGCACCCCTCGGCGTCGAGGTCTTCGCGGTAGAGCTTCTTCAGCGACCCGCGGGCGAAGAGGGAGCCGGAGCCGACGGCGTGGAAGGCCGTCTCCTCGTAGCGCCCGCCGGTGACGTCGTAGGAGAAGATGCGTCCCTGTCCGGCGGACAGGTCGAAACCGGCGAAGAGCGGCACCACCGCCAGCCCCTGCATCGCCAGGCCGAGGTTGGAGCGGATCAGCGCGGCGAGCCGGTTGGCCTTGCCGTCCATGGAGAGGGTGGTGCCCTCGATCTTCTCGTAGTGCTCGAGCTCGGTCTGGAACAGGCGCACCATCTCGACCGCGAGACCGGCCGTGCCGGCGATCCCGACGCAGGAGAACTCGTCGGCCGGGAACACCTTCTCGATGTCGCGCTGGGCGATGATGTTGCCCATGGTGGCCCGGCGGTCGCCGGCCATCATCACGCCGCCGGGGAAGGTGGCCGCGACGATGGTGGTGCCGTGCGGGGCGAGGTGGGCGGCGTCGATCGGCGGCAGGGCGCGCCGCGACGGCAGCAGCTCGGGGGCCTGGTCGGCGAGGAAGTCGGCGAAGGACGACGAGCCTGGCTGCAGGTAGGCCGCGCGCAGGCGCGGCGTGGCGTCGGTCATCACTGACCGCCCTTCTGGATGAAGGACTTCACGAAGTCCTCGGCGTTGGTCTCCAGGACGTCGTCGATCTCGTCGAGGATGGCGTCGACGTCGTCGTCGAGGGCGTCCTTGCGCTCGGCCACCTCGTCGGCCGCGACCTCGTCTCCGAGCTCCTCCTCCTGGGAGGACTTCCGGGGCTGCTTCTGCTCCTGGGACATGTCTGCGACCTTATCGGTAGGGCCCGTGCTGACGGGCGGCTTAAGTGGTCAGGGCGGTGAAGAGCTGGTCGGCGGTCTCGCACCGGTCGAGCAGCGCCCCCACATGGGCGCGGGTGCCCCGCAGGGGGTCGATGGTGGGGATGCGCTGCAGGGACTCCCGGCCGGGGATGTCGAAGATGACCGAGTCCCAGGACGCGGCGGCCACGTCGGCGGGGTACTTCTCCAGGCACCTGCCGCGGAAGTAGGCGCGGGTGTCGGTGGGGGGCTCGTGCATCGCGGCCTCGACGCTCCGGTCGTCGAGGAGGCGCTCGATCCGCCCGGCCCGGACGAGCCGCTGGTAGAGCCCCTTGTCGGGCCGGAGGTCGGAGTACTGGAGGTCGATCAGCTGCAGCTTGGCGTCGTCCCAGTCGAGCCCGTCGCGGTCGCGGTACTGGGTGAGCAGCTTGAGCTTGGCCACCCAGTCGAGCTCGGCGGCGCACAGGAAGGGGTCGCGCTCGAGCCGGTCGAGCACCGACTCCCAGCGCGCCAGCACGTCGGCGGTCTGCGGGTCGGTCTCGCCGGTGCTCTCGACGTACTTGCGGGCCAGCTCCAGGTACTCCCACTGGAGCTGGACGGCGGTCAGGCGCCGGCCGTCGCCCAGGGTGAGGAGGTGGGTCAGCGAGGGGTCGTGGGAGACCGCCCGCAGTGAGGCGACGGACTTGTCCACCGACAGGTCGGAGGTGATGAAGCGGTCCTCGATCATCGCCAGGACCAGCGAGGTGGTGCCGACCTTGAGGTAGGTCGAGATCTCGGCCAGGTTGGCGTCCCCGAGGATGACGTGCAGCCGCCGGTACTTCTCCGGGTCGGCGTGGGGCTCGTCGCGGGTGTTGACGAGCGGCCGCTTGAGCGTGGTCTCGAGGCCCACCTCCACCTCGAAGAAGTCGGCCCGCTGACTCACCTGGAAGCCGTGGTCGCGCCCGTCGGCGCCCAGGCCGACCCGGCCGGCGCCGCAGACGACCTGACGGCTGACGAAGAACGGGATCAGGTGACGCACGATGTCCTGGAACGGGGTGGACCGGCGCATCAGGTAGTTCTCGTGGGCGCCGTAGGAGGCACCCTTGTTGTCGGTGTTGTTCTTGTACAGCAGGATCTGGGGCGACCCCGGGAGCTGGCGCGCCAGCTTCGCCGCGTCGAGCATGACCAGCTCGCCGGCCTTGTCCCAGCGGACGACGTCGAGCGGGGTCGTCACCTCGGGAGTCGAGTACTCCGGGTGCGCGTGGTCGACGTAGAGCCGGGCGCCGTTGGTCAGGATCACGTTGGCCAGGCCGAGGTCCTCGTCGGTGAGCTGGCTGACGTCGGCGACCTGGCGCGACATGTCGTAGCCGCGGGCGTCACGCAGCGGGGACTCCTCCTCGAAGTCCCAGCGGGCGCGCCGCGCCTTCAGCGTCGCGGTGGCGTAGGCGTTGACCACCTGGGAGGAGGCCACCATCGGGTTGGCCTGCGGGGAGCCGGCCACCGAGATGCCGTACTCGACCTCGGTCCCCATGACGCGTCGCACACTCATGTGCCCACCGTACGTCTCAGTGACGACTCTGCCAGGCGTGAGCCAGGTTGACCGCCACGATCGCGGTCAATGCCATCAGCAGCGCCAGGGTCTGCTCCTGGATGCCCAGGACGATGGCCAGCGGGATGAAGGAGACGAGCGAGATGATCGCCAGGCCGAGCTGACGCGGACCGGCGTTGGCGATCCTGCGCTCGACCCGGTCACGCCGGTCGGACTCCACCTCCCAGCGCTGCCGGACCACCTGCTCGATCCGGTCGGCGAAGCCCTCGACCAGCTCGGGCTCCAGGGCCGGACCCAGGTCCTGGCGGACCCGCAGGACAGCCTCGCTCTCGGACCGCTCGACCTGCTCGCTCGGCCCCGTCACAGGTACTGCCCGGTGTTGGAGACGGTGTCGATCGAGCGGCCGGGCTCGGTGCCCTGCTTGCCGGTGACCAGCGTCCTGATGAAGACGATCCGCTCCCCCTTCTTGCCGGAGATGCGGGCCCAGTCGTCGGGGTTGGTGGTGTTGGGCAGGTCCTCGTTCTCCTTGAACTCGTCGACGCACGCCTGGAGCAGGTGCTGCACCCGCAGGCCGCGCTGGTCGAGGTCGAGGAGGTCCTTGATCGCCATCTTCTTGGCCCGGTCGACGATGTTCTGGATCATCGCCCCGGAGTTGAAGTCCTTGAAGTAGAGGACCTCCTTGTCGCCGTTGGCGTAGGTGACCTCCAGGAAGCGGTTCTCCTCGGACTCGGTGTACATGCGCTCCACCGTGGCCCGGATCATCGCCTGGACGCAGGCCTCCCGGTCGCCCCCGAACTCGGCGAGGTCGTGGGCGTGCAGCGGCAGGTCGGCGGTGAGGTACTTGGAGAAGATGTCGCGCGCCGACTCGGCGTCGGGACGCTCGATCTTGATCTTCACGTCCAGGCGCCCGGGCCGCAGGATCGCCGGGTCGATCATGTCCTCGCGGTTCGAGGCGCCGATGACCAGCACGTTCTCCAGCGTCTCCACACCGTCGATCTCGCTGAGGAGCTGGGGGACGATGGTGTTCTCCACGTCGGAGGAGACCCCGGAGCCCCGGGTCCGGAAGAGGGAGTCCATCTCGTCGAAGAAGACGATGACCGGCGTGCCCATGCTCGCCTTCTCCCGGGCCCGCTGGAAGACCAGGCGGATGTGCCGCTCGGTCTCGCCGACGTACTTGTTGAGCAGCTCGGGGCCCTTGATGTTGAGGAAGTAGGACTTCCCCTCGGCCCCGGTCCGCGCCGCGACCTTCTTGGCCAGGGAGTTGGCGACCGCCTTGGCGATCAGCGTCTTGCCGCAGCCGGGCGGGCCGTAGAGCAGCACGCCCTTCGGGGGCTTGAGCTTGTGCTCCAGGAAGAGGTCCGGGTGCAGGTAGGGGAGCTCGACCGCGTCCCTGATGGCGTCGATCTGGCTCACCAGCCCGCCGATCGACTCGTAGGCGATGTCGGGCACCTCCTCGAGGACCAGCTCCTCGACCTCCGACTTCGGCACCTTCTCGTAGGCGTAGCCGGAGCGGGTGTCGAGCAGCAGGGAGTCACCGGCGCGCAGGTGGATCTCCAGCAGGGGCTGGGCGAGCCGGACCACCCGCTCCTCGTCGGCGTTGCCGATCACCAGGGCCCGCGCGCCGTCCTGGAGGAGCTCCTTGAGCATCACCACCTCGCCGACCTGCTCGAAGCCGTGCGCGTCGACCACGTTGAGCGCCTCGTTGAGCATGACCTCCTGCCCGCGGACCAGCTCGTCGACCTCCACCGAGGGGCTGACGTTGACCCGGAGCTTGCGGCCGCCGGTGAAGACGTCGACGGAGCCGTCGTCGTTCTTGGTCAGGAAGGTCCCGAAGCCCGCCGGCGGCTGGGCGAGGCGGTCGACCTCCTCCTTGAGCTTCATGATCTGGTCGCGCGCCTCCCGCAGGGTGTGCGCCAGCCGCTCGTTCTGGCTGGTCACCGCGGCGAGGGACCGCTCGGTCTCGGCCAGTCGGAGCTCGAGGCCGCGGCCCTGACCCGGAGTCTCGGCCAGCCTGCGGCGGAGCTCGGCGATCTCCTGCTCGAGTGCCCGTGCGTGCCTGACCTGCTCGTCGGGGCTCTGCCCCGGTGCACCTTCCGAGAACGACATGGCGTCACCTCCTGTTCAGTGACACTACCCATGCCCCCACGCATCCGGCGTCCATATCCAGATGTGTCGGGGCGTGGGGCAGGCGGGCAGGCCCGCCACCACGACGGTGCCGGACCGGCCGGGCTCAGCCCTCGGCACTCTCCTCAGCCGGCTGGGGGGGCAGGTCGGCGGGACGGGGCCCGGTGTAGTCGACGCCGTAGGCGCCGGGTGCGGGGCGCCGCTTCTTCTTGGGCGGCCGCTCCCCCGGCGCCATCCGACGGGCGGTGACCAGGAAGGCGGTGTGGCCGATCATCTTGTGGTCGGGCCGCACGGCGAGCCCCTCGACGTGCCAGTCGCGGACCAGCGACTCCCAGGCGTGGGGCTCGGTGAACTCCCCGTGCGCCCGCAGCGTCTCCACCACCTTGGAGAGCTGGGTGGTCGTGGCGACGTAGGCGCAGACGATCCCGCCCGGCACCAGCGCGCCCGCGACGGCGTCGATGCACTCCCAGGGCGCCAGCATGTCCAAGATGACGCGGTCGACCCGCTGCTCCGGCGCGGCCGTGGCGCCCGGCAGCTCCTCGGCGAGGTCACCCAGGCGCAGGTCCCAGGCAGGGTGCGGCCCGCCGAAGAACTGCTCCACGTTGCGCCTGGCCACCTCCGCGAACTCCTCGCGGCGCTCCCAGCTGATCACCTGTCCGTGCGGTCCCACCGCGCGCAGCAGCGAGCAGGTCAGCGCGCCGGAGCCGGCGCCCGCCTCCACCACCCGCGCACCCGGGAAGATGTCGGCGGAGGAGACGATCTGGGCCGCGTCCTTCGGGTAGACCACGGCGGCACCGCGGGGCATCGAGACCACGAACTCCGAGAGCAGCGGGCGGAAGACCAGGTACTCGCCGCCGGCCGAGGAGGCGAGGGTGAAGCCCTCCTCCCGGCCGATCAGGTCGTCGTGCTCGAGATGGCCGCGGTTGGAGAAGAACCGCTTGCCCGGGACCAGCTCGAAGTTGTGCCGCCGCCCCTTCTGGTCCAGCAGCCTGACCCACTCCCCAGCCCGCAGCGGGCCTCGGTGCACGCCCGAGAACGCCTCCTGCGGGACGTCCGGGGTGCTGGCGGTGCCTGGTGCCTGGTTCTGCGACATGGCCGGAACCCTAGTGCGCCACCTCGCGGAAGGCGCGATCGACGTCGGCGGCACTGAGCACGCCCTGCACGGCACCGTCCGGGGTTACCAGGAGGTACTCGGGGAACGGGTGGCGCGAGATGGCGGCGACCAGCTGCTCGCCGGCGATCTCGACCGGAAGCGTCATCCCCTGCTCGAGGGTGTGGGTGAGGCTGGAGACCGGCATCCACGGACGCCGCTCGGGCGGGGTGGCCAGCAACGCGGCCTCGCTCACGATCCCCAGGGGCCGCCCGTCGGGGGCGACGGCCACGAGGGCGCCGGCCCGCGCGTCCTGGGCCATCCGCACCGCCTCCCCCACCGGCAGCTCGGGGGCGACCTTGAGCGCGCGGCGGGCCAGGGGGCGGGCGGCCAGGGCGGGCAGGCGTCGGCGCAGCCGGGCCTGCATCAGGGAGGCGGTGGCCCCGGCCCACAGGAACCCGCCCAGCAGCAGGACGAGGAGGTAGTCCAGGAGCCTGGGCGCGACCCCCAGCAGCTCGGACTGGACGAGCGGCCAGGAGAGGACGAGCACCGCGACGACCCGTCCGCCCCAGCCCGCCGCCACGGTGCCGCGGTGCACGCTCCCGCTGACCCCCCAGACCAGCGACTTCAGGACGCGACCGCCGTCCAGCGGGAGCCCTGGCACGAGGTTGAGCACGCCGAGGAGCAGGTTGGCGCCGGCCAGCCCCTCCACGGCCACCCGCAGCAGCCCCTCGGGGGTGACGAACCACAGCCCGACACCCGCGGCGCCGACGGCGAGCGAGGTCAACGGACCCACCACCGCGATCCAGAACTCGGCCCGGGGGGTGCGGGCCTCCCGGTCGACCGCGGTCATCCCGCCGAGGAAGTGCAGGGTGATCGAGCTGACGGGATAGCCCAGACGGCGGGCCATCAGGGCGTGCGAGGCCTCGTGCAGCAGGATGGAGAGGTAGAAGACCACGGCGAACGCCGCCCCCGCCACATACTTCCAGGGGCCCAGCCCCGGCTCGACCTGCTCCACCCGCGGCGCCACCATCACCGCGATCAGGGCCGCCACCACGAACCAGGACGTGCTGACGAGCACCTCTGCCCCGGCGACGGTCCCGATCCGCACCGTGCCGCGGGGTCGGGGTCGGGGGCGGGCCCGGGGCTCTTCGTCGGGGCGGTCGGCGGAGGGGTCGTGCACGTCCCGACCCTAGCCGAGGGGTCGACGGCGCCGGACGTGTCGGACCGCTCGCCTAGGGTCCTCAGCATGACCACCGCGCCTCCCGGCCCCGCCCCGCACGGAGACCTCCGCACCGAGGTGGACGGCGTCCGGGTCCTGGGGTCGCTCTCCCCGAGCCGGGCGGTCGACTTCGTCTCCTGCCCGCTGCGCTACCGCTTCCGCACCGTCGACCGGCTCCCGGAGGAGCCCTCGCCCCAGGCCGCCCGCGGCACGGTGGTGCACCGCGTCCTGGAGCTGCTCTTCGACCTGCCCGCCGCCGAGCGCACCCCGCGGCGGGCGGCCGAGATGCTGGCGCCGGCCTGGTCCGAGCTGCTGGAGCAGGATCCCTCCCTCGCGGCCCTCTTCGGGGCCGCGCCCGAGGGCCCCGACGTCCAGGAGTGGCTGGAGGGCTGCGCCACCGTGCTGGCGCGCTGGTTCACCCTCGAGGACCCGCAGCGGCTGGAGCCGGCCGAGCGCGAGGCCTACGTCGAGACGCTGCTCGGCTCCGGCCTGCTGCTGCGCGGCTACATCGACCGCCTCGACGTCGCGGCCGACGGCCGGATCCGGGTGGTCGACTACAAGACCGGCCGGGCCCCCGACGAGCGGTTCGAGGCCGCCGCGCTCTTCCAGCTCAAGTTCTATGCCCTGGTCCTCTGGCGTGCCCGCGGGGTGCTGCCCAGCGTCCTGCAGCTGGTCTACCTGGGCGACGGCCAGATCCTGCGCTACGAGCCGGACGAGGCCGACCTGCTCGCCACCGAGCGCCGGGCGGAGGCGGTGTGGCAGGCGATCGGCGAGGCCACCCGGACCGGTGACTGGCGCCCCCGGCGCAGCAGCCTGTGCGCCTTCTGCAGCCACCGGGCGATCTGCCCGGAGTTCGGCGGCACCCCTCCCCCGCTCCCCGTCGAGGAGACGACGCTCAGGAGAGCGCTGCCTCCTCCGGAGTGACCTCACGCGGCCTGATCTGGCCGCCGGCGATCTCCTCGGCGAAGTGACAGGCCACCGTGTGCCCGCGGCCCGCGCCCTCCACCACCCGCAGCAGCGGCCGCTCGGTGTCGCAACGGGTCTCCTGCCGGAAGGGGCACCGGGTGTGGAACCGGCAGCCCGACGGCGGGTCGGCCGGGGAGGGCAGGTCGCCCTGCAGCAGGATCCGCTCGCGCCCCTCCTCCACCGTCGGGTCGGGCACCGGGACGGCCGACATCAAGGCCCTGGTGTAGGGGTGGAGCGGCGCCTCGTAGAGCTCGTCGGAGGGCGCCTGCTCGACGATGCCGCCCAGGTACATCACGGCCACGTCGTCGGAGACGTGGCGCACCACGGCGAGGTCGTGGGCGATGACCAGGTAGGTCAGGCCCAGCTGCTCCTGGAGCTCCTCGAGCAGGTTGAGGACCTGGGCCTGGATGGAGACGTCGAGCGCCGAGACGGGCTCGTCGGCGATCACCAGGCGGGGCTCGAGGGCCACGGCCCGGGCGATCCCGATCCGCTGGCGCTGGCCGCCGGAGAACTCGTGGGGATACTTGCGGGCCGCGCTCGCCGGCAGCCCCACCTGGTCCAGCAGCTCACGCACCCGGTTCTTGCGGTCGAACTCGATGCCGTGGGCGCGCAGCGGCTCGGTCAGGATCGTCTCCACGGCCTGCCGGGGGTTCAGGCTGGCCAGGGGGTCCTGGAAGACCATCTGCATGTCCTGGCGCATCCGACGCAGCCGCTCGCCCTTGAGCGACGCCACGTCGGTGCCGTCGAAGAGGACCCGGCCCTCCGTCACCGGCGCCAGGCGCAGGACCGCGCGACCCAGCGTCGACTTGCCGCAGCCGGACTCGCCGACCAGCCCGAGGGTGCGTCCCGCGCCGATCTCGAGGTCGACGCCGTCGACGGCCTTGACCGCACCGACCTGCCGGTTGAGCAGCAGCCCGTCGCGGATCGGGAAGTGGACCTTCAGCCCCTCCACCCGCAGCAGCGACTCGCTCATCGGACCTCCTCCTCGCCCGGCGTGGACAGCGGGTTGTAGCAGCGCAGCTGACGGTCCTGGGTGGCCAGCAGGGCCGGCGGCTCGGCCGTGCAGCGGGCCACCCGGTTCTGGCACCGGGGCGCGAAGGCGCAGCCCTCGGTCCAGGGGATCGTCTGGGTCGGCGACCCCGGGATCGGCAGCAGCCGGGCGCCGCGCGGGGAGTCCAGCCGGGGGATGCTGGCCAGCAGGCCGCCGGTGTAGGGGTGACGCGGCTCGGCGAACAGCGGGCCACGCTCGGCCGACTCGACGATCCGGCCGGAGTACATCACGTTGACCTGGTCGCAGAGGCCGGCCACCACGCCCAGGTCGTGGGTGATCATCAGCAGCGCGGCGTCGGTCTCGGAGACGAGGTCCTTGAGCACCTCCAGCACCTGGGCCTGGATGGTGACGTCGAGGGCGGTGGTGGGCTCGTCGGCGATCAGCAGCTTGGGTCCGCACGCCAGGGCGATGGCGATCAGCACCCGCTGACGCATCCCGCCGGAGAGCTGGTGCGGGTACTCCCCCACGCGGCGGGCCGGGTCGGGGATGCCGACCTGCTCGAGCAGCTCGACGGCCCGGTTCCGGGCAGCCTTGCGGCTCAGGTCCTGGTGCCGGCGGATCACCTCGGTCAGCTGGAGGCCGACCGGGACCACGGGGTTGAGGGAGGTCATCGGGTCCTGGAAGACCATCGCGACCTCCCGCCCGCGCAGCTGGGAGAGGCGCCGCGGCGACTGGGTGAGGAGGTTCTCGCCCTGGTAGAGCACCTCGCCGCTCACGTGGACGCCACGCGAGGGCAGCAGGCCCATGATCGCCAGCGAGGTCACCGACTTGCCGCTGCCCGACTCCCCCACCAGCCCGACGTGCTCGCCGGCGTGGATGTCGAAGGAGACCTCGTCGACCGCCCGGACCCGCTTCTGCCCCTTCAGTCCGAACTCGACGCTGAGGTTGCGCACCTGGAGCAGCGGCTGCTCGCCACCTGCGCGGCGGGCTCCGGTGGCGCGGGGGGCGGTGGTGGTGCTCATCGACGGCTCCTGGGGTCGAGTGCCTCACGCAGCGCCTCACCGAAGAGGGTGAAGCCGAGCGCGGTGATGGCGATGGCGGCGCCGGGGAGGATCGCGAGCAGCGGCGCCACCTGGAACCTGTCCTGGGCCGCCACCAGCATGCGTCCCCACTCCGCCACCGCTGGGTCGGGCTGGCCGAGGCCGAGGAAGGAGAGGGCGGCGACCTCGATGATGGCGGTGGCCAGGTTGAGGGTCGCCTGGACGATCGTCGGGCCCAGGGAGTTGGGGAGGACGTGGCCCATCACGATGCGCCGGCGCCGCAGCCCGAGCGCGGAGGCGGCCAGCACGTAGTCGGACCGGCCCTGGGCCAGCATCGACCCGCGCAGCAGCCGGGCGAAGATCGGGACCTGCGCGACGCCGATCGCGATCATCACGGCGTACGGGTTCTGTCCCAGCACCGCCGCGATGCTGACGGCGAGCAGCAGGCTGGGCACCGAGAGCATGATGTCGACCAGGCGCATCACGAAGGTGTCGATCCAGCCGCCGACGCGTCCGCCCACCGAGGCGGCACCGCCGGCGAGGATGCCGAGCGCGGCTCCGAAGACCAGGCCGATCGCGGTGGCCACGATCCCGTAGAGGAGCGACTGGCGCGCGCCGTAGAGCATCTGGGTGTAGAGGTCGGAGCCGAACCGGTCGAGACCCAGCAGGTGGCCGTCGCTCGGCCCGGGGACGCTGGACGGGGTCACCTGCCCGGACCACTGAGCGGTCCCGGGCTGGTACTTGGTCAGCAGGGGGGCGGCCAGCGCCACCACCACGAACGCCAGCACGATGGCGGCTCCGACGATCGCGCTGGGGTTGCGCCGCAGGCGTCGCCAGGCGGCGACCCAGAGGCCGACACCGGGCTCGTCGTCGACCGGCACCAGGATGTCGCTGGTCGGCTCGGCGGGAGGGATGGGAATGGTCATTGCACACGCACCCGGGGGTCGATCACGCCGTAGGCGACGTCCACGGCCAGGTTGATGAGGGCGTAGATCACCGCGATGAACAGGATGTAGCCCTGCAGCACCGGGTAGTCACGCTGCCCGATGGCCTCGAAGAGGTACTTGCCGATGCCGTTCCAGGCGAAGACCGTCTCGGTCAGCACCGCGCCGCTGAAGAGCAGCCCGGCCTGGAGCCCGATGGTGGTCACCACCGGCAGCAGGGCGTTGCGCAGCACGTGCCGCCGCGAGACCACCCGGGCGGCCAGGCCCTTGCTCTCCGCCGTGCGCACGTAGTCCTCGCTCAGCACGTCGGCCACGGCCGCCCGGGTGATCCGGACGATGATGGCCAGCGGGATGGTGCCCAGCGCGATCGCCGGCAGGACGAGGTGGAGTGCCGCGTCCCAGGCGGCGTCCCACTCCTGGGTGAGGATGCCGTCCAGGACGTAGAAGTTGGTGACGTGGGTGGCATCCATCCGGGCGTCCTGGCGGAGGCTGGTGGGCAGGATGCCGAGCCAGTCGGCGAAGACCAGCTTGAGCAGGATGGCCAGGAAGAAGACCGGGGTCACCACCCCGATCAGGGAGCCCGACACGATCGCGGTGTCCAGGAAGCGGCCCTGGTGCTTGGCCGCGTAGTAGCCCAGCGGCACCCCGATCAGCACCGCGATCAGCAGGGCGGCCAGGCCGAGCTCGAGGGTGCCGGGGAACTTCTCCAGGAAGCTCTCGAGCACCGGCTGCCCGGTCTTGATGGAGCGACCGAAGTCGCCGGTGAGCAGCGCCTTGACGTAGGTCAGGTACTGCTGGAGCAACGGCTCCTCGAAGCCGTACAGCTCGTTGACGCGCGCGATGCCCTCCGGCGTTGCTCGTTGGCCGAGCAGCGCCCGCGCGGGGTCGCCGGGCAAAGCCCGGACCCACGCGAAGAGCAGGATCGAGAGTCCGACGAGCACTGGCACCATCAGGGCCAGCCGCCGGAGGACAAAGCGCAACATCACTCAGCCTTCCGCCCCGCAGAGCGGGGGCCAGGTGTTCCTTCGTTCGTTCGTTCGCGCCGCGGTCAGCCGACCGTGACGGTGTTCCAGACCTCGTCGTTGACGGGGCTCTGCTGGTAGCCCTCGACGTCGGCACCGAAGGCCAGCGACGGAGCCGGGTGCGCGATCGGGATGGCCGGCAGGAGCTCCATCACGTCGGCGTTGATCTCCTCGTAGAGGGGGGTCTGCTCCTCGACGGTCGGAACCCCGCGCGCCTCGGCCAGCTTGTCGAACAGCGCGGCGTCCTTGAAGCCGAACTCGGCGCTCTCGGCACCGAAGAAGACGCCGACGAAGTTGTCGGTGTCGTTGTAGTCGCCGGTCCAGCCCAGCAGGTGCAGGCCGTGGTTGGAGGTGCCCTGGATCTTGTCGAGGTAGTCAGGGGTCCAGATGTCCGCGACGGGCTTGACCTTCAGGCCGACCGCCTCGAGCTGCGAGCGGATCACGTTGAAGGTGTCCTCCGGAGCCGGCATGTAGGGCCGGGAGACGCTCGTGGGGTAGTTGAACTCGATGGTGGCCCCGTCAGCGCCGGCGTCCTGGAGGAGCTGCTCGGCCTTGCCCGGGTCGTACTCGTACTCGGTGACGTCCTCGTTCCACCCGTTCACGCTCTGCGGGATGAACTGGGTGGCGATCTCGGAGCCCTCGGGCAGGGAGGCGGCGGCGACGGCGTCCTTGTCGATCGCGTGGGCGATCGCCTGGCGGACCCGCAGGTCGTCGAACGGCTTCTGCTTCTGGTTGATGCCGAGGTAGAGGATGGTGAAGGGGTCGCGCGGCATCACGGTCATGCCGGCGTCCTCCAGCGAGGAGATGTCGGCCGGCCCGATCAGGTCGGCGCCGTCGACGTCGCCGTTCTGCACGGCGGTGGCACGCGCGGCCGGGTCGTCGATCGCCACGACCTGCACGGTGTCGACCTTGGCCTTCTCACCCCAGTAGTCGTCGTTGCGCTTCAGGGTGACCCGGTTGCCGCGGTCCCAGGAGTCGAAGACGAAGGGCCCGGTGCCGGTCGGGTGGGCGGTGGAGTACTCGGTGGTGTTGACGTTGGCGGCCGCGTCGTCCTGGTACTTCTCCAGGGCGGTCGGGCTCTGCATCGAGAAGGCGGGCAGCGACAGGGCTGCCGTGAAGCCGGCGAACGGCTCCTTCAGGGTGACCTTCGCCTCGAGGTCGTCGGTCGCCTCGCAGGAGTCGTAGATGGCCTCGCCCTTCTTGTCCCCGGTCGCGAAACCGCGGAAGAGCTTGGCGTAGTAGTACGCGAAGTCGTCGGTCTGGACGGCCGCGGGGAAGTTGTACCACCGGTCGAAGTTGGCGCAGACGGCCTCGGCGTTGAACTCGGTGTCGTCGTGGAAGGAGACGCCGTCGCGGAGCTGGAAGGTGTACTCCAGCCCGTCCTCGGAGTTCTCCCAGCTCTCCGCGAGCAGCGGGGCCGGGTCCGGCGTGCCGGGCTCGGTGCCGACGAGGCCCTCGAAGATCTGGCGAGCGACCCGGAAGGTCTCACCGTCGGAGGCGAACGCCGGGTCGAGCAGCTTGGGCTCAGCAGCCCCCGCGAACACGAACGTGCCGCCGCCGCTGCCCTCGTTGCTCTCGTCGTCCGAGCGCTCGCTGTCCGCGCAGCCCGTCAGCACCAGGGCCGCTGTCGCCAGCCCCACGGTCGCCAGCCGCATTCTTCCCATGGATCTCATCTGCAACTCATCACCCTTCGCAAGTCGCGCCGGCCGAGCGGCCAGGCAGGGACGCGACATTACTCAGAGCCGTGCGTTGCGTCACGCGGTGAAACACGGACCTGACGCAACGTTTCCAAACCGATATCAGCCAGCGAGTCGGCGAAGGTCCGCCCCGGCCCCGGCAGGATCGGCACGTGGTTGGGGACGCACAGCACCCGGCACCCCGCGGCGACCGCGGAGCGAGCCCCGGTGTTGGAGTCCTCGACGGCCACGCAGTCCATCGGGTCGACCCCGAGGTCCGCGGCCGCCCGGAGGTAGGGCTCCGGATCGGGCTTGCCCCGGGTGACCACGTCGCCGGTCACCACCGCCGCGAAGGTGTCCCGCGGGAGCCGTGCCAGGACCGGGTCGACGAACCGCCGGTAGGACATCGTGACCAGGGCGCAGGGCACCCGTGCCTCGGAGAGCTCGAGGAGGAGCTCGCGGGCCCCGGGGCGCCACGGGACCTCCTGCTCGACGCGGGCGACCACGCCGTCGAGCAGCTCCTCGACGATCTGCGCCGGCTCGAGGTCGATCCCCATGTGGGCGCGGATGTAGCGACCCGACTCCAGGAGGTCGTTGCCGACCAGGTTGAGGGCGTGCTCCTGCGACCAGGTCCCGCCGTGCCGCTCGGCCAGCTCGAACTCGGTGGCGATCCAGTAGGGCTCGGTGTCGACGATCGTGCCGTCCATGTCCCAGAGCACTGCGGCCAAGGGGGGCTCGCCTCCGCTCGGTGCCACTGCGGCGGCCCTGCCAGGGAAGTCGGTGCTCAGAATGCCCTCCGGAAAGTCGTGGGAACGCCCATCCCACGTACCACCCTAAGGCCGATGGTCCGCGCCACCCGACGCATCAGCCGGAGGCGTCGTCGCAAGGGGGAACACGTGCGGTGCTCGGCGTCCCCGGCGCTTTGCGTGGCATGCTCGACGGAAGTGCCCTGGCGTCCGGGGGCCGGGTGGGAGGGGCCGCGATGCGCGTCGCAGGCAGGCTCGTCCGAGCGGCCCCGACGAAGATGCGTGCGTGATGGCGCCCCCGCCGGAGCCGCGCGCGACGTGGCGGGTCGCCGTCCTGGCGGCGGTCCGAGTCTCCCTTTCCCTGGGCACCCTGGTCGCGGTCTACTTCCTGCTGCCGCGCGAGGGCGCCGATCGCTCGCCGAGCACCTGGTGGCTCGGGGTGCAGCTCGTGGTCTTCCTCGCGGTGGGAGCCGCCCAGCTCCCGGCGATCGTCCGGTCCGCTCACCCGATGGCCCGTGCCGTCGAGGCGATCGCCCTGACGGTCGCGCTGTACCTGCTCACCTTCGCCCGGATCTACCTGGCGGTCTCGGTGGAGGACCCCGCCGCCTTCACGGAGCGACTCGATGCGATCGACGCCCTCTACCTCACCGTCGCGGTCTTCGCCACCGTCGGCTTCGGGGACGTCGCGGCTGTGAGCGGCGGAGCGCGCCTGCTGGTGACCCTTCAGATGCTGCTGAACCTGGTCGTCCTCGGCGCCGGGATCAAGATGCTGTACTCCGCGGGGAGGCGTGGCCTGGCCCGCCGGACCGAACACGGCGCCGGACGCTCCGCGCCTGCCGGGACCGTTGACCCGCCTCAGTCCTCCGGGTCGTAGCCGAGGTTCGGCGAGAGCCAGCGCTCGGCCTCGGCCAGGCTCCAGCCCTTGCGCTCGGCGTACTCGGCGACCTGGTCACGGCCCAACCGCCCCACCACGAAGTACTGGGACTGCGGGTGGGAGAAGTACCAGCCCGAGACCGCGGCCCCCGGCCACATCGCCATCGACTCGGTCAGCTTGATGCCGGTGCGCGACTCGACGTCGAGCAGCCGCCACAGCTCGGTCTTCTCGGTGTGGTCGGGGCACGCCGGGTAGCCCGGCGCCGGTCGGATGCCGGTGTAGCGCTCGGCGATGAGGTCCTCGTTGGCCAGCTGCTCGTCGGCGGCGTGACCCCAGAACTCGGTGCGGACCCGCTGGTGGAGCCGCTCGGCGAAGGCTTCCGCGAGCCGGTCGGCCAGGGCCTCGAGCAGGATCGCGGAGTAGTCGTCGTGCTCCTCGCGGAACGCCTGGATACGCTCCTGGACGCCGTGGCCGGTGGTGACGGCGAAGCCGCCGACGTAGTCGGCGAGGCCGCTCTCCCGAGGGGCCACGAAGTCCGAGAGCGCCCGGTTGGGCACCCCGTCCCGGTGCTCGCCCTGCTGCCTGAGGTGGTGCAGCACCGACAGCACCTCGGTGCGCGAGTCGTCGGTGTAGACCTCGAGGTCATCGGCGACCGCGTTGGCGGGGAAGAACCCGAAGACCGCGTTGGCGGTGAGCCACCCCTCCTCCACGATCCGGTCGAGCATCGCCTGCGCGTCGTCGTAGAGCTTGCGGGCGACCTCTCCGGTGGTGGGGTTGTTGAGGATGTCGGGGAACTTCCCCTTCATCTCCCAGGCGTTGAAGAACGGCTGCCAGTCGATGTAGTCGCGCAGCTCGCCGAGGTCGTAGTCCTCGAGGACGTGGATGCCGGGCCGGGCCGGGGCGGGCGGCTGGTAGCCGCCCCACTCGACCGGGGTCCGGTTCGCCCGGGCGGCGTCGAGCGTCACCATCGGGCGGTCGTGCTTCGTCGCGTGCCTGGCCCGCAGCGAGTCGTAGTCGGCCTGGACCTCGGCCAGCAGACGTTCGCGCTGCGCGGGGTGCAGGAGCGCGGCGGCGGTCGGCACCGAGCGCGAGGCGTCCTTCACCCAGACGACGGGACCGTCGTACTTCTTGTCCACCTTGACCGCGGTGTGGGCGCGCGAGGTGGTGGCGCCGCCGATCATCAGCGGGATCTCGAAGCCGCGGCGCTGCATCTCGCTCGCGACCGTGACCATCTCGTCCAGCGAGGGGGTGATCAGCCCGGAGAGCCCGATCATGTCGGCGCCGATCTCCTCGGCGGTGTCGAGGATCTTCTGGGCCGGGACCATGACGCCGAGGTCGACGACCTCGTAGTTGTTGCACTGCAGGACGACCCCGACGATGTTCTTGCCGATGTCGTGCACGTCGCCCTTCACCGTCGCCATCACGATGGTGCCGTTGGTGTCCTTGACCGTGGCGAGCGCGGGGTTGTCGAGCTTCTCCTGCTCGATGAAGGGGATCAGGTAGGCGACGGCCTTCTTCATCACCCGCGCCGACTTCACCACCTGGGGCAGGAACATCTTGCCGGCGCCGAAGAGGTCGCCGACCACGTTCATGCCGTCCATCAGCGGGCCCTCGATCACCTCGATCGGGCGGCCCCCGCGTGCGGCGATCTCCAGCCGCAGCTCCTCGGTGTCGCTCTCGGCGTAGGCGTCGATGCCCTTCACCAGCGCATGGGTGATCCGCTCCCCCACCGGCAGGCTGCGCCACTCCTCCGTCGTCGCCTCGACCTGCTCGCCCTGCCGGTTGTGCTCCTCGGCGATCTCCAGCAGCCGCTCGGCCGCGTCGGGCCGCCGGTTGAGGACGACGTCCTCGATGCGCTCGCGCAGCTCGGGCTCGACCTGGTCGTAGACGACGAGCGCACCGGCGTTGACGATGCCCATGTCCAGGCCGGCCTCGATGGCGTGGAAGAGGAAGACCGCATGGATCGCCTCGCGCACCGGGTTGTTGCCGCGGAAGGAGAAGGAGACGTTGGAGATGCCGCCGGAGACCAGCGCCTGGGGCAGGTTCTGCTTGATCCAGCGGGTGCCCTCGATGAAGTCCAGCCCGTAGCTGGCGTGCTCCTCGATCCCGGTCGCCACCGCGAACACGTTGGGATCGAAGATGATGTCCTCGGCCGGGAACCCCACCTCGTCGACCAGGAGGCGGTAGGCGCGCTCGCAGATCGCCTTGCGGCGCGCGAGGTTGTCGGCCTGGCCGTCCTCGTCGAAGGCCATGACCACCACGGCGGCGCCGTACTTGCGGCAGGAGCGGGCGTGCTCGAGGAAGGGGCCGACACCCTCCTTCATCGAGATCGAGTTGACGATCGGCTTGCCCTGCACGCACTTGAGCCCGGCCTCGATCACCTCCCACTTGGAGGAGTCGATCATCACCGGGACGCGGCTGATGTCCGGCTCGGCGGCGACCAGCTTGAGGAAGCGGTCCATCGCGGCGACGCCGTCGATCATCCCCTCGTCCATGTTGACGTCGATGACCTGCGCGCCGTTCTCCACCTGCTGCAGCGCCACCGAGAGGGCGGTGTCGTAGTCACCGTCCTTGATCAGCTTGCGGAACCGCGCCGACCCGGTGATGTTGGTGCGCTCGCCGACGTTGACGAAGAGGCTCTCGCGGGTGATGGTGAACGACTCCAGGCCGGAGAGCCGCATGGCGGGCGCGATCTCCGGGACGGCCCGCGGGGTCACCCCCTCCACCGCAGCGGCGATGGCCGCGATGTGCGCGGGGGTGGTGCCGCAGCAGCCGCCCACCAGGTTGACCAGCCCTGCCTCGGCGAACTCCCCGACGACCGCCGCCGTCTCGGCGGCCGACTCGTCGTACTCACCGAACGCGTTGGGCAGCCCGGCGTTGGGGTAGACCGAGACGAAGGTGTCGGCGATCCGGCTCAGCTCGGCGACGTAGGGCCGCATCTCCTTGGCGCCCAGGGCGCAGTTGAGCCCGACCAGCAGCGGCTTGGCGTGGCGGACGGAGTGCCAGAAGGCCTCGGTCGTCTGTCCGGTCAGCGTGCGTCCGGACGCGTCGGTGATGGTGCCGGAGATGACGACCGGCCAGCGACGGCCGTGCTCCTCGAAGAGGGTCTCGACGGCGAAGATCGCGGCCTTGGCGTTGAGGGTGTCGAAGATCGTCTCGATGAAGATGAGGTCGGCGCCGCCGTCCAGGAGCCCACGCGCCGCGGTGGCGTAGGCGTCGACCAGCTGGTCGAAGGTCACGTTGCGGGCGCCGGGGTCGTTGACGTCGGGCGAGATCGAGGCCGTCCGGGTGGTGGGGCCCAGCGCTCCCGCCACGTAGCGGGTGCGACCCGGGTCGGCCGCGGTGACCGCGTCGACGGCTTGGCGCGCGAGCTGCGCGGAGGCGTGGTTGAGCTCGTAGGCCAGCTCCTCCATGCCGTAGTCGCCGAGCGAGACGGCGTTGGCGTTGAAGGTGTTGGTCTCGATGATGTCCGCGCCCGCCTCGAGGTACTCGCGGTGGATGTCGAGGATCAGCTCGGGACGGGTGAGGGTGAGGAGGTCGTTGTTGCCCTGCACGTCGCAGTGCCAGTCGGCGAACCGCCGGCCCCGGTAGCCCGCCTCGTCCGGGCGGTCGCGCTGGATCGCGGTGCCCATCGCACCGTCGACGACGAGGATCCGCTCACCCATCGCCGTCCGCAGCTCGTCGCTGCAGTCGGGCCGGTGCAGCACGACCAGGTCTTCGGGCACGACGCTCCTCGCGGGTCTGGTGGCCGGTAGACATCCACATTATGGCGCGGTCCGCCAGCCGGACAGGAGTTTCGAATCCTGACATCCCCCGTGGGAACCGGCGAAATCTGCGCGAGCGCCTAGGCTGGGTGTCGTGATCGAGATCGACGCCCTGACCGACCTGGTCGACCCGGTGGTGATTGCCGCCTTCGAAGGATGGAACGACGCCGGTGAGGCCGCCTCGGCCGTGGTGGCGCACCTCATCGAGGCGTGGGACGCGACGGTGGTGGGGGCGATCGATCCGGAGGACTTCTACGACTTCCAGGTCAACCGGCCGATCGTCGGCACCGACGCGAAGGGCCACCGTCAGCTGACCTGGCCCACCACGCGGATCGCGGTGGCCTCGCCCCCCGACCTGGAGCGGGACGTGATCCTGATCCACGGGATCGAGCCCAACATGCGCTGGCGCCAGTTCTGCGCCGAGCTGCTGGCGGCCTGCGACGACCTGGGCGGCCAGCTGGTGGTGACCCTCGGGGCGCTGCTCGCCGACACCCCCCACACCCGACCGATCCCGGTCACCGGCACCGCGACCGAGCCCGAGCTGGTCGACCGGCTCCACCTGGAGCAGTCCTCCTACGAGGGCCCCACCGGGATCGTGGGCGTCTTCCAGGACGCCTGCTCACGGCTGGACATCCCGTCGGTCTCCTACTGGGCGGCGGTGCCGCACTACGTCGCCCAGCCGCCCTGCCCCAAGGCCACCCTCGCCCTGATCGGCCAGATCGAGGACCTGCTCGAGACCCGGATCCCGCTCGGCGAGCTGCCCGAGGACGCCCGGGCCTGGGAGCGCGGGGTCGACGAGCTCGCCGAGGAGGACGAGGACATCGCCGACTACGTCCGCTCCCTGGAGGAGACCCGGGACACCACGGACCTCCCCGAGGCCTCCGGCGAGGCGATCGCCCGGGAGTTCGAGCGCTACCTCAAGCGCCGCGACGACACCGGCTGAGTCCCGGGGCCGGGTCCCGCCGCCCGGGCGGGCCGGAGGGCGCCACAGCGCCGGGGCTAGAGCGAGAGCCCGAGAGCGGCGTCGAGCAGCTGGTGGACCGTGGTGGCCGCCGAGTCGTCGGTCGCGTCGGCCAGCCCCGCGGTGCCGAGGGTCGAGGAGACCCACTCCTCGACCACCCCCAGCGCCGTGGGCGCGTCGAGGTCGCGGGCCAGCGCCGCCAGGACGCCCTCCACCACGGGCGCGGCGGGGGCGCCGGCACCCAGGGCGAGGGCGCGACGCCACCGGTGCAGGGTGTCCACGGCGTCCCACAGCTCGGCGTCGGTCCACTCCCAGTCGCTGCGGTAGTGGTGGCGCAGGAGCACCAGCCGGATCGCCATCGGGTCGACGTCGGAGTTGCGCAGGTGGGAGACGAAGACCAGGTTGCCGCGGGACTTCGACATCTTCTCGCCGTCGTAGGCCACCATGCCGGCGTGGGCGTAGACCTGGGCGAAGGGCTGGCCGGTGGCCACGTGTGCCTCGCTGGCGCACATCTCGTGGTGCGGGAAGACCAGGTCGGAGCCGCCCCCCTGGACGTCGAACGTGCCGCCGAGGTGCTGCTGGGCGATGGCGGTGCACTCGATGTGCCAGCCGGGACGCCCGGGACCGAAGGGGCTCTCCCAGGAGGGCTCGCCCGGGCGGGCGGCGAGCCACAGGACGCAGTCGAGCGGGTCCTTCTTGCCGGGCCGGTCGGGGTCTCCCCCGCGCTCGGCGAAGATCCGGACCATCTCCTCCCGCTCCAGGCGCGAGACGCTGCCGAAGGAGCTGTCGGAGGTCACCGAGAAGTAGAGGTCGTCGTCGACCTGGTAGACCGAGCCGGTGGCCCGGAGCCGCTCCACGTAGTCGATGACCAGCGGGATGGACTCGACCGCGCCGACGTAGTGCTGGGGCGGCAGCACCCTCAGCGCCTCCATGTCGTGGCGGAAGAGCTCGGTCTCCCGCTCGGCCAGCGCCTGCCAGTCGATCTTGACCTTGTGCGCCCGCTCCAGCAGCGGGTCGTCGACGTCGGTGACGTTCTGGACGTAGGAGACCGGGTGGCCAGCGGAGCGCCACGCCCGGTTGAGCAGGTCGAAGCCGACGTAGGTCGCGGCGTGCCCCATGTGGGTCGCGTCGTAGGGGGTGATGCCGCAGACGTAGAGGCGGGCCGGCCCCTCGGGGGCGGTGGTGACCAGGCCCCCCGTGGCCGTGTCGTACACCTGGACGGGAGGACCCGAGACAGGCAGGACCGGAACCTCGGGTGCAGACCAGGCGCGCATGCGTCGCAGCCTACCTAGAAGGGCGGCCAGGGGATCGTCGGCCACCCCTCCTGGGGCAGCGGCATCGCGCCCGAGGCGAGGAGGCACTCGGCCCGGCGGCGGGTGGCCGCCACCTCGTCGGCGGTGAGCAGGTCGAGCAGCCGCTCCCCGAGCGCGCCGTCCAGCTCCGCGCGCAGGGCCGCCACGCGCTCCAGCTCCGGGCCGGGCAGCGGGTCGCCGGCCCACCCCCACAGCACCGTGCGCAGCTTGCTCTCGACGTGGAAGCTGACCCCGTGGTCGACGCCGTAGCGGTGCCCGTCGGCCATCGCCAGCACGTGGCCGCCCTTGCGGTCGGCGTTGTTGATGAGCACGTCGAAGACGGCCATCCGCCGCAGCGCCGGGGAGTCCTGGTGGACCAGCGACACCGGCTGGTCCCGGCCGTCGACACCGTCGAAGACGTGCAGGAAGCCCGGCGGGACCTCGCCCTCGGGCACGATGTCGACCGCGTGCTGCTCCGGGTCGGGCTCCTGCCAGCGCTGCACCATCCCGGGCCCGTGCGGTCCGGAGCGCAGCACGGTGTGGGGCACGACGTGCCAGCCCAGCGCCTCGGAGACGGCGTGGGCGGCCACCTCCCGGGCGGCCAGGGTGCCGTCGGGGAAGTCCCACAGCGGCCGCTCCCCGGCGACCGGCTTGTAGACGACGCGGACGTCGCCCAGCTGGGCGACGAAGGTGGCGTTGGAGGCCGGCATCACCCGCCCGTGGAGGACCATCTCGCCCGACGACGGGACCAGCTCGGAGCGCACGGCAGGGCTCACGCTCCGCGTCGGCGGAACCCGTTGGCCCGGACGCAGAGGTGGCCCTCGGGGTCGACGGGGTTGCCGCAGAACGGGCAGGGGGGCCGGCCGGCCTCGACGACCTGCTTGGCCCGGGCGCAGAAGGCACGCGCCACCCCGCCGGCGAGCCGGACCACCAGCAGCTCGTCGGGCTCCGGCTCCTCGAGGGCCTCACCCTCCTCGAGCTGCTCGGGCGAGACCACGGCCGCCTCGTTGAAGGGGAAGACCTCGATCACGATGCGCTCGTCGCCCGGGTCCCACGACAGCGTCATGGTGCCCGCCCGGAACTCCTCGTCGATGGGCTGCTCCAGCGGCCCGCTGTCCTCGAGGTCGACGGGGGCGACGGCCGGGATCACCGAGCCGCCCGCGGCGGCGGAGGTCAACTCGTCGAGGAGCTCGTCGATGCGCTCGACCAGGGCCAGCAGCTGCTGCTTCTCCAGCGAGACGCTGACCAGACGCGCCCCGTCCCTGGCCTGGAGGAAGAAGGTCCGGTGGCCGGGCTCGCCGACAGTGCCGGCGACGAATCGCTCGGGAGGATCGAAGGAGTGCACGACAGGCATGTGACCACCCTAGGGCCGGGCACCAGCAGGGGCGCCCGGCCCCGCTCCCCCACCCACCACGGCGTCCTCGGCCGGGACCTCCGAGTCCTCCCGACGGGCCGCGAGCCAGGCGAGGTCTCCGGCGTGCGTGTTGAGGCCCAGGGCGAAGGGGCGCCCGGCCGTGTACCGGACCAGGCTCACTGAGGCCGGGTCGACGACGATCCGCTGGAACTGGTCCAGGTGCATGCCCAGCGCGTCGGCGAGCACCGCCTTGATCACGTCGCCGTGGCTCACCGCCGCCCAGACCGCGTGCGGGCCGTGCTCACGCTCGACGGCAGCGTCGTGCTCGCGGACCGCGGCCACCGCCCGGGCCGACATCGTCGCCATCGACTCACCACCGGGGAAGACCGCGGCCGCGGGCTGGCGCTGGACCGTCCGCCACAAGTCCTCCTGGCTGAGCTCGGAGATCCGCCTCCCCTGCCACTGGCCGTAGTCGCACTCGGTGAGGCGCTCCTCGACCTGCAGCGCCACCGCGCCCTGCGGCCCGCCGGGCGTCTGTGCCCCGGCGGGCGTCTGTGCCCCGGCGATGAGCTCCGCGGTCTGCACGCAGCGCTCCAGGGGGCTCACCAGCAGCGCGGCCAGGGGGACGGCGGCCAGGCGCGCGGCTGTGGCCCGGGCCTGCCGCTCCCCCTCCCCGTCGAGGCGGACACCGGGCAGGCGACCCGCCAGGGTCCCGGAGACATTCGCTGTGGTGCGCCCGTGCCGCACCAGGATCACGGTGGCCATGCTCCGGAGCCTAGTGGGGCTAGCCTGGACGACGTGATCGTCGACAACGCGGTGTACAGGGCCGGTCAGCGGATGCTCCACGACCTGCCGGTCCACGACATCACGGGCGTCGGTGCCGGGCGCGAGCCCGGGGACTTCCAGTGGGTCGGCCTGCACGAGCCGGACGACGGCGAGATGGCTCGGGTCGCCGCCGCGTTCGGGCTCCACCCGCTCGCGGTGGAGGACGCGGTCAACGCCCACCAGCGGCCCAAGCTCGACCGCTACGAGGACATGATCTTCCTGGTGCTCAAGACCCTCTGGTACGTCGACGAGCACGACGCCGTGGAGACCGGCGAGATCGGCATCTTCCTGGGGCCCGACTACGTCGTCACCGTCCGGCACGGCGACGGCGCAGACCTCCAGGGCTCGCGGCGCGACCTGGAGGGCCGGGCCCAGGTCCTCGCGCACGGCCCCGCCGCGGTGATGTACGCGGTGTTCGACAAGGTGGTCGACGACTACGGCGACGTCGCCTCCGAGCTCGAGGTCGACGTCGACGAGGTGGAGGAGTCGGTCTTCTCCGAGGGCCGGTCCGCCCAGGAGGGCGACGCCGCCCGGATCTACGCCCTCAAGCGGGAGCTGGCCGAGGTGCGCCGGGCCGTGCTGCCGCTCCGGGAGCCGCTGCGGCTGCTGACCGCCGGCCAGGTGGCCGACGTCCCCGAGGGCACCGCGCCCTACTTCCGCGACGTCGACGACCACGTCCTGCGGGTCGCGGAGATCGTCGACACCCTCGACACGCTGCTCTCCAGCGCCTTCGACGCTCACGTGGCCCGGATCTCCCTGCAGCAGAACGAGGACATGCGCAAGATCTCCGCGGTGGCCGGCATCGCGGTGGTGCCGACCCTGGTGGCCGGGATCTACGGGATGAACCTGCAGCTGAAGCCCTCGCCGGAGTCGGACTTCGGGTTCGAGTTCGCGCTCGCCCTGATGGCCGCGTCGGTCATCGCGCTGGCCTGGTGGTTCCGCCGGGTGGGCTGGCTCTGATCCCCGGTCAGGGCGTCAGCACGCCCGTGCCGAGCAGGAGCAGGGTGGCCCCGCCGAGCAGCACCCGGTAGATCACGAACGGGGTGTAGGACCGGGTGGAGACGTAGCGCAGCAGCCACGCGATGGCGGCGTACCCGACCGCGAACGAGACCACGGTGGCCACGATGGTCGGCGCCCACCCGTAGGTGTTGTCGCCGTGCGGGATCTCCTGGAGCTCGAAGATGCCCGCGCCGACCACCGCCGGGATGGCCAGCAGGAAGGCGAACCTGGTGGCGGCCTCCCGCTCGAAGCCCAGGAAGCGCCCCATCGAGATGGTCGCTCCCGACCGCGAGACCCCGGGGATCAGGGCCAGCGCCTGGGCGCCGCCCATCAGCAGGGCGTCGCGCAAGGTGAGGTTCTTGATCTTCCGGTCGCCGCGGCTGACCCGGTCCGCGATGCCGAGGACCACACCCATCACCACGAGGGCGACACCGATGATCCACAGGTTGCGGAAGTCCCGCTCGATGACGTCCTTGAGGAGCACGCCCAGTACCACGATCGGCAGCGAGCCGAAGATGATGAACCAGCCCATCCTGGTGTCCAGCGTCCCCCGGTGCTCGGGCTGGAAGATCGAGCGCACCCAGCTGCTGCCGATGCGCCAGATGTCCTTGCGGAAGTAGATGAGCACCGCCAGCTCGGTGCCGATCTGGATGACGGCGGTGAACGCCGCTCCGGGGTCGCCCCACCCGAAGAGCTCGGGGAAGATCCGCAGGTGGGCGCTGCTCGAGATCGGGAGGAACTCGGTCAGCCCCTGGATGGTTCCGAGCACCACGGCCTTGAACAGATCCCACATGGGGGAACAGCCTAGGGCGCCCCCGCGCTTGGTCCCGCACCGCGTCCGGCGAGCCGCGCGGGCGGGCTCACGGGGGGCTGACTAGCCTGTGCGCATGCAGCAGCGCTCGGTCGGTCGCACCGGCCTCCAGGTCTCCCGCCTCGGCCTCGGCACGATGACGTGGGGGCGCGACACCGACGAGCACGAGGCACGCGACCAGCTCATCGCGTTCACCGAGGCCGGCGGCACCCTGGTCGACACCGCGGCCGGCTACGGCGACGGCGCCTCGGAGAGCCTGCTGGGCAGCCTGCTGGGCGACGTCGTGCGCCGCGACGAGGTGGTGCTGGCCTCCAAGGCCGGGGTCTCCCGCCGCGGCGGGGAGCGGAACGTCGACACCTCCCGCGGCGCGCTGCTGAGGACGCTCGACGCCTCCCTGCGCCGGCTCGGCGTCGACCACGTCGACCTGTGGCAGGTGCACGTGTGGAGCGGCGCCACGCCCCTGGAGGAGACGTTGAGCGCCCTGGACACCGCGGTGTCCTCCGGTCGCGCGGCCTACGCCGGCATCTCGAACTTCAACGGCTGGCAGAGCGCCCAGGCGGTGACCTGGCAGCGGGCCTGGCCCGGCAGGGCGCCGGTCGTCTCCACCCAGGTGGAGTACTCGCTGATGAGCCGCGACGTGGAGTTCGAGGTGCTGCCGGCGGCCCGGGCGCTGGGGCTGGGGGTGTTCCCGTGGTCCCCGCTGGCCCGAGGCGTCCTGACCGGCAAGTACCGCACCGGCACGCCGGCCGACTCCGCGGGCGCGACCCCGCACTTTGCCGACCGGGTCGGCTCCTACCTCGACGAGCGGGGACGCGGCATCGTCGAGGCCGTGGCCCGCGCCGGCGAGGGGCTCGGGTGGAGCCCCCTGGAGGTGGCTCTGGTCTGGGTGCGGGACCGCCCCGGCGTCACCGCCCCGCTGGTCGGCGCGCGCACCGCCGCCCAGCTCCACGACGTGCTGGGCACCGAGGAGCTGGTCCTGCCCGCGGAGATCGTCGCCGCCCTCGACGACGTCTCGGCGGACTGATGAGCCGGGTGCTGCGCCGGCCGCCGCGCCCCGGGGTGGAGTGGGAGTTCGACTCGGTCACCTATCCCCCGGAGGTCTCCCGCAACACGGTGCGCCAGCTGCTCGTGGAGCGAGCCGAGCACGGCGGCTGGGAGCTGGCCCGGGTGCGGATCACCGCCGACGGCATGCGCCGGGTGCTGCTGCGACGCAAGATCATTCGTCAGGTCCGCCCGACCTTCTGGTGACGCCCACCGGCTTCGCCACGACCACCCGGTACTTCGTGTAGTGGAAGCGTCCGTTGGGGTAGACCACCCGGTCGGTACAGCTGATCAGCACGAGCCGGTGGGCACCGGTGGTGCGGAAGAAGCGCTGGGGCAGCTTGCTGGCCCGGTCGTACTTCTTCGTCTCCGACAGCTCGTACCGGTAGGTCTTCCCGCCGCTGCGCACGCTCAGGGCCTGCCCCTGCTCGGCACGGCGCAGTCCCCACAGGGCACCGGGTCGGTCGTGCCAGTCCGACACGTGACCGGCGACCACGGTGGTGCCGATGGCGTCGCCGTAGCCCGCGGAACGGCGTAGCCAGGCGGTCAGTCGGACGTCGGCGGGCAGATCCATGCGCCCGCGCGAGATACCCGTCGGGACGACCTGCGCACGCAGTCCGAAGCCGGACGCCCGGATCGAGGCCTTCGAGACTCGGGACGACTCCGGGTCCCGGAGGGTGCCGGAGAATCCACTGGGCACGACGGGCGGCTTGTACGACGGCTTGGCGACGGTCGTCGTCTCCGACTTCAGGCCGCACCGGGTCGTCGCCGACTCGTTGGCCGTCGTCGCCTCGGTGGTCACCTTCCAGGTGTAGACGCCGGGCGCCGCCGCGCTCACCTTCGGGCTCTTCGTCCAGCCGGCGCGTGCCCGCCACGTGACGGTGCTCGCCAGGTTCGCCCGGCGGCAGGAGGCCGCCGCGCGGGAGGTGAAGGGTCCGTAGAGCCGGGCGACCGCGGGCACCGAGGTCCCGGGCGCCAGGCCCGTGACCCGGACCCGGTCGTGGAACCTCTCGCGCGGCTCCACACGGCGCTCGGACGTCTTCGTCCGGATCCGCGGTCGGGCGGGCGCTCCGGCGTCCACCTGCACCACGGCACCGTCGGGCGGCGAGGACGCGGGTCCCCCGGTGGCGTCCGAGCCCGTCGCGCGGGCCGTGTTGCGCAGTCCCTCACCCCGGAGGTCGGCAGCGGTGACGGTGTAGACGCTCGTGCAGACCACGCTGGCCCCCGGCGCCAGCTGGGCGGCCCCCGCGGGGCACGTCGGGGTGGGTAGGTCGCCGGTCCCCGTGAAGGCGTCCTCGGCGACCCCCACACCGCTGACCGGGACGTTGCCGGTGTTGGTGATCGTGAACGAGTAGGTGACCTGCTGCCCGGCCGTGGTGACGGTCGCGGGGCTGGCGGTCTTCTCCAGCACCAGCCCGGGGCTCTGGCCGGCGGTCACCGACACCGTGCTGGTGTTGTTGGTCAGGTCGGGGTCGCGGGGGAAGGAGCCGGTCCGGTCCGAGGTGGCGGTGTTGGCGAAGGTGCCCACCCCGGGCACCCGCGCGGTGATGCGCAGCGTCGCCTGGGCACCGGCCGTGGGCAGGTCGACGGGGGTCAGGTCCCCGACCTGCCAGGTGCCGGTGGCCGGGTCGTAGGTGCCCTGGGAGGCCGTGCTGTCGACATAGCTGAGTCCTGCCGGCAGCTGGTCGGCGAGGCTCACGTTGTCGGCGGTGTCGGGACCGAGGTTGCGGACCCCGACGGTGAACGTCACGGTCCCGCCCACGACGGGGTTGGGATCGTCGACGGTCTTCTCCACCGCCACGTCGGCGACGGGCACGAAGAGCTGGGCGTCGTCGACGTTGTCGTCCGGGTTGCGGTCCTCGACCCGGGACTGCTGGATCGCGACCAGGTTGCGGTAGGTCCCCGACGCGCGCTCGCCGATGAGGACGGAGGCCTCCAGCGTGGCCGTCTCCCCGGACTCCAGGCGCGGGATGGTCCAGATCCGGTTCTCCACGTCGAAGGTCCCGTTGTCGGTCGTGTGCCCGGTGATGTTGGCCTGGATGAGCGCAGGATCCTCCGTGATCGTGTTGTCGGTGGCGTTGGGGCCGTTGTTGGTGACCCGGATCCGGTAGAGGACGGTGTCGCCCGGCTGGGCGACCGGGCGGTCGACGTCCTTGGTGATCGCGAGGTCGGCGAGCTCGACGAAGGTGGCCGTGGCCGAGGCCGAGTCGTTGGTCGGATCGATGTCTCGTTGGTCGACGTTGGCCAGACTGGCGGTGTTGGCACGTTGCCCGACCACCGTGCCGGTCGCCCGGAGGGTGAGCGTGACGGTCGAACCGACCGGGAGCGAGCCGACGGTCCAGGTGCCGTCCTCGGCGTCGAAGGTGCCGTCGCCGGAGGCGGAGACGAAGGTCAGACCCTCGCCGAGCACGTCGGCGAGGACGAGTCCGGTGGCCGTCGTGGCGGTCTGCCCGGCGACGGCGTTGTTGGTGGCGGTGATGGTGAACACCGCGTCCTCACCCAGCGGGATCTCGTCGACCGACCCGGCCCCGTCCGGCCGGTCCACGGACTTCGTGACGCCGATGTCGACGGCGGGGGCCAAGGTCCGCACGGTGGCGCTGGACTCGTTGTCCTCGGGGGTCGGGTCCTCGTGCAGGGGCGCGTCGACCGTGGCGAGGTTGACCTTGGTGCCCGCCGTGTCGAGCTGGGCGGTGATGGTGAGGACGGCGCTCTCCTCGGCCTCCAGGGTGCCGACGTCCCACCGACGACTGGTGGGGTTCACCGTGCCCTGCGTGGCGGTGGTGGAGACCACGGTCACGCCCTCGACGCCGGTGTCGGTGACGAAGACGTCACGCACCGTGTCGGGGCCCCGGTTGAGCACCGTCACCGTGTAGGTGACGGTGTCCCCCACCACGGCCTCCAGCGGGGAGGCGCCCTTGATGATGACGAGGTCGGCGACCGGGGTGCGCACCCCGACGCTGGCGGACGCCGAGTCGTTGGCGCTGTTGATGTCGGTGGGCGACACGGAGGCGATGCTGACCGCGTTCGTGAACGTGCCGGGACTGTTGGTGCCCAGGGTGAAGTCGTACGCCGCGGACTCGCCCACGCCGAGGGAGCCGATGTCCCAGACGCTCGTGGCCGGGTCGAAGGTGCCGTCTCCTCCGGAGTCCCCGGGACGGAAGGTCAGCCCCGGGGGCAGGTCCTCGGTCACGGTGATCCCGGTGCCGGGACGCGGGCCGAGGTTGGTGACCGTGACCCGGAACGTGACCGGCTCCCCGGCCGCGACCTCCGTCGAGCCGATGACCTCCTTGGTCACGGCCAGGTCGAGGGACGAGGGGTTGAGGGTGACCGTGGCGCTGTTGTTCGCGGCGTTCGTGTCGAGCTGGTCGAGCCTGGTCAGGCTAGCGGTGTTCGAGACCACGCCGTTGGTGTCGACCCGCGCGGTGATGGTCAGGGTGACGGCGTTCCCCACGGCCAGCGCCGGGATGGACCACTCACCTGCGCCCGTGTCGTAGGCGGACGGCTGGGCACCGGAGGTGCTCGAGGTCAGCAAGGTGAGCCGCGACGCGGGCAGCTGGTCCCTGATGACGACGTCGGTGGCGGCTGCCGGGCCGTTGTTGGTCGCGGTGACGGTGAAGGTGACCGTGTCGCCGACGGACGGGTCCGGCTCGTCGACCGTCTTGGTGACGGCGATGTCGGTGTTGATCCCGATGCTCTCCTGGGCCTCGGGCGACTCCACCTGCTGGCCGATCGGGGTCTCCCCCGCGGCCACGGCGGTGTTCACGATGCTCCCGGCAGCGTTGGCCTGCGCGGTGTCGACGGTGTACGTGCCGGTGCAGGTGGTCGTTGCCCCCGGCGCCAGGACGTTCGCCTCGCAGAGGAGGGTCGCCGAGGAGACGCGGTCGTCGGTGACGGCGATGTTGGTCACGGTGGAGCCGCCGGTGTTCGTCACCGTGTAGAGGTACTCGACCTCCTGACCGGCGACGTACGGCGGCTCCGTCTGCACGCTCTTGGTCAGGTCGAGGCTGCTCGTCAGGGGGACGGTGACGGTGGCCTCCGGGGAGGTGACCGTGTCACCCCCGGGATTCAGGGCGCTCGCTGTCGCAGTGTTGACCACCTCGCCGGCGGAGACGTCGTCCGCGGTGACGGTGTAGGTGCCACGGCACACCGTCGTCGACCCCGGGCCTGGCGCTGGGGTCAGAGTGGTGGCGTCGCAGGTGATCGGCCCCGTGATGGTGTCGTCGGTGATCGACAGGGTCGAGAGGTTCTCGCTCCCCGCGTTGGTGACGGTGTACTGGTAAGGGATGACCGTGCCTGCGGTGATGACGGCGGGCAGGGCGCCGGCGCTGCGGTCGACCTGCTTCTCGAGCTGGAGCTGGGCGAGGGGGACGACCGAGCGGACCACCGCGTTGCGGATCAGGTGGACGTCGGTCACGCCCCCGGTGGAGCCCGACAGCCCGAACTTGTAGGTGCTCGGCAGGTCGGCCGGAGCGGGGATGTCGAGCTCGGTGATCCAGGGGTCGTTGGCCGCGGAGGGGTTGTACCGGACCTGGACGATGACCCTGGGGTCAGGCGCCGGCGTGACGGTGATGTTCACCTGCCGCCAGGACGCGGCGAGCGTACGGCCGCGCAGCGTGCCGCTGAGCGTGGTACCCGGGTCGTCCGGGTCGTCCGGGTCGTCCGGCGTGGTGGAGGCCAGGTAGCAGTAGCCGGTGAAGCCGTCGCCGGGGCCGCGCAGGGTGATGACGTTCGGCGCCACTGCACCCTCGGCCGTCGAGGGTGAGCGCTGTCCCTCGGGGCAGCCAGTGCCGCGGTTCTCGCCGTCGTCGTAGTAGTTGCCGTAGCTGTCCAGCCCGACGCCGAGGACTCCGCCCACGATGCCCGGCTCGTCCTCGCCGCCCAGTGTGGCGCTGCGCTGGGCGTACCCCAGGCTGCCGCCCAGACCGCCGGTGTCGGTCAGGTCGGTCGAGCCGTCGACGAGGAAGAACCCGATGCCGTCTGCGCCGGTGCCCCCGTACTGGAACTGGTCGAAGGTGATGGTCACCCCGGCCGTCGCGGGGACGGGCTGGTTGTACAGCACGCTGCCCGCGGTCTGCGTCCTCGCGTCGGTCAGCTGCAGGTATCCCGGGGTGTTCCCGAGGCCCGGGACCGGGCCGGTCCGGTACGCCGCACAGCCGGGGATCTGGGCCGCGCCGGCCGGTGGGGCGGTGGTGGCACCGGTCAGGCAGGCGATGCCCTGGCGCGTCCAGGCCGGGTCGGGCACCGAGGAGCCGGTGAACGTCTCGGAGACGATCGTCGTCCCCCCGGTCGGCGGGTCGGCGGAGGCAGGAGCCCGCATCGCCGCGGGCGCGAGCGCCACGGTGAGCGTGGCCAGCAGGCAAGTGGTCGTCGTCAGGGCGATTCCACGCAGCGTCGGCACGGGTCCTCCTCGGCGGCCGCCGCGCCCCGTCCGGGCGAGCCAACCGCATCCCCGAGTCTTGGCGCCGTGCGTCGGGGAGGACTAGGGGCCAACGGCCCGATCCTCGGGCGACCTTGGACCCTGGTGCCAGGGACCTCAGGCCTGGTCGAGGAACCGGTCGAAGACCCGCGCGCCGAACTCCAGGGCGTCGACCGGCACCCGCTCGTCCACCCCGTGGAAGAGCGAGCCGAAGTCGAGGTCGGCCGGCAGCCGCAGCGGCGCGAAGCCGTAGGAGGACATGCCCAGCTTGCGGAAGTGCTTGGCGTCGGTACCGCCGCTCATCAGGTACGGCGCCACGATGCCGTCCGGGTCCTCGGCCAAGATCGACCGGGTCATGGCGTCCATCAAGTGGCCTTCGGTGGCCGACTCCCAGGGCTGCTGGTGACTGATGAACTCCCGGGTCACGTGCGGGCCGCAGAGCTCGTCGAGCGTGGCGAAGAACTCGTCCTCGTAGCCCGGCAGGAACCGGCCGTCGATGTGGGCGGTGGCCTCGGTGGGGATGACGTTGACCTTGTAGCCGGCGTCGAGCATCGTGGGGTTGGCGGTGTTGCGGATCACCGCGCCGAGCATCCGCGCCGAGCTCTCGAACTCCTCGACGAGCGCCTCGGCGTTCTCCGGCGTCGCCTCGGTCCCGGCGATCCTGGCCACCGAGGCCAGCAGCACCTCCATCGCCGGGGTCAGCCTCACCGGCCACTGGTGGGCGCCGATCCGCGCGACCGCCCCGGCCAGCTCGGTGACGGCGTTGTCGCGGTTGACCATCGAGCCGTGGCCGGCGGTGCCGCGGGCGCGCAGCCGCATCCAGGCCATCCCCTTCTCGGCCGCCTCGATGAGATAGATCCGCTGACCGCGCACCGTGGTGGTGAAGCCCCCCACCTCGCCGACGGCCTCGGTGACGCCCTCGAACAGCTCGGGCCTGTCGCGGACGAGGACCTCGGCCCCCTGGTGGCCGCCCGCCTCCTCGTCGGCGGTGAAGGCCAGGACGATCGGCCGCCGGGGCACCCGGCCGGAGCGCACCCTGGCGCGCACCACCGAGAGGAGCATCGCGTCGAAGTCCTTCATGTCCACCGTGCCCCGGCCCCAGAGGTAGCCGTCGGCGATCTCGCCGGCGAAGGGGTCGTGCGTCCAGTCCTCCGCGGCGGCGGGGACGACGTCCAGGTGGCCGTGGAGCAGCAGCGCGTCGCCCTCCGAGCCGCCCCAGCGAGCGACCAGCGACGTGCGCCCCGGCGCCCCTTCGATCAGCTCGGAGGCGATGCCGACCTCGTCGAGCAGGGTCGCGACGTGCTCGGCCGCCTTCCGCTCCCCAGGCCCGGAGCCGTCGCCGTAGTTGGAGGTGTCGATCCGGACCAGGTCACGGCAGAGGTCGACCACCTCCGCGGCGGGGTCGTGCTGCGGGTCCACGGGCGGGCGCTCGGTGACGTTGTCCATGTCCATGCCCCCATCCTGACCGGCTGGGGCCCGAGCGCGAAACGCCATGACCCCGATTGCGGCATTCCGCTCCGGTGTTGCTAGGGTTTCACCGCACTCGTCCGGGTGGCGGAATTGGCAGACGCGCTAGCTTGAGGTGCTAGTGCCCGTATTAGGGCGTGGGGGTTCAAGTCCCCCCTCGGACACGCACGCTAACCCCACCTGGGGCCACATCGGCCCCAGCGTGGGGTTGGTTCATTTCCGGGGCCCCTCCCTTGAAGACGACCTCGGCGCGGGCCACGCGGGTAGCAGGCTCGTAGACGATGCGCAGCCGCACCGTCTCGAAGAACGCGTGCAGCAGTTCGGCGTTCACGTCGGTGGGGTCCAGTTCCGCCAGAAGGGCCGGGTCAGTGCCCGCCTCGATGGCCGACACCAAGTTCGCCAGGCCCCTCTCCACCTCAGCCAACCTCCGCTCGCTCGCAGCGCGGCGGGCATCGACCTTCGTCGGCTTCTCCGCCCAGCCCAACAGGTCGTCCAGCAACGCGGCTCGACCGGCCGGTGCGAACAGCGAGGCAATCCACGGGAGGACCTCGTTCAGGACCTCGGCCTGACCAAGAGACACGTTGGCCGGATGGGTGGCCACGGCGGGGCTGGCCTCGACCAGGTCACGACTGCGGCACCGGTACTTCACGTACTGAGGGGTCGGGGGCATTGCGTCAGGTGGCCACGAGGCCGATCACCGTGAGCGTGTTCGACCCGACCTCGGTGAGTCCGTCGTCGGCGGCACGTTGGGCGCAACTCGCGCGCCCGGATGTTCGCTGCTCCTAGGCCCCATGCATCGGTTGACGTCGACGTAGCCGTCGTCGCACGGTCACGTTGGGACTCACGGTGTGTTCTCGGGGGCTCAGTCAGGAGGACGGCGCGACGGCTCTTCGCTCGAATACGCGAACGCACGTCAGTGCCCTACTCCACCTGGCCAGCCCTGGGCATCCTGGAAGCGCTGGGCATGCGTGCGATCCGGTTAACCCTGATCAGTCGCCCAACTTGGCGAGTGTCTTGTCGATCTCTTTTCGCAGATGCGAGTCGCTCGTGTTTCGGACCTTCTCCAACGCTGGCCGCGCAGCGGGGGGACGCAACCGACGGAGTGCCAGAACAGCATGGAGACGGACGTCATCGTCTTCGAGCAGCCCCGTAAGAGTGTCCACGGCTCCAGGGTGCTTCGACTTCCCCATGCCGAGGACGACCATTTGGCGGGCTCGCCCATACGCCGGATTCACACACAGGGCACGCAGATCCTCGTAGGCGCGGTCATCCCAGAGCACCTCTAGGGCGTTCCCTGCCACCCAGCGCAGTTCGATGTCTGCTTCTGAATCCCCAATACTAATGGCAGTGAAGTCTTCAATGACCGCTTCCAGCGCGGCCTTCTTCGCGTAGGGCACGGAGAGGGCACGCAGCAGCGACTCGTGGAGTCCGAAGTCGGACACTCGCGGGAGCCAGTCCACCAGGACCGGTATCGCCGCCTGGTAGTTGCTCGCTCCCTCTCGAAGGTCGTGAAGAGAAGAGACGTCGAACCCGGCACCTCGCAGGTCCGAGAGGATCGCCGACTCCTGACCGGGCCGCTCTAGTCCTGCGCCGGTTTCGGTCACAATGTCTTCCCCAGGATGATGCGGCCTGCATCTACTAGGCCTTGGGCCCGGGACAGGACGTTCTTGGTCACCAGGCACGCGCCTGCATTGGGGATGAACTCGATCATCTCGTGGGCCATGCGTTACCCCCAGTGGAAACGGGTCTGTGGGTCTCAGGGTGCTTCATTGGTCGGGCCGGGCACTGGAATGCCGCGCTCGGTGAGGAGTGCCTCGCACCGTTCGACGAGCGCCGCCCGGTGGGAGTACCACACACGGAGGTTTCCCAGCACGGTGCGGCCGTGGACACTGGGGAGCAGTAAGTCGATGTCTGGACGTGCCAGCAAGACGTCGTAGAACGGCTTGAGGTCCGCGTCGGTGTACTTAAACGTCGATGCAGCGGCCTCCAAGGGGGTTCCCTCATTCCCCATAATCGCGTTGACGTCAGCACCGAGGTCCAGCATCCGCTGGAGCAGCCGAGCCTCACTCTCGAAGTCGTGGGTGTTGCCCCAGACGAGAACGTGCAGGGGGTGCCGCGCGGTAACGTCGGCTCCGTCGTCGAGCAGTCGGTTCACGATCTTCTCCCGGGTCTCCGGGTCTTTGTGGCGCAGAGCCAACGTGAGCAGTGTGCAGCTACTGAACCCGTCATAGTTCGCGAACGTCGGACGATAGACAGCCTCAAACTCCTCCCACGTTCCACGCCGCAGCACGCCATACAACTCGGAAGTGTCGCGAGGTTCTTTCCGGCTCAGCCATCCCATCAGTTCTACCTGTCCTTTCTGCGGGGTCTCGGCACTACCTCGTCGACCCCGGACTGGTTACGGCCTAGGTGCTCGGGCACGTAGCTGGACGGGTCGTGCCACTCGTCAAGAAACTGCCGGAGAGTGGTCTTCCCGGACAGGTACTCGTCCCGCACTACGTGGTACGGCCTCTCGGGGTCGTGCCCCATGTTCCACTTGTCAGTTCGGGGTTGTCCCGGCTCCCACTGCACCTTGACGTTGACCCCGTTCTGGGACTGGCCCCGCTTTGGTTGACGCGTAGCGGTTGCGGTGTTCAGGCCGCGTCTGCGGGTGCGTAGATCATCTCAAACTCGACGGGCGTGAGCCTGCCAAGTCCTCGCTGTCGTCGGCGGCGGTTGTACTTCGTTTCGATCCAGCGGACCATCTCGAGCCGCAGCTC
>NZ_JBZAJA010000010.1:0-107045 GCF_058215795.1 Nocardioides sp. Z40_12
ATGCCTAGCCGACCGGTACTAATAGGCCGAGGGCTTGTCCCAACACCGTACAAAACCACTCAACGGTGACAAGACCCCTAATGCGCACATGTTTGCCCGCGTCCACTAACCAGTTCCCAGACAACAACCCTCCCGGGTTGGTCTGCGAACACACACAACACAACAACGAGCTTGGCCCCACCCCAATACGGGTGCATGGGCGGACCCCCCTGCATGGGGAGTGTCCAGGTCCACGCCCGAGGGGATGGGATGCCACAAGAGTTACGGCGGCCATAGCGAAAGGGAAACACCCGGTCCCATACCGAACCCGGAAGTTAAGCCTTTCAGCGCCGATGGTACTGCAACCGAGAGGTTGTGGGAGAGTAGGACGCCGCCGGACATACACTCCGCAGAGGCCACCCACTAGGGTGGCCTCTGCGCCATTTCACGGCCCTTCGGGTCGTGCACGCGAAGACAACGAGAAGGTGGAGTCGTGGCTGAGCAGCGTCGCAGTCAAGGGGGACGTAGTGGCGGTGGAGACAAGAGGGTCGGTCGTGGCCCCGGTGGCTCCGACGCCCGTGGCGGCAAGCCGCCGCGTTCCGGTGGCTCGACCGATGGCTCGTCCGGCGGACGGTCCGAGGGCCGCAGCGGAAGGCCCGCGGAGCGGAGCGGACGCCCGAGTGAGCGCGCCGGCGCCGGCGAGCGCGGTGGGCGCCGGACCGAGCGGGCCGGAGGCCCCCAGGGCCGTGGCGGCCCCCGTCGTCCTCGGGACGCGGAGGATCGCACTCCCCGCACGGTCGACCAGGCCCGGTACGACGGTCCGGAGATCCCCGCGCACATCACCGGCAAGGAGCTGGACCGCGGGATCATCGCGCAGCTGAAGGGCCTGCCCGAGAAGCTGGCCGCCCGGGTGGCCCGTCACCTGGCTGCGGCAGGCGAGCTCATCGAGGACGACCCGGAGACCGCCTACCAGCACGCGCTGGCGGCGCGTTCGCGGGCGCAGCGGCTTGCCGTGGTCCGCGAGGCGACGGGGGAGACGGCGTATGCGGCAGGCCACTACGCCGAGGCGCTGGCCGAGCTGCGGGCCGCCAAGCGGATGAACGGTGCCACGGACTACCTGCCGATCATGGCGGACTGCCACCGGGCACTCGGTCAGCCCGAGCAGGCGCTCAAGCTCGCCAAGAGCCCGTCGGTGGCCAACTTCAGCCCCGAGGCCAAGGCGGAGATGACACTGGTGGAAGCCGGTGCCCGGCGGGACATGGGGCAGCTCGACGCCGCCTTGCGCACGCTCGAGCTGGCGCCGCTGATGTCGAAGAGCCGCGCCTCGTGGGTGGTCCGGCTGCGCTACGCCTACGCGGACATCCTCGAGGCCGCCGGCCGCGACGGCGACGCGCTGGCATGGTTCCACCGCACCAACGCGATCGACGGCGAGCAGATCACGGACGCTGCGGAGCGGGCCGAGATGCTGGAGCGCAAGGCCTGAGTGGCCAGGCCCGGCCGCGCGTCGGCGTGTCCGGGTCGTCAACGCTGGCATTGTGGTCTCGAGTGAGTCACAATGGTCGCACAAACCACATATGTGTCATCTTGCTCCTTGTTCCATGACGAGACCGCTGGGGAAGGCGTAGCTCGCGCCGGAACGAAGGAGGTCACGGTGACCACACGTACTGCCCCCCGTCCGAACGGACCTGCGACCAGGGGGATCCTGTTCGTGCATTCAGCGCCGTCCGCGCTGTGCCCGCATATCGAGTGGGCAGTGGGCGGTGTGATCGGCGCTGCCGTCAGCATGGACTGGACCCCTCAGCCCGCGCAGCCCGGCACCTACCGTTCCGAGCTGTCCTGGACCGGACCCGCGGGGACGGCGGCTGCTGTGGCGTCCGCGCTCCGCGGCTGGAACCACCTGCGGTTCGAGATGACCGAGGAGCCCACCGCGTCGACCGAGGGCACCCGCTACTCCTACACGCCCGAGCTCGGGGTCTTCCACGCCGTCACCGGCCTGCACGGGGACATCATGATCCCCGAGGACAGGCTGAAGGCCGCCGTGGTGAAGGCCGCCATGGGCGACACCACGGTGCTCCTCGAGATCGACAAGTTGCTCGGCAAGGCCTGGGACGACGAGCTGGAGACCTTCCGCCACGCGGGCGACGGCGCACCGGTCCGCTGGCTGCACCAGGTCGTCTGACGCTGACGCGGGTCCGCCTCGGACCCGCGCCGGTCAGAGGGGGATGTTGCTGTGCTGGCCGCGGGGGACCCCGTGGGTCTCGACGGCGTCCGCGATCGCCCGGGCAAGAGCAGTCCGGGTACGGCGGGGCTCGACGACCTCGTCGACCACGCCGATCTCGACCGCCCGCTCCACGCCGCCGGCCATCCTCTCGTGCTCGACCGCGAGCTCGGCCTCGACCTGGGGCCTGATGTCGGGGGAGACCTCCGCGAGGCGGCGACGGTGCAGCACTCGGATCGCGGCCACCGCCCCCATCACCGCGACCTCGGCACCGGGCCAGGCGAAGACACGGGTGGCGCCGAGCGAGCGGGCGTTCATGGCGATGTAGGCGCCCCCGTAGGTCTTGCGGGTCACCAGGGTGACGCGGGGGACCACGCACTCGGAGAACGCGTGCAGCAGCTTGGCGCCACGGCGGACCACGCCGTCCCACTCCTGGCCGACGCCCGGCAGGTAGCCCGGCACGTCCACGAGGACCAGCAGGGGGATGCCGAAGGCGTCGCACATCCGGACGAAGCGGGCGGCCTTCTCCGCGGAGAAGGAGTCCAGGCAGCCGCCCAGGCGCAGCGGGTTGTTGGCCACCACGCCCACGGTGCGGCCGCCGAGCCGGCCGAGGGCGGTGACCACGTTGGGCGCCCACCGGGCGTGGAGCTCCTCGGTGGTTCCGGGCTCGAGCACCGCCTCCACGAGCGGGTGCACGTCGTAGGCACGCTTGCGCGCCGCCGGCAGCAGCGCCTCGAGGTCGACGTCCTCGACGAAGTCGGGGTCCAGGCTGCCCTGCGAGCCGAGCAGCGAGGTGAGGCTGCGGGCTCGTGCGAGAGCCTCCTCCTCGGAGTCGGTCAGCACGTGCACCACGCCGGACCGCCGGCCGTGCGGCTCGGGGCCGCCGAGGCGGAGCATGTCGACGTCCTCGCCGGTCACCGACCGGACGACGTCCGGCCCGGTGACGAAGATGCGTCCCTCGGGGCCCAGGATGACGACGTCGGTGAGGGCGGGCCCGTAGGCGGCGCCGCCGGCGGCGGGACCGAGCACCACCGAGATCTGCGGCACCTTGCCGGACGCCTGCGTCATCACGTGGAAGATCCGCCCCACGGCGTGGAGCGAGAGCACTCCCTCGGCGAGCCGGGCGCCGCCGGAGTGCCACAGCCCGATGACGGGGACGCCGTCGGCCATCGCCCGGTGGTAGGCGTCGACCACGACGCGGCAGCCGGTGTCCCCCATCGCACCGCCCATCACCGTGGCGTCGGAGCAGAAGGCCACGGCGGGCGCGCCGTGGATCCTGCCGGTGCCGGCCATCATCCCGGAGTCGTCGTCGGGGCTGATCAGCTCGAGCGTGCCCTCGTCGAAGAGGGCCGCGAGGCGGGTGGCGGGGTGGCGCGGGTCCTCGTGGCGGGGGACCTTGAGTGCGACCCGGGTCTGGGAGGACGCTGCGGCGGCAGCGGGGATGGCGGTCATCGGGCGCTCCCGGCCGAGCCGAAGGCGACCGCGACGTTGGCGCCACCGAAGCCGAACGAGTTGTTGAGGGCGGCGATCTCGCCGTCGGGCAGGGGACGGGCCTTGGTGGCGATGTCGAGCTCCACCCGCTCGTCGAGGTCGTCGAGGTTGATGGTCGGCGGGCTAATGCGCTCGTGCAGCGCCATCACCGTGGCCACGGCCTCCAGGGCCCCGGCGCCGCCGAGGAGGTGTCCGGTCATCGACTTGGTGCTGGTGACGACCACGTCGTTGACGGCGCTGCCCAGGACGGCGTGCAGCATCAGCCCCTCGGCGACGTCTCCCAGAGGGGTGGAGGTGGCGTGGGCGTTGACGTGCTTGACGTCGGAGGCGCTGATGCCCGCGGCCTGCACGGCCTGGCGGATCGCGCGTGTCCCACCGCGTCCCTCGGGGTCGGGCTGGGCGATGTCGTGGGCGTCGTTGCTGATCCCCGCGCCGAGCACGACCGCGTAGATCTTCGCGCCACGAGCACGTGCGTGCTCCTCGGACTCCAGCACCAGGATGCCGGCGCCCTCGCCGAGGACGAAGCCGTCGCGTGCGGTGTCCCAGGGGCGCGAGACGGTGGTGGGGTCGCCGTCGTTCTTCGACAGGGCCATCATGTTGGCGAACGCCGCCATCGGCAGTGGATGGATGGCTGCCTCGGTGCCCCCCGCCACGACGACGTCGGCGCGGCCGAGCGAGATGAGGTCGAGCGCCATCGCGAGGGCCTCGTTGCCCGAGGCGCAGGCCGAGGTGGGGGCGTGGACGGCTGCCCTGGCGCCGAGTGCCAGCGACACGTTGGCGGCCGGCGCGTTGGGCATCAGCATCGGCACCGCGAGCGGCGAGACCCGGCGCGGACCCTTGTCGCGCAGCGCGTCGTAGTTGTCCAGGAGCGTGGTGACGCCCCCGATGCCCGAGGCGATCGACACCGCGAGGCGGTCCCCGTCGACGGCCGCCTCGGCGAGGCCCGCGTCCGCCCACGCCTGCTGGGCGGCGACCATGGCGAACTGGCTCGACCGGTCCAGGCGCCGCGCCTTGACGCGCTCGAGCACCTCACTGGGCTCCACGGCGACGCGGCCGGCGATCTTGACCGGCATGTCGGCCGCCCAGGGGTCCTCGAGGCGGCGTACGCCGGACCGGCCGGCCAGCATGGCCTCCCAGGTGGACGTGACGTCCCCGCCGAGCGGGCTGGTGGTGCCGAGACCGGTGACGACGACTCGGGTGCTCATGTGGGTCTTCCGTTCCTTGCGTGGTCGATGGGGGCCGCTGGCCGGTGGTCCTCGCGGACCACCGGCCGGGTGCTCAGGCGGCTTGCGCGCGCTCGATGAAGGCGACCGCGTCGCCCACGGTGCGCAGGTTCTTCACCTCGTCGTCGGGGATGGTGACGCCGAACTTCTCCTCGGCGGCGACGACGACCTCGACCATCGACAGCGAGTCGACGTCCAGGTCGTCGACGAACGACTTGTCCAGCTGCACGTCGCCGGTCTCGATGCCGGCGACCTCGTTGACGATCTCGGCCAGGTCGGTGCGAATCTCTTCGGTGGTCATGTTGCTTCCTTCTCCTTGGGTGGCGGTGAACTGGTGGGTGGTGAACCGGGGGGTTGGACCGCAGCGGCGGGCCGGGTGGTGCGGGCGGGCCTCGGGGTGCGGGCTCAGGGGACGATCACGACCTGTGCGGCGTAGGCCAGGCCGGCGCCGAAGGCGATGAGCAGGGCCGTGTCGCCCGAGCGTGCCTCACCCTCGGAGATCATCCGCTCCAGGGCCATCGGGATGGAGGCGGCCGAGGTGTTGCCCTGCTCGGCGACGTCGCGGGCGACGCGGACGTGGGCCGGGAGACCCATGGAACGGGCCATCGCGTCGATGATGCGCATGTTGGCCTGGTGGGGGACGAAGACGTCGAGGTCCTCCAGCCGCACGCCCGCCTGGTCGAGGGCCTGTCGCGCCACCTTCGCCATCGCGAAGGAGGCCCAGCGGAAGACCGCGTTGCCCTGCATGGTCAGGTGGGGCATCACGCCGCTGCCGGGTGCGTCCGCGGTGCCCACGACGTCGCGCCAGTCCTCGCGCTGCCGGATCAGGTCGGACTGCTCGCCGTCCGAGCCCCAGACGACGGGGGAGAGGCCGGGCTCCTCGCTGGGCCCCACCACTGCGGCGCCCGCGCCGTCGGCGAAGATGAAGGCGGTGCCCCGGTCGTTCAGGTCGGTGATGTCGCTGAGCCTCTCGACCCCGATGACGAGCACGTGGCGGGCGGTGCCGCCGCGGACCAGGTCGTTGGCCAGGGCCAGCCCGTGGCAGAAGCCGGCACAGGCCGCCGAGATGTCGAAGGCAGCGGCCTGCTCGGTGCCGAGCTCGTGGGCGATCATGGTGGCGACCGCCGGGGTCTGCATCAGGTGGCTCACGGTGGCCACCACCACGCAGTCGACCTGGCGGGCCTCGATCCCCGCTCGCTCCAGGGCCGCGGCGGCCGCGCGCACCCCCATCAGCTGCACGGTCTCCTCGGCGGTGGCGAACCGGCGCTCCTTGATCCCGGACCGCTGCTGGATCCACTCGTCGGAGGACTCGATGGCGGCGACCAGGTCGGCGTTGCGCACCACCCGGCTCGGCCGGTAGGCCCCGACTCCCAGGATCCGGGCGCCCGGGGAGCCGGTGGTGGCGGCGAGCGGCCGGAGCGCGGTCACGCCGCCCCCTCGGGATGCAGGCGCAGCAGCGGCTGGCCCGGCGAGACCGGGTCGCCGTCCTCGACGAGCCACTCCATCACCTGGCCACCGTGCCGGGCGGAGACCGGGGTGCGCTCGCGCAGGCTGGCGACGTCCCCGATGACGCTCCCCGGGGGCAGGGATTCGGTGGCGTCCACGCCGCTGGCCTGGTGGAAGGTCCCCTTGGCCGGGGCGACGACCATCCGCCAGGTGGGGGAGATGTCCATGGGCGAGGCCTCGCCGTGCCGGTCGCAGAAGGCCCGGGCCTCGTCGAGCTGGTCGGGGTGCTTGAGGGCGAAGGTCTCCACGCCCTTGAGCGCGCGCTTCGCGATGCCGGTCAGGGTGCCGGCGGGCGGCATCTCCAAGATGCCGGTGACGCCCAGGTCCTGCATGGTCTCCAGGCACAGGTCCCAGCGCACGGGCGTCGCGATCTGGCCGACCAGCCGGGCCAGCAGCTCCGGGCCGTCGTGGACGATCTGGCCGTCGCGGTTGGAGATCACGCGGGTCCGGGGGTCGTGGGTCGACACGGAGCGCGCCAGGGCGGCCAGATGGGCGACCGCGGGCTCCATGTGGACGGTGTGGAAGGCGCCGGCGACGCTCAGCGGGACCAGCCGGGCCCGGGACGGGGGCGCGTCGGCGAGGGCACGCAGCTGGGCGGCCGTGCCGGCGGCCACGAGCTGGCCGGGCCCGTTGTCGTTGGCCGCCACGAGACCGTGGGAGGCCAGCGTCTCGAGCACCTCCTGACGGTCGCCGCCGAGCACCGCGGTCATGCCGGTGGGCTCGGTCGCGGCGGCCCGGGCCATCGCCGCGCCGCGCTCGCGGACCAGCACCATGGCCTGCTCCGCGGTGATCGCCCGGGCGCCGGCGGCCGCGGTCAGCTCGCCGACGCTGTGCCCGGCCACCGCCCCGATCTTGCCGAACGCGTCGGCGGGGTGGGGGAAGAGCTCCAGGGCCGCGACCAGCCCGGTCGCCACCAGCAGCGGCTGGGCGATCCGGGTGTCGCGGATGGTCTCCGCGTCGGACTCGGTCCCGTGCGTGACGAGATCGAGACCGGCGACGGCGGAGAGCCAGTTCATGCGGGACCTGAAGACCGGGTCCTGGACCCAGGGGGAGAGGAAACCGGGGGACTGGGCACCCTGGCCGGGTGCGACGATGACGAGCACGGAGCCAACTGTGCCCGTCCCGGCCCACCGAACCCATCGGGGACGCACACGAAAGGTCGCGACGAAGTTTGTGGGGTTCCTACAAAGGGTCGGCCGCGCTGGAGCGGTGCGCCTGGCGCCCCAGCACGAGGGCGAGCTGGAGGGTGAAGCCCTCCCGCGGCGCGGTCGGGTCCAGGCCGGTGAGGGCCGCCACCTGGCGCAACCGGTAGCGGACCGTGTTGGGGTGCACGTAGAGCGCGCGACCGGCCGCCTCCGTGGAGCCGCCGGCGGCGAGGTAGGCCGAGACGGTGGCGACCAGCGCCCCGCGGGAGGCGGCCAGCGGGCCGTAGACCTCCTCGACCAGGTGCCTGCGTGCGTGACCGTCCCCGGCGAGGGCGCGCTCGGGGAGGAGGTCGTCGCTGCTGACCGGACGGGGGGCCTCGGGCCACCCCGGGGCGGCGCGCAGCGCGGCCGCCGCGGCCCGCGCCGAGACGTGGGCCCGGTCCAGGCCGGGGACCACCGGGCCCACGGCCACCTGCCCCTCGCCGAAGAGGTCGGCCACTGCGCCCGCCGCCGCGCGCGGGTCGCGGACCCCGCCCAGCACCACCACCAGGCGCTCACCCTGGGTGGCGCAGAGGGCGTCCATGCCGGCGAGCCGGGCGAGGCGGCGTACCTCCCCGAAGACGTCGGTGTCGGTGCGGGACAGCGGAGCGCTGCCCAGGACCACGGTGACGCCGTCGCGGGCCGCCCAGCCGAGCGCGCTGGCCCGGGAGAGCAGGGTCTCGTCGCCCTCAGACCTGAGCACCGCGTCGACGACCAGGGCCTCCAGCCGGGCGTCCCAGGCCCCCCGGGACTCCGCGGCCCGGGCGTAGACCTCGGCCGTGGCGAAGGCGACCTCGCGGGCGTAGCGCATCACCGCCGCGCGGACCGCCGGGATCTCCGTGGGCTCGACCAGCGACTCGATGTTGGACTCCACGACGTCGATGCTGAGCCGGATCAGGTCCACCGTCTGCTGCAGGTTGATCACCCCGGTGAGCTCGCGGGGAGCCGCACCGAAGATCTGGCCGGCCAGCGCGTGCCCCCACGATCCCTCTGCCCCCGACTCGGGCGGGCTGCGCAGCCACCCGGTGAAGCCGCGGATGCCTGCCTGCACGATCAGCCCGACCCAGGACCGGTCCTCCGCGCTCAGCTGAGCGAACCAGGGCATCTGGTCCTCCATCCGGGCCATGGCCGCGGTGCTGAGGGCGCCCGACGAGCGGTCGAGGGCCGAGACGACGCCGGCACGGTCCTGCGGGACCAGGTCATCGGTGGCGAAAGTCACATCCCCATGTTAGTGCAGACCCGCCAAAGGTCTCGATCACGTTAAAGCCTTCGCACGGAGCGGCTCACCAGGGAGGGCGGATGCTTGAATACGAGCACAGCGACGAAGGGGGGAGCGCGTGTCCGACCCGGCCTTCGAGGTGGATCACCTCACCCTGCACGGTCACCGGCGGGCATTCGTGCGAGCCGGATCGGGGCCGGTGCTGCTGCTGCTCCACGGGCTCGGCTGCGACCACCGCACCTGGTCGCCGGTGCTGGCCGACCTGGCCCGGGACCACACCGTCATCGCCCCCGACCTGCTCGGCCACGGCCAGTCGGAGAAGCCCCGCGCCGACTACAGCCTGGGTGGCTACGCCAACGGCATGCGCGACCTGCTCACGGTGCTGGGCATCGACAAGGTCACGGTGGTGGGGCACAGCTTCGGCGGCGGCGTGGCGATGCAGTTCGCCTACCAGTACCCGGAGCGCACCGGGCGCATCGTGCTGGTCTCCTCCGGAGGTCTGGGGCCCGAGGTGAGCCCCGCCATCCGCGCCATCACGAGCCCCGGCTTCCACCAGGTGATGGGGGTGCTGACCCTGCCGGTCGTCCGGCACGTCGCGTCCACCACGCTGCGGGTGCTCGCCTCGACCGGCCTGCCGCGCACCCGCGACCTGGACGAGGTCGCGGCGGTCTACGAGCAGTTCACCGACCCGCGGCAGCGGGCCGCGATCCGTCACGTGGTGCGCGCCGTCGTGGACTGGAAGGGACAGGTGGTGACGATGGCGGATCGCGCCTACCTCACCCGGGAGATGCCGATGTGCGTGGTGTGGGGGGCCGACGACCACGTCATCCCGGCGACCCACGCCGCCCACGCAGCCGCGCTGGCGCCGTCGGCGCGGGTGGTGGTGCTGCCCGACAGCGGCCACTTCCCGCACAAGGACCACCCGGAGGAGTTCGCGGCCATCCTGCGCGAGTTCATCGCGGGGACCGAGCCCCAGCGCCACTCCCGCGCGACCTGGCGCCGACTGCTGGAGCAGGGCCAGGACCGCCCGGTGCGCCAGAGCGAGGCCGGGCGGTCGCCCGTCTCGCCGGTGCCGGACCTGCACAGACGCCCGGCGGGCTGAGCCGCGCCGGGCGCCGCGCCTCAGGCGTCGCCGCCCTCCTGCGCCACGTCCGAGACCGCGGTCGGGTCGTCGATCCGGTAGCGCCGGGCCGCCTCGGCGACCTTGTCGACCGGGAACTCGCCGGCGTCCGCGAGCGCCTGGAGCGCCTGGACGACGATCGACTCCGCGTCCACGTGGAAGAACCGCCTGGCCGCCGGCCGGGTGTCGGCGAAGCCGAAGCCGTCGGTCCCCAGCACCCGGTAGTCGTTCGGCACCCACCGGGCGATCTGGAGGGGGACGGCCGCCATGAAGTCGGAGACGGCCACCACGGGACCCGAGGACTCACGCAGCTTGTCGGTGACGTAGGGCGTCCGCCGCTCCTGGTCGGGGTGCAGCAGGTTCCACTCCTCGGCGGCCACGGCGTCGCGGGCCAGCTCGTTCCAGGAGGTCACCGACCAGCCGTCCGCGACGACGCCCCAGTCCTCGCGCAGCATCGTGGCGGCCTTCTCGGCCCAGGGCCAGGCCACCCCCGAGGCGAGGAGCTGGACGCGGGGTCCGTCGCCCTCGCCCACGCTGACCCGGTGCAGGCCGCGCAGGATGCCGTCGACGTCGACGTCGTCGGGCTCGGCCGGCTGGCTGACCGGCTCGTTGTAGACGGTCAGGTAGAAGATGACGTTCTCGGCCTGGTCGCCGTACATCCGGGTGAGGCCGGACTCCATGATGTGGCTGACCTCGTAGGCGAGCGCCGGGTCGTAGTGCACGACGGCCGGGTTGGTGCTGGCCAGCAGGGGGGAGTGGCCGTCCGCGTGCTGGAGGCCCTCCCCGGTCAGCGTGGTGCGCCCGGCGGTGGCGCCGATGAGGAAGCCGCGCGCCAGCTGGTCGGCCATGGCCCAGACGGAGTCGCCGGTGCGCTGGAAGCCGAACATCGAGTAGAAGATGTAGAACGGGATCATGTGCTCGCCGTGCGTGGAGTACGCCGAGCCCGCCGCCGTGGCCGAGGCCATCGCGCCCGCCTCCGAGATGCCCTCGTGGAGCATCTGGCCCTGAGCCGACTCCTTGTAGGCCAGCAGCAGCTTGCGGTCCACGGCGTCGTACTGCTGGCCGCCCGGGTTGTAGACCTTGGCCTGCGGGAACATCGAGTCCATGCCGAAGGTGCGGTACTCGTCGGGCGCGATCGGCACGATCCGGTCGCCGATCCCCTTGTCCTTCATCCAGTCGCGCAGCAGGCGGACCAGCGCCATCGTGGTGGCGATCTTGTTCTTGCCCGACCCCTGCCGCAGCTCGGTGTAGGTGTCCTTGCCCGGCAGCGTCAGCGGGGTCGCCCGCTCGACCCGCCGGGGGACGGAGCCGCCCAGCGCGCGACGGCGCTCGAGCATGTACTCGATCTCGGGGGCGTTCTTGCCGGGGTGGAAGAAGGGTGCCCCGCCGGTCTGGTCGTAGGACTCCTCGAGCTCCCGGTCGCTGATCGGCAGGTAGAGCCGGTCCCGGTACTTCTTCAGGTCGGCCGGCGTCAGCTTCTTCATCTGGTGGGTGGCGTTCTTGCCCTCCAGGGCGTCGATCGTCCAGCCCTTGATGGTGTGCGCCAGGATCACCGTCGGCTGACCGACGTGCTTGGTGGCGGCGTCGAAGGCGGCGTAGACCTTGCGGTAGTCGTGCCCGCCGCGGGGCAGCTTCTCGATCTGCGAGTCGCTCATGTGCTCGACCATCGCGCGCAGCCGGGGGTCGCTGCCGAAGAAGTCCTCGCGGACGAACGCGCCGTCCTCGGTGGAGTAGGTCTGGAACTGCCCGTCGGGCGTGGTGTTCATCCGGTTGACCAGGACGCCGTCGACGTCGCGGGCGAGCAGGGCGTCCCACTCGCGGCCCCAGATCACCTTGATCACGTTCCACCCGGCGCCGCGGAAGTTGGCCTCGAGCTCCTGGATGATCTTCCCGTTGCCGGTGACCGGGCCGTCGAGCTGCTGGAGGTTGCAGTTGATCACCCAGGTGAGGTTGTCGAGCTCCTCGCGGGCGGCGACCCGGATCGCGCCGAGCGACTCGGGCTCGGCCATCTCGCCGTCGCCGAGGAAGGCCCACACGCGCTGGTCCCGGGTGTCCTTGATGCCCCGGTTGGCCAGGTAGCGGTTGAAGCGCGCCTGGTAGATCGAGTTGATGCCGGTCAGGCCCATGGAGACCGTGGGGAACTCCCAGAAGTCGGGCATCAGCCGGGGGTGGGGGTAGGACGGGAGGCCCTGGCCAACGCCGTGCTGCACCTCCTGCCGGAACCGGTAGAGCTGACCCTCGGTCAGCCGGCCCTCGAGGAAGGCCCGGGCGTAGATGCCCGGCGAGCCGTGCCCCTGGATGTAGATCTGGTCGCCGCCGCCGGGGTGGTCCTTGCCCCGGAAGAAGTGGTTGAAGCCGACCTCGTAGAGGCTGGCCGCGGACTGGTAGGTGGCGATGTGGCCGCCGACCTCCAGGCCCTTGCGGTTGGCACTGGAGACCATCACCGCGGCGTTCCAGCGGATGAAGGCACGGATGCGCCGCTCCATCTGCTCGTCACCGGGGAACCACGGCTCACGCTCGGAGGGGATGGTGTTGATGTAGTCGGTGGAGCGCAGCGCGGGGACCCCCACCTGCTTCTCGCGCGCCCTCTCGAGCAGGCGGAGCATGAGGTAGCGGGCCCTGGCCCGGCCGCGGTCGTCGACCAGCGAGTCGAAGCTCGCCAGCCACTCCTGAGTCTCCTCCGGATCGATGTCCGGCAGCTGCGTGGGCAGCCCTTCATGGATGACGGACGGGGTGTACGGGCGATCGGTCGGCTGGTCACTCACGGGTGCATCGTCGCACGTCGGCGCGGCAGGAAGAATCTACCGGCTGGTACGCCTGTTGGGCTCAGGCTTGCGCTCAGGGCCGGACTCCGCTGGACTACTCATCACTCCGCGCATCCGCGGGGGTATACGTGACGAAGGAGGGTCCGTTGACTGCGAGCGTGGGCGGGGAGTCCACCCAAGGATCGGGCGACGGCGTCGCGAGCAGGCTGGGGCTGAAGCCCGGACTGGTCGTGCAGGAGCTCGGCTGGGACCAAGACACCGACGACGACCTGCGGATCGCGATCGAGGACGCCATCGACGCCGACATGGTCGACGGGGACTACGGCAACGTGGTCGACGCAGTGGTGCTGTGGTGGCGCGACGAGGACGGCGACCTGGCGGACGGCCTGGTCGACGCCAAGACCGACGTGGTCGGTGGCGGCGCCATCTGGCTCCTGACTCCGAAGGTGGGCCGGCCCAACAGCGTCGACGCCGCCGACATCGCCGAGGCCGCGCCGATCGCGGGTCTGGCCCAGACCACCACCGCTGCCGTCAGCAAGGACTGGCAGGCCACCCGGCTGGTCACGCCGAAGACACCCGCCTGAGCCGTCGTCCAGCACTACGGACACGGCCCTCCACGAGCCCGAGGTTCACATGAGCATCGTCAAGACCCTGTCCGTGCTGTCCAGCGCCGGGGTGGTCCACCCCATGTCCCCTCGTGTCCTGCGCGGGATCGTCAAGACCGTCAAGGCGTGGGGGACCGGCCCCGCGGGCGGCTTCAGCCAGCTCGCGATCTCGCGTCCCGACGAGGTCGGCCTGATCGACGAGCTCGGCTCCCTGACCTTCAAGCAGATCCACGAGCGTTCCAACGCCCTGGCCAACGCCCTCGCCGCCCGCGGGGTGAAGGAGGGCGACCAGGTGGGGATCATGTGCCGCAACCACCGCGGCTTCGTCGACGCCACCATCGGGGTCGCCAAGCTCGGCGCCGACCTGCTCTACCTCAACACCGCCTTCGCCGGCCCGCAGCTCGTCGACGTGATCGCGCGGGAGAAGCCCGTCCTGGTCATCCACGACGAGGAGTTCACCGCTCTGCTCGCCGCCGCCGAGGTCAAGGACAAGATCCTCGCCTGGACCGACGCCCCCGGGGCACCGGACTCCCTGGAGTCGCTGATTGCGGCCCACCCGACCACCGACCTCACCCCGCCCGAGCACCACGCGCGGATCGTCATCCTCACCTCCGGCACCACCGGCACCCCCAAGGGGGCTCCGCGCAAGGAGGCCGGCATCAGCAACGCGGTCGCCCTGATGTCGCGGCTGCCGCTCAAGTCCGGGTGGCGCACGCACATCGCCGCGCCCCTCTTCCACACCTGGGGCTTCGCCCACCTCTTCCTCGGGATGCTGCTCGGCTCGACCATCGTGCTGCGGCGCAGGTTCGACCCCGAGGAGTCCCTCAAGGTGGTCCGCGACGAGCGCTGCGACTCCTTCATCGTCATCCCGGTGATGCTCCAGCGCATCCTCAACCTGCCCGAGGAGACCCTGGCGGGCATCACGATGCCGTCCCTCAAGATGGTCGCCGCCTCGGGCTCGGCGCTCCCCGGCGACCTGGCCCTGTCCTGGATGAACCGGTTCGGGGACAACCTCTACAACATCTACGGGTCGACCGAGGTGGCCTACGCCTCCATCGCCAACCCCGTCGACCTGCGCGAGGCGCCCACCTCGGCCGGGAAGCCGCCGTACGCCACCACCGTGAAGATCTTCGACCCGGCCGGCAAGGAGGTGCCGCAGGGGGAGACCGGGCGCATCTTCGTCGGCAACTCGATGCTCTTCGAGGGCTACACCGGGGGCGGGGGCAAGGAGATGATCGACGGCCTGATGTCGACCGGTGACGTCGGCCGGTTCGACGAGAACGGTCGCCTCTACGTCGAGGGCCGCGACGACGAGATGATCGTCAGCGGCGGCGAGAACGTCTTCCCCCGTGAGGTCGAGGACTGCCTGTGCCGTCACGACAGCGTGGTGGAGGCGGCCGCGGTGGGCATCGAGGACGAGGAGTTCGGCTACCGGCTGCGCGCCTTCGTCGTGGTCTCGGACCCGGCCGCGGCCGACGAGACCGTCCTCAAGGACTGGGTGCGCGGCAACCTGGCGCGCTACAAGGTGCCGCGCGAGATCGTCTTCCTCGACGAGCTGCCGCGCAACGCCACCGGCAAGATCCTCAAGCGCGTCCTGGCCAACAGCTGACCCGCTCGCGAGCAGGGTGGGCGAGCCTCACCCTGCTCGGGCCAGGCAACCGGTCGGTGCGATGATGGCGCCATCATGAGCGGACTCATCCCCGGGGGCCCCGCCCCCGACTTCACCCTGCGCGACCAGTTCGGGCAGGACGTCACCCTCTCGTCGTACCGCGGGCGGAAGGCGGTGGCGATCCTCTTCTACCCGTGGGCCTTCTCGGGGGTGTGCACCGGGGAGATGGCGGTGGTCAGGGACCGCCTCGACGAGTTCATGACCTTCGACACCGAGGTCGTCGCGATCTCCTGCGACCCGGTGTTCTCGTTGCGTGCCTTCGCCGACCAGGACGGGCTCAACTTCCCCCTGCTCTCCGACTTCTGGCCCCACGGCGAGGTCTCCCGGGCCTACGAGGTCTTCGACGAGGCCAAGGGCATCCCGCGGCGCTCCTCCTACGTCGTCGACCGGGCGGGCACCGTCTGCTGGTCGGTGCACAACCCGATGCCGCAGGGTCGGGACCTCGACGAGCACCTCGTCCAGCTCCGTGCCGCGGCCGAGGCCTGACGCGGAGAATTCTTTACCTTCGCAGAGCCCGAACTGCCGGACACCGGTGGTTCCCAGGGCATAGCATCATCCTTGTTGAGCCGCTGGTGACCCGAGACGCCAGCGGCTCAACTCATTTCCCGTGCCGTAGTCTTGGCCCGCCTCGCGTCGGTAGCTCAGCGGTAGAGCACTCGGTTTACACCCGAGCGGTCGGCGGTTCGAAACCGTCCCGACGCACGCCGCACTAGGATTCACCTCCATGCCCACCCTGCAGGAAGTCGTCGCGCGTCTGCACACGTGGTACCCGCCCGGCACCGCCGAGCAGTGGGATGCCGTGGGCCTCGTCCTGGGCGACCCGGACGCTCCGGTGCGGCGGGTCATGTTCGCGGTGGATCCCACCCTGGAGGTGGCCCGGGAGGCCGCCGGCTGGGGCGCGGACCTGCTCGTGGTCCACCACCCGCTCTTCCTCAAGCCGGTCCACGGCTTCGCGGCCACCACCCCCAAGGGGCGGACCCTGGCCACGTTGGCGGGGGCGGGCTGCGCGTTGCTCACCGCCCACACCAACGCCGACCAGGCGGTCGACGGCGTCTCCGAGGCGCTGGCGCGCACCCTCGGGCTGACCGGGCTCGAGCCGCTGCTGCCGACCCCGCAGGAGGCGCTGGACACCCTCGTGGTCTACGTGCCCCGGGAGGACGCCGAGCGGCTGCGCCACGTGCTCGGCGAGGCGGGGGCAGGGGCTCTCGGCGACTACGACCTGTGCAGCTTCACCGGCGCGGGAGAGGGGCGGTTCCGTCCCCAGGAGGGCGCGGACCCCGCGATCGGCCGCCCGGGCGAGCTCGAGGTCGTCGCGGAGGAGCGGATCGAGGTGGTGCTGCCTCGGGCGCTGCGTCGGCAGGTGGTGCGGGAGATGCTCGCCGCCCACCCCTACGAGGAGCCGGCCTACCACGTGCTGGAGGTGGCCGACCCCGGCCAGGCGGTCACCGGCACCGGCCGGATTGGGTCCGTCGACCCGACGACCCTGGAGGAGTTCGCCCGCCTCGTCGGTGACCGGCTCCCGGCGACCGCGCAGGGGGTCCGGGTCGCGGGCCGCCCGGACCGTCCGATCCGCCGTGTCGCGGTCGTCGGCGGAGCCGGCGACTCGTTCCTCGACCACGTCGCCTCGCTCGACGTCGACGCCTACCTCACCAGCGACCTGCGCCACCATCCCGCCGCGGAGTTCGTCGAGAAGCAGGGGCCCGCGCTCATCGACGTGGCGCACTGGGCGGCGGAGTGGACGTGGCTCCCGGTGGTGGCCACTCGGGTGCTGGCGACGTGGGGCGATACCGTGGAGACCCGCGTCAGCACCATCCGCACGGACCCGTGGACGTTCCAGATCCCCGCAGGCCCACCCACCGAAGGAGCACGACCCTGAAAGCCGATCCCGCCGACCAGGCCAGGTTGCTCGACGTCCAGGAGCTCGACTCCGCCGTCGACCAGCTGCGCCACCGCCGCGCCCACCTGCCGGAGGCGGCCGAGATCGAGAAGCTGGAGGCCAGCCGGGCCGAGGTGGCCGACCGCGCCCGCGATGCCCGCATCGTGGTCGACGACCTGACCGTCGAGCTGCGGAAGGCGGAGGCCGACGTGGAGCAGGTGCGCACGCGCCGGACGCGCGACCGCGACCGCATGGACCAGGGGCTCGTCAGCAACCCCAAGGACCTGCAGCGGATGACTCACGAGCTGGAGTCGCTCGAGCGCCGCGTCAGCACCCTCGAGGACGCCGAGCTGGAGATCATGGAGCGCCTCGAGGAAGCGCAGGCGACGTTGTCGCGCCACGAGGAGGAGCTGGCCGCCAGCGACGCCAGGCTTGCCGACCTCGCCGCCGCGCGGGCCGAGAAGGAGGCGGAGATCGACGCCGAGCTCCAGTCGCTGGTGGCCCGCCGCGGTCCGGCCGTCACCGACCTGCCCGCAGACCTGCTCGCTCTCTACGACCGGCTCCGGCAGGCCAAGGACGGCATCGGGGCGGCGCTGCTGCGGGCGCGGCAGTGCAGCGGGTGCCGCCTCGGAGTCGACGCCCAGGAGCTCGCCCGGATCAAGGCCGCTCCCGCCGACGACGTGATCCGCTGCGAGGAGTGCCAGCGGATCCTGGTCCGCACGGCCGACTCCGGGCTGGGCGGCCAGGCCCCGGCCTAGACGTCCGCGACCACCACGTCGAGGCGGGTGCCGTGGGCACCCGGGTGCCCCTGCTCGACCTGCCAGCCCAGGTCCCGCAGGGCCCCGGCGAGGCCGCCCGCGCTGCGGGCCGTCACGCCCTCCTCCAGGAGGGCGCGGACGAGGCGCCCCTTGGTGGCCTTGTTGAAGTGGCTGACGACCTTGCGGACGCCCCGGTGCTCGTGCAGCACCCGGATCCCGACCGTGCGCCCGGCCAGGTCGGGGCCCGGGCGCCAGAAGGCGGCGTAGGTGCCCGAGCGCAGGTCCACCAGGAGCCCACGGCCCACGCGGTCGGTGACCGCGGGCCCGAGGCGCTCGCGCCAGTGGGCGGCGACCGGGCCCAGGTCCGGGAGCGCGGCGTCGCCGGAGAGGCGGTAGGCGGGAATGCGGTCGGCGGGGGAGACGAGCCCGAAGAGGGCCGAGGCGACGGCCAGCTGGCGGGTCGCGCGCCGCTTGGCCGCCGGCGAGAGCGTGGCCGGGGAGAGGGCGTCGTACAGGACGCCGGTGTAGACCGCGTCGGCCCGTGCGGTGGGGGCGGTGGTCAGCTCGGCGTTGCGGGCCACCAGCGCGGCCTGGGTGGGGCCGAGCCCCAGCACCCGCGCGGCGTCGGCCGGGTCGTCGGCGCAGAGCCGGACGAGCGCGTCCAGCAGCAGCGACCTGGTCGGGGTGAGCGAGGGGAAGGACAGGGTCGTCAGGTCGAGGGGCTTGCCGCGGCGCGGGGCGGTCTTCCCCTCACTGGGAGGCAGCAGGATGAGCACCGGGCAACCCTAGGACGCGCCTGCCGGCGGCCGGACAGCCGCCTTGCCGACGGTCCGGGCGCGGGTGCAACCTGGGCTGGCCCCTGGTGCGTCATGAGGGGGACACGCACCCTCCGGGAGGACACCATGACCGCCGGCCACCTGTCTCGAGACCGGTTCCGCAGGCCCGCACGCGCCCGGTGGCTGACCGGCGCCCTGCTCGCCGCGGTCACCGCGAGCGCGCTCGTCCTGCCCGGGGCCGGCCACGCCTTCGCCGGGTCCGGGAGCCGCACCGGGGCGAGCGCGGCGGCCGAGCTCGCCTCGGCGCCGGCCCGGACCCGGCTGGCCTTCACCGTGGAGGACTGCGAGGGCTGCCTGGTCAGGCTGCACCAGGCTCGTCGCACCCGCGACGCTCGGGTGGTGCGCGAGTGGTCGTCGCGGGAGCGCACGGTGCAGGACGGCCGGGTGGTCTTCTACGTGGCGAGCCGCCGGACCCGCGGCATGGCGGCGACCGTCCACGCCCCGTGGGAGGGCCAGACCGGCTACGCCACGACCGTCGCGTGGCGCTACGGCGGCAAGTCGGTCGGCGACCCGATCTCGCTCAAGGAGGCGGTGGGGAAGCGACGCGCCTCCGCGTGCTGGGAGGGCACCCGGCAACGTCACCTCACCCTGCCGCTGGTGGTCGAGCGGATGGAGGTGGACGGCGTGCGCGGGCGGGTGCCGGGCAGCATCGCGTTCGTGCCGACCACCCAGTCGTGGCTGCCGCCCATGCGGGAGGTCTGGGACGGCGTCCTGGGCTCCCAGGACGTCAACATCTGCCGGTGAGCCGCGACGCGGGGCTCACGCCCGGGAGAGGAAGAGCTTCTCCATCTTCTTGACGTCCACGCTGTCGACACCGCCGCCGTCGACGAGGCACTGCTGGAGACCGGTGGCCACGATCGCGAAGCCGGCCCGGTCGAGCGCCTTGGAGACCGCCGCGCCGAGCAGGGTGTGACGCAGATCTCATTCGGGTCTACGGTGAGGAAAGTCGCGCGCGAGCGCGCGATCCCAGGAGCTCCACGACGTGGCTCCGAGGACGAGGGAGCCCGACATGACGGTCCGACCCGCACGCACCCTGACCGCCGTGCTGAGCACGCTGCTGACGGCGGCGGCGCTCGTCGTCCCACTCGCGCTGCTGGCCGGCGGTTGGTCCTCGCCCGCGGGAGTGAGCGCGGCCGCCCAGCAGCAGGACGCGGGGGCCTGGTGGCCCGCGGACCGGCCGGGTCGCCAGCGCTCGGCCGACTGCGGTCGGTGGGTGGTGGACGCCCGCGGCTACTGCGTGGCCGACGACCGACGCAACGGGCTGGAGCTGGGCGTGCGGTTCCGGACCTCGAGCCCGGTGCTGGTCACCGGGCTCCGTGTCTACCGGGTCGACCCGTCGCGGCTGCGGATCTCCTTGTGGGACGAGCAGGGCAACCGGATCGCCGCGGGCGAGGTGGCCGCCGGGACGGCGGACGGCTGGACCGACCTCGCCTTCGACACCCCGGTCGAGGTCGGCCCCGACGTCACCTACACCGCGTCCTACTTCACTCCTCGCACCATGTACGCGTTCGAGTACGGGTTCTTCGCCGGACGCTCGCTGACCGAGGGGCCGGTCACTGCGCTGGCCGACACCGAGAGCAGCCCGAACGGTGCGCACTGCTACGACGAGGCCCCCTGCGGCTCCTACCCGTCGCGCGGCCACCGGCAGTCCAACTACTGGATCTCTCCGTTGTGGCAGCCCGCCGGAGGGCCTGGCCCGTCGGCGTCCCCGACGCGCACCCCGGGACAGGACCCCACGAAGTCACCGGCCCCGACGCGGCCCCCGGGCGGGCCGAACGGTCCGGGGCAGGAGCCCACCCAGGGGCCAGGGGCGAAGAAGGCGGCCCCCCGGGTGGTCGGGTGGCGGGCCAAGCCCCGCTCCGGGCGGGTCGGGGTGCGCATCCGCTTCTCCGAGCCGCTCCGGCGGAACAGCGTCACCAAGGCCGCCGTACGCCTGTCCCGGCCCGGCGGCAGGAGCGTGCCCGTGCGGCTCAGGCTCTCGGAGGACGCCACCCGGCTGGTGGTGACCGCGAGGTCCGCGCTGAAGCGCCGGACGAGCTACCGGGTCTCCGTCGCCCCGGCGATCAAGGACGTGGGCGGTGCCCGGCTCGACCAGCAGCCGCGGAAGGCGGGGCCCCAGGAGGCTGTGTGGTCCTTCCGGACGCGGTGAGCCGGCGTACCGAGGGCAGGGCGGCTGCGGCCAGGGAGCCCGCGGCCATCACGGCGGCGCAGACCCAGAGCCAGGCTGTCACCCCGGTGGCCGCGCTGACGGGTCCGACCAGGGCCAGGCCCAGCGGGCGGGCCAGGTAGGACCCCACCAGGTCGAAGGAGTAGACCCGCGCGAGCTTGTCCGGGGCGATGTTCTGCTGGATGGCGAGGTCCCAGTTGACCGAGAAGATCTCCAGCCCGAGACCGTGCAGGAACGCGCCGACCAGCAGGACGGTGAGGCTGTCGCCCAGCGCGATCGCGGCGGGGAAGCACGCGGTGAGCGACAGCAGCAGGGTGCCGACGAGGAGCCCCCGCCGAGGACGGATCAGCAGCGAGATGGCGCCACCCGCCATGAAGCCGGTCATCAGCGCCGCCAGGGCCCAGCCCCAGGCCGCGACGTCCCACGCGTCGCGGACGGCGATGGGCCCGAGCACGCCCTGCACGCCGCCGTAGAAGAGGTGGTAGAGCGTGGCCTGGAGGATGAGCATCCACAGCCAGGTGTGGCTCAGCACCTCGCGCGCGCCCTCGCCGAGGTCGCCGACCAGCGAGCGCACCTGCCCGTGGGCGGAGGTGGCCGGCAGAGGAGCCACGTCCAGCTGGTGGAAGCAGTACGCCGCCGCGGCGAAGGACACCGCGTCCAGCGTGATGGCCCACCCCGATCCCGCGGCGGCGACGACGATTCCGGCTCCCGCGAAGCCGACGACCATGGCGGTGTTCTGCAGGAGGCGCCGCAGCGCCACCGCGGCGGGCAGGACCTCCTCCGGCACCGTCTGGCGTGTCAGCGCCGCGGACGACGGGCCGCTGAGTGCGGAGAGCGAGCCGTTGGCCATCCCGACCAGGCCGAGCATCAGGATGCTGGACCAGCCGCCGATCAGGCTGGCCCCGATCAGGGCCTGGGTGGCCGAGGCGCCCAGGGCGGACCCCTGCAGCAGCAGGGCGCGGGGCACGCGGTCGCCGATCACGCCTCCGAAGAGCGTGGTCAGCACGTGGGTCAGGGCGTACGCCGCCTCGACCAGCCCGAGCTGGGTCGCCGAGCCGCCGAGGTCGAGGACGGCGAAGGCGAGCGCCACCGGCGTGATCGCGTTGCCGAGCGCGCTCGTCGTGGTCCCGGCGACCAGCCACCGGAAGTTCCGGTGGGCGAGGGCGGGCGGCGGCACGCGAGGCACCGTACTGGGCGGGCGCGCCCCCGTCGATGCCTATCGGACGGTTCGCCGCCGACCCGCTGCGCGGTCAGAGCAGGCGGGGCGCGCCGTCACTCGCTGCCGTCCGGCTGGTCGTTGTTCTTCTGAGCGCCCCAGCCGTGCACGCGCTCGATCTCGATCAGCGCGCTCACGCGGGCGCGGTCACGCTGGGGGTAGGGCTTGCCCGAGTAGTGGGTGGACAAGGCGTCGATGTCCGCGAGCCCCTCGTCGTCGTAGATCTCCACGACGCGACCGATGAGCGTGACGTGGGTGTACCACGACGCCTCGTCGAGCACGGTGAGGGAGACACGCGGGTCCCTCCTGAGATGGGCGAGCCGCTTGCGGCCCTCGTCCATGTTGACCAGGACGCGGTCCCCGCGAAGCAGGTACCAGGTGGCGGCCGAGACGGGCTGGCCGTCGGAGCGGGTGGTCGCGATCACCGCCGGGTTCGGCTTCTCGAGCATCGCTCGAGCGGATTCGTTGAGGGACGTGGGAGGCATGAGGGATTCCGTTCGTCGGGGGGTGGTGAGTCGGCCCGAAGGGGCCTTCGTGGTGTACCCGTGAGTCGGTGAACTCATCGCCCCGCAGCTGCGGCGGTCCCGACCACGCCCGCCGCGGTGAAGATGGTGGGTACAGCAGACCCCTCTGAAGCGCGTCCTCGCAGCTCAGAGGGGGTGAAGCGAATGGGCCAGCCTGTAAGCCGGGTTCTGTCCCGCCTCGCGGCGGGGGCGATCATCCATCTACGACGACCGTTGCCGATCGCCTCCTGCGGTCTACCCGTGCACTCGGGCGGGCCGCCCTCGAACGTGCACGCACCGGCCGCTCTCACGTCCGGCTTCTTGACCTTGCTCCCGGTGGGGTTTGCCTAGCCGCCCCGGTCGCCCGGGGCGCTGGTGGTCTCTTGCACCGCCGTTTCACCCTTGCCGCTCCCGGAGGAGAGGCGGTCTGTTCTCTGTGGCACTGATCCCGCGGGTCACCCCGGGTGGGTGTTACCCACCACCGCGCCCTGTGGAGCCCGGACTTTCCTCGGCGAGGCGGTCTCCCGCCCCGACGCGATCGCCCGGCTGGCCCATTCGCGAGGACGAGTCTAGGGAATCGCGCGACCCGGCGCAGCGTTGGGGAGGCATGGAGCAGGAGTACCAGGTCCCGCCGATCACCCCGTCGGGGATGTGGCGCCACGAGCAGGCGTACGCCGCGGCGTACGACCTGCTGGCCCGGCGCCTCCCGGAGGAGGCGCTCGGGCTGCTCCAGCCCGCGCTGGCCGAGGAGCCCGGCAACACCGGGCTGCGGACGCTGCGCGCCTGGGCGCTGATGATCCGCGCCCAGCTCGGCCCCGCCGAGCAGGAGCTGCGTGCCCTGGTCGAGGACAACCCGAGCGACGACTGGTCCCGCCACGCGCTGGGCCGCGTGCTGGAGCGGCAGAACCGGCTGGAGGAGGCGCTGCCCCACCTGCGGCTTGCCGCGGTGATGTCGATGGAGTACGACCACGAGGCCGCGGTCTTCCGGGTCGAGCAGGCGCTCGCCCGGCGCCAACCCTGACGCTCCTGGGGCAGACTGTCGCGCGTGAAGCCGACGATCGCACACGCCCGCACCCGCCCCCGGATCACGAGCGCCCTGACGGGGGCGGTGGTGAGCGCGGTGACCGTGACCCTGCTGGGGGCGGTCCCGACGTCGTACCCCGCCGGCTCGGCGTCGGCTGCCGAGCCCGCCGCCGACGTGCATGCCCGCAAGGCCGCCGTCCGGGCTCCCCGGGTGCGGATCGGCGAGGAGCTCGCGCCGTCCGCGACGAACCGCTACCGGTTCAAGGGCCGGCAGGGGCAGCGGGTCATCCTCATGCCCGACGGCTGGCCGAACGAGTACCACGGTTGCTACGCCAACGCGTCGCTGCGCATCGGCGGTGCCACCCTGGAGAAGGGCGCGATCGGGGACTGGCGCCTGCCGCGGACCGGGACCTACCGGCTGCGCCTCGGTGACTTCTGCGTCGACCGGCTGCAGCTGCGGATGCGGCGCTACCAGCGGCCGACGCGGGAGGTGGGGGACGACCTGCCGACCCGCTTCACGCGGACCCTCATGCGGTCCGCCGTCGTCCGGCTGCCGGCGGGGCGCCCGGTCATCCTCGAGCAGGTGGGCAGCGCCGCCGGGGTCTACGCCACCGGCCTCGTCCCGGACGGGTCTCCCTTCATCGGTTGCCATGTGCACGTCCTGACCGCCGGCACGGGGCTCAGCTGCGGACCCGGCAGGGTCTCCCGCCTGGCCCTCGTCTCCGCCCCGACGCGCAGTTCCGTGCGGCTCGCGCGGGTCGTCCCGGCGCGGGTCGACGGTTCGCCGGTCGAGGTCGCCGACCCGGGGACCACGCTGGTCCGCGTGGACGTGCCTGGCCCGACCGCGGTGCGGGTCGAGGGTGCGGCCGTGCCCCACGCCGTCCTGGGTGCCCGCCCCTGGGTCTCGTTGTACTCCGCCACCGGCGCCGGGGACGGGTGGGACCTGATCGCCTTCGAGGTCGAGAACCCAGACGGCACCCGACTCCCGTCGGGCTGGACGATCGAGAAGGCCGGCAGCTACCTGTTCCAGCTCAACCGGCACCTCGTGGGTGACGGGCCGCAGGCACTCGCCGTCCGCACGAGCCCGAACCCGCCGCCGGGGGAGAGCCGCTGGTAGGGCCGGGCCGGCCCAGCGGGGCTGCCCGGCGGTACGGGCCTCACGGGTTGGTCAGCACCTCGGCGCCGTCGGCGGTGACCAGCAGGGTGTGCTCGAACTGGGCGCTGGCCCGCCGGTCCTTGGTGACGACCGTCCAGCCGTCGTCCCACATCTCCCACTCGTGGGTGCCGAGGTTGAGCATCGGCTCGATGGTGAAGGTCATCCCGACCTCGATCAGGTCGTCGTAGGCGTCGGTGTCGTAGTGGGGCACGACCAGCCCGGAGTGGAAGGCGGTGCCGATGCCGTGCCCGGTGAACTCGCGGACCACGCCGTAGCCGTACCTCTTCGCGTAGGCCTCGATCACCCGGCCGATCACGTTGATCCGGCGGCCGGGGCGCACCGCGCGGATGCCGCGCTCCAGTGCCTCCCGGGTGCGCTCCACCAGCAGCCGCGTCTCCTCGTCGACCTCGCCGGCCAGGAAGGTGGCGTTGGTGTCGCCGTGGACGCCGTCGAGGTAGGCGGTGATGTCGATGTTGACGATGTCGCCGTCCTCCACCACCCGGCTGTCGGGGATGCCGTGGCAGATCACCTCGTTGACGCTGGAGCACAGCGACTTCGGGAAGCCGCGGTAGCCCAGGGTGGACGGGTAGGCGCCGTGGTCGCAGAGGAACTCGTGGCCGATCCGGTCCAGCTCGTCGGTGGTGACGCCGGGCGCCACGTGGGATCCGACGAGCTCGCGGGCCTGCGCGGCCAGCCGTCCGGCGACCCGCATCCGCTCGATGGTCTCGGCGTCCTTGACCTCCGATCCCTCGAAGCGGGCCGGGGCGGGCCGGTCGACGTACTCCGGCCGCTGGATCGCCGCGGGGACCTGTCGGCGGGGTGAGATGCGGGCGGCCACGACGGAAGTCACGGCCCCGAGTGTAGTTTCCCGCTCCGCGGTCCTGGGCCGGGCGGGTGCATGGGCGGGCGCGTGGGACGCCACGTGTCGGTGGTGCTGCGCCCCGGCGCGTGTACGTTCTCCGACTATGAGCGACACGCCGGAGTACTGGTTCTGCCTCAAGCACCACGCGGTGGAGGGACGGGACGGCTGCAAGAACGCCGACCGCCTCGGCCCCTACGGCTCGCAGGGGGAGGCCGAGCGCGCGCTGGAGCGGGTCGAGGAGCGCAACGAGAGCTGGGACAACGACCCGGCCTGGAACGACGACGACGAGGACGACGAGGACGGCGACGGCGCGGAGCCGACCCGGCCCTGACGCGCGTCGGCCCCGGGCCTCAGCGCGGGGAGACCCGCAGCACGCGGTCGCGCCCGTCGCCGTTGGAGGTGGTGATCAGCAGGCTGCCCCCGGGCGTGGTGGTCACGCTGCGCAGCCGGCCGAACCGGCGCAGCGAGCGCGGCGCGCGCTCCCACCTCGACGCGCCGTCGGCGTCGAAGCGCAGGAAGACCAGCCGGCTGCCCTTGAGGGCGGCGACCGCCAGGGTTCCGTCCAGGCGCCCCCAGCCGGCGCCGCGCACCCAGTCGGCCCCCGAGGTGGCAAGGGTGGGCCGGCCGGAGCTCCAGCGGGCGTCGATCTGCTCCCCGGGCAGCGAGTGGTCGGTCATCGGGACCGACTCGTCGTAGCCGGGACCGGGGTTCCACCCGTAGTCGCCGCCGGGGACGAGCAGGTTGACCTCGTCGTCGCGGTCGCTGCCGTGCTCGACCGACCAGAGGCTGCCGTCGGCGCGCTGGGCCAGGCCCTGCACGTTGCGGTGCCCGTAGGTCAGCACGAAGCGGCGCGGCGTGCTCGCCTGCGCCCAGGGGTTGTCGGGCAGGGCCCGGCCGGTGCGCGCGTCGAGGCGCAGCACCTTGCCGGCCAACGAGTCCAGGTCGCGCGGGTGGCTGCTCACCCCCGAGTCGCCGGTGCCGACCAGGAGGGCGCCGTCGCGGCGGTCCAGGAGCAGTCGGCAGCCGCCGTGCTTGCCGCTGCTCAGCGGGACCCCACCGATCACCGTCCGCCGGTCCTTGAGGGCGGTCCAGGCTCGGTTCACGCGCCAGCGGGTGACCCGCACCTCGGTCCCGGAACGGCCGCGGGCGCCGTGACAGGCCCACAGGGTCCGCGACGGCGCGTCGAGGGCGATCGACATCAGCCCGATCTCGCCGCTGACGTGCACCAGCCCCCGCAGCGAGGCCAGGGTGCGGCGCTCGCCCTTGCGCACCACGCTGATCCGGGCCCGCTCGCGCTCGGTCACCAGCACCCGGCCGCCGGGGGCCGGTTGGGCGTCCCAGGGGAGGTCGAGGCCGCGGGCGAGCGTGCGCACCTTGAACGAGGGCATCCGCGCCCCGGCGGCGGTGGTCTCCCCGGTGGCCTGCGCGGCGGCCGCCGGGCTGGTCGTCGCGGCCGTGGGTCCGGCTGCGGCGACAGTCCGGGCCGACGGGGCCGACGGGGCCGGCGCGGGCGCCGCGAGCGAGGAGGCGCCCAGCGCCAGCACCAGGCCGGAGGCGGCGAAGGCCGAGAGGGACAGGGTCGTGGTGCGCCGGGTCCGCATGGCAGCGCACGGTACGCGGACCACGGGCCGGCCCGGAAGGGGTCCCCGGCTAGAAGGTGTGCTCAGGACCGGGGAACGTCCCGCCGCGCACGTCGTCGGCGTAGGCCCTGGCCGCCTCCAGCAGCACGGTGTGCACGTCGGCGTACTGCTTGACGAACCTGGCCATCCTCCCGGTCCGCAGGCCGAAGGCGTCCTGCCAGACCAGCACCTGCCCGTCGCAGCCCGGCCCGGCGCCGATGCCGATGGTGGGGATGCGCAGCTCCCGGGTCACCTCGGCGGCGACGTCGCCCGGGACCATCTCCATCACCACGGCGAACGCCCCGGCGTCCTGGACCGCGCGGGCGTCGGCGAGCACCCGGTCGGCGGTCTCGCCGCGGCCCTGCACGCGGTAGCCGCCGAGGGTGTGCTCGCTCTGCGGGGTGAAGCCGATGTGCGCCATCACCGGGATGCCGCCGCGGGTGCACCGCTCGATCACCGGCACCATCTCGGCACCGCCCTCGAGCTTGACCGCGTGGGCGCCCCCCTCCTTCATGAACCGCGCCGCGGTCAGGTAGCCCTGCTCCGGCGAGGCCTGGTAGGAGCCGAACGGCAGGTCGCCCACCACGAGCGCCCGTCGCGCCGAGCGGGCGACCGCGCGGGTCAGCGGGAGCAGCTCGTCGACCGTGATCGGCAGCGAGGTCTCGTTGCCCAGGACGTTGTTGGAGGCCGAGTCGCCCACCAGCAGCAGCTCGATGCCCGCCTCGTCGAAGGTCGCGGCGGTGTACATGTCGTAGGCGGTGAGCATCGTGAAGCGCTCCCCGCGCTCCTTCATCTCCCGCAGGTGGTGGGTGCGCACGCGCTTGACGGGGGCGGCGGGGCCGGGGGACGCGGCCCCGGATCCGTAGGGCGCGCCGACGTCGCCGTGCTGCTGCTCGCTCATGGGATTGCTCTCCTCTGGCTCGTCTCGCGGCTCCCCGCTGGAGTCCACGGACTCCGCACAGGCTATTCCTGCCGGACAGGTTGGCGATGTGGTGGGCACCACGTCGCCCCGGCCCGACCTAGACTCCGGGCGTGGACTTCTACTCCGCCTACGCGCACGGGTTCGCGCGCGTGGCCGCCTGCACCCTGCCGGTCGCCCTCGCCGACCCGGCGACCAACGCGCGCCGCGTGGTCGAGCAGGCGCGGGCGTGCCACGACGACGCGGTCGCGGTCGCGGTCTTCCCCGAGCTGTGCCTGAGCGGCTACTCGGTCGACGACCTCTTCCTCCAGGACACCCTGCTCCAGGCCGTGGACGAGGCCCTGGCCTCGGTCGTGGACGCGAGCCGGGAGCTGCGGCCGCTGCTGGTCGTCGGCGCCCCGGTCGTGCACGGGTCGCGGGTGCTCAACTGCGCGGTGGTGATCCACCGTGGGCGGGTCCTCGGGGTGGCGCCGAAGTCGCACCTGCCGACCTACCGCGAGTTCTACGAGCGGCGCTGGTTCGCCCCGGGCGACGACCTGGCCGGGCACGAGGTCATGGTCGCCGGCCAGCGTGCCCCGCTGGGCCCCGACCTGATCTTCCGGGCGGTCGACGTCCCGGGCCTGGCCGTCCACGTCGAGGTCTGCGAGGACCTGTGGGTGCCGGTGCCGCCCAGCGCCCGGGCCGCGCTGGCCGGCGCCACGGTGCTGCTCAACCTCTCCGGCAGCCCGATCACCGTCGGGCGCGCCGAGGAGCGGCGCCTGCTGGTGCGCAGCGCCAGCGCCCGCTGCCTGGCGGCCTACGTGTACGCCGCGGCGGGGCAGGGCGAGTCGACCACCGACCTGAGCTGGGACGGCCAGACGATGGTCTACGAGGTGGGCGACCTGCTGGGGGAGGGGCAGCGGTTCCCCGAGGGCCCGCAGCGCACGGTCGTCGACGTGGACCTGGCCAGGCTGCGCAGCGAGCGGCTGCGGCAGGGCACCTTCGACGACAACCGCCGCAGCCTCGGCACTGCCCAGACGTCGTTCCGGACCGTGGACCTCACCCTCGAGCCCCCGGCCGGGGACGTGGGGCTGCACCGCAAGGTCGACCGCTTCCCGTTCGTCCCCGACGACCCCGAGCGGCTCGCCCAGGACTGCTACGAGGCCTACAACATCCAGGTCTCGGGCTTGGAGCACCGCCTGGTCTCGATCGGCAGCCCCAAGCCGGTGATCGGGGTCAGCGGCGGGCTGGACTCCACGCACGCGCTCATCGTCGCCGCGAAGGCGATGGATCGCCTCGGGCGCCCGCGCAGCGACATCCTGGCCTTCACGATGCCCGGCTTCGCCACCGGCGAGGCCAGCAAGTCGTACGCCACCCGGCTCGCGACCGCCCTGGGGGTGACCTTCGAGGAGATCGACATCCGGCCCGCTGCCGAGCAGATGCTGGCCGACCTGGACCACCCCTACTCCCGCGGCGAGAAGGTCTACGACGTCACCTTCGAGAACATCCAGGCGGGTCTGCGCTACGACTACCTGTTCCGGCTGGCCAACCAGCGTGGCGGGATCGTGGTCGGCACCGGGGACCTGTCCGAGCTGGCCCTGGGCTGGTGCACCTACGGGGTGGGCGACCAGATGTCGCACTACAACGTCAACGCCGGGGTGCCCAAGACCCTGGTGCAGCACCTGATCCGCTGGGTGATCAGCCACGACGAGCTCGACCCCGGGGCGGACGAGGTGCTGGCCGAGATCCTCCGGCAGGAGATCACCCCCGAGCTCATCCCCACGACGGAGGGGGAGAAGCCGCAGGCGACCGAGGACTCGGTCGGCCCCTACGCGCTCCAGGACTTCACCCTGTTCCACCTGGTGCGCTTGGGCCACTCGCCGGCCCGGATCGCCTTCCTGGCGATGCACGCCTGGGCGGACGCCGGGACGGGGGAGTGGCCGCCCGGCTACCCCGAGCAGGACCGGCCGTCGTACGACCTGGCGGCGATCCGCCGGTGGCTCGAGGTCTTCCTCCGGAGGTTCTTCGCCTCCCAGTTCAAGCGCAGCGCCCTGCCCAACGGACCCAAGGTGAGCGCCGGTGGGACGATGTCGCCGCGAGGGGACTGGCGGATGCCCTCGGACGCCCGCGTGGCCGTCTGGTTGGCCGACCTGGACAGGGTGCCGCGAGGCTGAGCGTGTCCGTTTGGGTGATCCGCGCGTGGACGGCACACCGGTAGGACATAGTTTGGTGCCATGGGCAAGCAGGAAGACTTCGTTCTCCGGGCGCTCGAGGAACGGGATGTGCGGTTCGTCCGCCTCTGGTTCACCGACGTGCTGGGCTACCTCAAGTCAGTGGCAGTGGCGCCGGCCGAGCTGGAGAGCGCCTTCGGTGAGGGCATCGGCTTCGACGGGTCCGCGATCGAGGGCTTCGCGCGGGTGCAGGAGAGCGACATGCTCGCCAAGCCCGATCCCTCGACCTTCCAGATCCTCCCCTGGCGGGGCGAGGGCCCGGCCACGGCGCGGATGTTCTGCGACATCCTGATGCCGGACGGCAGCCCCTCCTACGCCGACCCGAGGCACGTGCTGAAGCGCACCCTGGGGCAGGCCGCCGACAAGGGGTTCACCTTCTACACCCACCCCGAGATCGAGTTCTACCTCTTCAAGGACGTCCCGCAGCCCGGTGTGGAGCCGGTGCCGGTGGACCGCAGCGGCTACTTCGACCACACGGCGCAGTCGATGGGCGCCGACTTCCGCCGCGAGGCCATCACGATGCTGGAGTCGATGGGCATCTCCGTCGAGTACAGCCACCACGAGGGCGGCCCCGGCCAGCAGGAGATCGACCTGCGCTACGCCGACGCGCTCTCGACCGCCGACAACGTGATGACCTTCCGGACGGTGATCCGCGAGGTGGCGCTGACCCAGGGCATCTGGGCCACCTTCATGCCCAAGCCGTACACCGAGCACCCCGGCTCCGGGATGCACACCCACGTGTCGCTCTTCGAGGGCGACCGCAACGCCTTCTTCGAGGCGGGCGCCCAGTACCAGCTCTCCAAGACCGGCAAGCAGTTCATCGCCGGTCTCATGCGCCACGCCGCCGAGATCACCGCGGTCACCAACCAGTGGGTCAACAGCTACAAGCGGCTGATCGGCGGCGGCGAGGCGCCGTCCTACATCTCCTGGGGGCACAACAACCGGTCCGCGATGGTCCGGGTCCCGATGTACAAGCCCAGCAAGGGACAGTCCACCCGGATCGAGCTGCGCTCGCTGGACGCCGCCTGCAACCCCTACCTCGCCTTCGCGGTGGTCCTCGCGGCCGGCATGAAGGGCATCGAGGAGGAGTACGAGCTGCCCCGGGAGGCGGAGGACGACGTGTGGTCGCTCAGCGAGCGCGAGCGACGCAGCCTCGGGATGACCGCGCTGCCGCGGACCCTCTACGAGGCCATCAACATCGCGGAGAGCAGCGAGCTGCTCGCCGAGACGCTCGGGGAGCACGTCTTCGACTTCTTCCTGCGCAACAAGCGCGCCGAGTGGGAGCAGTACCGCGGTCAGGTGTCGGCCTTCGAGCGTGACCAGATGCTGCCGGTGATCTGACGTGCCGGGTCACCGCGGCGAGGGGGAGGAGCGCCGGGCCGGCGCTCGGAAGGCGGCGCGCCCGGTCCTGGACCCGACGCCCGTGCCCCACTCGTCCGCGGTGGCGGGCTCCGGACACGTGCCGAGGCGCCGACCCGTCGTGGGCCGCGACTACCGGGTGGACCCCACCCGCGTCACCGGCCCGATCCGGCTGGTCCTCGAGCCGATGCTGTGGGTCGCCTTCGCCAGCGGGGTCGTGTGGCTCCTGGTGGCGGTGGACCCCGGGGTCCGGGACCCCGACGCCGGCGTCGCGGTCTACCGTCACACCCTGCCGTTGGCGCTCCTGGTGGGCACCCTGCTGGTCGTGTCCACGGTGACCGCGCTGATGTGGCTGCCCACCTCGACGACGGCCGCCCGGGCGCGCACGTCGTTCGCCGGTCTGGGGATGCTCGCCTCCGGGTGGCTCTTCTCCGCGGTCAACCCGGTGGACACCACCGACTTCCTGAGCCTCTCCTGGGCCTGCATCGCGGTCGGCGTCCTGCTCGTGGCCGTCTGCGCCGTGCCGTGGCCCACCAAGGCCTCGCGCCACCCCGGACCCCGCGGCCCGCTGGCCAGGGCCCTGGTGCTGAGCCTGGTGGTGGCCGTCGGCTGCGTCTCGCTGCTCGCCTGGGAGAGCGCCCAGGAAGGCCTCGTGGGCCGGGGCCCGGGCACCGGTGACGCCTGGGACGAGCTGCTGCCGCTGCTGAGCCTGCTGGTCGTGCTGATCGCGGGCGTACGACTCGTGCTCCGGCTGCCCTCGCGAGACCATGCGCGCTGACCTGGGAACCACCCGGCTGATCAGGGCGGGCTTCCAGGACCTGGAGCGGGCCCGCACGGGACTCGCGGCCCTGGGTGCTCATGCCGCCGCGCTGCTGGACCTGCTCTCCCGCGCGGCCGACCCCGATCTCGCGCTCTCCTCGCTGGTCCGTCTCGCCGAGGCCGCCGACCCGGCCGACGACCTGCTGGAGTCCCTCGCCTCCGACGAGGGTTCGGCGATGCGGGTGGTGGCGGTGCTCGGGGCGAGCGAGTCGCTCGGGGACCACTTGGCGCGCCACCCGGAGCAGTGGCGCGAGCTCACCGACCCCTCGCTCGGCTGCACCCGTCCGGCCGCCTGGTGGTTGCGCGCCCAGCTGCTGGCCAGCGTGGGAGCCTCCGCCGACGACGAGATGCCGGTCGCCACGGTGGAGGACCACGCCGCGGTCGACGCACTCCGGGTCGAGTACCGCCGGCTGCTGCTCCGGCTCGCCGCCCGGGACCTCGCCCACCACCAGGGAGTGGACGACCTCGCCGCCGAGCTCTCGGACCTGGCCGCCGGCACCCTGGAGGCGGCGCTGGCCGTGGCCCGGGCCCGGGTGGGGGAGGACGCCGCCACCGCGCGGCTGGCCGTGGTCGCCATGGGCAAGTGCGGGGCCCACGAGCTCAACTACGTCTCAGACGTCGACGTGATCTTCGTGCACGAGGCGGTCGAGGGCGCCGACGAGAAGAAGGCCACCCGGGTGGCCACCCAGCTGGCCGCCCAGCTGATGCAGGTCTGCTCCGACCAGACCCGCGAGGGCACGATCTGGCCGGTGGACGCCGGGCTCCGCCCGGAGGGCAACGCCGGGCCCCTGGTCCGCACCCTGGCGAGCCACCAGGGCTACTACGAGCGCTGGGCGAGGACCTGGGAGTTCCAGGCGCTGCTCAAGGCGCGCCCGGTCGCCGGCGACCTCGACCTCGGCCGGCGGTTCGTGGCGATGGTCTCGCCGCTGGTGTGGTCGGTGGCCGAGCGGGACGGGTTCGTCACCGACGTGCAGGCGATGCGCCGACGGGTGCTGGAGCACATCCCCAGCAAGGAGGCGCAGCGGCAGCTCAAGCTCGGCTCCGGCGGACTGCGCGACGTGGAGTTCGCCGTCCAGCTGCTCCAGCTGGTCCACGGCCGGGCCGACGAACGGCTGAGGGTCGCCACGACGCTGAGCGCGCTGGCGGAGCTGACCCGCGGCGGCTACGTCGGGCGCGAGGACGGGGAGACCCTGCACCGCGCCTACGCGTTCCTGCGCACGCTCGAGCACCGGATCCAGCTCTTCCGGCTCCGCCGCACCCACGTGGTGCCCTCCGACGAGGGCGACCTGCGCCGGCTGGGCCGCTCGCTGGGGTTCGCCAAGGAGCCGGTGCAGCGGCTTGAGGAGACGTGGCACCACCACCGGCGCGAGGTGCGACGCCTCCACGAGAAGCTCTTCTACCGGCCGCTGCTCGACGCGGTGGCTCGCATCCCCGGCCCGGACGCCCGCCTGACCATCGACCAGGCGCAGGCGCGCCTCGCGGCGCTCGGCTACGCCGACCCGAAGGCCGCGCTGCGGCACCTCGAGGCCCTGACCAGCGGTGTCTCCCGGTCGGCGGCGATCCAGCGCACCCTCCTCCCGGTGATGCTGGAGTGGTTCGCGGACTCCCCGGACCCGGACGCGGGGCTCTTCCGCTTCCGGCGGATCAGCGAGGCGCTGGGGGACAGCCACTGGTACCTGCGCCACCTGCGCGACGAGGGGCAGGTGGCGCAGCGCCTGGCGCGGCTGCTGTCCACCTCGGCCTTCGCCACCGACCTGCTCGAGCGCGAGCCCCAGGGCGTGCGCATGCTGGGAGCCGACCTGACCCCTTTGGGGCCCGGGGTGCTGAGCACCGAGATGCTCGCCACCGCCCGGCGCCAGGAGGGCCCGGAGGACGCCGTGCGCTCGGTGCGCGCGATCCGGCGCCGCGAGCTCTTCCGGATCGCGGTGGGGGACCTCTTCGGCGAGATCGACGTGGCCGACGTGGGCCGTGCCCTCGGCCGGCTCACCGACGCCACCCTCGAGGCGACCTTGGACGTGGCCGTCCGGCAGGCCTGCGCGCAGCGTGGGCTGGCCGAGCCGCCCGCCCGCCTGGCCATCGTGGCGATGGGCAGGTACGGCGGCTTCGAGCTCTCCTACAGCAGCGACGCGGACGTCATGTTCGTCTACGAGCCGGTCGACGGGGTCGACGGGCAGACCGCGGCCGGGTGGTCCCAGGCGGTGGCCAACGAGATCCGCCGGCTGCTGGCGCTGCCGGGCAGCGATCCCGCGCTGGAGGTGGACGCCGACCTGCGGCCCGAGGGCAAGCAGGGACCCCTGGTGCGCACCCTCGAGTCCTATGCGGCCTACTACGCCAAGTGGTCCCACGTCTGGGAGGCCCAGGCCCTGCTGCGGGCCGACGCCGTGGTGGGCGACCAGGGCCTGCGGGACCGCTTCACCGAGATGATCGACCCGCTCCGCTTCCCGCGCGGGGGAATCAGCGCGGACGAGGTGGTCGAGATCCGCCGGATCAAGGCCCGGGTCGACGACGAGCGGCTGCCGCGGGGCGCCGACCCGCGCACCCACCTCAAGCTGGGGCGCGGCGGGCTCGCCGACGTCGAGTGGACCGTGCAGCTGCTGCAGCTGCGCTTCGCCGGCGACCTGGAGGGCCTGCGCACGCCGCAGACGCTCCAGGCCCTGCAGGCCGCCGCCGACTACGAGCTCCTGCCCCAGGAGGACGCCCGCACCCTCGTCGAGGCGTGGCGGATGGTCAGCCGGGTCCGCAACGCCGCCACCCTGGTGCGGGGTCGTCCGGTCGACCAGCTGCCCCAGGACGCCCGCGAGAAGGCGGCCGTGGCCAGCGTGCTGGGCTACGGGCCGGGGGAGTCGGACCGGATGGTCAACGACTACCTGCGGATCACCCGCCGGGCTCACACGGTCGTGGAACGGATCTTCTGGGGCTAGCGTCCGGCTTCGCGCCGGGCCTGGCGCAGCGCCTTCCAGGCGCCGCTGGACCACAGCGCCCACGCGACCAGGAGCGGCTGGAAGAAGAGCCGCCCGAACCGCTTGCCGTCGGTGTCGAGGCCGAACGCGTCGGTGCCCTCGACGTACTGGGCGATGTTGCCCGGGAAGATCACGACGAAGAAGGTGGCGGCGGCCAGCCCCACGCTCACCCGGGGCCGCTCCAGCAGCAGGAGCCCGAGGCCCAGCCCGATCTCGGCCACTCCCGAGACCACCACGACGACGTCGGTGTCGACCGGGAACCAGTCGGGCACCTGCGCCGAGAACTCCTGGCGGGCGACGGTCAGGTGCGAGGCCCCGGCGAAGGTGAGCACGCCTCCCAGCACCCAGCGGGCCAGCCGTTGCGGCACCGACGTCGCGGGAGCGGGACGGGTGGTCGCGCGGCGTACGAGATCGAGCACGTCGTCCTCCGGAGCTGGTCGGGGTGGTTCGGGCCCCTGCTGGGCGGCCTCAGGCGTTCGGGCCTCAGGCGTTCGGGGTGGTCTCGCCCCGCTCGACGGCGCCGTCGTGGCTGGCCTGCACCTGGTCGAGCAGCTCCATCAGGGGCTTCTCCTGCCGCGCCTTCTCCTGGTACTTCGGGCCGAGGGCACGGATCTGCTCCCGCTCGGCCAGCAGCGCCTGGTAGATCCGCTCCCGCTCGGCCGCGTCGTGGGTGTACTCGGAGTCCAGGTAGGCCTTGGCGTGCCGGCGGGCGTTGGCGATGGCGTTCTGGGCCTTGCCCGCGGGGCTGACCAGGGAGGCGATGACGGTCAGGATCAGGGTGCCGACGATGACGGTGAGGGAGAGACCGATCCCGACCTCGACCACCGGGACGTGCTCGCCGTCGTTGATGAACGGCAGGTTGTTCTCGTGCAGGGCGTGCAGGATCAGCTTGACGCCGATGAAGGCGAGGATCGCCGCCAGCCCGTAGGAGAGGTAGATCAGGCGGTCGAGCAGGCCGTCGATGAGGAAGTAGAGCTGGCGCAGGCCCAGCAGCGAGAACGCCGTGGCGGTGAAGACGATGAAGACGTCCTGGGTGAGGCCGAAGATCGCGGGGATCGAGTCGAGCGCGAAGAGGATGTCGGTGCCGCCGATGGCGACCATCACCAGCAGCATCGGGGTCATCACCCGCTTGCCGTTCTCGATGGTGAAGAGCTTGTCGCCGTCGTAGTAGTCGGTGGTGTGGAAGACCTTGCGGGCCATGCGGATGATGAAGTTGTTGGCCTCCTCGTCCTCCTCGTCCTCGGGCTTGAGGAGGTTGCCGGCGGTGATCAGCAGGATCAGGCCGAAGAGGTAGAAGATCCAGGCGAACGAGTTGATCAGCGCCGCGCCCAGCAGGATGAACCCGGTGCGGGCGATCAGCGCGAAGACGATGCCGAAGAGCAGGACCTTCTGCTGGTCCTCGCGAGGCACGCGGAAGCTGGACATGATGATGAGGAAGACGAAGAGGTTGTCGACCGAGAGCGCCTTCTCCGTGATGTAGCCGGCGAAGTACTCCGAGCCGGCCTGGCCGCCCCCGAAGAGGAGGACGCCGAAGCCGAAGAGGATCGCGATGCCCACGTAGAGCGCCGACCAGAGCGCGGCCTCGCGCAGCGTGGGGACGTGGGCCTTGCGGACGTGGAAGAAGAAGTCGAACGCCAACAGGGCGATGATGCCGACGATCGTCAGACCCCAGACTGCTGGGCTCACGTCCATGTGTTCTGCTCCTTGCTCGACCCGATGACCCGGAAAGTCTCGCAGACGCCCGGTGAGTCCCCGTGGCCCGCACCCACCAGCAAGGTGAGACAGGTGTCTCATGGTGGCGTCATGACTCTTGCGTGTGAGGTGGGCCACATGCTCTGCTGCGGCTACCACAGCTCGGGGGCAAGAGGAGAGATCGTGAAGATTCGACGCATCATCACCGTGCTGGCCGCCTGGACGGCCGGGGTCGCGCTCGGGCTGGCTCCGGTGCCGGCCCAGGCCGCGGAGCCGCTGCCGCCCTTCTACCAGGCGCCCGCCTCGCTGCCGGCGGCGAACGGGGACCTGATCCGTAGCGAGCCCCTGAACATCCTGGTCGACCCCTCGAAGCTCTTCGGGGTGCGCTCCCGCGCCACCCGGGTGCTCTACCGCTCGACCGACCGCACCGGCGCCCCGATCGCGGTCTCGGGGTCGGTGATCGTGCCCGAACGCGCCTGGGTCGGTCCGGGTCGGCGACCCGTCATCGGCTACGCCGTCGGCACCCAGGGCATCGGTGACACCTGCGCCCCCTCCCGCCTCTTCAGCGAGCTGCTGGAGTACGAGTCGATCTTCATGTCGGGCCTGCTGGCCCGCGGCTACGCGATCGCGATGACCGACTACGAGGGACTGGGGACCGCGGGGGAGCACACCTACATGGACCGCCGCTCCCAGGGCCAGGCGGTCCTCGACATGGTCCGCACCGCGCAGCGGCTCCCCGGCAGCGGCCTCTCCGCCCAGCACCCGGTCGCGTTCTACGGCTACTCCCAGGGCGGCGCCGCGGCCGCCTCCGCGGCCGAGCTCGCCGCCTCCTACGCGCCGGAGCTGAAGGTCAAGGGCACCGTGGCCGGGGCCGCGCCCGCAGACCTGCGGGCCCTGCCGGGAGCCATCGACGGGACGCTCTACTCCGAGTTCACCTGGTACGCCATCGCCGGTCTCTCGGCCAGCTACGGCCTGGACATCACCACCTACCTCAACGCGGCGGGCAAGGAGATGTTCGCCGGGATGCAGGACAACTGCGTCTTCGACCTCTTCGGGTCGGCGTTCACCAAGTCGTCGGACTACACCGCCGACGGGGCCAGCCTGGGCCAGCTCATCGAGCGGGAGCCGTTCCGCACCATGATCGACGACCAGCGGATCGGGCGGATCCGGCCCAGCGCCCCGGTGCTGCTGACCCACAGCCTGCTCGACGACGTGGTGCCCTACCGGGTGGGCAAGCAGCTCGCCAGGGACTGGTGCGACCGGGGGGCCAACGTGCGGCTGAGCACCAACGCCACCCCGCTGCACGTGGGCGGCATGCTCAACAACGCCACCGAGGTCTACGGCTTCCTCGAGGCACGGTTCGCCGGCATCCCCGCCGCGTCGTCCTGCTGGCGGCTCTGAGGCGCGGGAGGGCGCGGCTCAGGCCGGGTCGTCGTGCGGCCCCAGCAGGGGGTTGGGCTTGGGCACCGAGGTGTCGTGGTTCCCGTAGTGGTCCCCAGGACACATGTCGTAGCTGTGGGTCGGGTCCGGGTCGAACCAGCCGACGCTCTCGGTGTGGACGAGGTCCTCGGCGCAGTGGCGGCACCGGGCCGGGACGAGCCTGCCGCGGTGGAGCCGGCGCAACGGCTTGCGCCGGCCCTCCCCGTAGCCGGTCACGACATCGCGACCCGCAACGTGTCAGGGTTGCTGGGCGCCACGGCCGGGAGGCCCTGGTAGGACCCGTTGGGGGTCACCACGGTGCCGGACTCGCCGTTGAGGATCTGCTGGGCCTCCTCGAGCCGGCCGATGGCAGCGATGCCCCCGGTCAGCTCCACGAACCGGCAGACCGCCTCGACCTTGGGCCCCATCGACCCGGCCGCGAAGTCCATCTCACGCAGGCTCTTGGGCGTCGCCTGGCGCACCGGCTCCTGCTCCGGGGTGCCGAAGCCGCGCATCACGCTCGAGACGTCGGTCAGCACCAGGAGGATGTCGGCGTCGAGCGCCTCGGCCAGCACCGAGCTGGTGAGGTCCTTGTCGACGACGGCCTCGACGCCGGTCAGCTGGCCGTGCTCGTTCCGGATCACCGGCACCCCGCCACCGCCGGCGCAGACCACCACGGCCCCGCTCTGCAGCAGCTGCCGGATCAGGCGCGTCTCCACCACCCGGTGCGGGCGGGGAGAGCCGACCACGCGGCGCCAGCCGGTGCCGTCGGGCTTGACGACCCAGCCGCGGTCCGCGGAGAGCTGTCGCGCCTCCTCCTCGGTGTACATCTCACCGACGAACTTGGTCGGGTTCGCGAAGGCGGGGTCGGCCGCCTCGACCAGCGTCTGGTTGATGATGGCCGCCACCTGCCGCCCGGGCAGCTCGTTCTGCATCGCCTGGAGCAGCCAGTAGCCGATCATCCCCTGCGTCTGGGCGCCGAGCACGTCGAAGGGGTACGGCGTGGTCAGGCGAGGGTCCGAGGCGCTCTGGAGGGCCAGCACGCCCACCTGGGGACCGTTGCCGTGGGTGAGGACCAGCTCGTGGTCGGTGGCCAGCGGCGCCAGCGAGCCGACCGCCCGCCGGACGTTCTCCTCCTGCACGTCGGCGTCCGGCTTCTGACCGCGTTGCAGGAGCGCGTTGCCACCCAGGGTGGCGACGATACGCACCTCAACCCCCCAGGGTGGCCACGAGCACGGCCTTGATGGTGTGCATGCGGTTCTCCGCCTGGTCGAAGACGATCGAGTGCTTGGACTCGAACACCTCGTCGGTGACCTCCAGCGACTCCATGCCGGTCTCCTGGAAGAGCTCCTCGCCCACCTTGGTGTGGCGGTCGTGGAAGGCGGGCAGGCAGTGCATGAACTTGACCCTCGGGTTGCCGGTGGCCTCCACCACGCTCATGCTGACCTGGTAGTCCTTGAGCTGGTCGATGCGCTGGGCCCACAGCTCCTTCGGCTCGCCCATCGAGACCCACACGTCGGTGTAGAGGAAGTCCACCCCGGCGACGCCGGCGGAGACGTCGGCCGTGTGGGTGATGCGGGCTCCCGTGTCGTCGGCGATGCGGGTGGCCTCGGCGATGATCGCCTCGTCGTTCCACAGTGACTCCGGCGCCACGATCCGCACGTCCATGCCCATCATCGCGCCGGTGACGAGCAGCGAGTTGCCCATGTTGTTGCGGGCGTCGCCGAGGTAGGCGAAGGCGATCTCCTCGTCGTGCTTGGCGCTGTGCTCGCGCATGGTGAGCATGTCGCAGAGCATCTGGGTGGGGTGCCACTCGTCCGTCAGCCCGTTCCAGACCGGGACCCCCGCGTAGGCGGCCAGCGTCTCGACGTTGGTCTGGGCCGAGCCCCGGTACTCGATGCCGTCGTACATCCGGCCCAGCACCCGGGCGGTGTCCTCCATCGACTCCTTGTGCCCGATCTGCGACCCGGTCGGGTCGAGGTAGGTCACGCGGGCACCCTGGTCGAACGCGGCGACCTCGAAGGAGCAGCGGGTGCGGGTGGAGGTCTTCTCGAAGATCAGCGCGATGTTCTTGCGAGCCAGTCGCGGCTGCTCCGAGCCGACGTACTTCGCGTGCTTGAGCTCGGCGGCGAGGTCGAGCAGGAAGCGCCACTCCTGGGGGGTGAAGTCCAGCTCGCGGATGAAGCTGCGGTTCCTCAGGTTGAAGGCCATGACTCAGATCCCTTCCCGCTCGACGGGGCACGACATGCAGCGCGGGCCGCCGCGGCCACGCCCGAGCTCGTTGCCCCGGATCGTGATCACCTCGACGCCCTTCTTGCGCAGGTAGGTGTTGGTGGTGACGTTGCGCTCGTAGGCGACGACCACGCCGGGCCTCAAGGCCAGCACGTTGCAGCCGTCGTCCCACTGCTCGCGCTCCGCGGCGTGCACGTCCTGGGTGGCGGTGAGGACGTTGATCGAGTCCAGGCCGAGCGCCTTCGCGATCGCCAGGTGCATGTCCTCGGCGGGGTGCGGGGTGATCTTGAGCTCCGTCTCGCTGTCGCCCGGCTCGATGGTGTAGGCCGGCAGCATCCCCAGCCCGACGTACTTGGTGAAGGTGTCCTCGTTGACCATCGTCATCACCGTGTCGAGGTGCATGAACGCCCGGGCCATCGGCATCGACAGTGCGACGACCTTGCTCGCGCTCCCCTTCTTGAAGAGTCGGCGGGCCAGCCGCTCCACGCCTTGGGGCGTGGTGCGCTCGCTCATCCCGATCAGCACCACGCCCCGGCCCAGGACGAGGATGTCGCCGCCCTCGGTGGTCGCGGTGCCGTTCACGGTGCCTTCGGACCACACCTGGTAGGAGGCGTCGGCGAAGCGGGGGTGCCAGCGGTAGATCGCCTCGTAGTGGATCGTCTCGCGGGCGCGGGCCCGCTTGCGCATCGCATTGATCGAGACGCCGTCGAAGATCCAGGCGGAGGTGTCGCGGGTGAAGAGATGGTTGGGCAGCGGGGGCAGCAGCAGGTCGTCGAGGTCGAGGGCATGCACCACCAGGGAGGCGGGCTCCTCGACGCGCTCGAGCAGCTCGCGCTTGGTCATCCCACCGATCAGGTGGGTCGTCAGCTCCGCATTCTCCATCGACCCGAAGGCGCTGTGCAGGCTCGCCATGGCCATCGGCCCGTAGACGAGCTCGTTGAGCGACTGCTCCAGGATGAACTTCTTCGCCTCGGGGATCGCCAGGGTCTCGGTCAGGAGCTGGTCGAGCAGGTAGACCTGCACGCCCTGCTCCCGCAGCACCTCGGCGAAGGCGTCGTGCTCGAGCTTCGCGTTCTTGACCCACAAGACGTCGTCGAACAGGAACTCGTCGTGGTTGCTCGGCGTCAGCCGCTTCAGTTCCAGGTCCGGACGGTGGAGGATCACTTGCTTCAGTCGGCCGACCTCGGAGTCCACGTGCAGGGTCATGTCCTGTTCCTTCCGGTTGTCTTGTCTTTCACCCTGCGTCTTCTCCGGCGCCTGGGGGAGGGGCCGAAGGTCACGAGCCCCGATGCCAACCGGCCGGTGTGGGGGGGACGCCCGCGCGGTTGCATGGAGGCGCCCACTTCGTCGGACCGAGCAGAGGTATCTCCGTGGCCAGACACGCGGCACAAGGATCCGACTCGTCGACAGACGAGCCGAAGAAGTCGAGGGAGCTGAGGTTCCCGAGCGCGTTCACCGTGCTCTTCGTGGTGACCGTCGTGGTGTGGCTGCTGGCCTTCATCATCCCGACGGGCAGCTACCAGAACGACGCCGAGACCGGCGCCCCCATCCCCGGGAGCTATGAGCGCACCGACGACCCCCTGACCTTCGGTGGCCGGCTGATGCAGCTCTTCCTGGCCCCGGTCAACGGCCTGTACGGCGTGCAGAACGCCGACGGCTTCATCGGGCCCTACGAGGCCGGGGAGCTCTACGGCGCGGCGGGCGTCTTCCTGTTCGTCATCGCCATCGGCATCTTCATCACGATGTCGATGACCACCGGGGCCATCGACAACGGGGTCGCCCGGATCGCCCACCGGATGAGCCACCGCGGACCGGTGCTGATCGCCGTGCTGATGGTGCTCTTCTCCGTGGGGGGCACGACCGAGGGCATGGCCGAGGAGACCCTCGGGTTCTACGCCCTGGTCATCCCGCTGATCCTGGCCCTCGGCTACGACCGGATGGTCGCCACCGGGGTGATCATGGTCGGCGCGGGCGTCGGCGTCCTCGCCTCGACCGTCAACCCGTTCGCGACCGGCGTGGCCTCGGACGCAGCCGGGATCTCGATCGGCGACGGCATCGGGCTGCGTTTCCTGATGTACGTGCTGCTGGTGCCCGTGGGCATCTGGTGGGTGCTGCGCTACGCGCGCCGGGTCAAGGCCGATCCGGCCGTCTCCTACACCGGTGTGGTCCCGGGCGACGAGGAGATCCGCTCCAGCGGCCTCGGCGAGCCCCCGGTGCTCACCGGCAAGCAGAAGCTGGTGCTGACGCTGGTGGGGCTCACGTTCGTCTTCATGATCTTCGCGATCGTGCCGTGGGCCCAGGTCATCGACGGGCCGAACGCGGAGAGCTACAGCTGGCAGCTCGACTGGTACTTCCCCGAGCTGGCGGCGCTGTTCCTGGCCATGTCCCTCGTCGTCGGCCTGATCGGCGGTCTGGGGGAGAAAGGGTTGACCGACACCCTGGTCAGTGGCGCCGGCGACTTCATCGGAGTCGGCCTGATCATCGTCCTGGCGCGCGGCGTCACCGTGATCATGAACAACGCCGAGATCACCGGGACCATCCTGCACTCGATGGAGGAGCTGGTGAGCGACACCAACTCCGGGCTCTTCGGAGCCGTGATGTTCCTGATCAACCTGCCCTTGGCGTTCCTGGTGCCGTCGTCGTCGGGGCACGCTGCCCTCGCCATGCCGATCCTGGCCCCGCTGGCCGACTTCGCCGGCGTCAGCCGCGCCATCGTGGTGACGGCCTACCAGTCCGCGTCCGGAGTGGTGAACCTGATCACCCCGACGTCGGCGGTGGTCATGGGTGGCCTCGCGCTGGCCAAGGTGCGCTACGACCAGTACGTGCGCTTCGTGGCTCCCCTGCTGGGGATCCTGCTGGTCCTTTCCGCGGTGATCATCGCCGTGGCCGCGTCCTTCTGAGCACCCCACTTGCCCTCACCGACCCGTGGAAGGAACGAGAGCGAGTGAACACCCTTCTCCAGCCACTGCTCGTCGGCGTCGTCGGGTCACCGGCCATCCACGGGGCCGTGCGCGCCGCGGTGGCCGAGGCGCGGGAGCTGGGCGCGTCGCTGAGGCTGGTGCACGTCGTGCCGGACCACCTTCCCCTGGTCCCGGTCGACGCGCTGGTGGGCCGCGAGCTGGTCAGCAGGGGAGCAGACCTCCTGGCGAGCGCGGCGGCCAGCGTCGCGGCCCTGGCCCCCGACCTCGAGGTGGAGACCCAGCTGCGTCGCGGCGGCGTGGCGACCCAGCTCGCCGCCGCCGGTGAGGACGCCGCCGCGCTCTACGTGGGCCGCGAGGGCCCGCAGCTGGGGCACGTCCTGAAGGGCAACGCGGCAGCCGGGACAGCGGCTCGCGCGCCCTGCCCGGTGGTGAGCGTCCCCGCGGACTGGCAGCCCCGGCCGAAGCGGGGCAAGGTGGTCGTGGCACTGAAGATGGGCGCCGACGCCTCGGAGCTCTTCGCCGACGCCTTCGCCGAGGCCGGCACGCGCGGGGACAGGGTCGTGGTGCTGCACTCGTGGGGCCTGCCCGCCATGTACGACGACCTCGTGGTCTCGCAGGCGGGCCCCATGGAGCCGGCCCGCCGCTCGTCCGCGGTGCTCGAGCAGCTTCTCCAGGAGTGGCGCACCAGCTATCCCGGTGTCGAGGTCGAGCTCCGGGTGGTCCACGACGAGCCGGTGCGTGCCCTCGTGGCGGCGTCCAGGGTGGCGGACCTGCTGATCCTGGTGCGCCGGCCCCACGGGCCCAAGCAAGGAAGCCTCGGCGGCACGGCCCGAGCCGTGCTGCGCGGCGCCGAGTGCCCCGTACGGGTGCTCCCGCCCTCGCGGCCCCCCGGCCAGCCCGCTCTGGTGCTCGAGCGGTCGGGCGGCCTGGTGACCTGAGGAGTCCGGCCGCGGTCAGGGGATGGGCACGGTCCAGACCAGGCTCGTCCCGTGCCTGGGGGACGAGCGGACGCGGAGCCGCCCGCCGCGTCGCTCGGCGCGCCGGCGGACGTTGGCGAGCCCGCTCTCGACGGCCGACTCAGGGATCCCGATGCCGTCGTCGATGACCGCGACCACGACCTCCTCCACGACGCTGACCTGGACCGAGCACGTGGTCGCCCCCGAGTGACGGACGGCGTTCGAGAGGGCTTCGCTCAGGACGGCGAGGACGTCGGAGAGGAGGTCCTGGTCCAGGACGGTCCTGATCGCGCCCCGGAACTCCAGGGTGGGCCTCAGCTTCATCGTCCGGGTCGCCCGGTCGACCAGCTCCACGATGGCGGACCGGGGATCCAGGTCGTCGTCCACCGGTCCGAGCCGGAAGATGGTGCGTCGGATGTCGCGGATCGTGGTGTCGATCTCGTCGGAGGTGCGGGCGAGACGGCGTGAGATCTCGTCGGGGTCCCGGAGCCACGAGATCCCCTGCATCTCCAGACCCAGCGCGAAGAGCTTCTGGATGACCAGGTCGTGCAGGTCGCGGGCGATCCGGTCGCGGTCCTGCAGCACCGCACGCCGCTGGTCGGCCTGTCCGTGGCGCGCCTCGCTGAGGACCAGGGGGGCCTGTTCGGCGAGCGTGGCGGCCAGGGCGGTCCGGGGCCGCTGGCGGTCGGGGACGCCGTCCCTCCTCCAGGCCAGGGTGATGACCGCCTCCAGTCCCGCGGAGCTCGAGATGGGGACGACCAGTCCCGGCCCCGTGGGAGCCAGGCCGAGCGCGGCCGGGACGTCGACCGCGTGGCGGTGGTCCGCGATGCTCTTGACCGTCATCGCCCGTCCGGTGGTCGCGACGTCGCGGGCCAGGGAGGTGGTGAACTCCAGGGCGGCCATCTCCTCGGCCGTGGCCTCGAACCCCGAGACGACACGCAGCCTCAGGTCCGCCGGGTCGGAGCCGGTGACCACCCATGCCAGATCGGCTCCGGAGAGGTCCCGAGCCCAGTCGCAGACGTGCTGGAGCGCGACGTCGTCGGGCTCGCCGTGGAAGAGCTCGGAGGCGGCCGAGAGCCAGTGCTCGCGCTGGGTGACCTGCGCGCGCAGCCGGGACCCCTCGATCGCGACCCCGGCCGCACCCGCCAGGGCCGAGGCGATCTGCTCGTCCTGCTCGGTGAACCCCGCCCCGGAGCGCTTGTCGCCCAGGTGGAGGGTGCCGAACACCTGGTCGCCGACCTGGATGCCGGCCTCGAGGGCCAGCGTGGTCGGCTGCTGCGCGCCCGGCTGGCGCAGCTGGCGCCACGCCAGCGTGCCGTCCGTCTCGTCGCCGGGCCCGTCGCCGGCCAGGACGGCAGGGTCGTCGGCGGCCGGCTTCCGCTGGGTGGGCACCCCGAGTGCCTCCGCGGGCAGCCCGGGGGCTTCCGCCGCCAGCCCGGCCTCCTGGGTGGTGACGAAGCCCCGGGGCGCGGGCGGGCGCTGGTCGTGGTCCAAGAGCTTGAGCGTCCCGTAGCGGGCGCCGGTGAGGTCCATCCCCACCTGGACGATCCGAGCAAGCTTCCCGTCGAGGGGGAGCCCCGAGGAGAGACTGGCCAGTGTGCCGAGCAGCAGCCGCCACTCCTGGTTCGCCACCGTGCCGGCCGACGCGCCCGCTCGAAGCATCAGCTCGTCGAAACTGGCCTGGGGGTCGTGCGGCGAGGCCTGTGCCTCGCGGTCACCCGAGATGTCATGCATGCTCACTCCTCCGCGGCCGCTGTCTTGACTGACGGGTTCACGTACCCCATTTGTGTCGGAGCATCCCCATTCCGGGGGATGGGCCCATGAACCCGCTCAGCGGGGCTCGGGGTGACCGTGCGTGGCGATGATGGCGGCCTGGGTCCGCGAGCTGACCCCGAGCTTGCCCAGCATGGTGGAGACGTAGTTCTTGGTGGTCTTCTCGCTCAGGTGGAGCTGCGAGGCGATCTGCCGGTTGGTCAGGCCCTGCCCGACCAGGGCCAGCACCTGGCGCTCCTTGGGGGTGAGGTGCCGGGTGAGCGGGTTGACCGGCGGCCCGTCGCGCAGTCGCGCCAGCACACGGGCGGTGAGGGCCGGGTCGAGCATCGACTGACCGGCCGCGACGCGACGTACCGTGTCGGCCAGGTCCGCGGCCTTGACCTGCTTGAGCACGTAGCCGGAGGCCCCGGCCATGATGGCGGCGAAGAGCGCCTCGTCCTCCTCGTAGGAGGTGAGCATGAGGGCGGCGATCTGGGGGTCCACCGAGCGCACCTGACGGCAGACCTCCACACCGGTGCCGTCCGGGAGCCGGACGTCGAGGACCGCGACGTCGGGGCGGAGCGCGGGGATGAGGTGCGCCGCCTGCTGGGCCGACCCGGACTCGCCGATGACGACGATGTCCCCGTCCCGTTCCAGCACGCTGCGGATCCCGTGGCGGACAAGCTCGTGGTCGTCGAGTAGGAAGACCGTGACCGGGCGCTGCGGCCCGGTGGCCGAGCCCGTCCCCTGCTCATGCATGGGCCCAATCTACGGTCAGCCCCGCCACCACAACCTAGACCTGAGGCAGCGATCTCTCGGGCCCTTGGCCTCTTGCGGATTTCGCCGGAATAGGGCAAGGAGCGGTTCGCCACCCGCCCGTGCCGTGACCGGGGGCGGCCCGGCCGGTGGCGGTGAGGAAGTGTCCAGAGGTCCTCACCGAGGGGTGTCGTTTGGCCCTGCGCGGCGACGCGGCGCCCGCCCCACGCTGGTGGTGCGCCGTCGCCCGGTCGGGGGACGGCACTCGGTCAGGACCACCCGCCCTGCTGGCTTACCCGAGAGGCGTGACAGATGACAGTGCTCGACAACCTCCGGCTCGACCCCGCGCTCCGCGACCTCTACCGCGACCTCCACCGTCATCCCGAGCTCGGCTTCCAGGAGCACCGCACCGCGAGGGTCGTCTCGCAGCGGCTCGAGGCGCTGGGCTACCAGGTGACCACCGGGATCGGGCGCACCGGTGTCGTGGGGGTGATGACCAACGGACCGGGATCGACGGTCCTGCTCCGCGCCGACATGGACGGCCTGCCGGTCAAGGAGGAGACGGGACTCGACTACGCGAGCACCGAGACCGCGGTCGACGCCCAGGGCGTCCGGGTGCCGGTCAGCCATGCGTGCGGCCACGACCTCCACACGACTTGCCTGCTGGGCGCGGCCGAGATCCTGGCCCGGGACCGGGACAGCTGGTCGGGCGCGCTCGTGCTGGTCTTCCAGCCGGCCGAGGAGCTCGGCGCCGGCGCCCAGGCCATGGTCGACGACATGCTCTTCGGGCGCTTCCCCGTGCCCGACGTGGTGCTGGGCCAGCACGTCTCCCCGCTGCCGGCCGGGACCATCGCCGCCCACGCCGGTCCCGCCTACGCGGCATCGGACTCGTTGCGCGTGCGGCTGGTCGGCAAGGGTGCGCACGGCTCGATGCCCCAGAACTCGATCGACCCCGTGGTGATGGCTGCCGAGACCGTGCTGCGGCTGCAGACGATCATCTCCCGGGAGATCCCCAGCACCGACGTGGCGGTGCTGACGGTCGGCGCGGTCCACGCCGGAAGCACCGCCAACGTCATCCCGGGCGAGGCCGAGCTGCTGCTCAACATCCGCAGCTACGACGAGGCGGTGCGCAGCCGGATCCTCGACAGCGTCGAGCGGATCGTCCGGGGCGTGGCCGCGACCGCCGGAGCTCCCCAGCCGCCCGAGGTCATCCGGACCGAGGGCTTCCCGGTGGTCAACGACGCGCGTGCCCTGGACAGGACGCTGCGTGGCCTCGCCGCCTGGGTCGGCGAGGAGCACATCCTCGATCCGGGCGCCGGCGCCGGCAGCGAGGACGTCGGGATCCTCGCCACCAACGCCGGCGCCCCGCTCTCCTTCTGGTTGCTCGGGGGCAGCGATCCCTCGCTCTTCACCACGGGCGGTCTCGACGACCCGGCCCTGCTCAAGGTGCCGAGCAACCACTCTCCCAGGTACGCGCCGGCGATCGAGGTGGCCCTGCCGATGGGTGTGCAGGCACTCGTGACCGCTGCGAGGTCCTGGCTGCGCACCCGCGCCGCAGCGGGTGGGCAGCGGGTCTCCGGACCGGGACGGCCCGACGCGGGCAACCAGGATCACCACCACCCGGTGGCGAGCACAACCGTGGGCCGGCTTTCCGGACCGCGACGATGAAGGAGCAGGCGTGGCGACACTGACAGTGTGGAAGTTCGACAGTCCCGACGGGGCCGAGAAGGCGGAGAAGGCGCTGGCCGAGCTGCAGAAGAAGGAGCTCATCCAGGTGCTCGACGCGGCCACGGTCTCCTGGCCGGAGGGGAAGAAGAAGCCCAAGACCCGTCAGGCCAACGACCTGGTCGTCACCGGTCTGGTCGGCGGCATGTTCTGGGGACTGCTGTTCGGGCTGATCTTCTTCATCCCCCTCATCGGCCTCGTGGTCGGTGCCGCGGCCGGGGCGTTGTTCAGCTCGATGGCCGACGTCGGCATCGACGACGACTTCATCCGGTCGGTGCGCGAGAAGGTGACCCCGGGGACGTCGGCCCTCTTCGTCCTCAGCGCCAGCGCAGTGGTCGACCGGGTGCACTCCTCCCTGCGCGAGCAGGGGATCCGGGGCGAGCTCATCGAGACGAACCTGTCGGCGGACCAGGAGGCCAAGCTCCGGGAGATCCTCGACGACGGCGACGCCGACGCCGACCAGCCGCGACACGAGGCGACGTCGTGAGCATCCAGAGCCGGCGGGAGACCCAGCCCCTGCTGGGTGAGCTGATGAGCTGGCTGGGACCGCACGGGGTCGACCCGCAGGTGCGGCTGGAGGAGTGGGTCGAGGGGGACCGTCGGTTCGTCCGGGCGGACATCCCCGGCGTCGACCCGCAGCGAGACATCGAGCTGACCGTCGACGGCGGGCTGCTCCACCTGCGGGGCGAACGCCGTTCCGAGACCCGCGAGCGGCACCGGACCGAGATTCGCTACGGCACCTTCTCGCGAGTGATCCCGCTCCCGCCCGGGACGCGCGCGGAGGACATCTCGGCCGAGTACGCCGACGGGGTGCTGACCGTCTCCATGCCGGACGGCACGGCGTCGAGCGCCAAGAGCATCCCGGTGAGTGTCCGCTCCGGGGCCGGTGGGTCGGGCGAGCGGGACAAGCAGGAGAACCAGGAGAACCGGGAGAACCAGGACAAGCAGGGCTAGCAGGGCTAGCCGGACCAGCGACCGGCGTCCGTCCGTGGCGTCCTCCACCCGAGGAGGACGCCACGGCTCTGCCGTGTCCGTGCCGTGCCCGTGCCGTGCCCGTGCCGTGCCCCGGGCCGTGGGGGAGGGGCCGGGCGGCCGGGGCGGGGGAGTCCTTGGTCTCGGGAGTGGGTGCCGACAAGCACTGCCCGGTGGTGGGCGGCCCGGCGCATCGTCGGGACATGAGCACGAACCAGCGTCCGTCGGTCCCCCGCCCGTCCGTCGACATGGGCTTCCTCGAGCGCAAGCCCCGGCTCGGGATGAGCCTGACGTTGCTGGTGCTCGTGCTGGTCGGGGTGGTGGGAGGCAGTGCCATCGGCCTGGCGCTCTCGCGCAGCGTCCAGTGGCTCCTCGCGTCGTTCCTCAGCGGTTCGTGAGGTCGTCGCTCATCCGCAGCAGCACCTTGCGGACCTCGTCGTACCAGAGCACGACCGAGGCGAGGGCCACGCACGCCGCCCAGTGAGCCAGGTCCAGGGACTCGGTGCCGAAGGCCACCTGGAGGAACGGAACCTCCACGACCGCGACCTGGAGCACCACCCCGAGCCCGATCGCGCCCCACAGCCACCCGTTGGTGAAGAGGCCCCGGAAGGCGCTCGACGTCTCCGAGCGGGCGTTGAGGGAGTTGAACAGCTGGGCCAGCACCAAGGTGGTGAATCCGGCCGTGCGAGCGACCTCGAGGGTGTCGTCCCCCTCCACCAGACCGCCCGGCAGGAACAGGTCGATCGCGAGCAGGGTCACCAGGGCCATCACCAGCCCGATCGTGAAGATGCCGCGCCACATGCGGGCGTCGATCGCCCGGTCCGTCATCCGACGCGGTGGCCGCGCCATCACGTCGTCGATCTCCGGGTCGATGCCCATCGCCAGGGCGGGGGTGGAGTCGGTGACCAGGTTGATCCACAGGATCTGGGTCGCGAGCAGCGGCAGCACGATCGCCGACCCCTGGGCGGCGTCGTCGAGGCCGATCGCCCCGGCCGCCACGACACCGAGGAAGACCGTGAGGACCTCGCCCATGTTGGAGGAGAGCAGGTAGCGCAGGAACTTCTTGATGTTGTCGAAGATGACCCGCCCCTGCCGGACGGCGGCGACGATCGTGGTGAAGTTGTCGTCGGCCAGGATCATCCGCGCGGCCTCCTTGGTGACCTCCGTCCCGGTGATGCCCATCGCGACGCCGATGTCGGCCGACTTGAGCGCCGGTGCGTCGTTGACCCCGTCGCCGGTCATGGAGACGATCTGCCCGTCGGCCTGCAGCGCGTCGACCAGCATCAGCTTGTGCTGGGGGGACACCCGGGCATAGACGGAGACCTCGCGGGTGAGCTCGCGCAGCCCCGCCTCGTCCAGGGTGTCCAGCTCCGCGCCGGTGGCGGCGCGATCTCCCGGCCCGACGATGCCGAGGTCCTGGGCGATGCGCAGGGCGGTGGTCGGGTGGTCGCCGGTGATCATGATGACGCGGATGCCGGCCCGGTGTGCCTCGTCGATGGCCGGCGCCACCTCCGCACGCGGGGGGTCGATGATGCCGACGACGCCGAGCCAGACGAGGTCCTGCTCGAAGGACTCGTCCATCCCGGCGTCGTCCTCGGGCCGCGTCGAAGGCGGCTCGCCCACGCGACGACACGCGACACCCAGGGTGCGGTAGGCGTCGGCGGAGAGCTCCTCGATCTCGGCCAGACGCATGGTGCGGTCCTGCTCGGTGAGCGCCACCGCCTCGCGCCCCACCTGCTGCCGGGTGCAGCGGGCCAGCAGCACGTCGGGAGCGCCCTTGCTGAAGACCACCCGGGTGCCGTCGCGCGTGTCCTGGTCCAGGGTGGACATCATCTTGCGGTCGGAGGTGAACGGGATCTCCGCCCGGCGCGCGAAACGGCTCGTCCACTCGGTGGTCCCCTCGAGCTTGCGGCTCGCGACCAGGAAGGCGGCCTCGGTGGGGTCGCCCACGACCTCCCACGCACCGTCGCGCTCACCGAGCTGGGCGTCGTTGGCCAACGAGCCCGCGCCGAGCACGAGTCGCACCTCGTGCAGCTGCGCGCCGGTCAGCGGTCCGCCGTCGCTGCGCACCTCGCCCTGGGGCCGGTAGCCGACCCCGCTGACCTCCGCCCGGCCCGCCGCGGTGACGACGCGGCCGATCGTCATCTCGTTGCGGGTCAGGGTGCCGGTCTTGTCGGTGCAGATGACCGAGGCCGAGCCGAGCGCCTCCACCGAGCTGAGGCTCTTGACCACGGCGTTGCGCTTGGCCATCCGCTGCACGCCGATGGCCAGCACGACCGACAGGATGGCCGGGAGTCCCTCCGGCACCGCCGCGACGGCGAGGGAGACGCCGAGGAGCAGCACCTCCACCAGGTCGTCGGGGTCGGTGATGCCGTCGACCACGATGATGGTGAGCATCACGACGATCGCGATGACCACGACCCCCCTGCCCAGCATCCGGCTGATGTCGGCCACCTCGCGCTGCAGGGGAGTGGGCTCCTCGACGGTGGCGTCGAGCAGGTCCGCGATGGCCCCGATCTCGGTGTCCATGCCGACCCCGGTGACGATCGCGCGGCCGGTGCCCTGCGACACGGCGGTGCCCTTGTAGACCATGTCGAGCCGGTCGCCGAGGGGGGCCTGGTGCTCCAGTGGCGTCGGGTCCTTCGTGACGGCCTCGCTCTCACCGGTCAGGGAGGCTTCCTGGATGCGGAGCGAGCTCGCGCTCAGCAGGCGGGCATCGGCCCCCACCGCGGCACCCTCGTCGAGGACGAGCACGTCGCCCCTCACCAGCTCCGCGGACGGGAGGGTGCGCAGCAGGCCGTCGCGCAGCACGGTGGAGGTGGCGGCGGTCATGCTGCCCAGGGCGGCGACCGCCTCCTCGGCGCGGGACTCCTGGCTGTAGCCGAGGACGGCGTTGAGCACCACGATGGCGGTGATCACCAGGGCGTCGACGGGGGTGCCGGAGGCGCCCTCGAGGGTCCAGGCGACCAGTGAGATCGCCACGGCCGCGAGCAGCAGGTAGACCAGCGGGTCCTGGAACTGGGCCAGCACCTGTCGCCAGGCCGGGACCCGTCGGCTGGCGCGGAGCTCGTTGGGGCCGTCGGCGGCCAGCCGGGCGCTCGCCTCCTCCTCGGAGAGCCCGCGGGCGGGGTCGACCTCGAGTGCGCGCGCCACGGCCTCGGCCGTGAGCAGGGACGGGTCGTCCGGCAGCTCGTGAGCGGATGGGTCGAGCACCATGGTGGGCCTCCCGAGACGCCGCGCTCTCGACGCGGCCATGACTCCAGGCTAGCGTCGCAGTGCATGGGTACACCCGAGGTCATGAGCGGCTCCGGCGGTGGGCCGCCCCTCGGCCCCGCCGAGCTCCGGCGGATCGACGCGTGGTGGCGGGCCGCGAACTATCTCTCGGTCGGCCAGATCTACCTGATGGACAACCCGCTGCTGCGCGAGCCGCTGCGGCCAGAGCACGTGAAGTCGCGGCTGCTGGGGCACTGGGGCACCACGCCCGGCCTCAACTTCGTCTACGCGCACCTCAACCGGGCGATCACCGCCCGCGAGCTGGACATGATGTACGTCATCGGCCCGGGGCACGGCGGGCCGGGTCTGGTGGCCGCCGGCTGGCTGGAGGGGACCTACAGCGACGTCTACCCCGACGTCGGCCTCGACCTGGCCGGGATGCGCCGGCTCTTCCGCCAGTTCTCCTTCCCCGGCGGGATACCGAGCCACGTGGCGCCGGAGACCCCCGGCTCCATCCACGAGGGTGGAGAGCTGGGGTACTCGCTCTCCCACGCCTACGGGGCCGCCTTCGACAACCCCGACCTGGTGGTCGCGGCGGTGGTGGGGGACGGCGAGGCCGAGACGGGCCCGCTGGCCACGAGCTGGCACTCCAACAAGTTCGTCGACCCGCGTCGCGACGGAGCGGTGCTGCCGATCCTGCACCTCAACGGCTACAAGATCGCCAACCCGACCGTGCTGGCCCGGATCAGCGACGACGAGCTCGAATCGCTGCTGCGCGGCTACGGGCACGCCCCCCACGTGGTGGCCGGCTCCGACCCCGAGGAGATGCACCAGGCTTTCGCCGCCACGTTGGACCTGTGCCTGGACGAGATCGCCGACATCCAGCACGAGGCCCGGGCGGCTGTGGGCGCTCCGGTGCCCCGGCGGCCGTGGCCGATGATCGTGCTGCGCTCCCCGAAGGGGTGGACCGGGCCGGCTGAGGTGGACGATCACCGGGTCGAGGGGTCGTGGCGCTCCCACCAGGTGCCGTTCGCGCGGGCCCGGGAGGACGACTCGCACCGTGCCGTCCTCGAGCGGTGGCTGCGCAGCTACCGCCCCGAGGAGCTGTTCACCGACGACGGGGCTCCGGTGCCCGAGATCGCCGAGCTGCACCCGCCGGGGGAGCGGCGGATGAGCGCCAACCGGCATGCGAACGGCGGCCTGCTGCTCCGGGACCTGAGGATGCCCGACTTCCGGGACCACGGGGTCGAGGTGACGGCGCCGGGCACGGGCGCGGTCGAGGCGACGAAGGTGCTGGGCGGGTTCCTGCGTGACGTGATGGCCGCCAACATGGACCGCTTCCGCCTCTTCTCCCCCGACGAGAACAACTCCAACCGGCTCCAGGACGTGCTCGAGGTGACGTCCCGCACCTGGAACGCCGAGCTCCTGCCGGACGACGACGCCCTCGCCGTCGACGGACGGGTGATGGAGATCCTCTCCGAGCACACCTGCGAAGGGTGGCTCGAGGGATATCTGCTGACCGGCCGCCACGGGCTGTTCTCGTGCTACGAGGCGTTCATCCACGTGGTGGACTCGATGTTCAACCAGCACGCCAAGTGGCTGAAGGTGACCAACGACCTCGCCTGGCGCCGTCCCATCGCCTCGCTCAACTACCTGCTGACCTCGCACGTGTGGCGCCAGGACCACAACGGCTTCTCCCACCAGGACCCGGGGTTCGTCGACCACGTGGTCAACAAGACGGCGGACGTCATCCGCGTCTACTTCCCGCCGGACGCCAACACCCTGCTCTCGGTGACCGACCACTGCCTGCGGACCCGCCAGTACGTCAACGTGATCGTCGCGGGAAAGCAGCCGGCCCTGCAGTACCTCACGATGGACGAGGCGGTAGCGCACTGCACGAAGGGCATCGGCATCTGGGAGTGGGCCGGCACGCACACGGGGGAGGAGCCGGACGTGGTGATCGGCTGTGCCGGCGACGTGCCGACGATGGAGGCGCTGGCCGCGGTCCAGCTGCTGCGGGGCTTCTTCCCCGACCTGGCCGTCAGGTTCGTCAACGTGGTGGACCTGATGCGCCTCCAGGACGAGCGCGAGCACGCCCACGGCCTCTCCGACGCGGCCTTCGACTCCCTGTTCACCAGGGACAAGCCGGTCATCTTCGCCTACCACGGGTACCCCACCCTCATCCACCGCCTCACCTACCGGCGGCACAACCACCCGAACCTGCACGTCCGCGGCTACAAGGAGGAGGGCACCACGACCACCCCGTTCGACATGACCGTCCTCAACCAGGTCGACCGCTTCGACCTGGCGATGGACGTGATCGACCGGGTCCCGCGCCTCCAGGCCGTGGGCGGACCGGTTCGCGAGCTGCTGACGAACAAGCTGGTCGAGCACCGGATCCACATCCGCACCCACGGCGAGGACCTCCCCGAGATCCGGGACTGGCAGTGGCAGCCGGGGTCCGGCCCCCACGCCGTCACCCCGGATCCCGAGCGCACCGCGCCGGAGGGCTGAGCGCGTGGACCCGCTCCGGCGCTAGTCGTCCGCCAGGTCCTCGGACTGCGCGGCTGCGGCGCCATCCTCGCGGTCGCGGTAGTGCCGGTAGCTGTAGACGATCATCGCCAGGGCGATGAGGCCGGACCCGATCAGCGTGGCGCCGGTTCCCCAGCCGCCCAGCAGCCACCACGTGTCGGCGACGGGCCACCACGGGGGAGACGGGGGTCCGGCGCCCCAGAAGACACCGAACCCGATGATCACGCACGCTCCCAGCGTCGAGGCCATGATGCGCGGCCACGTCCTGACGCTGTCGGCGGCGGAGCGGTGTGCCGCCCTCTTCACCGGGGCGAGGCGGCGTTCTGCCCACTCGTACTGGGTGGCCAGGACGGCCATCCCCGCGAAGAGGGCGAGCAGGCCGGGGCCGGGGAGCACCAACGCCGCGAGACCGACGAGCACGAGCAGCCAGCCGACGGCCTGCAGCAGGACGTGCTTGACGGTGCTCGTGGCGCTCACGGCCGTCCTTCGTCGGGGGGTGGTCGGCATCTGCCGAGCGAGTCTAGCCTCGCTCGGCGCCTACGTGAGTGGCGTGGTGCTGGTGGCCGACGCCGGCTGGGGTGCCTGACGGGCGACGCCGAACGTGTGCAGGGCGAGGCCGAGGACCACCCAGGCGGCGAGGGTCAGACCCGCGACCAGTCCGCCCGCTCCGCCGAAGTAGGCGCCCGAGCGGACCAGGGTCCCGGCCGCGCCGGGCGGCAGGATCTGGCCGACCTCGCCCAGGCCCGACGGCAGCCAGGCGCCCGTGGTGGCGATGCCCGCGAGCGGGTTGCCGAGGAACATCATGGTCATCGCGCCGATCGTGAAGCCCTTGCCGCCGAAGGCCTGCTGGAGTCCGCTGAGCAGGAAGGCGAGGGCCGCGATGCCCAGTGCCATGGCGCCGGCGACGGGCCAGAAGGCGGACTCGATGCTGCCGAACCAGAAGCGCAGGACACCGGCGACGATCACACCGCCCGCGGCCGAGAAGGCGAGGAGGCCGCCGAGCCTCCACTTGTGGCGGCGGGGGAAGAGGGTGCGGAAGGCGACCACCGGGACGATGCCGCCGAAGACGAGCGGGAACGCGAGCCCGCCGATGCCGATGCCGGTGGGGTCGGAATCGGGCAGCGCCACCACGTCGCTGCTGCTGACCTCGGCGCCGAACGCCTGGCCCAGGGTCTGGGCGGTGGCGGCGACGGAGGAGGAGATGGCGGCAGAGCCTGCGCTCGCGACGACGGCGTGGATCTTGCCGGGGTCGACGACGAACCCACCGACCACCTCCCGGCCCCGGACGGCGTCGACCAGGGCCTGCTCGGAGTCGAACTGCTGGAGCTGGTAGGCGTCCGGGGCGGTGGTGGTCAGGTTCTGCTCCACCTTCGTGACTCCGGCAGCGGAGCCCACCACGCCGACCGGGAGGTCGTGGGCCCCGCTCTTGAGGGAGGGGAGAATGAAGAGGGCGAGCAGGATCACCAGAATGGCGGCGAGTCCCGCCGTCATGCCGAGCAGGGCCACCAGGGGCGGCGGCGTGCGACGGGTCGAGGTGTCGGTGATGGGCGTTCCGGCTGCCGGGGTCGCCGCGAGTGTCGGGGACAAGGCTTTCCTCTGCAATCAAACGTTGCGGAGGCGATCCCTCCACTTATGTGGAAGATAATCCTCCGGTTATTCTCGGCGAGTCAAATCGTCGGCACGAACGAGCAACAGGGGGGCCACATGCGGGCGGACGCAGCGAAGCGACGCAGGGAGATCGTCCGAGCGGCCAGGAGGCTCTTCGCCGCGGAAGGCGACGACGTCGCGCTGGAGTCGGTCGCCGACGCCGCCGGGGTCGGGATCGCCACGCTCTACCGGAACTTCGCGTCGAGGTCCGCCCTGACCGACGAGGTCGTCCTCGCGATCCTCCTCGACATGCGCACCGCCGCGGCCGAGGCGATGGCGGGGATGGCGAGCGACCCGGCCCGGATGTGGCGCGGCTACGTCCGCCGGCTCGTGGAGCTGGATCTCGGCGCTCTCGCGGCCGCGCTCGCGCGGTACCGGACCCAGGACATCTCCGCCCCCGTGCGGCAGGCCCAGGAGGAGACGCTGGCCGGCGTGGAGGAGCTGCTCGCAGCGGTAGCGGGGGCCGGCCTGGTCCGCGACGACCTCGACGCCCTCGAGCTGGTGCTGGCCGTCGGTCTGCTCACCCGTCCTCTGCCGGAGGCCATCCGCAGCGCGGCGCCGGACCTGGTGCCGAGGCTGGTCACCACCATGCTCGCGGGGATGGTGCCCGGACCGCGGCCCGCCTGGTTGGGTCCTGCCGACGAGGGGGAGTGACGACCTCCTCTCACCCTGACCAGACCGGAGCGACGGTCTTGCGATAGCCGCGCCCGAAGGTCCCGACGAGGGCCTTGCGGACCGGCACGGGGACCACTGCGTCGATCGCCCCGCGCTCTTCCGGCGTGGCGCCGTCCAGCAGCCAGGCGAGGAACCGGCCGGCCATGGGGAGACCTTGCTCCCTGCGGAGCTCACGGGTCATCCCGACGACCGCGGGGTGGTCGTGGTGAGCCAGGTAGACGGGCTCGATCTCGGCCTCCTCGTGGTCGAGGTGCGCGACGGTGACCTCACGCAGGTGCTCGAAGGCGGCCTGCGCGTGCGCGGCCCGCGCGGCATCGGGGGTGTCGACCAGTGCATTCACCGCCGCATCCGCGGTGGCCAGGGCGCGAGCCATGGTGTCGTGCTCGGCGTCCAAGGTGGCCAGCAGGTCAGCGCTCACCCCGAGCCGTTGCAGAGCGGGCCAGACGATCTCGTGCTCGCCCGTGTGGTGGTGGTGGAGCTGGTCCCGGAAGCTCTCCCACGCGGTCTGCAGCTCGGTCGCACGCCGCTGGTCGCCGGCCGGGAAGGCGGCGAGGGCGGTGACAAAGCGGCTCAGGTCACGTCGGACGGCGCCGTGGATCACCTTGTTCATGCTCATCCGTGGAGCGGCCATACGACGACTGTAGGACCGATCCGTGCTCCTGGGGACCCCCCGAATCGACTCCAGGAAGACCCACGCTGATCCTCACTGGCACGCCCGGTACCCCGGCGTACGAGTCGGCTGGGAGCGTGCCCCGCGCGCGTCGCTCATGAATGCGTGGCGCCGGTGGGGTTTCCGAGAAGTTCTGGGAGGGTAGGGCGTCCTACGGAGGAGGCACAGATGAGTGAAGCGCTCGGAGTTGAGGTCGGACGCGTGTGGCGCGCCGGCACCAGGACCCTGCCTGCGGTGGGAGACACGTTGCAGGCGGCACGTGCGGGGGTGAACACCTCGTTGACCCCGCTGCTCTCACGCTCCAGTGGTGTGGGGACCGACGTCAGCTCCTCGTTCGAGACGCTCCGAGCCCTGATCAACAAGGGGCTGCGCGAGACCCGGGAGGCGATCGTGGACTGCGGCACCGCTCTGGAGTGGGCGGCGGAGGACTTCCAGCTCACCGACCAGGCCGCCCGCGACGCCTATGCCCGCGAGAAGGCGAGGGTCGACTGATGGGGACGACGCCGGCCGACCTGATGGACCTGCAGGACAAGTTGATGGGCCGCTACAACAGCGGCTCGTGGGGCACGGGCTTCCCGGACAACCCCGCCGAGTTCGGCACCATCTTCGACAAGTTCGCCGATGTCCCGAACCCGGACGACTTCGGCGCCAAGACCGACGCGCTGCTCGACTCCCTCAAGAAGCTCGCCCCGGCCGGCTTCGACACGGACACCACCGGGAGCGACGGCCGGCCCGTCAGTGCCAGCGCGAACTCGGTGCTGGACCAGGTCGCCGCGGTCGGGGTCGAGCTCGACGACTGGACCGGTGTGGCCGCCGACGGGTTCTTCACCTGGTCCATGGGGTGGAAGACCGGGATCGCCAACCAGTTCAGTGCGATGCACGCGCTGCGGCAGCTGCTCCACGCCGAGGCAGCCGTCTGGACGGCCGCGATGGACGACCTCAAGAGGCTGGGCGACGCCGCCTACGAGGCGCTGGAGGCCGCCGACGACGAGTTTGACACCGGGTCCGGCGACTTCAAGGCGATGCTCCAGATCGCCGGCGCCGTCCTCGCGGTCGCCGGCGCCGTCCCGACCGGGGGAGCCTCGCTGTCCCTGGTGGCGGCGGTGGGCGCGGGCGTGACGGTCGCGAGCACGGGCATGGACCTCGTCGGGGCAGCCGACGAGGAGTCCGTGGAGATCCGCAGCTGCTGCCCCCGCGAGGTCCTCAACGACCTGAAGGCGGGGGTGCGCCTGGTGGAGGATGCGGTCAAGGCGGCCGAGGAGACCATCAAGGCCGACGTCGAGCGCAACATCAGCGAGATCGAGGCCAACTGGCGTGTCTACTGCCCGCCGGCCCCTGCTCTGACATCGGTGCGGCGCGACCACATCCACGCCTACGACGGACTCGGCACCTGGGGCCAGCGTTGAGCGGCATGGCCAGGCTGCGCGAGTCGTGGCAGAGCGTCGTCGTCACGACCGCCTCGCCCAACGGGGCGATCACCCTGAGCAACCACGGTGACGTCGAGCTCCGGTTCGCCGTGGATCCGGGCTGGCTCCAGCGCACGGACCTGACGACCTTCACCACCCAGCTGGTCCGGCTCTTCCGTCTGGCCTTCGTGGACCGCACCCGTGCCTACAACCGGAGCAAGGAGCTCGCCACCGGCATCGCGGTCGGCCCCATCGAGGCCAACGGCGACCCGCACGTGACGGAGTTCCTGGACCGCCGCGACTCACTGGTGGTCCAGGGTGCCTCCTGGGACGGCGCCGTGAGCGTGGTGGGGGTGGGGATGACCCGCTTCACGGTCGAGATCTCGGCCGAGGCCTGGGCGCGGCGCGACCACGCTGCCCTCGAGCGGGCCCTCGGCGAGGCCGCCACAGCCGCCCTGCGCGAGCAGTTCCGCCTGATGCAGGAGCTGAAGCGGGAGGGGCACTAGGTGCGACGTGCGTACGCGGGCCTCGCGCTGGGCGTCGTCCTGGTCGCGGCGGGGGCTGCCGGCTGCTCCCACGACGAAGGCGACTCCCTCGCGGTGGGCGCAGTGGCGTCGGCCGGTGCCGGGGTGAAGGGCCGGACTTTCGAGGTAAAGGTGCCGAGCGGCGCGATCACCGTCGTGGTCGGCGACCCGGTGGGCGAGGCCAACACCGACCAGGGCGTCGTGCGCCCCCCGGACGGTGGCGCGCTGGTCCCGGTCTCGTGGTCCCTGGACCGGGCGCTCAGCAACGGCGTCACCGGGTTCGACCAGGAGAGCGAGCTCGTCCTGATCACCTCCGAGGGCGAGACGCCGGTGGCGACCCTCGCCGACGGACCGGCCCCGGCTGATGCTGGTGTGGTGGCGGCCGTGGCCGGCTCGGGCGACGTCGAGGGCCTCACCGTCGAGTACGACGGCGTGGTTCAGCGCTTCGCCGCCGGCGGCGAGCGCGAGCCCGGCGTCGCCGACGAGCTGTACTCACCCCGAGCGGACGGCGAGCGCGTCGACTGCGACGACGCCTGGCAGATCGAGGGGGCTGCTGCTGACGCCGCCGCCGAGGTCGACTGCACCCTCCGTGCCTGGACCCTGCCCTACCTGCCCGAGGTCGGCTGGGTCGAAGAAGGCCGGGTGCACGCGGTGCTCGAGCCCGACCTGCGGGTCGCCAAGGTCGCTCAGGGCGGTGCGGAGTATCGGGCGACGTTCGCCGAGGCGACCACCGAGGTCAACGGGACCGAGGTCACCCCCGGCCTCGAGACCGGTGCGTCGGGAGCCGGCTCGGTCGGTGGACGGCTGGTCGTGCCCTCAGCCAGCGCTCCGCTGACGTGGCAGGCCCAGGTGCGGTTCACCCTGCGCGCCCGAGGTGTCGGTGGCTCCCTCGACGGAGCCCGAGTGACCCTGACCGGCGGACGGACGCTGGAGGGCTGACGTGCTGCCGATGGTGCTGAGGGTCGGCGTCGGCCCGGATGCCGGCTCAGCCGAGCCGAGCGTCACACCTTCGGTGGCAGTGCCCCGAACCACTGCGCTGCGTCGAACTGGGTGAACCGCGCGGCCTCCTCGAACCCCAGTCGCTCCGCCAAGCGCACAGCACGTGCGTTGGCGACCTGGGTGCACAGGACCACCGGCTCACCGGGGGACTCTCGCCTGAACCAGGCGAGCGCGGCGGAGCACGCCTCGTACGCATAGCCCCGGCCCCAGAACCTCGGGAGGAACAGGTACCCCAGCTCTGCCTCTCCGCCTTGCGGCCGGACGTGCCCGGGCAGCTCTGGGTCACGGCGGTCGAGTGTCACCATCCCGATCATCGAGCCGGCGAGGGCGACGACGAACTGGCCCGCGCGGCGTCTCGGGTGCTGAGGAACGGTTCGCTCCAGCTCGTCCTTGGGTCGCGGCCCGCCGAGGTAGGTCCCGACCTCCGGGGATGCGAAGAGGCCGACGATGGCCGAGCGGTCACGGATCTCGGGGCCGCGGAGCACCAGGCGCTCAGTCTCCAACGGAGGAAGCGTCCACTCGTCGGCCGGATGCACTGACATGTCCCAGAACGTAGTCCGGCGGCTGCGAGGTCTGGCGCCGCCGCGCGCTCGGCCGGGCCGTCATGGCTCGGGGAGTCGCGCCACGACCACCAGCACCACCACCCCGAGCACGACGTAGGGGCCGGAGAGGGCCACCTGGAGCGGGTGCCACGAGAGCTCCGGTCGGTCGCCGCCGGGGACCCGCCACACGAGGTAGGTCGCGGTGGTCGCCAGCACCGTGAGGAGCAGCAGCCGGGAGCGTTGCCAGCCGAGCACCAGCATCGGTACGCACCACACCCAGTGATGGCTCCACGAGATCGGCGAGACCAGGAGCCCGGTCGCAGCGATGGCCACCAGTCCGCCCAGGTCGTCGCCGGCGCGACCGGCCCGGACGGCCACGGCGGTCCCGACGAGCAGGACGACGAGCACCGCCAGGAGCATCACCGCGAGCTGCCAGCCGCCGGGGTCGCGGTCGCCGAAGGTGCGGACCAGCCATCCCCGCACCGACTGGTTCGAGACGTTCTCGGGCCGCCCGACCCGTCGGTCGTCGAAGAGGTGGCGGGTCCAGAAGTCCCAGGTCGCCCGCCGGTCGACGAGCGCGGACAGCAGCACGGTGCCGCCCGCCGCCACGACGGCCGTGGCGCCGGCTCGGCGCGGCCCGGCCAGCAGCAGGTAGACGATGAAGATCGCCGGCGTCACCTTCATCCCGGCGGCCAGGCCGGTGCCGATCCCGGCCCAGCGGGTGTCGCGCAGCACGGTCAGGTCGCCGAGGACGAGGGCGAGGAGCAGCAGGTTGACCTGGCCGAACCCGATGGTGGACTGCACCGGCTCACACCACACGGCAACCGCGAGCAGCACTGCCGTCCCCGTGCTCAACCGGCTGCCCTCGAGGCCGGCCAGGCGGAGCGAGAGGTGGCCCACCGCCGCCAGCAGGACGAGGTTGGCCAGCACCGACGCGAGCTCGAGGGGGCCCGACGGCACGAAGGTCGCAGGAACGAAGAGGATCGCGGCGAACGGGGGATAGGTGGCCAGGCCGTGCACCCCCGGCAGGGCGCCGTAGAGGTCCGACCCGAGCCGCAGCGCCATGCCCTCGGCGCGGTAGACGGCGAGGTCGTGGAAGCGGGGCACGACGTCGCCGCGGATCGTCCGCAGGGCCAGGCGGCAGGCCACCGAGACGGCGGCGAGCGTCCAGGCCCTCCGAGGTGTCAGGGTGGGCACCCGACCACGGTCGCCGCGCCACGCACCGCCTGGCAGGGTCCACGAGGACCTCAACCGACGGGTCCTTAGCCCCTGGCCGAGGTCCGTGAGCCAGCGCAGCAAGTCCCGGGGGTGGCCCCTCTGCCCCCGCCTGGCGGCGCCGGGGTTTCCACCCACCGGCACGGGGGTACCGGCTGGGTGTGTGCTTCTCGATGAGCGCCGATGTGACCGCCGGGCTGGCCCTGCTCCCCGTCGCGGTGGTCTCCCTGCGCGAGGTGCGCACCGCTCGGGAGCTCCCGTTCGCGTCGCTGCCCCTGCTCTTCGCGCTGCACCAGCTGACCGAGGCGCTGGTCTGGCACGGCGCGTCCGACTACGTCTCGGCCGGGGTCCAGGACGCAGCCGCGCTGCTCTACGTCCTCTTCGCCTTCCCGGTCCTGCCGCTCTTAGTGCCGCTCGCGGTGCTGCTGCTCGAGCCGCGGGGATTTCGCCAGCGGGTGGCGCCGTTCGTCGCGCTCGGCGCGGTGGTCTCGGCGTACCTGCTCTGGGCGGTGCTCGACGGCCCCCTCCTGGTCAGGGAGGAGCCGCACGCACTGGTCTACGACGTCGACCTGACGTGGGGGTCGATGTGGGCCGTGCTCTACATCGTGGCGGTGATCGGCCCCTCGGTGCTGTCGGGCTACCCCTCGATCGTCGCCTTCGGGCTGCTCAACCTGGTCGGGCTCTCGGTCGTCGCCATCGTCTACGTCCAGGCCTTCGCGTCGCTGTGGTGCGTCTACGCCGCGCTGACCTCGGGTCTGGTCGTCGTGCACATGATGCTGCGCCGCCGGCTGTCCGACCTCCATCGCCTCGAGGGCTACGCAACGCCCGCACCCGCCTGAGCCTCTCGGCTGTCAGGGGGCGTCACCTCCGTCACCGACCTGGCGCCGGCGTGGCGGTCCCGGGACAGGTGTCGAGGTCTCCCGGGACCGCCCTCGCCGTCACTGGTAGGTCGGGTCCGCCCAGGGGCCGAGGCTGCGCGAGCGCACGGGCTGCACCGGGCGCGGGGCGGCGGTGCGGGGGAAGCCCTCGCCCCAGTTGGTGGGGGTGCCGAGCATCTCGATGCGGGCGTCCTCGGTGTACCAGTCGACCAGGTCGCTGTCGGAGCGCATCAGCCACGTGCAGCCGTGCTCGCGGTGGGCGACGAAGTCGCCGTGGCGCACCAGCGGCGGGCGGTAGAAGTAGGTGCCGGGCCACATGTTGCCGAAGCTGTACTCGAAGCCGCCCTCGAGGCAGTACGCCTCCTCGCTGCAGGGGTGGTGGGCGAGGGGGTGCTCGACCCAGCCCGGCTTGGCCTTGATCAGCCGGGTGTAGAAGCCGGTCTTCTCGTCGCGGTGCAGCAGCTTGATGTAGAGACCGGGGACGGGGGTGCCGCCGAGGTCGAAGCGCATCGGGCTGCCGTCCTCCACGTCGATCCACGGCATGTCGCGGGTCTGCAGGACGATCAGCTGCTGCTCGGGGCGGACGCTGGGCGAGTCGGCGTCGGCGGGGGTGAAGGTCCAGTCCCCGAACTCGCGGAACACCAGCACGACCGACCCCTCGGCGACCTCCAGGGGCGGGGTCAGGACGCCGGTGCTGGCGTGCCAGTAGCCCTCGGGACCCAGCACGGTGTCGCCGATGCGGACCTGGCCCTCCAGCACGTACCACTCGGTCTCGGCCGCGTGGACGCCGGCGGGACGCGACCAGTCGGTGGTGAAGTGCACCTTCAGCGACGCCGATCCGTCCTCCTCGTCGTAGCAGAGGTTGCGCTGCCGGGCGGTGCCGGTGGCGTGCTCGAACTCGGCGACGTGCCAGATCAGGTCACGCTCGTCGATGGTCTCGACGTGGGGGCGCATGGGTCTCCTCGGGTGATGGTGGGCCGTCAACTTAGCGATACAACATGTACTGATATCACATTAGCGGTGCATGTTGTATCGTTATGTTCATGTCCAGGACCGGACGGCCCGCGGGGCCGGCGAACGACACGACCACCACGGTGCTGACCGCGGCGCTGGAGCTGCTGCTGACCGAGGGTGCGACCGCGCTGACGGCGCAGCGCCTGCACCAGGTGACAGGGGTGTCCCGGTCGACGATCTACCGGCACTGGCCCACGCCGACCGACGTCCTGGCTGCGCTCATCGACGTCGCCCCCAGCCCGCGTCGTACGCCCACGGGCGACGTGGCGCAGGACCTCCACGCGGAGGTCGACGCCCTGTGCAACCGGCTCCGGGACAAGCCCGTGGCGGCGTTCCTGCAGGCGCTCGCCGCGACCGGGGGATCGGACCCCGCGGCCGCGGAGCTGCGGCGGCGCTACGTCGGGGACCTGCTGGCGCCCTTCCAGGCCGTGCTCCGCGACGCCGGGGTGTCTCGGACCGCGGCGGACGACGCGGTGGCCGCGATCCTCTCGCCGCTGCTCGTCGACGCGCTGCTGCTCGACCGGCCGACGGCTCGCGCGCGTGCGCACCGGGCGGTCGACCTGCACCTCTCGGAGGTCGCCCGATGACGAACGTCGTGGGCCCCCGCGCCGTGTTCGGGGTGATCGTCCCCAGCACCAACACCGTCGTCGAGCACGACTACTGGCGCGCCGGCGTCGGGGGCGTGGCCTTCCGGGCCGGCTCGATGTACATCGAGAACCCGACCATGGACGGCGACGCGGGCTTCGAGGCGCTGCTGCTGCAGATCCGGGCCTCCATCGACACCGCGGTGCGGGACGCCCTCACCGCGGAGCCCGACCGGCTGGTCATGGGCATGTCGGCGGAGACGTTCTGGGGCGGCGTGGAGGGCAACGCGGCGTTCGAGCGCCGGTTGCGCGAGCGCACGGGCCTGCCGGTCACCACCGGCGCGAGCTCCTGTCGTGCGGGGCTCCGGGCGCTGGGCGTACGCCGGATCGCGGTGTTCTCGCCCTACCAGCCCGTGGCCGACCGCGAGGTGGGCCGCTTCTTCACCGAGGCGGGCTTCGACGTCGCCGCGATCACCGGCCTGCGCTGCGCGACCGCGACCGGCATCGCCCGCGTCGCGGAGCCGAGGCTGCGCGAAGTCGTCGCCGAGCTCGACGGTCCGGACGTGGAGGCGATCGTGCAGGTGGGCACGAACCTGTCCTTCGTCGGCCTCGCCGAGACGCTGGAGGTCGAGCTCGGCAAGCCGGTCGTCGCCATCAACTCCGCCACGCTCTGGCACGCGCTGCGCGAGCACGGGATCGAGGACCGGGTCCCCGGCGCGGGCGTCCTGCTGCGCGAGCACTGACGTCCGCTGCTGCGAGGTCCTGTTCAGCGACCTCGAGGACGCCATCCGCACCGCCGGCGCCAATCACTGGAAACGGGCAGGGACCGCGCTCAGCCGACCCGGATGACGCGTGAGGTCGATCCGGTGCGGTCGCTGTCGTTGGCCGGGCGCGGATCGCAGGAAGCAGGACGACACCAGGTGTGGAGGGTGTTCGACGAAGGTGACCAACGGTGTTCAACCAGTCGAGGTCGGGGTCGCTGGAGTAGATGTCAGGGGGCAGTCGGTCAGGCGGTGCTGGCCAGCGCCAGGCTTCCTTGGAAGCCAGTCCCTGCCAGGCGGACGACTTGGCATGAGTGACGAGAGTGACCTCGAGCGCGCCCCGTCGCCCGTTGGGCCACTCGAGCATGAAGTCCACTGCAGACTGACGGCCGTCGGCGTCGTACTTCCTTGCATCGACGCCAAGAGCGTGGCTTACGAGATGCGCTGCAATGTCTTCCGCTCGGCCAGCCAGTTCACTCGCACCCCCATTCTGGGCGCAGCGAACGCAGGATCAACCGCCCCGGCGAGTTAGCCCCGTTCAGGACGATTGGCTGGCCGCACTCCGGTGGCTTCATGAATGGAAGGCGGCTCGGGCACCCCCCATGTTTGGCGCGCGAGCACGACCGTGCTGCGAGGGCGTTCCCTACAGGTGCAGCTGGACAACTCGTCTACGGCTTCGCATGCCCAGGGCGCAGGTTGGTCCAGCCGGTCCAGCCGCGCTCCTCGAGCCGACGCAGGATCCGGTGCGCGCCCGGGACCGAGTTCAGGAACACAGCGTCCAGCAACGCTGCCAAGTCATCGGGCAGCCCGTCTTGGTCCCACGCCGCCCCCGGCATGGCCTCGAACTCCGCAGCGAGCCGGTCGGCGACCTCCTCCAGACGCGGGTCCCGGGCAGACCACGTCGTGACTTCGGCGAGATCCCGGTAGAGGTTGCGCACGCGGGGGTCATCAAGCTCCTGGTTCTTCATCTCCATGTAGAACGGCATCCGTTCCGGCAGCTGTGCGGCCACGAGGACCCAGGCGTCGCGCTCGGCCTCGACCATCTTCGCGGGTACGCCGACCTCGCGCAGCCGGTCGAGGTAGGTGACCGCCTCCGGCGGGAGCGCCAGGCTGTCGCCGGCGGCGAGAAGCGCGATCCGTCGCCGGTGCTGCTGGCGGTCCTTGATCTCCGCGCGCAGCCGGCCGTCGATCTCGTGGACCGCCGTGGCGAAGGAGTCGTCGTCGGCGGCCAACAGTTCCTGCACGCGCGACAGCGGGACTCCTGCCTCGGCGAGCGTCCGGATCCGGATCAGCTCGACGACGGCGGCAGCGTCGTACCGCCGATAGCCGGAGTGGTCGCGCTCAGGCTCCGCCATCAGCCCGGTGGCGTGGTAGTGGCGGACCGCGCGCACGGTCACCCCGGCGTAGGTCGCGAGCTGGCTGATGGTCAGCATGCAGTCATTCTCCGCTTGTAGCTACGCATTGCCAGTGCGTAGCCGAGGACCAGCAGGCCGGCGCACCACGCCAGCGCGGTCCAGGCGTCGGTCCCCAGCGGCTGCTCGGCGTAGAGATTGCGGAGCGTGTCGACGAGTGAGGTCACGGGTTGGTGCTCGGCGAACCAGCGCACCGGCCCGGGCATGCCCTCGGTCGGCACGAAGGCGGAACTGAGGAAGGGGAGGAACAGCAGTGGGTAGGCGAACCCACCTGCACCGTCAGCTGACTTGGCGCTCAAGCCGGCGATGACCGCGAGCCAGGTGAGTGCCAGCGTGAAGAGCACCATGAAGCTGATCACCGCGAGCCAGGCGAGTGGACCGGCGCTGGACCGGAAACCCATCAGCAGGGCCACCAGTACGACCAGCACGAGCGAGACCAGGTTCGCCACCAGGGAGGTGAGCACATGTGCCCACAAGGTCGCGGACCGGGCGATCGGCATCGAGTGGAACCGGTCGAAGACACCGCCCTGCAGGTCCAGGAACAGCCGGTACGACGTGTACGCGACTCCCGAGGCGACGGTGATCAGCAGGATCCCGGGGAGCAGGTAGTCGACGTACTCACCGCTGCGCTCGCCGGTGTCGATCGCTCCGCCGAAGACGTAGACGAAGAGCATCAGCATGGCCACCGGCGTGAGGGCTGTGGTGACGATGGTGTCGGGGCTGCGCATGATGTGGCGCAGCGACCGCTTCGTCAGGACCACGGTGTCGCGAATCATGAGGTGCTCCCCACGATGCTGAGGAAGATCTCTTCCAGGGTGGGCTGCTTCTCGACGTACTCGAGCTTCGCCGGAGGCAGGAGGGCCTTGAGCTCGGCCAACGTGCCGTCTGCGATGATCCGGCCGCCGTGGAGGATCGCGATCCGGTCGGCGAGCTGCTCGGCCTCGTCGAGGTACTGCGTCGTCAGCAGAACCGTCCTGCCCTGGCCAGCCAGCTCCCGCACCGTCTTCCAGACCTCGAGCCGCGACTGCGGGTCCAGCCCGGTCGTCGGCTCGTCGAGGAAGAGAACCCTCGGGCTTCCAACCAGGCTCATCGCGATGTCGAGCCGCCGCCGCATGCCGCCGGAGTACGTCGCCACCCGCCGCCCGCCGGCATCTCTGAGGTCAAACCTGGCCAGGAGGTCGTCAGCGATATCTCGGGGGTGGGGCAGGTGCCGCAGCTCCGCGATGAGCTCGAGGTTCTCCCGGCCGGTGAGGATCTCGTCGACGGCAGCGAACTGGCCGGTCAGGCTGATCGACTCCCTCACCCGGGCCGGTGCGGTGACGACGTCGTGGCCGTCGACCGAGGCGAGGCCGCCGTCCGCCAGGAGGAGAGTGGCGAGGATCCTGACGAGGGTGGTCTTGCCGGCGCCGTTGGAACCGAGCAGGGCGTAGATGCTGCCGCCCGGCACACTCAGGTCGACACCCTGGAGCACCGCGTGGTCGCCGAAAGACTTGGTCAGCCCAATGAGCTGGATGGCTGGTGTGGTGGTCATGCACGCATCGTGAAGCCCTGACGCTGCGTCAAGGTCAAGGGAATGTCGAGTCCGCCCCTGCCGCTGACGAAGTCCGAAGACTCAACGCCACACCGACGACGAGCGGGGCAGAGGTCGCCACGACAAGAAGTGAAGGATCCCGTCAGCGCACTGCCAAAATTGCGTTAGCTCTCTGCAGAGAGGCGTCCGCGCCCCCGCACCATCGAGCCATGACCCATACCGCTACCACGCATGACGACCTGGACAACCTGCTCGTCGCGACGAATCAGGCCCTCGAGAGCGCTCTCGCCGCCGTCCTGAACGCAGACAAGCACGCGGCACGTGAGGTGCTAAGAACTTCAGCGGCTCGTGGCCGGGCCCGCGCAGCGGCGATCGACGCGCTGCGAATCAGGACCGCCTTGCCTCTGCCCCGTCTGATGCACGAACTCCAATTCGCCGACGACATCGGCGAAGTCAGTGAAGTGGCCGACCAACTCGCCCGCCACATCCTGGGCGGAGGTGATTCCACCGTCCTCACCTCCAGCCAGCTCGGCTACGTCCGGGCGCTCAGTGACGCCGCCAACCGGCGTCTCCACGACCTGCGCGACGGGCTCACCGGGCCGAGCCTGAATCATGAGTACCGCAACTGTGGCGACACGCTCCGCGAAGCCGGCGCGCAGTGTTCGCACCACCGCTCAGCGACCCTCACGCTTTGCGCGGCTCTCGCCTCAGCACTGATACGCGCCTCACGCCACGCGACCCACGCCGCCTGAGCCCAGACACTGGCGAGCATCCTCGGACCGAGACCGCAGTCGGTTCTGTATCCGCGCGGAGCTTCGAGGGACTGGATATAGCGGTGCCCGGGCCGTCGCGCTCGGCTGTGAACCCGGCGGAGAAGGTGCCGTAAGCAGTTCACCATGATCGTGCTGGAGTCAGTGCCCTAGGTCAATGTGTCTCCTATCCGTGCAGCAGTCCCGTTGAATGAGGGCCCGCAAGCGATTCGGCGTCGCACGATGCAAGAAGAAGGTCCTTAATGGGAATCGTCAACAACGCGGTCTACCTGGCCGGTGCTCGCTGCGCCGTCCCTCCGTCCCTCGAGCTGACGTACGAGACGATGGCCGAGACCGGCGGCATGGGATGGATCGGCCTGTATCGGCCGACCCGCGAGGAAATGGACTCGGTCGCGTCAGAGTTTGCGCTCCACGACCTGGTCGTGGACGACGCCATTAAGGCGCACCAGCGCCCGAAGATTGAGCGCTACGGCGATGTGCTCTTCATCGTGCTGCGCCCGGCGCGCTACGTCGACGCGGAGGAACGGGTCGAGTTCGGCGAGATCCACGTCCTGACCGGGCCCAACTTCGTCATCACCAGCCGCTACGCCGAGACCCCGGACCTAGGTGTCGTCAGGAAGCGTCTAGAAGGTTCGGCCAAGCTGCTCGGGCTCGGGCCCGAGGCGGTCCTCTACGCCATCCTCGACCAAGTGGTAGATGAGTACGAGCCGGTTGTTGCTGGACTGGCCAACGACATCGACGAGATCGAGTTCCAGGTCTTCGACGGAGACCCCGCGGTGTCCCGGCGCATCTACGGCCTGCTGCGCGAGGTGATCCAGTTCCAGCGCGCTACCCAGCCGCTGGCCGGGATGCTTGAGGCGCTCAAGGACGGCTTCGACAAGTACGACGTGGACGAGGAGCTGCGGCATCATCTCCGCGACGTCGAGGATCACACGATCAAGATCATCGACCGTGTTGACAACTTCCGGACCCTGTTGGAGCACGTCCTCACCGTCAACGCAACCCTGGTCGGGCAGCGACAGAACGAGGAGACGCAGCGGTTGACCCAGGCGCAGTTCGCCCAGAGTGAGGAGGTCAAGAAGATCTCGTCCTGGGCCGCGATCCTGTTTGCCCCGACCCTTGTCGCTGGAATCTACGGCATGAATTTCACACACATGCCGGAACTGAACTGGCGTCTGGGATACCCGCTAGCGCTCATCTCGATGGTCGCCGGGTCAGCCATCCTCTACGCGATCTTCAAACGACGCAATTGGATCTGACCGCGACCGTCCATCAGCCCCTGGGGCCCGAGTCCGAGCCTCAGGCCGCTACCGCCGGCGCAGTCTGGGCAACAGCTTGGAGATGCTCAGGACTGCGTAGATCAGGGTGTTCGCGGCAACGAATGCGGCCAGGATCTGGTACCAGCCGGAGGTGAGGACTGAGGTCGGCAGCACGATCCCCCAGGTGACGAGTGTGTCGAGCGCAGCTGCCAGCGTCAACGCGGTCACGGTGCCGCCGCCTCGGGAATGGAGTGTCGTCCGGCCTCGGGTGCGGTCGCCCCGGTGCGGGTGACGTTGTTCCAGCCGGCTTCGCGACCCGTGGCGATGTCGAAGATCGACTTGACGAACACGGCTTGGAGGAACAGGTCGTAGGCGAGCTCGATGAAGATGGGTAGCGCGAGGAACCGTCCGGCCCAGCCGGCACGCCACGCGGTCACGATGCGCTCGAGGAGGAAAACTGCGCCCACGACGACCCAGAACCAGGTGAACGCGACTTGGTCGGCGGCGAGGAGCGTGATGGTCATCAAGACCAGGAAGCTGTTCAGGGCTATGACGCCCCAGCCGATGCCGAACTGCTGGACCCAGTACAGGCCGGTCGGGCGGGTGGGTCCGTAGTTGGAGATGTTCTCCAGGGCGCCGCGCTGCCACCGCGAGCGTTGGCGCCACAGCGCACGCCACGTCACCATGATCTCGGTGACGTTGGTGCACTCGGGTGGGGAGACCAGCTTTGCTCCCAGGGACTTCAGGGCCAAGGTGAGCTCGTTGTCCTCGGTGAGGGCGGCCGTGTCGTAGACGGCGCCCGTCTCGCCGGGGATCAGGGTGCCGCGGGCCGCGGCGACGGTGCGCAGCCCGTGGGCGCGGATCAGCGATGCGGTGCCGGACAGGACGAACACCTTGCCGTGGCGTCGGTCGATGTACCGGGCGTACCGGGTGTACTCGTTGCGTTGGAGCGCGCCGACGAGGCCGCCCCCCGGCTCGCCGTGGAAGATGCCGCCGACCGCGATCAGGTCGGGGTCGGCCTCGAGGCTGCGGGTCGCGGCTGCGAGGAAACCGCCCCCCAACGTGGTGTCAGCGTCCATCACCAGGACGGCATCGTCCTGGTCGAGGGTCGGGAGGATCTCAGCGAGGGCCTGGTTCAGTGCCCCAGCCTTCTTGTCTCTGTTGGCGATGGTGACGAACACCTCCGCGCCGGTGGCGCGGGCGAGGTCCGCGGTGGCGTCGGTGCAGTTGTCAGCCACCACGATGACGCGGTCGGGAGTGCGGGTCTGCGAGGCAAGGGAGGCGAGCGCCTCACTGATCGTGTCCTCCTCGTTGTAGGCCGGGACCAGCACGGTGACCCGGACGCTCGTCCCGCCGAGGGCGGGGTTCGACACCGCATCGGTGGAGACCCCGGTCAACGCACTCGGCAGGAAACGACGGGCGCGGGACGCGCTGGGTGTACGCCGGTCGGCGAGGAGGTGCTGTGCTCGGACGGTGATGGGGCCCTGGGTCAGGGTGTGCGGGTCGAGCCCGGCCAGGACGGCCAGACCGGCGCGGAGCTCCTCGGTCACGAGCGCCATCGTGAGTGCCGCTGCGAGCAGGACCAGTCCCACCAGCGCGGACCACGCCGGGACCCGGGCGGTGACGTCAAAGGTCCAGACGGCGGCGACGGGGCCGCGTCCGACCAGGAAGAGAGTGAGGAGCGCAGCGACCGCGAGGGCGGCGATGGCCAGGACTGCGAGAGCCCAGGTGATCAATGTCAGCCGGACGAGACGGACTCGCGGAGTGGTGTTGGGGAGGACGCGCACTGTTCGGAGGTGAAACTCCACGGGGGCCTCCTTCGCTGGTGCGCCCAGGAGGTGTCCTGGGCGGTCACGCCGTCGCGTAGGGCGTCACTGTGACCGTACGGGGCCTTGAGGCCCTTCGCAGGATCCGGGCGGAATTGAGCTGACCAGGTGAGCGTCCAGGTGCGGAACCTCCTGGTGTCACCCCTTTTTCTGGAGGGCTGACCAGGCGGAAGTTTCAGGTCACCCAAACGCGAACGGATCACCCTCGAACCGTTGCGGGCCGGCAGCTATCCCGTCGTCCGCGACCTCGTCGTGGACCGCTCGGCCCTCGACAGGGTCATCCAAGTGCTTCCTACCGGGAAGCAGTCTTGTGCTTGCTCGGCGGTCGCGCACTACTCCCGGTCGCTTGCGCGGAGCCGGGTGAGCGTCCAGCGCAGTGGACCCTCCACGTCAGTACTCGGGTCGAGCATCTGTCGGATCATGAGTCCCTCATGGAGGGTGAGGAAGCCGCGGGCAGCCGCAGCGCAATCGACGTCGGCGGCAATGAGACCGGCGGTCTGCGCCCGGTCGAACACGTCGGTCAGTTCTTGGTCCCAGGCCGCGGCACGCTGTCGGACGAAGACTGCGGCCACGTGGTCGGGTTGCGCTGCGACGTTCAGCTTGAGGCTGATCCACAGCCGGGTCCAGGCAGGGGTGGAGCGGCGGCGTTCGGCGACGCGTGCGTAGGCACTGACGAGGTCGTCGACGTCCAGCAGAGCGCCCTCGTCGAAGAACTGGCGATCAGCTTCCTCCTGAGCGACGAGCACGCCCAGCAGGAGGTCGTTCTTGGATGCGAAGTGGTGCTGCAGGCCGCTGTGGGTGATCCCGACTCGGGCGGCGATGGATCGCAGTGAGGCGGCCTCGAAACCCGCTTGCGAGAACTCCTCCAACGCCGCGTCGAGGATCGCGGCCCGTTTCGCCAGTCCGACCTTGTACGGCCCGCGCCCCAACTTCGTCACTCCTCCAGTATCTCGCACGACGGTGCCACCTATGGGACGCGCAGGGTGTTCGGGCAACCCGAAACCCTGCCATGTGGTAAGTATTGCTCGACAAAGGAGTGTGAGATGGTTAACAAGTCATTCGACCTGGTGGTCGTGGGGACCGGAACCGGGATGCTGGCCGCGTTGGCGGCGGCCGAAACAGGCATGTCGGTCCTGCTCGTGGAGAAGTCGGAGTACGTGGGCGGCTCGACTGCCCTGTCGGGCGGTGGCTTCTGGGTGCCGTGCAACCCCATGCTGGCCGAGGCTGGAGCGCCGGACTCGATGTCCCAAGCGACCGAGTACCTGGCTGCTGTGACGGGCGGGGAAGCGCCCGAGGCGCGCTGGAAGTCGTTCCTGTCTCATGGCGCCGAGGCAGTCAATGCCCTGCGGCGCCTGACCCCGCTGAAGTTCGGTCACATGGCCGACTACGCCGACTACTTCCCGGAGCTCCCCGGAGGGTCGGCGGTCGGGCGGGCCATGGAGCCGAAGCCCTTCAACGCCCGCAAGCTGGGTGCCGACCGTGACAAGTTGCGTCCACCCGCGCTGGAAGCGCCGTTCCCGATGCCGGTGACCGGTAGCAGCTACAAGTGGCTCAACCTGGTCGCCCGGACTCCGCGCGGCATCGTCGTCGCGGCGCGCCTGCTGGGTATGGGCGTGGGCGGTCTGGCGATCGGCCGCGAGTACATCGCCGGTGGTGGCGCGTTGGCCGCTGGGTTGTACGCCGGGGTTCGGGCCCGGAACATCCCGGTGTGGCTCGACTCGCCATTGAAGGAATTGCTCGTCGAGGACGATCGCGTCGTCGGGGTGGTGGTGCACCGTGACGGCAAGGACATCAGCGTCCGGGCGAAGCACGGCGTGGTTCTCGCGGCGGGCGGTTTCGACCGCAATGAGGCGATGCGTCACACCTACCAGTCGGAGAAGCTCGACACAGACTGGGCGTTGGGCAACCCGGCGAACACCGGTGACGCGATCACCATCGCCGCCCAGGCGGTCGGCGCGGACCTGGCCTTCATGGAGGAATCCTGGTGGTTCCCGGCAGTGCCGATCCCCGGGCCCATGCCCGGCACGCTGCTGGCCGAGCGTTCACTGCCCGGCCAGATCATCGTCAACCAGGCTGGTGAGCGCTTCATGAATGAGGCCGTCAACTACATGTCGGCCGGCAAGGAGATGCTTCGTGAGGACCTTCCGGTGTGGATGGTCTTCGACCAGCGCTACCGCAACCGGTACGTGTTCGGCGGGTCGATCTTCCCGCGCCAGTCCTTCCCGCAAGAGTGGTACGACGCCGGCGTGGTCAAGAAGGCCGACTCGTTGGAGAAGTTGGCCGCAGAGCTGGGCATGGCGGCGCTGCCGCAAAGCGTCCAACGCTTCAACACCTTGTGCGCTTCCGGGCACGATGACGATTTCGGCCGCGGCGACAGCGCCTATGACCGCTACTACGGCGACCCCGCCGTCAAACCGAATCCGTGCCTGGGCCCGATCGACCAAGGCCCGTTCTACGCGGTCAAGGTAGTCCCCGGCGACCTCGGCACCTGCGGCGGCGTGAAGGCCGACGAGTTCGCCCGCGCCCTGCGCACAGACGGATCGGTCATCGAGGGCCTGTATGCGACAGGCAACGCAGCCGGCAACGCCTTCGGCCGGGTCTACCCCGGACCGGGTGCGACGATCGCCCAAGGTCTGGTCTTCGGCTACATCGCCGCCAACCACGCCGCTGGGCGGCTCTCGGACTGACGTCTACGTCGCCGCCGCTGTTCAGCTCGCGAGTTGCACAGCGGCGGTGAACCGGTGGCGCCGCTCGGAGAGGAGAGGCTGGGATGACGTAGTTCGGCTGAGCGCACGTCCCAGACGACAGCGAGCACTTCGCAGCGCCGCTGTCCCGACCTGAGATGGTCGATGCCCACCCACCTGCAAAGAGCACGACCTTGAAGTTGTCGATCGTCGACCTCGGGACCGTCGCGCCCGGTACCTCCGAGAGCGACGTCTTGGCTGACTCTGCGGTCCCGGCTACTTCAGGCGGCGTGTGGCAAGGGCGAGGCGCCAGTGGTGACTGGACCGGAAGGGACTTCTTCTGGAGGCGCTTGCTGAGAGGCCGCCGACTGACGTCTCTGTCTCGTCGTCGAGCGGGGTCATGCTGGGCGAAGCGCCTAGGGGAGCCCTGCTTCGTACGCCGCGATCACGAGATGGACCCGGTCGCGAGCGCCCATCTTCGCGAGGATGCGGCCCACGTGAGTCTTGGCGGTCAGCGGGCTGACGACCAGCTCGTCCGCGATCTCCTGGTTGCTTCGGCCCGCGGCGACCAGCCGGAGCACCTCGCGTTCGCGCGTCGTCAGGCTGGCCAGCCGCTCGGGCGCCGGCGCGTCCGGGCGACTCAGCGCACGGGTGATGACCGCCCTGGTCGCGCCGGGCGACAGCAGCGCCTCGCCCGCCGCGACGGTGCGGACGGCGTCCAGCAGCGCGTCTGGACGGGTGTCCTTCGGCAGGAATCCACATGCCCCCGCGCGAAGGCTGCGCAGTACGTTGGTGTCTGTCTCGAAGGTGGTCAGGATCAGCACCTTGCTGCCGCTCGATCCATCGTCAGCGAAGATCTGCCGGGTCGCCTCGATGCCGTCGGTGCTCGGCATCCTGATGTCCATCAAGACGACGTCGGGGCGCAGGTCCAGGGTCAGTGTCACCGCCTCGTCGCCGGTGCCGGCCTCCCCGACAACCTCCATGTCATCAGCGGAGTTGACCAGCAGCGCGAACGCGCCGCGCACCAGAGTCTGGTCGTCGGCGAGCAGGACCCGGATCACGACGGCACCCGCCAGATCTCCGGCAGCGGCAGGGTGGCCCGTACCTCGAATCCTCCGGACTCGCCAGGCCCGGCGGACAGCTCGCCGCCGACGGCGTGCGCCCGGCCTGTCATCCCGACGATCCCGAAGCCGGCCGATGCCACGGTCGAGTCCGGTCGCGCGGGCCCGTGATCGACGACCGCGATCCGCAGCCGGTGGCCGTCCTGGTTGAGTCGGACGGTCGCGTGCTTGGCCGTGGAGTGTCGAATGACATTGGTCAGCGACTCCTGGATGATCCGATAGGCCACCACGGACACCGTCGACGGTAGCTCGTCCGGCAGCCCGGCAGCCTCCACGTCGACCCGGACACCAGCCGCCTCGGCCATGTCCACCAGACGCTGCAGCTCGCCGAGCTGGGGCACTGGCTCGGTGGGCTCGGCCTCGCCGCCGTGCAGGATGTCCAGAATGGCACGCAGCTCATGGAGCGTGGCTCGGCTCGTGTCCGACAGGTTGTGCAGTGTGCTGGACAGCTCCCGCAGCGGCGCATCGGCCCGCCTCGGCAGCTGGTCGATCAGGTGCGCAGCGACTGACGCCTGGACGTTGGCGACCGCGAGACCGTGTGCCAGGACGTCGTGCAGCTCGGCGGCGATCAGTACCCGTTCTTCGGCTACCCGCCGCTCGACCTCGTCGGCACGCTCCTGTTCGAGCCGCGCGGCGACGGAGGCCTTCCAGGCCTGATGGAAGCGGACCGCGAGCCCGGCGAAGAACGCCATGAGCAGCCAGCCGACGCCGAGGAGAGCATCGCCAGGTGCCCCTGACGCCTCGTCGGCGACGACGGGCACGGTCACCGCACCCACCGCCACCAGGGCGGCGACGGCCCGCCGCTGTGGCTCGCTGTAGCGCGCGGCCGTGAACGCCGCCACAAGTGAGGCCGGCATCGTGGCCTCATGGGGATAGTCGAGGAGGTGGTAGGGCGTCGACACGGCGAGGACCGCGAGCACGACGGGGATCGGCCAGCGCCGGCGGGCAAGCAACGGCGCCGACATGGCGCCCAGGAGCGCGATCGCCCGCAGATCCACGCTTCGCTCGCCGTCGAAATCGACCGCCTCGAGCGTGATCGCGAGGCCGACCCCGAGCACGAACGACCCCGCCGCCAGCAGCCAATCGGCCACTGACGGACGGAGCGCCGTCATCGTTCACACACGGTCATCGACACTGTCCTCACTCGTCCGCGAGAGCTTGCTGGGCCACCAGATCCTCGAACCCAGCGACATCGTGAGTGCGGGAACCACGATGGACCGCACCACCAAGGTGTCGATGAGCACGCCGACGGCGACCAGTATCCCAATCTCGACGAGCATGACGAGGGGCAGCGAGGCGAGCACCGCGAACGTCGCCGCCAGCACGACGCCGGCCGAGGTGATCACGCCACCTGTCACTGCGAGGCCACGCTTCGTGCCCTCGACAGTGCCGTGCCGGACGGCTTCCTCACGCACCCGGGTCATCAAGAAGATGTTGTAGTCGACACCGAGCGCGACCAGGAAGAGGAACCCGATCAGGGGGACCGACGACTCCAACCCGCCGAATCCGAGCACCTGGTCAAACAACAGGGTGCACAGTCCGAGGGCTCCGAAGTACGACACCACGACGGTGGCGACCAGCACCAGCGGAGCCACGATCGCCCGCAGCAGCAGCCCGAGGATGGCGAGCACCACCAGCAGGATCAGCGGCATCACCAGATTGCGGTCGGTCTTGTTGGTCTCGGCCTCGTCGAGCTTCTCGGCACTCGGACCGCCGACCAGCGCGGCCTCACCGGCGACCTTGCGCACGTTCTCCCGCAGTTGCTTGATCGTTGCCGTCTCACCCGCGCTCTCTGGAGAGTCGACCGGGAGCACGGAGATCTCCACCCAGTCGTCGCTGGCCCGGCCGATCTCGGCTTGGGCGACCCCCGGCGTCCCTTCGACGGCGGCCAGGACCTTGCGGCTCTGGTCCGGCCGACTCATCACGGTGAGCGGCTGACCGCTCTCGTCGGGGTAGCGCGCCTCGATCAGCTTCGCCCCGGTCACCGAGTCCGGTGTCGAACGGGCGAACTGGTCCAGCTGCGGAAGCGAGCCGCTGGCACCCACGGTGCCCAGCGCCAGACCGCCCAGGATCGCCAGCGGAACCGCCCAACTGACGACGCGGCGGCGCGCGACCAGCTCGCCGAGTCGAGCCCACCCAGAACGGGGTTTGTGGGCCTCACCCCCGAGTCGCGGAACGAACGGCCAGAAGACGCGGCGCCCGAGCACCACCAGCAGGGCCGGGAAAAGCGTCAGCATGACCAGCAGCGCCGCCCCGATGCCCGCCGCACCCACCGGGCCGAGACTGCTGATGCTGTTCAGATCCGCGGCCAACAGGCACAACAAGCCGGCGACCACCGTCGCCGCCGAAGCGAGGATCGCCGGGCCAGCGCCACGCAGCGCCGGCAGCATCGCGTCGATCGGCCGTTCGTGACGGTGCAGCTCCTCGCGGTAGCGGGACACGAGAAGCAAGGCATAGTCGGTGCCCGCGCCGAAGACCAGCACGATCAGCAGCGCTGAGCTCATGCTCGTGATGGTGAAGTCGAAGATCTGGGTGAGTATGTAAACGGTCCCCATCGACGTGATCGCCGCGACCCCGACCGAGGCGAGAGGGACCAGCCACAGCAGCGGACTGCGGTACGTGAGGATCAGCAGGAGCGCCACCACCACGGCAGTAGCGAGCATCAACGTCGCGTCGACGGCATCAAAGACCTCATCCATGTCGGCCCCCAGCGCGGTCGGACCGGTGACATATGCGTTCAGGCCACTCGGCCGGTCGTCGAGGAGGGCACGCGCATCCGCGGTGGCGCCAGCCTCCTCGGCGACCGCATCACGGTCGAGCGGAAGCGCGTACATCAGGGCCGTGCCGTCGTCGGAGTCGACGATCTCGGGCAGTGCGTCGGGGTCGTTGCCGAATCGCTCCGCGAGCTCGGACTGGCCGCGTTCGACCGCCTCGCGATCGCCCGGCTGGAGGCCGCCCGGCCGCTCATAAACGACCATGAGCAGGCCGTTCTCGCCGCCGGGCAGGCCGGCCTCGGCCTGGAGCACCTTGGTCGACTGGGCGCTGGCCGGCAAATAGTCGGCCTGCCCGTCGCGGGTCACCGAGTCGAGTTTGCCGGCGAGTGAGTAGCCGCTCACCAGCAACCCGATCCACACGGCCACCACGAGCCAGGGCAGCAGGGTCTTGGTCTGTGATCTCTTCGGTCTCTTGTCGGCACCGGTGTGGTCGGGCGCCGCTAGTTCAGTGGTCATGGCGATCACGCTGCCAACCAGGCGGCGCTGACGCGTCTGACCACGGCAGACACTTCGCCGTACTCCGCGTGGAGTACGGCGGACGTCGGGGGCGGGCGGTGTCGCAGTACGCCGGCTCGGATCGCTCAGGCCTCCAGACGTTGGCGCGCGCTCTACCGGACGCCGCTGCCCAATGGCGAACGCTGCCACCCGACGCCCGTGCCAACGGCAGACCGCGCTGCGGATCCTGAACACCTGACCCGCCGCGCCAACGTCAATCGAGGCACGCCGAACGCACGTCACTTGCCCGAATCGGGCCGAGATGTTTGCGGGCGACGCCTATGGACGCGATTTGAGCGTGATCCTGCACGTTGCCCAAGTTATGCAGCAGCTCGACGCAGGGCCGATGACACCCAAGGCCACAGGGTCGAGTGGAGCCCGCCTTATACCTCAGTCACCCGATGTTAGCGAAGTTTGTAATACGTGTAGTGGATCCTGAAGTTCTTGATGTCGTACGAGTGCCCAAATCCAGTCGAGACGGCCCAGCGAACCCGTCCGCTGGCCGAGATGAATTTGGCGCCGACAGTCGGGCCGATGTGGGTCTTCACAGCCGAACCCAGGACGGGGCCAGTGGACGAAATCTCGCCATCGGCGGTGCCGTACATGAGCATCGCGACGTCATTTCGGGTAGAAACTGCCTGGCCGCCGTAGGTGTTGATCCGCATGGAGCCATATTTGACGGCGCGCGGAAGTTTTGCCGAGTGGACGAGTCCCGCGGTGTCGTAGTTCCCATCATAGATCCCGCAACCATCGACGTCGCTTAGGTAGCCGACGGAACCGGCCCACCTGTGCACGCCGGGGGAAATGACCGCTGAGCACTGGCCCACGTTCTTCGCGACAAAACTCCGTGCCGGAGTGACCGTGGTGCTTCCTGAGTGTTTGACGAGTTTCTTGTCCGACACCTTTACCTTGATTTTTCTGGTAACGGACCGGCTGCCCGCGCGATCTTCCATGGCAACGCGGAAATGATAAGTCCCACTGGGAACTGGTTTCCCTTTTCGGTTCGTACCGTCCCATTCGAAATGCACGTCGCCAGCAGCGATGTCTTCAACTGACGCGGAACTGACGCTCTTGTCAGACGAGTTGGTGATCAGGATCCACATGGCCGAGAGGGGTTCACTAGTGCGGACCGTTAGAGTGGTCTGGTCCTGATACCCATCCCTGGCGGGAAAGAAGAGTGGCGGCGATAACTCGGCGGTGACAGTCGGAGCGAATCCGGAATTTGTGTGCGCGGCAGCGTTTGTCGCCGGAAAGATTGGGCTAGCACACGCGACTGTGGCAGCCGCGAGAGCGGATGCCACCACACGGCGCACCAGATTGCTCGTCAAACTGATCTCCTCAAGGCCTCGGATTAGGTGATTGGGTCGCGCGCAGGTTGGCGACATCGCCCATCCCATGCGGGGGTGACACGTACCGCAAGGCCTGAGGCTCGCTTGGGCGTGGGACCGGTGCTCGGCTGGCATAGGCTGACCCGTCGGAACCAACGGTAGGCGACCTGCGTGAGTGCCGTCTCGAATATGGTGCAAGACGGCTTTGTGCCCACGCGGAATCCGGCTACGAGCGGCTTCCCCTCGTCGGTGGGGGATGGTCTACTGCATCAAGCCTCTAGAGACGAACCCGGGTGTCGCGGAGTATCTGGACCCGGGACTTGACCCACGGCCACGACATCGTCGCGGAACTCCTTGGGATACGGCTTCGGCATGGTGCACATCCTTGCTTGCGAGGCGGGAACCTCACAGGTCAGGTGTCAACCAAACTCGGGGCAGACCCCACTTCACACCTCGTTCGACACACTGCCCGAAATGGCGGCGGTTAGGGCCCCGGACGTGCCACGACCGTGGATGAGCACCTTTCCGGCGCCATCCACGGTCGTGGGTCGACTCAGGAACCAAGCACGGTCGGCCAGGAACCCGACACGTAGGTCGCCGAGACCGGCGAGCCAGGAGTCAGCCGGACGCCGGTGTCACCAATCTTCCACCCGGTAGACGCGTGTACCTCCTGCAGCGCGCCATCCCGGTTGACGTAGACCCGTGCCCAGCCGCCGTCCATGTACGCAGCTGCGATGGGCGAGCCCGCCCCGATCTGGATGCCGGTGTAACCGCTATGCCACCCCGCACCACTCGCCGACACCTCATACAACGCGCCGTTGATGTTGGCGTAGACGCGGCCCCATCCTCCCCCTACGTAGGCCGCTGAAATGGGCGACCCGGACCCCAGCTGGATGCCGGTATAGCCGCTCTGCCACCCGGCAGCGCTGGCTGAAGCCTCATAGAGGGCGCCATTGACATTCGCGTACACGCGGCCCCAGCCTCCCCCCACGTATGTCGCTGCGATGGGGGAATCATCCCCGATCCGCAAGCCAGTGTCGTCCATGTGCCAGCCATCCGCATCTGCGTAGACCTCGTGCAGAGCCCCACGGATGTTGGCGTACACGCGCCCCCAGCCACCACCTAAGTACGTCGCGGAGATTGGAGAGCCGGCTCCCAGATAGACCCCTGTGGCCAGTCGCTGCCAGCGGCCTTGGTCGTCGCGGTGCGCCTCGTAGAGGTATCCTGCGTCGTTGATGTACGCGCGCTCACTCCCGTCCACATTTGCCATCGCGATACGACCTTCGCCAGACCCGACAACGCCGGTGTTGCTCGCGGCCCATCCATCGCTGGTAGAGCTGACCTGAACGAGAGGGGGCGACTGCGGCTCGGGCGCCGGCAGGGTACCGCCTGATCCCGGTACCGGTGGGCACCTATCGGTGTTCTCGGACATGCCATGTCTAGCGGTCCACTTCGGGGGGGCGGTGACGTTCTTGCCGACCGAATAGGCGGCGCGCGCCGTCAGGACTTTGCTGCCCCCGAAGAGTTCATCGGCATATCGACACCACTCGACCCCGTTCGAGCCGACCTCGCCCTCCCTGACCACCGGGTGCCACCACTCGCTTGAGGACTGGAGGCTCCCCTGGTAATCATTGCTGTAGGTGCCTCCGACTGTTATCGGGGGAATCCCGAGCTCCACGTCAACTGAGGAGCTATAGCCCACCGTTGTCGTCTTGTCTGCCCTACCCGCAATGCTTTCCTCCGGCGTGTTCGCTTCGAACTGTGTCGGAGACAACGTCGTATCATCCCGGTCCGCTTCGATCCACATGCGGTTGTATCCGTGCCCACGGGCTTCGACGCCCCCGGTCATCTTGTAGGTCAGACGGTAGTAGTCGCGGCGCGGACTGCTGTCGTTTGGGCGCCAGTTGTCCGCCTTGGTAGCGATCCACCATCCCTGGCGGACCCAGGGCCCGGTCTTGTACTGCCAGTTGCTCGAGTTGTAGTACTCCCAAGCTCCCTTGGGTGGGGTCGCGAAGCCCGCGTCGCCACCTGCGGCTGGGTCCATGGAGGGTGACAGGACCGTAATCTCCTCACCGGCAGAGTTCTCACCCTTGACGCCTTCGACGGTCACGTCGGCGCTGACGACCAGAGTGGACTCGTCTGTGCCGAAGACCGCGAACGGCTCGGAGTGCACCTCAATACCGTTCTCAGCAGCCTCCGCGAGTGCCTCCGCGCCCTCCTCGCTTCGGGTGATTTCTAAGGCCGCGACTTCGACGTCGCTGAGCTCTTCCTCCTGCGAGATGATCGTCATGTCGACCGGGGGTTCTCCCTCGAGCAGGGAGCTCGCAGTCGAAGCAGCCAGCTGGCCGGCGCCCATGCTCGCTGCAGGGACCGTTGGAACGCTCATTGCGGCGGCGGTCAGGACGATCGTTGTGCCCCAACCCATTAGTCTCTTGCTCTTCATTCCGGGTGCCCTCCCTCAAGCCGGAGGCCGTGCTTGCCGTGGCCAGAGCGCCTCGCCAGATCGCACTCCCCCCGGCGACCTTGCGCGACTCAGTCGAATCGCACGCGTTGACACTAGCGAAAATGCGCACCGTCCTAGGGCGCGTCCCAGGTGCGGTGGCTAGACGCAATCGAGGGCATACTCCCGAAGCGCGAGAGCGTCACCCAGGAAGGGGACGTTCACCAGTCGAGGTGGCCAATCGGGTCTGTGCCCATCGGCTTGTCCACGACTTGGAAACGCTCGGCCGTGCGTCCTTGCGGTCAGGCTTGAGGGCAGGACAGCCGGCCGGTCGATAGGAATTCGCGCTCACTCCGAGTCACGGCACGCGACCACGCGCCTGTATGACCGGGCGTGGAGGTCCGACACAAAGTGACGTGTTTGGGCCACTCTCGAGCCTGCGTCAGGCCCCAGGGCGTCAGGGGATCCAACGTGGAAGCGACGATCATTACCGACGGGGAGCCGGCAGCCCCGGGCCGCGTCGTGCCGGAACGCCCCAGAGTGCCGCGTCCGACGCATGGGGCCAGGTCGGTGCTGAACGTCTCGGCCAGGGGATTGGCCGTGCCGAACCGCTCGAGGGTGTCCGGAAACTTAATATCGTTGCACAAAGTCTCTTGGTACACGGCACGGTCCACGCCAAAGTAGCCAGGAAGGCCTAGGGACCACAATGGCGCCCCGTCCCCCTCCAGTGCGGAGTCGAGCGCCGCCAGATAAGTCTGCGTCAATCTCGGGGAACGAAGCACTGCGATGGTTGCCAAGTCCAATGCGGTCCCGGTCAGGCGCTGTTGCCCAGATCCCACCGATGCCGGTTCCTGCATCACGGCGTTGTGCACCGCTGTGTATCCGCCGCTCACGTTGAGCAGTTCTTGGACGGCCTCGGAGCAGTCGTGCGTGCTACAGACGGAAGCGATTCGCGCCCAACTGCGCGCGAGAGCTTCTGAGACCTCGGACAACCGCATTTCCCAAGGCGCATCCGCCACCATCGGCCCGTCCAGCACGGCCCGCCTGACTCGGCCCGGATGCTTCTCGAGATACGCCTCCGCGATCAGAGTCCCGTAGGAATAGGTCAGGAGATCCAGGTTCCGGAGTCCAAGTGCTGACCTCACAGCTTCGAGTTCGTGCGCGGACGCAACGGCCGAGGCTTCGTAGGGCAGCGATCGAACACTCTGGGCGCATTCCTGGACGACTGTCTCGACCTGAGTAAGCCAGAGGCGGCGGTCGATTCCGAAAGTGACCCCTTCGGGACCACATGCCCGCTGTTCCGTGGCTGAGGTGACGCCGTTCCAGGTGAGGACTACCGTGCGGTCAAAGTCGACGCTTGGCAGCACCTTCTGAAGCTGGTCAACCGGGGAGATCCCGGGTCCTCCGGGATGCATCACGGTAACCGTCTCTTTGTCGAGACGGAGGGTCCGGCGGCCGGCCAGAATTCGCACGGGCCAATGATGGTTCGTGCCGTCGGCGTCCGTCGCCTCGACCTTGCCGCAGAACAGGTAACGTCCAGCGGGGAGGCCGTCCGGCGGCCCGCTGCCGCGTTGCGCCTGCCCCGGGCTCTGACATAGTTGCATTGGGCTCGACATCCGAGAGTCAGTGAAGCGCGGGATGCGCGCTAAGAATCGCTGCTGATCAACCGCATCTTCGGACGCGGGGCTGCGGTCGGTCTCGGAGCCGGGGGTTCCTGGTGTGCACGCGCTCGCAAGGACCGCGCAAGCCGCGGTCACAGCCAGCCCGACGGCGACACGTCGACCCAGGTAGCCGATCGCACTTCTCATTCGAAGCAGCCCGGCTTGGCGAAGTTGGTACACCTGCCGTTGGTCGACCGCGCTGCTTCCATTGTCATTCCTCTCCGTCGGCTCGCGTCTGTGCGACAGAGACGCGAGAACAACGAGTCCGTCGACCGCTGGCATCCGCGCAGCACTCGGGCACATTAACTGGGTTGCCCGCACAACTCCGATCGCGTCCACCGTGGGCAGGGTCGGCGCCTGGGGCTGAAGTCAGTGTATGGACGTTTGGATTCGTCCCCGCGTCGGCATTCCCAGACCCTGGTCAAGTCCCGGGGGACTGCTGCAACATCCGGTGACAGCATGACCCAGCGGAGCGCTGACCTGATCTGGTCGACCAGTCTAGCGTGCACATCCCCTATTTGACTTTGGCGGGCGACACCGAGCCCCGCGATTCAAGCGTGAAACTGCACACTGCCGATGCTGGGCCGCATCAGTACGGCCGCTGCTTGGGGTGCGGGCGGACCCGGGGAGGGAGCCCGTTCAACGAGGCACCGGCGAAGGCATGGCGACCCTGGGACGCGGAGCACGACGTTTCCCGGCTCGACGGTCATAGGCGGGAGAAAGACGAGCGCCCGGTGGCGAGCTCATTGCGGGAGAGCCGACACCAGGCGGTTGCTCTTATGACGTCTCCGTGAGCCCTCCGCTCGGGCCAAGGGCAGTCGATGCCCGCCGGATTTTTTGCGCGAAGGCACCCAAGGTGTGGCCTGCGCCATTTCCCTCGAGACTCAGACGCCGGTGCAGAGGAAGGCCGGGTCGCCGATCACGGGCCACGCTTCGACAGCGTCGCGCCCGGTGGTACCGCCGGGTGTGGTGTCGAAGAGTTGGATGCCGAAGCGGTAGGGCTGTGCAAGCGGGACGTTGACTGGCACGTCCATGCCTGGTGTCAGGGCCGGGGACTCGTAGACGACGGTGTCTTCGGCCGTGAGTCTGATGAGGCCGGAGGAACCATCATGCGAGATGTCGGCAATTCCAATGACGCCTCTGAAGGTCTTGCAGTGCCGGCCCGGGGTGAACTCGCACGCGACTCCGGCGGCGTTCGCATCTGATGAGTCGAACTGCCCACTTCTAGTACTCCTCGCCACGGTAGCCCTCCGTATGGCGCAGACGCTCGACCCGGCCCCCGCATCGACAGCTCGCGAGGTCGCGCGTGGTGACCAGCAGGGAGCACTGCCGGGTGTAGCCCTCGCGACAGCGGTCGGGTCCTCAGTTGGGACGTCGTGGCTGCGGAACACGCAATCCACCCGCTCGGGCGGGTCCAGCGACGCAGGACCGACGAGCGAGTGCGTGGTGATCGCGCCCGCGTTGATCACCGGGTTCCGCAGGCGGCCCGAGCCGTCCTCGAGGTAGATCTCGTTGAAGGCCTCCCCGGAGAGCTCGACGCCCACCTTGGCCAGGACGGCGTCGAACCCTCGGGTCTGCCAGGGCCGGGGCGTAGGTGAAGGGCTTGGAGATCGACTGGATGGTGAACGCGACGTTGGTGTCGCCCGCGCCCTAGACCCTGCCGTCGACGGTGGCGAAGACGGCGGCGAGCCGCTCGGGGTCGGCCGCGGCGAGCTCAGGGACGTAGTCCGCGGTTGCGCCGGAGACGCCCGGCGCGACGTGGTCGACCGCCTCGGCGAGGTAGTGGGGGATGGGTGATCGCACGCGTCTCTCCTCCGTGGTCAGCAGGCCGTGCTCGTGACGGTGTCCGGGCCGCGCTGGATCGTGCCGCCCCTGGTCGCGCGCAGCAGGGCCACCCGGAACGAGCGCGCGTCCTGGAACCGGTCGTCGCGCTCCTTGGCGAGCGCCCGGGCGAGGACGGCGTCGAGGGCGGCGACACCGGTGTCCACGCTCGCGGGCTCCTCGTGAACGTGCTGGTAGGCGACGGAGACGGGGTCGTCCCCGACGAAGGGAGGCCTCCCGCTCAGCAGGTGGTAGAGCAGGCAGCCCGCGGAGTACAGGTCGCTACGGGGGTCGGCTGTCTCCCCACGCACCTGCTCGGGCGCCAGGTAGGACGGCGTGCCGAGGAGCTCCCCGGGCAGGGTGAGGGTCGCCGCGAGGTCGTGGCTGCTCCGGGCGACGCCGAAGTCCACGACCTTGACCGCGCCCTGGTGCGTCACCATCACGTTGGCGGGCTTGATGTCGCGATGCACGACGCCGGCCCGGTGGCTGGCCTCGAGGGCGGACAGGACCCCCAGCTGGTAGTCGAGCGTCTCGGCGAGCGTCGGCCGGCCGCGCTCGAGGACGTCGCGCAGGGACCGGCCGGTGATGAGCTCCATGACGATGAACGGGAGTCGCACCCGGGCCCCAGACGGGTCTGTCGCGTGCTCGTACCCGGCGTCGTGGACGGCCACGATCTCTGGGTGCCGCAGGCCGGTCACCGCCTCCGCCTCCCGCCTGAACCTGGAGTGGAACCGGGGGTCGGTCGCCAGGTTCTTGTGCAGCACCTTGATCGCGACGGGTCGGCCGGTGCGCAGGTCGCGACCCCGGTGCACCACCGCGGTGGCGCCGAAACCGATGAACTCCCCAACCTCGTAGCGCTGTAGGAGGACGCGACGCGTGCCCATCAAGGTCTCCACCGAGCGGGTGGCGGCGGTCCCGTGGCGGCCGCTGGGCCCGGGCGGGCGCCGTCCGGCCCTCGGACCGTTCATCGCCGCGGCTCCCACCGGAAGAGCCGGCCGGCCAGCGCGACGGCGAGGGCGACCCAGGCCAGGGTGGGCACCAGCAGAGACAGCGACTCGGCGAGCGGGACGCCGCCGTCCCACGCGTTGACGATGAGCTCCGTTGCTGAGCCGCCGGGCAGGAGCCGCTTGACGTAGGCGAGCTCCTCGGTCCCGCTGATCCCGACCCAGCTGGCCACCGCGATCACCGCGAGGCTGACCGGCAGGGTGGTGACCTGGGCGTGCTCAGGAGAGTTCGTGAGGCCCGCGGTCGCCAGCGCCAGGGCGACCATCATGGCGGTGGTCGCCAGGACCGCCAGCACCAGGAGCCCGATCGCGTCGGGGCGGCTGGAGACCTCCCCGAAGACCGCGAGGATCGCGGTCACCTGGACGAGCGAGACGACGACGACGGGGAGGACCAGCCCGGCGAGGATGCTCGGGTCGCTGGCCGCCGTCGAGCGCAGCCGCTTGAGGAAGAGGTCTTTGCGGCGGGCGGCCAGGGTGGTCACCGCCGTGGTGTAGAGCCCGAAGGCCAGCACGGTGAACATCACGATGGCAGCGACGTAGCCGGTGCTGCCGAGGTCGGAGAAGGTCTCGTGCTGGCGGATGAAGTAGGCGCCGACGGCGACCGGGATGACCAGGCCGGTGACCAGGACCAGGCGGTTCCGGAACATCTGCAACAGCTCACTGCGAGCGATCTCGAGCATGGTGGTGAATCCCTTCGAGGTGGTGACGGAGGTGGGCGGGTGGGTCTGGGATGGTCGCCTCAGTGGCTGTCGAGGGCGCGGAAGACGTCGTCGAGGTGGGTCGGGCCCGCCGTGAGGTCCAGCAGCTCCACCCCCGAGTCGTGCGCCCAGCCCAGCAGCCGGTGGAGGTCGCGCTGCAGGCTGAAGGTCTCGACGTGGAAGCCTCCATTGAGCGCGCCGACGATCGGCGGCTCCGGCGCCCCGGGCGGGAGCGAGAAGCTGATCACCGCGGGCAGGGTCCGGGTGAGCTCGGCGACGGTGCCTTCTTGGCGCAGCGTGCCTGCGTGCATGAGGCCGATCCGGTCGGCGCGCTGCTGCGCCTCCTCCAGGTAGTGCGTGGTGAGCACGACCGTGGTGCCCGTGTCGCGTAGCCGGTCCACAGCAGCCCACAGGGAGTCGCGTGACTGGATGTCCAGGCCGGTGGTCGGCTCGTCGAGGACCACTAGGTCCGGGCCGCCGTACACGGCGGTGGCGAAGTCGAGGCGACGCTTCTCGCCGCCGGAGAGCTGAGCGACCCGGGTGGACTCCTTGTGGGCCAGCCCGGCGACGTTGAGGACCCTGCCGATGTCGTCCCGCCGTCCGCTGAGCGCCCCGACCAGACCCACCGACTCCCGCACCGTGAGGTCGGGGGAGAAGCCGCTCTCCTGCAGCATGATTCCCATTCGCGGGCGGACCGCGTGGCGGTCCTGGGGGCTCGCGCCGAAGATCCGCACGGTGCCGGAGGCGGGGGACCGGTGGCCCTCCACGACCTCCAGCGTCGAGGTCTTCCCGGCCCCGTTGGTTCCCAGCAGCGCATAGAGCTCCCCGCGCTGCACTTGGAAGGAGAGGTCGCGCACGGCCGTGAAGTTGCCGTAGGTGACGCTCAGGTGCTCGACGTCGATGACGGGGGAGGTGGTCATGGTGTTCCTTTCGTGGACACGGGGGTGCCTCCTTCGGCCCTGAGGCCGGGAGGCCGGGCAACCCGACTGGTCGTCGGTCCGTCGCCGTGTCCTCAGGCTCGCCCGACCGGCGCCCTCGTCGCGTCGGTGACTTGCACCGATGTCCCTACGGGTCGTGCCCGTGACGCAGCGGGCGCACTTGCGAGGGCTTCGTGCATCCGTGACACTCAGCTACCGGTGCGGCTCGGAGGGGAGCGATTGCCTTGGACCTCGTGGGTCGGCTCGCTGAGCGCGCGGCCATGGATGAGCTGATTGCGCGAGCCCGCGCCGGGCACAGCGGGGTTCTCGTGGTGCGCGGCGAGGCCGGCATCGGCAAGACGGCCCTGCTGGACCAGGCAGGCGCCGCGGCCTCCTCCTCGGGGTTCGCGGTGGGCTCCTCGACGGGGGTCGAGGCCGAGAGCCAGTTCGCGTACGCCGGCCTGCACCAGCTTTGCGGTCCGCTGCTCGGCCGACTCGGTGCCCTGCCAGAGCCGCAGCAGGCAGCCCTGGGCGTGGCGTTCGGCAGCCGCACCGGACCCGCCCCCGACCGCTTCCTGGTGGGGTTGGCTACCCTCAACCTGCTGGCCGAGGTGGCGGAGGAGGCGCCGCTGCTGTGCGTCGTCGACGACACACAGTGGCTGGACGAGGCGTCGGCCCAGGTGCTGGCGTTCGTCGCGCGAAGGCTGTCGGCCGAGCGGGTGGCTCTCGTCCTCGCGCTCCGCGACGCCGGCCCGGGTGACGAGCATCCGTTCAGCGGGCTGCCGGAGCTGCACCTCGAGGGGCTCAGCGAGGTCGACGCCGAGACGCTGCTGGGCTCGGCCGTCGCCACTCCCCTCGACGACGCCGTGCGCGCGCGGATCGCGGCCGAGGCACGCGGCAACCCCCTGGCCCTGCTCGAGCTGCCCCGAGGAGCATCGCCGGCACACCTCGCCGGAGGGTTCGGCCGGCCGGACGTGCTCAGCGTGCCCCACCGGATCGAGGAGGGCTTCCGACGCCGCACGGCCAGCCTCCCGGGCGAGACCCGGCTGCTGCTCCTCGTCGCCGCGGCCGACCCGACCGGCGACCCCGGCGTGCTGTGGCGCGCGACCTCCCACCTTGGCATCCCCCGCGAGGCGGCGGTCGCCGCCGAGTCCAGCGGGCTCGTCGAGCTGGGCACGCGGGTGCGCTTTCGGCACCCGTTGGTCCGGTCGGCGGTCTACCAGGCGGCCACCGCACCGGACCGGCGTCGGGCCCACGCTGCCCTGGCCGTCGCCACCGAGCCGCGCGACAACCCGGACCGCCGAGCCTGGCACCGAGGGCAGGCCGTCCTGGGAACAGACGAGGAGGCTGCCGCCGAGCTGGAGCGCTCGGCTGACCGGGCCCGAGACCGGGGCGGCGTGGCGGCCGCGGCCGCGTTCCTGCAACGCGCTGCCGAGCTGACCCCCGAGCCCGCCGTCCGGGCGAGACGGTCGCTGGATGCGGCCCACCTCAAGCACGAGGCCGGTGCCCCCGAGAGCGCCCGGGCGCTGCTAGTCGTCGCCGAGGCCGGACCCCTCGACACGCTGCAGGCAGCTCGAATCACCCTGCTCAGGGCGCAGGTCGCCTTCCACACCACCCGGGGCGGCGAGGTGCCGGAGCTGCTAGTGGAGGCAGCCCAGCGCCTGTCCGACCTCGACGCGGGTTTGTCCCGCGAGACCTACCTGCACGCGCTGGACGCGGCGCTGGTGAGTGGCGGCTCCGACCGTGGCGTGCTCGAGGTCGCGGAGGCTGCACGGATGGCCCCCGCGCCTCCGGGGCCGCCGCAACCCCCGGACCTGCTGCTGGACGGGCTCGTGAAGACCTTGACGTCCGGGTTCGCGGTGGGTGCCCCCGCACTGCGACACGCCCTGACGGCGTTCCGCGACACGCTCACGGACCCCGAGCAGGCCCAGTACAGCCAACGATGGCTTCGGCTGGCCTGCCGCAACGCGCTGGCCGTCTTCGACGACGATCTGTTGCACGTCCTAGCCAGCCACAACGTCCAGGTCGCTCGGGATGCCGGCGCGCTGGCGACGCTGCCCGACGCGTTGCGTTTCCTGTCCCTGACGGCGGTGCTGACCGGCGAGCTCGCCGCAGCGGAAGGGCTCGCCACCGAGGCGTCGGCGTTGACCCGGGCCACCGGTGGGGTGCAGGTGCAGCACGCCCACCTCGTCCTCAGCGCCTGGCGGGGGGACCAGGCGAGGACCACGGAGCTCAGGGACGTCATCGCGCAGGACGCTGCGCATCCGGACGGAGGCACGGAGGCGTCCTTGGCGCAGTACGCCTTGGCAGTGCTCCACAACGGGCTCGGGAACTACGCAGCCGCACAGGGGGCGGCGGCGCGAGCGTGCGAGTCCCCCGAGCTGTCGCTCAGCAACCTGGCGCACGCCGAGCTCGTCGAGTCCGCCGCCCGCGCCGGTCAGACGGAGCGTGCCGCGGAGGCGGCCGCCCAGGTCTGTTCCCGGGCCCAGGCCAGCGGTACACCCTGGGCACTCGGGATGGCGGCGCGCTCGGAGGCACTGGTCAGTGGCGCAGGTGCGGCGGAAGAGCAGTTCGTGGAGGCGGTCGCGCAGCTCGGTCGCAGCCGGATGGGCGGCTTCCTCGCCCGCACCCATCTCGTCTACGGGGAGTGGCTGCGCCGCGAAGGTCGGCGCCGCGATGCCCGGGAGCAGCTGCGCACCGCCCACCGGCTCCTCAGCGACATGGGTGCGGAGGCGTTCGCGGCCCGTGCGGCCCGTGAGCTCCGGGCCACGGGCGAGCACCCACGCGCTCGGACCACCCAGCCGGTCGACGAGCTCACCGCCCAGGAGCTCCACGTCGCCCGGCTGGTGGCCTCCGGTGCCACCTCCCGCGAGGTGGCGGGGCAGCTGTTCCTGAGCCCTCGCACGATCGAAGCCCACCTGCGCAACATCTTCCGCAAGCTCGAGATCACCTCCCGCCGGCAGCTCAGGGAGCTGCCGCTCTCCTGACGGGTCGAAATAGGCAGTTCTCCCTGACGCGAGGGAGCCGCCCGCGGCACGAGCATGGAGCCACACCGCAGGAAGCATCGAGACCAGGAGGACCCACCGCGATGGCCCACGAGATCACGGTCACCAGGAACCCCGACCGGAACCGCTACGAAGCCACCTTCGCCGGGGAGAGCACGGTCGCCGGCTTCGTCGACTACCAGGAGACCCACGAGCTGGTCGCCCTGACCCACACGGAGGTCGATGCGGCCTTCGAGGGGCGCGGGGTCGCGAACGCGCTTGCCCGCGCAACGCTCGACGACGTGCGGGAGCGACGCCTCAAGGCACTCGTCACCTGCCCCTTCATCGTCGGCTGGCTTCGCGGTCACCCCGAGTACCGCGACCTGCTCTACAACGCGGCGCCGTCCGCGGGAGGGCGCTGATCGTGGCGCGCAGGACCTACACCGGCCCCCTCGTCGACGTCTCCTTCGACCGGGACGCGTGTCGGCACGCCGCCGAGTGCGTGCGCGGGATGCCGAGCGTGTTCAACCCCGCCGCACGACCCTGGATCGACCCCGGCAGGGCTGACACCGAGGAGACCGTCCACACCCTGGCAGAGGTGATCGCGCGTTGCCCGACGGCCGCCCTGCGCCTGGAGGAGCACATCGAGCGCGGATGACAATTGTTGGTCTGCGCAGGGGATCGGACGGCGCTACTGAAGACCTGTGTTCGACTTTGTGGTCCGTGGTGTCGCGTCCGTCGGAGACCACCACCGTCTCGGGGGCGACGGACGTGGGCTCATGCGAACTGCGGGGCTCGGAACGAGAGCCCTTTAGTGGCGGGGGCTGGCACCGGAGGTCACCGTAGAGCGGCCAGGCCCACGCGCAGGATTCGTCACTGTGCAGCCTTCGCCCGCACCTGCCCAGGCTGGGCATCCACGCTCGGCGCCGTCCTGGCGAAAGCACTCGCCAAGGCTCGTAGCGATCGGTTCCCGGACGCGCGCTCGTTCACCGAGGCGGCCCCTGGCTGCGGCGATCGACGGCGTCCACCACGACCACGCTGACCCGCGAGCACCGTCGACAGCCTCACGCACAGAGCCGGCGCCAGGGGTGGCCATGCAGGCAGGTCACCGCTGACTACGACAGACGCAGCAAATCAACAAGGAAAGGAACGAATCATGGGATTCATCACCGTCGGTGAAGAGAACACCACACCGATCGAGCTCTACTACGAGGACCAAGGCGCGGGTCAGCCGGTTGTCCTTATCCACGGGTATCCGCTCGACGGCCACAGCTGGGAGCGGCAGACTCGCGAGCTCCTCGCCGCGGGGTACCGCGTCATCACTTATGACCGCCGCGGCTTCGGCCGGTCATCGAAGGTCAGCACCGGGTACGACTACGACACCTTCGCCGCCGACCTGAGCACCGTGCTGGAGGCCCTAGACCTCCGCGACACCGTGCTGATTGGCTTCTCCATGGGCACCGGCGAACTTGCGCGCTACGTCTCGCGCTACGGCCACGAGCGGGTCGCGAAGCTCGCGTTCCTCGCCTCCCTGGAGCCCTTCCTCCTCGCCCGCGACGACAACCTTGGGGGGGTCCCACAGAGTGTGTTCGAAGGCATCGAGGCAGCGGCGAGGGGTGATCGCTACGCCTGGTTCGACCAGTTCTTCTCCGACTTCTACAACCTCGAGGAGAACCTCGGCGATCGAATCGGCCAGAAGGTCGTCGCCGGCAGTTGGAACGTCGCCGTCTCCAGCGCCCCCGTCGCGGCCTACGCCGTGGTCTCGTCGTGGATCGAGGACTTCCGCGACGACGTCGAGGCGGTCCGTGCCAGCGGCAAGCCGGCCCTGATCCTGCACGGCACGGCCGACAACATCCTGCCGATCGACGCCACCGCACGACGGTTCCGCCCGCTTCTCCCCGACGCCGAATACGTCGAGATCGAAGGCGCACCGCATGGGCTGCTCTGGACCCATGCCGAGGAGGTCAACAGCGCGCTGCGCGCCTTCCTGGCTGACTGAAGCGTCCCGGCATGTCCGGAGTCTCCGGACATGTGGGGCGGTTTAGTCAACCTGAACGGCTTGGCAACAGCGTGTTCTTCATGCCCGACCGCTGGAAGGCCGACATTCGGATGGGGCGCGGACGAGACCGAGTCATGCTCGTGGGCGGGGCTCGTGGCAGTCGATTCGACGGTGGCCGCGGCGCAGATGTTCTCCGGCACGATGGCGGCCTTGGCGCGTTGATCTACGGAAGGGTTGGCAACGACCGCCTCGTTGGTGCCGACGGAAATGACGTGCTGCTCGGCGGTCCAGGGCACGACGTGGCTAACGGCGGCGACGGATACGACCGTTGCAGGGCCGAGAGTCGCCGCGATTGCGAGTTCTAGCAGCGAGAGGGACTGCTGCATTATCGGGTGACAGCATGACCCAGCGGAGCGCTGACTTGATGCGGTCAACCGGTCCAGCGTGCACATCCCCTAATTGACTTTGGCGGGCGACGTCTTTGTACGTGGTTTGAGCGTGGACCTGCACGTTGCCCGTGTTGGACGGCAGCTCCGACGCAGGTCTGATGACACCTATCTGAAGGAGACCCGGGGGACCCTCGGAGTGCTTGGCTGGCTTCGGCATAAGCGCCGTCCAGCGCTACCGCGGCCGTGACCAGGGCGCCGATGATCTCTGCTCGTTGCTCGGCCCTCGCGTCGGGAAGGTCGCCGAGTTCGGCCTCGAATGGCGCATCACCGAAAGTTTGGCGGATACGTCGGTTCTCGGCGGGGAGACGCTGAAGATCGTCTCTGAAGACGAATCCGTGAACTACTGAAGCCACCTCTACCTGTCCCAACGGGTCAAGGGTCGAGTGGGCCTCGAAGATCACGTATAGCCGGGTCATGCCATCGGAGTCGGCCGGCTGTCGGCAAGCACGGGCCGCAAATACAGCGCGATGGCGCAAGTTCGAGGGAGGTCTGCCTTATACAGTCGGCTGAGGCAATGTGACCCTGAAAGTGCTGCCCTGTCCGACTACGCTGTCCAGCGCTACGGCACCGTCGTGTGCGGCCACGATGGAGCTGACGATGTTGAGGCCCAAGCCGGTGCCTGGTAAGTGCCTTTTGAGCGCCTCCTCGCCGCGGAAGAATCGGTCGAAGACGAGTTCGACCTCCTCTTGGGCTATGCCGATGCCGGTGTCGCTGACTTCCACTTCGATCGCGGTCGCACTCTGCGTGAGAACGACGCTCACCTGACCGCCCGGGTGGGTGTACTTGATGGCGTTAGAGAGCAGGTTGTCCAGCACCTGGCGGATGCGCTCTCTGTCGACCACGGCGGTGACGCTTCTGGGAACGTTGATCCCGACAACCACGCCATACTTCTCGGCCATAGGACGCGTCGCCTCGACGGCTTCATGCACTAGCGCGGCTAGATCCACTGCCGTGCGCTGCAGCGGAAGCCTGCCCTCGCCGGCCTGTCCTACCTGAAGCAGATCGGACAGCAGCGCTCGCAAACGGCTGGCGTTGCGCTCGACGATCCGCAGCTGGGCAATCACATGAGGAGGCAGTTCCTCGTCCTCGCCCAGCATCTCAAGATAGCCAAGCATCGCGGTCATCGGCGTGCGCAGCTCGTGAGACACCGACGACACGAACTCGTCCTGGATCTGTCTGGCGCGCATCAGATCGGTGATCTCCTGGTAGGCGAGTGCCGAGCCCAACTGCTCTCCTGAGGGACCACGCACCTGGCGAGCAGACACGGAGAAGGCCGCGCGGGTGCGTGGATCATCGCCCACCCAGTAGGTGTAGTCGTCGAACTCCTCCCCCTGGACGGCACGGTAGGACGGCATGTCCTCCTTGGACATCCGTGTCTTGCCGTCCAGGAAGTACACATCACCGAGCTGCCCCGCATATCCGTCGTGGCCGTTGGGGAAAGGCAGGCTCATCGTCTCCCGGTGACGGCGGTTCATCCGCTCGTAGCGGCCGTCGCTGCCGATCAGCAGCAACCCCACGCTCACCGTCTCGAAGATCGCCGCGAGGGTCTGGTGCTCGTGCGCGACCTCCGCCCTGGCTGCCTCAACCCGCTCCTCGTGCTCGTGCTGCTTCGTCACGTCGACGATCTGCGATATGAAGTGGAGCGGACGGCCGTCGCGGGCCCGCACCAGAGCCACCGAGAGATCGCCCCAGACGATGCGATCGTCAGCATGTAGGTAGCGCTTTTGCAGCCGATAGGAGTCGAGCTCCCCGGCCAACGCCCGACCGAACAGCTCGAGGTCGGCCTCGAGATCCTCGGCATGTGTGAGCTCTTGAAAACCTCGCTTGCGCAACACGGCGGCGTCGTACCCGAGCATGTTGCACAGGGCCCGGTTCACCATCAGCAGGCGACCGTCGAGTCCCACTATGGTCATGCCGACGGGCGAGTGCTCCAATGTCAGACGCCATAGTTCGGCGCTGTCCCAAGCCTCCTCCACCTGACACCCCCACGCCCAAAGCGGTCAAGAACCACCGTAGATGATCCGGACGGGGCATCGGTAGGACGACGACGGCCGGTCTTCGACGACCTTAGAACCTCAGCAAGCGCCGCAGCGTAATGTCCGGTCGGAGACACAAGCTCGGGCGGCGTGCTCTCATGTACCCGCATGTGTGGTGCTCGGTTCACGTGTCCTCCCCGGATCGGGGCCACATGCGCTCGACACTAAGCACTAGGCCGAACGCCATGGCTATGAAGGTAGTGACCCCGGTAGCCCACCAGTCCGGCGCTGGGGGGGCAAGTTGCCCTCCCACTGGCCGCCGCGCGCATCGGCAGCGGCGGCGCGGCGGATGGCCGACGGTGTCGAGATGCAGAAAAGATCGGCAATCCCATGCGGGCTACTTCGACGAAGGGGTCTGCGCCCGATCTTGGTGGGACGCTCGTCCGCTCGACCTCTTGCGCGTACTGCGCACGTCACCCAGCGGCGAGCACCCCCCAGGCGACGGTGATCTCCGACATCGAGGAGTCACCCGTCGTCAGACGCTCGAAGGTGCCGGCACGGAAGTCCCAGGCGACGAGGTGCCGCTGCTCCTCGCCGAGCTCCATGGTGCGGAAGTCCATCGGGCCGCCGAGCAGCAGCCCGGCCTCCTCGTCGAGGAAGCCCAGGGCGGTGAGGTAGCCGTTGTCGCTGTAGACCGAGCTGCGGTCCCGGATCGGGGCGTAGCCGACCACCGCGCCGGTGGCCGCCTCCACCACCATCGGTCCACCGTCCCCGGGCAGCCCGTTGCCGCCGCCTGTCATCGCCATCAGCCCGCGAGGTCAGGGGTCGATGAGGGCCTCCCGCCGCCATCGAGACGAAGATAGGTTCCGGACATGGGATGGTTGAACCGCAAGCAGCCCCGCGACGCCAACGCCCTGTACGCGGCGCTGTCGCACGGGACCTACGAAGAGTTTGAGGCTGCCTACCAGCCGGAGTATGTGAACTACACCGGAGCTTCGGACACGAGCCTGCTCACCATGGCGCTCACCCATGGGGACCCGAAGACCCGCGTGGCGATCTCGAACCGGCTTCTTGACGACGGTGCCGACGTCACCTACCTCTCCACGCGCTGGTGGACGGAAGAGTCCACGACTTCGAGGCGGAAGCTCCCGTGCTGAAACGGATGCTGGACATGGGAGCCGACGTCAACAAGGTAGATCCGCGGGACGGGACGCCGCTGGAGACAGCGGCAGCCGTGTTCAAGTTCACCGACCAGGACCTCAGGCCCTACTACGACGTGTTCCTCAGCCACCCGGATATCGACCTGCTGCAGACCGGTGCGGACGGTCGACCGGTGCTCATGAACCTGCGCATGTGGTACGCCAAACGTGGTGACTTGGTCGAGCGGTGTGAAGCACTGCTCACCGAACGGGGGATCCCGGTGCCCCCGCCATCTAACGAAGCACCGTAGTGCCCGCCACCACCCATCCTTGTGGAGGTACCGCCACATGACGCGCGACACGATCGAGTTCATCCCCGGACGGTGATTCCCGGAGTGGCAGCCGGGGTGACGTCCTGGGCGGCGTCGTAGGCCGTGACCGGCAGCATCTCGGTCTCGGTGTCGGAGGTGGACGGGGACTGGGTCTGCGCGGGGCGTGTGGGTTGCCCAGTTCTCGCACGTCCACACGTTCCGTGTCTTAGGCGTCATGGCCCACTCCTATGCTCGCCATCGCTGACCGGCGGCACACGCCGTGAAAGAGCGGCTGTGTGACGCCTCGCGCAACCGTTTTCACGGCGACTCGGAGTACGGTGCCCCTATGAGTGACGACCTGGAGCAGGTTCTCTCGCGCGCTGCGATGATCTTCGAGGGCGAGGCGATGAAGCACTGGATGACGGGCCCGAACCGCTACCTGGGCGGACGCCCGATCGACGTTTGGTGCCAGATGCCGAAAACCCCGTACCGGACCGGCGCTCAGGGATGGTCGCGCTGCTACATCCTGAAGGACGACAACTCCTACGGTGGCGGCGAACTCGGAGCCTTCTACCGGGCTGAGCGCATGCTGGGAGGCGACCCGTTCCAGGTCGGTTTCAGGTCGTGATGTTCCACACCGTTGTCGTCGAGAACCACATGCTCGTCTTCGGCGACAACCACCATGTGTGGGCCATGGACTTCACCGACTTCGACAACCTGTCAGTCGCCTCGGCCGTCGGAGGGATCACCATCACCACCGGTGTGCGAGGCGGGCCCGTTCGGGTTGCCGTCACCACGGAACTCCCGGCCGAGGCTGACGACTGGCCGGAGCACCGGTCGGTGGTCGTGGATATCGCCGAACGGTGGCTCACGGTGACGGACATGGGCAACGACATGGGCGACCCGTCGTTCGTGCCCGTCACGCCAGGCGCGCACCGTGTGGACGTCTTCGCGCGCGGCCGCGCCTACATCGACGCCTACGCCGAAGAAGGGATCCCTACCGAGCAGATGGAGCACTACCTGCTCGTCGTCCGCCCTACCACGGAGACACCCGAGGTTTCGGTGGAGGCCCCTGAAGAAGTCGGGGGGCCGGTGTCAGCGCGGCTAGGGGGCGAGCCGATCCCACGCGGCTACCAGATCGTCGGGGAGTAGTCCGCCAGTGCTTGGGGCCGCCGTCACGCAATGTGGCGGCGGCCTCTCGCGCCTGTTCTAGTTGATGTCCACGAACCTCCTCCCGTCTTGGGCGTAAGGGCGGGCCGCGGCTGTCTCGGCGCTTATTGGAGCAGGACGCATGCCTTCACGGGGCTACGGGCGAGAGAGCGCTTCGAACGGGTGGTTCAAAGTCCGACTTCAGGGCATGGGATTTTGAGCAGGTCACCATGGGATCAGTCCCGCTGCCACCTCACCTCCCGGTAGCCATGTCGGGTCTGGTAGATGCGAGTCGGGTCGGGCTCGACTGGCTCCGCGCCCGCGGCAGCGGCAGCGCCCTGGCCGCGGGTGCCGCCCTTGGAGGTGGGCTTGGATGTGGGGCAGCGACGGCCGCCTTCGGTCTTCAGATCGCACATGGGCGCTCCTTGTGTGGGGGTGGGCTCGGCCCCATCCAGTGGGGGACACCTGATAGGGGTCCGGGAGATTCACGGGCGCTGACGGGCCCGGATGACGCTTCTGGTCGCCGTCCGGTCCAGTGGTCAGGCGCGACGTTGTAGTAGGCGTCGAGTTGGTGCCGCGGAGCGCATCATGCGTGGGATTCGAACGACGCGTCGGACTGCCTGCACGACAAAGCCCCCGCCTCGACACGAAGTCGGGACGGGGGCTTGTCGCTTCTCTACCTGAGAACCGTTCTCATCTCACACGATCTCACACGATCTCACACATAGCTCACAGCCATCTCACAGCCCAGCGCGTGCCAGCGGGTGTCGGTGCGTAGCCCTGCGTAGGAGTTTCCGCAGGTTAGAGGCCTTTTTCCGACGTTTCCGCAGGTCAGCGCAGCGTCAGGCCTAGATGTCGTAGTACTGACTGACTCACCCATGCTGACCTGCGCAAACGTCGAAAACGCTGTTCCCTGTGTACCAGATATGTAACACGCGGGCGAAGGGGCCCGGACCAAGGCGCGGCTTCGTCACGGTCGTCGTCAACGCCTTCACTGGCGTGAACCAGGGTGAAGCGGCCGGGCGCACCGAGTTCGGAGCATGCTGCCGACTTGCAGACTTCGCCTGCCCTATCCAGAGGCGGGCTTCGTTCGCCTCCCCCGGGGGTAGTGGATCTGGGAAGGGCTCATTTCATAGGTGGGCTGTCGTGCGTCATGCCTGCGGACCCCGAGTGGCGCGCCCTGGTGTTGGCCGAACGGTCGAGTGGACCGGGTCGATCACCTGATTCCGTGACCACGTCCGACGGCTTCGCCCTGAGCACCGGCCGGTCGACCCGGCGGACCGGTTGGTCTGGGCGGCCGGAGACGCGGTGCAGTGCGACTTGTGATTCCCGCCGAGGAAGATCCCACTCGAGGACGGCACCAAGGTGTTGTTGCCGGTGCTGGTCATCACCGCCGCGCCGTGAACAGGGCTGGCAAGGCGCCTTGAGGTTGAAGAAGGTCCGCACCACTTTCGGTGACCCGGCCGCGGAGCGACCGCTCGATCGAGTTGGATCGGCAGTTCTGGGCATCACGGCCGAACCAGTTGTGGGTCGCCGACTTCACCTACGTCGCGACCTGGGCCGGCACGGTCTACGTGGCCTTCATCTTCGACGTCTTCAGTCGGCGCATCGTCCGTTGGCGGGCGGCGACGAGGATGACCACCGACCTGGTGCTCGACACCCTTGAGCACGCCATCTGGACGCGGCGCCAGGCCGGGATCACGGACCTTTCCGGGCTCATCCATCACACGGATGCGGGGTCCCAGTACGTCAGTTTCGCCTTCACTCAGCGGCTGATCGACGAGGGCGTCGACCCGTATGTGGGGTCTGTCGGCGACGCCTACGATAACGCCTTGGCAGAGTCCCAGATCGGGCTATACAAGGCCGAGTCGAGTCGCCCCGAGGGCCCTTGGCGCGGTGTCGAGCACGTCGAGTTGGAGACCCTGAACTGGGTCGACTTCTTCAACAACGAGCGTCCGCACGAGGCCCTCGACGACCTGACCCCGATCGCAGCCGAGGAGCTCCACTACGCCGCAAGGAACGAGCTCACGCCGACCGGCTGAGCCAAGAGATCCGGCCTCCGGACACGCCGGGGCGGTTCAAGGGGAGCCCGGACCTGTTCTCTGTGCGCACGCCGGTTCAGGTGCGGTTCCTGCTGCTAGCCGGCGGGCGCTCGGGGTGGTGGGTGGGTCAGGCGACCTTGCCGACCTTGATGCGCCGCGTCTTGGTGGTCCCGTTGAGCGTCGCGGTCACCTTGACTGTCAGCGTCTTGCCCTCCCAGGTCCGGTTGACCTTGAGCCGAGGCTTGGTGGCCTTCTTGATGGTCTTCTGCCCGAGAAGCCACTGAACCCTGACGGACGCACCAGCCGCCAGCTTGACGCGCACGCGGAGCGTCTTGCCGACCTGCGGCTTCCCCTTCACCTTGGCCGCGGTCAGGAGCGCCTTGAGGGCCGCAGCCGGCGACACCGGGGCGGTCGTGGCCGTGGGCGTGGGTGTTGCGGTGGGTGGGACCGGTGCGGCCGTGGGGCCTGGCTCCGTGGTGGGGGCAGCCGTGGGCGTGACCGTGGGCGTTGCGGTGGGTGCCGGGGTGGGGGATGGCGTCGGGGTTGGTTCCGAGGTAGGGGTGGGCGTCGGGATGGGTGGGGGACCGGCGGTGTTGAGGGTGACGTTGAACGTCTTCGGGGTCTCGGGAGAGATGACGACGTCGGTGGCGGTGTCCAGGTTGGTGCCGCCGACCCAGAACCTCTCGTTCGTGTCGTCGTCGAAGATCGCGAGCCGGTAGGTGCCGCTGGACAGGCGCGGGAACTCGTACCTGCCGGTTGCGTCGTCGATGTAGACATCGTTGATGTTGTTCCAGCTGGTGCGGGTCTTCATGTACACGTTCATCAGCAGGCGGGTGCGTGCCCCGGTTCCGGAGACGATGCCGCTGAGGGAGGTGGGCCGTTCCAAGGTTACGTTGATGTTGTCGAGGACTTGCCCGTCGGTGAGGGTGAGCGGGTCTCGGTCGGCTTCGGCTCCGGGGCGGACGTCGTTCCAGTACTCAAAGGCGTAGTCGCCGGACTCGAAGGTGGGGAAGTAGGTGCCGGCGGGCACTTCGAAACGGTAGGTGCCGTCATCGTTGGTGGAAGTGAAGTCCCAGGACGTGTACGTCCACCCGGCACCGGCAGGTGTGCGAGTGAGCGCTCCGACGTGCCCGTACAGGCCGACGCCGGCCAGGTTGGTGAGCTTCCCGGAGATGACGGACGCGCGTTCCAGTGTGGCGTCCTTGCCGGTGACCGTGGTGGTGGCGGCGACGGGGAAGTACTCGCTGTCGACTTGCCGGTACTTGTTGGGCCAGAACTCGCGCAACCACCCGTTGCCGCGTGTTTCGAAGGTGAGCCGGTAGTTGCCGGGCAGCATCTTGTACAGGTGGTAGGTGCCGGTGGTGTCAGTCAGGTCGCAGTTGGGGCGGGTGTCTACGACCTGACCCCATGCGCAGACCGTCAGGCCGGGGGCAGGGGCGTCGGGGGCGTAGGTGACCTTCCCGGTGATGTGGCCTCCGGCTGCCAGGCGCGTGTCGATCAGGGTGGTGGCGCCGTCGGTGACGCTCACGTCGGTGGCTGTCGCGACGGTGGGAGCGCGGTCGTAGAACTGGTAGGCGATGGTTTCGCTGTTGGCGACGAAGAAGAGCCGGTAGTTGCCGATATCGAGGTTGGGGATGGTGAAGTTGCCGTTCGGGTCGGTTTCGTACCCGTCGACGTAGGCCCATCCGTCGTCTTCGCTGGCGTCGGGGATGAGCAGGTCGACGTACCCGCGGACCGGTTCACCCGTCGGGCCGCGCATGGTGCCGGAGATGGCTCCGGTGCCGGCCGCTGAGGCTGGAGTGGCAACGAGCCCGAGGAAAGCCAAGGCGGTGACGAGCAGCCCTACCAGGACGGTTGCTGCTGTGGGTCGGGGAGCTGTTCGAGTCAGTGGGGTGGGCGGCTGGGTGGCGGGCGTGTCGGGCATGTCGGGTCCCCCTGAGCTGACGTGCTGACGGTCCCGACGTGTGGGTCGGGGACCGGAGCCTAGGGCCGGCCGGGCGGCCGTGTCTTGGGGTGTGTCCGACTGGTGGCCACTCGCCCCCTGCGCTGGGCCGGTGGGACTGCTGCACGATCTGGTGACAGCATGACGTGGCCAAGGACGTCACTATGTCGTGTACCGGGTTCAGTGGAGGCTCTGAACTGACGCGCCGACGGTAGTCGGCGTGGGGTTGTGGCGGTAGTACTTGTCTTCTAACTCGGCTGGTGGGACGAGCCCGATCTCGCCGTGCAGGCGTCGGTGGTTGAACCAGTCGATGTGCTCAGCGACCGCGATCTCAAGGTCATCGATGCTCTTCCACGGTCCCTTGTTGCGAACCAGTTCGCCCTTGAACAGCGAGCTGAACGCCTCGGCCAGGGCGTTGTCATACGAGTCACCGGTGGATCCGACGGACGCGACCGCGGCGGTGGGGAGGCACTGTAGTCGTTCTGCGACGCCACGTCGGTCCTGGCCTTTACCCTGACCCCGCGGCGGTGTCACCGGACACCGCCACAACACTCGGAGTTCCATGTGAAGACCACCGACCTCCGCCGGCTCGCAACAGTCGCCGTGGCCGGCGTGCTGGCCGCGACGGCCACCCTCACCGCTTCTGCTGCTGGTGCTGACCCGGGAACGACCGTGCCGGGGGTTGCCCTCCCGGTGCCGGCTCTCAGTGACGGCGGCACCATCGACGCCAACGACCGTGCGGCGGTGATCTCCGGGTACCTGACCCGTTACGCGCCCGCCGAGGCGGTCCCTGTGCGGTGGGACGGGAACGTGGCGACCTGCGACCCCGGGTCCCCGTCGCAGGCGTACCTGGACGCGAACCTGGCGATGCTGACCTACGCACGGGACCTGGTCGGCTCTCCGGCCGTGCCGTTGAATGCTGGCAGCAACGCCCTCGCCCAGCGGGCTGCGTTGATGTTCGCCGCGAACGGGTTCCGGCACGACATCGACCCTTCGTGGGCGTGCTACGACGTTCAGGCCGCCGACTCTCTGGGTTGGAGCATGGGTGCTTACCCGGCGACGCAGCACAACGGGATGAAGTTGGCGTTGCGGTCCGCGAGCCCTGAGGAAGCGACGTTGGGCACCCGCACGCTGCTGCTGGGCCGCACGACCAACAGTCTGGGCATCGGCGCTTCCAACGCCGCGTGGACGCTGTACACCGGCGACTACCGGAGGACGCCGGAAGGTTCGGACTTCACCAGCCACCCGGTGGCTTGGCCTGCCGCCGGGTACTTCCCCGAGCCGTTGGACACCCCACGCTGGTCGGTCCAACTGCGCGACCAGTACTGGATGGCCGGGTCGACCGTCACCGTCACCCAGCTCTCACCGGGCCCGGTCAGGGACCTGCCGGTCAACGTCGAGTTCCGCAACGCCAGCACCGTGGTGTTCCAACCCTCCGGGGTGGTCCTGCCCTCCGACGTCGGCGGCAGGGACGTGACCTACCGGGTGCGCGTCAGCAACCGCACGAACCCGGGGTCGTCTCAGCCCGCCCCGGACCTCACCTACACCACGACGTTCGTGGACCCCGGCCGGCCGGCCGCGTTCACCTGGCGCGCAGGCAGCCGCCCGACGGTGTCCGGCACGGCGATGGTCGGGAAGACGCTGCGCGCCTCCGCGGGCGACTACACCCCCACCGGGGTGGGGGAGCGGGTGGAGTTCACCTGGTTCGCCGACTCCGCCCCGGTCGGGACCGGGCCTGAGCTGCTGCTGACCCGGGAGATGGTCGAGAAGACGGTTCAGGTGGAGGCGAAGGTGGTCACCGCCGGCGCCGACACCGGAGCTGCGCTCAGCGTCGCGACCGGTCCCGTCGGGTACGACTACGCCCCTGAGCTGCTTTTGGGCCCGCAGGCCACGGGTTGGGTGGTCGGTGAGGTCTCGGAGACCAGCGACGGCATCTGGTCCCCCACACCTGCACGGTTCACCTACCAGTGGTACCGCAACGACACCGAGATCGTGGGGGCCACGCAGAAGACGTACACGCCCACGATGCACGACGCCGGGCAAGCCTTGTCGGCTTCGGTCACCGCGTGGTCGCCCACCGGCACACCCTCGGCGCCTGCTTTCACGTCCCGTCTGGGTATCGGGGTCCCGGATCCGGGTGCCGGAGGTCCCCCGCCCGGTCCTGGGGGCGTGACCGGCCCCCAGGTGGTCTCCGCACCGCAGGTGCCGGCGACCGTGCAGGTGGGGTTGCCGGCCACGGGGAAGTTCGCGGTGTGGTCTGGCGCTGAGAGCACCAGCCACCAGTGGCACCTGGACGGGCAGCCGATCGCGGCCGCCACGGGCGACACGTACACGCCTTCGGTCACGGACTTGGGACGTCAGCTCACGTTGGTCTCTGTCGCGTTCAACGCCCACGGGTCGGCCATCTCGACGTCGCACAGCGCCACAGTCGCCCCGGCGGCTCCCGCGACGGAACCACCCGGCACCAAGGGCCCTGGCAGGACAGGCCCGGTGGCCGGTCCGACGCCCGGACAGCCGCCCACCCGTGACGGTGTGGTGAAGGTGGCGGGCAAGGCGCGCCCAGGGAAGGTCCTGCGGGCCCGGGTGACTGGTTTCTCCCCGGCCCCGGCGAAGGTGACTTTGCGGTGGTTGCGCAACGGCAAGGCGGTGAAGGGCAAGGCTGGGAGGTCGGCCCGGTACAAGGTGAAGGCCACGGACGCGGGGAAGACGATCAGCGTGCGCGTGGTCATCCGTCGGCCCAACGTTGCCGTCACGAAGGTGACCTCCAAGCCGGTCCAGGTGAAGCGCCGACGCTGAGCGGTCCCCGGTGATGGGCTCGTATGACGTCACCGAGATGGTGAACGGCAGGACCGAGGGGACTGCCCCGAGTTCGGTTGACGCCTGACCAGCGAGGATCGCTCCTCGCTGGCAGGAAGTCCCTCGTGGCAAAGCCCTATCCCAAGGAGTTCCGCGACGACGTCGTGCGA
>NZ_JBZAJA010000011.1:0-82814 GCF_058215795.1 Nocardioides sp. Z40_12
ACCACATCATGTTGACGGGGCATAACAAACTAATTCGTCGACTATGACACACTGTTGAGTTCTCAAGAATCAATCGCCCCCGCCCCTCGGCCTCTCGACCTCGGTAGCGGTGCTGGTTAAGCTTAGCAGATCGTTTCCCGCCGGAGTAATTCCGGCTTGTTCTCCGCTTTCAGCTGCTGGTGAAACTTAGCAGATCGTTTCCCGCCGGAGTAATTCCGGCTTGTTCTCCGCTTCCAGCTGCTGGTGAAACTTAGCAGATCGTTTCCCGCCGGAGCAATTCCGGCCTGTTCTCTGCATTCTCTCGACAATTCTGCCTGGGTCGGATCTCCAAGGCCGCTGTCGCGCGCTCTTGTCGACCTCTTCCGAGGTGTCTTGCGAGAGGTGGTTGTCGGGATCGGGAGCCCGGCCTGACCGGCCTTGCTCCCCGGCGTCACCGGGCAACGAGGTGAAACAGTAGGCGAACTCCCACGGCCTTGCAAATCAATCGGCTGTGACGGCGGGCACAATCACGTTTGCCCAGGTCAGAGGCGCTTTTCAGCGCACTTCGACGCCGGCGACCTTCTTCTTGCCCCGTCGCAGCACCAGCCATGCGCCGCCCAGGAGGTGCTCCGGGCCGGGAACCAGCTCGGGGTCCTCGACCCGCACGTTGTTGAGGTAGGCGCCGCCCTCGGCGATGGTGCGCCTGGCCTCGCCCCTGCTCTTGGTCAGCCCGGAGAGCACGAGCAGCTCCACCACGCTGGGCAGCTCGCCGCGCGACACCTGCACGCTGCCGGCCTCGCGGAGGGCGCTGCCCAGCGCGTCGCCGGAGAGGGTCGAGAGGTCGCCGCCCCCGAAGAGGGCCTGGGCGGCCGACTTGGCCGCCTCCGTCTCGGCGGCCCCGTGGACCAGGGTGGTGACGTGGTCGGCCAACGCCTTCTGCCCGGCGCGCAGGTAGGGCTGCTCCCGCGTCTGCTCCTCCAAGGCCTCGATCTCCTCGCGGGAGAGGAAGGTGAAGATCCGCAGCAGCTCTCCGACCTTCTCGTCCTCGACGTTGAGCCAGAACTGGTGGAAGGCGTAGGGCGACATCATCTGCGGGTCGAGCCACAGGGCGCCGCCCTCGGTCTTGCCGTACTTGGTGCCGTCGGTCTTGGTGACCAACGGGGTGGCGAACGCGTGGGCGCGTCCCCCCTCGGCCCGCCGGATCAGCTCGACGCCGCCGGTGAGGTTGCCCCACTGGTCGGACCCGCCGAACTGGAGCACGACGCCGTACTCACGGTGCAGGTTGAGGAAGTCCATCGCCTGCAGGAGCACGTAGCTGAACTCGGTGTAGCTGATCCCGGCCTCCAGCCGGGACCTCACCACGTCGCGCGCCAGCATCCGGTTGACCGGGAAGTGCTTGCCGATGTCGCGGAGGAAGTCGATCGTCGACAGGGACGCGGTCCAGTCGTAGTTGTTGACCATCGTCGCCGCGTTCGGCCCCTCGAAGTCGAGGAAGGGCTCGATCTGCGCGCGTACCCGCTCCACCCACTGCTTGACGGTGTCGAGCGAGTTGAGCGTGCGCTCCCCAGACTCCTTCGGGTCGCCGATCATGCCGGTGGCGCCGCCCACCAGGGCGAACGGCGTGTGGCCCGCCTGCTGCAGCCGGCGGGCAGTGAGGATCTGGACCAGGTTGCCCATGTGCAGGCTGGGCGCGGTGGGGTCGAAACCGACGTAGAACCGGACGCTGCCACCCGCCAGGGCCTCGCGCAGCGCGTCGAGGTCTGTGGAGTGCGCGATCAGTCCTCGCCACTCGAGCTCGTCCAGGATGTTGTCGGTCGACACGGTGTTCCCTTCTGGTGTGGCCGGCGTCTACTCGTCGGCACACCCACCTTGCCAGACCTCCTGGGCCGGCGTCGCGCCGCCTAGGGTGGGCCGGGTGAGTGCAGACAAGTACGTCCGGGAGACAGAGATCGGCCGTGGCGGCATGGGCACGGTGTGGCTCGGTCGGGACACCGTGCTGGGCCGCCCCGTGGCGCTGAAGCGGGTGGGCGTCGTCCCCGGTGGCTCCGAGCCCGACCTCGAGCGGGCCGAGCGCGAGGCGCGTCTCGCCGCGGCGCTCAACCACCCCCACGTGGTCGCTGTCTTCGACCTGTTCGCCGAGGGCGACGAGCACTGGCTGGTGATGGAGCACGTCGAGGGCGACAGCCTCGCCACCCGGATCCGCCGCGACGGCCCCCTCCCCCACGAGAGCGCCGCGTCGGTCCTGCGCCAGGTCGCCGACGCGCTGGCCGCCGCCCACGCCCACGGCATCGTCCATCGTGACGTGAAGCCGTCGAACATCCTCGTCACCCCCGAGGGCCACGCCAAGCTGACCGACTTCGGCATCGCCCGCGCCGAGGCGGACGCCTCGCTGACCCAGACGGGACTGGTCACCGGCTCGCCCGCCTACCTGTCTCCGGAGGTCGCCTCCGGCGCCTCGGCCACTCCGGCCAGCGACATGTGGGCCCTGGGTGCCACCGCCTTCCACGTCCTGGCCGGGCGGCCGCCCTACGACGTCGGTGACAGCGTCCTGGGCGCCCTCTACCAGATCGTGCACGAGGAGCCTCCACGTCCCGAGGACGCCGGTTGGCTCGCTCCGCTGCTGGAGCACACGATGGCGACCGACCCGGCGCAGCGGTGGACGGCCGTCCAGGCCCGCGACTTCCTGCTCCGTGGCCCGGCCTCCGAGCAGCCGACCGCTCCCCTGCCTGCGCCCGAACCGATGCCCGAGCCCGCCTCCGCACGTCCGGTCCCCGCCGCCCCGGCCGAGCACACGTCCGCCTTCCCCCCGGTGGGCGGCGCCCCGGTCCCGGGCGCAGCGGCGCCGCGTGCCGGGGATCTGGAGACCCGGTCCCGCCCCCTGCCCGCCGTCCTGCTCTGGGCGGGTGGCAGCGTCGCGGTCCTCGCCCTCCTGGTCGGTGGCTTCTGGCTGGGCAGCCGCGGCGGCGACGACAGCGCGCCACCGTCCGCCGAGCCCACCTCCGAGTCGGATGCCGGCACCTCGCCGACTCCCTCCCCCGAGACGGTGGCGCCCTCCCCGGCTGCCCCGGACCCGGCGGCCATGGAGGACTTCGTCTCCGGCTACCTGGACACGGTCACCACCGACCCCCGCGCCACCTGGGAGCAGCTGACCCCCCAGTTCCAGGAGGCGAGCGGTGGCTTCGGGCGGTACAGCGGGTTCTGGCGGACCGTGGAGGACGCCGAGGCGGTCGACGTCGAGGCGGACCCCGAGCAGCTGACGGTGACCTACACGGTCGACTACGTGATGAAGAACGGCAGGCGCACCACCGACTCGGTGACCCTTCAGCTCGAGCAGGTCGACGACGGCTTCCAGGTGGCCGGGGAGTCCTGATCACTCGCTGAGCCTGGGCCCGTCACGCCCCTCGCGCACCACGCGCACCAGGGGCTAGGGGTGTCGAACGGCTGCATTCGCCGAACGCACACGGAAGTCCCGGTGCTCGCGCGTGTCGGTGCCAGTGGTGGGTACGGAAGGACTCCCCAGTGAAGGAGGCACCCATGACCACAGGACAGTTCCCCGGGACCCCAGGGTTCGACAGTGCGGGTGACCGGGACCATCCCACGACCGACGAGTCGGGCTCGGGCTCAGGCTCGGGGCTCAAGGAACAGGCACAGAACGTGGCCGGCACCGCCGGCGAGCAGGGCAAGCAGGTTGCCGACACCGCAAAGACGGAGGCCGGCCAGGTGGCCGCCGAGGCGAAGAGCCAGTTCATGGCGCTCTTCTCGGACGCCACCACCCAGATGGATGACCAGGCACGGTCGCAGAAGGATCGCCTCGCCGAGACACTGCGTACCTTCGGCGACGACCTGGGCTCCATGGCCGAGCAGGGAGGCGGCCTCGCCGCCGACCTCGCCCACGAGGTGGCCGACCGGGCACGTGACCTCTCGACCCGGCTGCAGGACAAGGAACCCCAGGACCTGCTGGAGGACGTGCGGGCCTTCGCCCGGCGCAGGCCCGGCACCTTCCTGGCCGGCGCCCTCGCCGCCGGCGTCGTCGCCGGGAGGATGGCGCGTGCTGCCAAGGCGGCCAGGGACGGCGCCGGAAGCAACGGCGGCACGACGGTGCCGACAAGCACTCCCGACACCGCGTTCGGCGGCACCGTCCCGGCCTACTCCAGCGGCGCGCCCGCCGACGTCGCCGGGTCCTCCACCGCCACGTCGCCGGCTGCCGACGCACCCACGTACGGGGCGCCCGGCGTCGCGTCGCCCTCCGGGTCCGGCGAGACGCTCGGAGATGCCACCGCGATGCCCCCTGGCGCCTCGCCCGGCCCTGTGCCCGGTTCGGACCTGGGAACCCCGGGAGCCAGGCCATGACCCAGCCCGACCTGCCCGCTGCCACGCCGACCCCGCCGCCCCCTCCACCAGGGGGGGCCGGGACCACGGAGGGCACCAGGTCCCTGGGCGACATCGTCGGTGACATCAGTCGGGACCTGAGCGCACTGGTGCGCCAGGAGTTGGACCTGGCGCGCACCGAGCTGAAGCAGGAGGTCACCAAGCTCGGCAAGGGTGCGGGGATGTTCGGCGGAGCCGGGGTCGCCGGTCTCCTGACCTTGATCTTCCTCTCCCTCGCCCTGGTGCACCTGCTCGACAACTGGTTGCCGGCCGAGCTGGCGGCGTTGATCGTGGGCCTGGTCTGGGCCGCGGTCACGGCCGTACTCGCTCTGCGCGGCAAGCAGGAGATCAAGGAAGCAAATCCGGACCTGCCCAACACGCAGGCGAGCCTGAAGGAGGACGTCCAATGGGCGAAGGAACAGAGGAGCTGAACGTCAAGGAAGCCGAGATCGAGCGCACCAGGGTCGCCTTGTCCCGCGACCTGGACGAGCTCGGCGACAAGGTGAGCCCCCAACGCGTGGTGGAGCGCCGTACCGAGGCCGTCAAGGGTCGCCTGGGCTCTTTTCGAGACAGGGTGATGGGATCCGCGCCGAGCCTCGGGGGCGGCAGCTCCGGGTCCTCGGGCAGCTCGATCACCGGAACGGTCGCAGACTCGATGAGCAGCGTCCGCGACTCGGTCGCCGGCACCGCGCAGGGAACCGCGAGCACGGTGCAGTCGAAGACCACGGGCAACCCGCTCGCTGCAGGTCTCATGGCCTTCGGGGCAGGCATGGTCATCTCGGCACTGATCCCCGCCAGCGAGAAGGAGGCGCATCTCGCCCAGCAGGCCACCGACGCGGCGAAGGAGCACGGGCAGCCGCTCATGGACGAGGCCAGGTCGGTGGGCCAGGAGGTGGGGCAGAACCTCAAGGAGTCGGCCCAGCAGGCGGCCGAGGGGGTCCGTTCCACGGCCCAGGAATCGGTCGAGCACGTGAAGGAGCAGGGTCAGTCCTCGGCGAAGGCGGTCAAGGACGAGGCTCCGGGAGGCTGACGGTTCCCGGGCACGGCGGCCCAGGCACACGAGCCTGGGCCGCCGACCTACTCAGCGACACCGGGTCCGTCAAGTGAGTGGGGCGGGTGGGGCTCGAACCCACGACCCAAGGATTATGAGTCCTCTGCTCTGACCGGCTGAGCTACCGCCCCTCGTGCGCGGATGAGCCTATCCTCGAACGATGGAGCGTCCGGAGCTGAGCCCGCTGAACGAGGAATGGGGCCGCATGCTGTGCGTGGTGGCCCACCCCGACGACATGGAGTTCGGCGCGGCCGCCGCCGTGGCCCGCTGGACCGGTCAGGGAAAGCAGGTCGTCTACTGCATGGTCACCAGCGGGGAGGCCGGCATCGACGCTCTGCCACCCGAGGAGTGCCGACCGGTCCGCGAGGCCGAGCAGGTGGAGTCCGCCCGTCTCGTGGGGGTGGAGACCGTCGACTTCCTCGGGCTGCGCGACGGCGTCCTTGAGTACGGCGTGCCGCTGCGGCGGGAGATCGCGGCGGTGGTCCGCCGGCACCGCCCCGACATCGTGGTCACGGGCAACTTCCGCGACACCTGGGGCGGCCGCAACCTCAACCAGGCCGACCACATCGCGGTGGGCCGGGCGGTCGTCGACGCCGTGCGTGACGCCGGCAACCGCTGGATCTTCCCCGAGCAGGTCGACGACGGGCTCCAGCCGTGGGGCGGCGTCCGGGAGGTCTGGGCGTTCGGGTCGCCCCAGGCCACTCACGCGGTCGACACCACGGCGACGTTCGAGGCCGGCGTGGCCTCCCTGGAGGCCCACGCCGCCTACATCGAGGGCCTCGGCTGGGAGAACTGGGACGCAGCCGAGTTCCTCGAGGCGATGGCCCGGCCCACCGGCCAGTCGCTCGGCGTGACCTACGCGGCCCCCTTCGAGGTCTTCCCCATGGGTTGGGGCGACTGAGCCCACCGGAGCGCCACGACGCTCAGGGGGGTGTCAGGAGCTCGGCCGGCACCCACTCCTCGACCAGCGACCACCGCTGCGGCCGCAGCTCGGCGGCGTAGACCACCCGCCCCTCCCAGCGGCCACGATCGGCCCGGCGCCACTCCAGCAGGAGGCCGGGCCTCGGCCGGGGCCCGTCCACCGGCACCGTCACCCAGCAGTGGCGGGCCGGCGACCCCGCTCGGCTCTCCGGAGGCCGGCCTCCGGGGCTCCGAGGGTCGACCCCGGCGTCCCGGGGGCTCGCCGGAGACCCCGGTTCGCCCGCCCGCACCCGGTCGCGCAGCGGGATGCCGCTGCCCGATCCGTATCCACCACGAGCCATGTCTCATTAGAACATGTGTTCGAACCGCAGGCGACGGCGCGCACCCCACGGAGTCCTACGGCCGGGCGGAGCGGTGGCTGCTACTCGTCCCCTCGCAGGGTGAAGGAGCGGAGCCTGTCCCCCGCGAACCAGACCGAGCCCAGCGCCAGCACGGCAGCGGCCCCGAGGGCGTAGCCCAGCCCCACCTCGGGCGACACCAGCGCGCCGCTGACCGAGTGCGCGACCTCGCGCCCCCAGGCACCGACCGAGACCCAGCGGATGCCGACGAACAGGTTGCCCAGCAGCCCCTCCCACAGCAGCACGACGAGCAGGCCGAGGACGACGGCGTGCCTGGTCAGCGCGGCCAGCCCCAGGAAGAGGCCGGTGTAGGCGGTGGCGGCGACCGCGCCGCCAGCCGCCCAGGCGAGTGCGAGCCGGGGGTCGGAGTCGTCGAGCACGAGGCTGCACGCCGCCAGCGGAAGGGCCCCGAGCACCAACGCGCTCGACCAGGCCACGACGAACTTGCTGAAGGCGATGGCGTGACGGTCGACCGGCTTGGCCAGCAGGTAGACCACCGAGCCGTCGTCCACCTCGGGGCCCAGCACGGCCGATGCGGCCAGCAGCGCGATCAGCGGGAGCGCCAGGGTGTAGCCCAGGTTGAGGACCGCCTCGTGCCCCACCCCCTGGCTGGTCAGCAACCGGATCACCGCGGCGAGGAGGAGGAGCACGACCGGGATGGCCAGGAGAACGGCGCCGCGCCGCCGCCCCAGCAGGGCCTGCACCGAGAGCCGGACGATCGTGGGGTTCACGGACGACCTCCGACCAGGTAGGCGAAGACGCTCTCCAGCGAGTCGTCGGTGGGGGCCAGCTCACGGATCCGGACGCCGAGCTCCCGCGCCAGGACGGGCAGCCGCAGCGCGAACGTCCCGAAGTCGGAGACCGCGACGTCCAGGCCGCCCCGGGGACGCACCGACACCGCCACCACGGACCCCTCCGCGATCAGGGCGCTGGCCAGGGTCCGGTCCTGGTCGCTGACCACGATGTAGCGGGTCGGGCGGTCGGTCATCAGGCGGCGGATCTGGCCGAAGTCGCCCGAGGCCGCGTGCCGCCCGGAGACCACGACCTCGATCTGGCGGGCCACCTGCTCCACCTCCTCGAGGATGTGGGAGCTGAAGAGCACGGTGCGTCCCTCCTCGCCCATCCGGCGCAGCAGGCTCATCAGGTGCATCCGCTGGCGCGGGTCCACCCCGTTGAACGGCTCGTCGAGGAGGAGCACGCTCGGGTCGTGCACCAGCGCCGAGGCCAGCTTGACCCGCTGCCGCATCCCCTTGGAGTAGGTGTCCACCCGGCGGGCGGCGGGCTCGACCATCTCGACCGTGTCCAGGGCCCGCTCGGTGGCGGCCCCCGGATCGGGGAGCCCGTGCAGCTCGGCGTTGGCGCGCACGAATTGCCGACCGGTCAGGTAGCCGAAGCTCAGCTCGCGCTCGGGGACCAGGCCGAGCGTGCGGTAGACCTCGGTGTTGCGCCAGATGCGGTCGCCGTCCAGGCTCACCTGTCCGGCCGACGGGGCGAGGAAGCCGGCCATCATGGCGATCAGGGTGGTCTTGCCGGCCCCGTTGGGGCCGAGGAGTCCGGTGATCCCGGGCCCGACCGACATGGTGACCCCGTTGACGGCCACGACGTTGCCGAACCAGCGGGAGACGCCGTCCAGCGTGAGGGTGCTCATGCGCCGGCCACCTTGCGGTAGCGCGCGACGAGGGCGGCCAGCAGGCCCAGCGAGGACCCGGCCAGCACCACGACGTAGAGCACCTCCATGGCGGTGTCGCTGGGGGGCGTGACTCCCCCGCCCTCCACCCAGGCGCTGACCAGGCCGCGGTAGAGCGAGTACGGCGACAGCAGCCCCGCCACCTCCCCCACCCGGTCGGCGTCCTCGAGCGCGGCGACCCCCTGCACGGCGCTGACCAGGCCGTTGCCGACGAGCAGCACCGCGATGGTGCCGACGACCGCGAAGCCCCGCCGCGTCGACGACGCGGCGATCAGCGAGGCCACCGCGGTCAGCGAGAGGGCAAGGAGCAGAGCCAGCAGGACCGCCAGGGCCGCGTCGCGGGTCTGGTCGACGAAGTCGAGCTCCCCCAGGAGGGCGACCACGTAGAGCACCACGACGGGCAGCAGCAGGAAGATCAGGGTCGCCGCCAGCAGCGAGCCCGCTCGGCCGAGCGCATAGGTGCTCGGTCGCAGCGGCCGGGCCAGGTAGAGGGTGATGCTGCCGTGGCGCAGGTCCCGGGAGAAGAGGACCGGGGCCTGAGCCGCGACGAAGATGCCCAGCAGGACCTGGGTGGTCGACGCATAGGCGGCGTAGCCGATGGGCAGCTGGTCGAGCCCGACGAAGACCAGGATGCCGGCCACCACCGCCGCCGGCAGCAGGTTGAGCCCGAGGAGCACGAAGGGCAGCACCTTGGAGCGGCCGGACCGTCCGATGCCGAAGGCGTTGCGCAGCCCCGTCACGACCAGCGCGCGGGCGATGGCCCCCTCCCCCAGGCGGGGTCCCCGGTAGGGGCGGTAGCCGAGGTCGTGGATCACCCCGCGGGTCTCCCCGCCTCCGCCGCTGCTGGTCATGAGCCCACACCCCTCATCGCGAAGACGTCCTCGATCCGGTGGTGATCGGCCTGCACCCTGACCAGACCCACCCCGAGGTCGCACGCCAGGTCGCGCACCAGGTCGTGGAGCTCCCCCCGGTCCGGCGCCGACTCGATCACCAGCAGCCGGCCACGCGGCCGGACCGTCAGGCCCCGGGAGGCGAGCGCCTCCCCCATCCGCCGCTGGGCATCGTCGCCGAGCACCTCGACCAGCACCGAGCCGGTCGCGTCCAGGAAGTCGCCGGTCGCCGACGCGCGCAGCAGCCGGCCGCCGTCGAGGACGACCACGTGGTCGCTGACCCGCTCCAGCTCACCGAGCAGGTGCGAGGTGACGAGGACCGCGATGCCGAAGTCCTTGCCGATCCGCTCCACCAGGCCGAGCATCTCGTCCCGGGAGGCCGGGTCGAGACCGTTCGTCGGCTCGTCGAGCAGGACCAGCCGGGGGTCGTGGACCAGCGCCTGGGCGAGCTTCGCCTTCTGCTTCATCCCCGTCGAGTAGCCACCCATCGGGCGGTAGCGCTCCTCCGCCAGCCCGACGTGGCGCAGCACCTCGGCGGCACGCTCGCGGGCCGCGACCCGGGGCAGGCCCGACATCATCGCCAGGTGGACCACGAGGTCGCTCGCCGTGACGTCCGGCGGGAGGCAGTCGTGCTCGGGCAGGTAGCCCACCTGGGCCCGGACGTCGCGCCCCTCGGTGGTCACGTCGTGACCGAGGACCCAGGCCCGACCCGACGTGGGCGGGGTCAGCCCCAGCAGGATCTTGATCAGGGTCGACTTTCCCGCGCCGTTGGCGCCGACGAGACCGGTGACCCCGGTCCCGATCTCGACCGAGAGCGACTCCAGGGCCCGGACCTGTCCGTAGTGCTTGGTCAGACCGTCGACCCGGACGGTCGCCTCCCCTTCGCCGGGCCGCTCCCGGCGCTCGGTCACGGCTCCTCGACCCGTCCCGGCGCAGGCGGCGCCTGACCGGAGGGGTCCTGTCCCCGTGCCTGGCCGTTGACCTGACCGTACTTCGTCTGGGCGTACGGGTCCTGGCCGTGCGGGGTCTGGGCGTACGGGGCCTGGCCGTGCGGGGTCTGGCCGTAGGGCGCCTGGCCGTAGGGCGCCTGGCCGTAGGTGGGCTGGCCGTACGGGGCGGGGCCGTAGGGCGGCGCCTGCCCGTACGGCAGCGGGACGGCCTTGGTGCGCGCCATCTCCCGCTCGCGGGCCAGGTCGCTGCTGCGGATCGTGTCGACGATGATCGGCGCCAGTCGGGAGTCGAGGGTCATGTGCTCGTAGGCGTCGTGCCGGATCTGCTCCACCAGGGCGTCCAGCCGCCGGACCTCCTGCAGGGCGAAGTGGCCGGAGTGCCGCTCCTTGCGCCCGCGGGCGAACCAGCCCACCGTCATGCCGATCACGAAGGGCGGCCCCAGGAAGAAGATCATGAAGGCGCCCAAGCCGAGAAATGCGCCGTCCATCGTCTCTCCTCCCCGGTGCGCGACTCTGTGGCGCGCGACTGTGACCCAGATCTTACGTGCCGGGCGTCACTTCCGGACCCGCACCACCGCCCTGACCGTGTCGAAGGCCTCCGGCGTGCCCGGCCACACCGACTGGAGCGAGAGGGTCGGGGTGGTCCCGGGGCGCGCACCGGAACGGACCTTGACCAGTGCCCGCAGGGCAAGGGTGCGGCCCGCACGGATCCGCACCCGGTAGCCGCGCGAGGAGCGGACCCGCTTGGTCACCTCGGTGCTCCCCTGGAACCAGCGGACCTTGAGGCCGCGTCCCTCGAGCGCGCCGCGCAGGCGATAGCTGCCCGCGACGCCGGTCCGGTCGGTCACCCGCACGTGGACGCTGCGGCGCCCCCCGCGCCCCAGCGTGGTGCGCACGGTCTGGCTGTGCCCCGTCGCGTCGTGCACCCTGCCCCCGAGGAACCCGCCGCGCTCGCCCACCCGGACCCGGGCGTCGGCCAGCAGGTCGCTGGCGCCGATGGTGAGCGTGAGGCGCTGGGGATGGCCGAGGCGGACGCCCTCGGAGGCGCGCAGGGCCAGGTGGATCTTCTCCTCACCCTCCGGGACCGCGTCGTCCAGGACGGTCAGCGGGATCGTCCGGACCGACTCCCCCGCCCCGAACCGCAGGGTGCCTGGGGTGAGGGCGTAGTCCTCGCCGGGGGTGGCGGTGCCCCCGACCACGTCGTAGGCGACCGAGGACGGACCCGAGGACGCGAGCACCCGCACCGGCACCTCCAGCACCTGGCCGACCTCGCTCACCGTCGCCGCGGCCTGGTCGAAGGCGACCTCAGGTGCGCTCATCCAGTCGATCCGCTGTGTGAGCCACCGGTGGAGGAAGTCCACCTCGCCGTCGAAGTCCTCGGCGTGGACCGCTCCCGGGATGGCGGCGCCGGCGGTGTGCCACAACGACCAGTCGGCGAGCGCGGAGGGCCGCACCGCGTCGGCCACGGCCGGGATCTGCGCGACCAGCTCCTCCACCACGGGACGCAGCTGGAGGATCCGGTCCTTGACCTGACGCGAGAAGGCGGGGTCCTCCATCAGCCGGGAGATCCAGTGCCGACCCTCGCGGGTGTGCCACCCCTGGGGCGTGGTGGCGCCGTTCCACCGGGTGCCGGCGCTCTGGTCGAAGTCCCAGAGCGGACCCATCCCGATCAGGCCGTCCGGCGTCCAGGTGACGTAGACGCTGGAGTGGAAGTTTGAGTCCTGGTTGCGGAAGAGCTCCTCGACCACGTACCAGTCGACGAACGAGGCCACGTCGACCAACGGGGCGTAGCCGCGCACCGGGTCCGCGAAGTCGTCACCGTAGAGGACGTCCTCGAAGGCGTTGACGGCCTTCTTGACCCGCCGGCTCGCGCGCCGGGTCAGCTCGTCGGGGTCCTTGAACGAGATCGGCGTGCGACGGCGGGTCCGGAAGCCCGGGTCGCCGCTGGCCCGGAAGCGCTGGTCGACCTCGAGGAGGTGTCCCTCGTCGGCCAGCGCCACCCGGTCGGGCGACTGCTCGACCTGGTCGGTGAGGAGGTACAGACCCACCGGGCGGCCGTTGAGGACCAGGTCGACGAACCTCGTGTCGGGGGTCCAGGCGAGCCTGGTGCGCCGGCCAAGCTGGAACGCCAGGTGGTTGCGCAGCGCGCTGCGGTCCGCGTAGTCGGCCAGCAGCACCCACTCGTCGTGGGCCGGCATCCCGAGCAGGCTCGCGGGCGCCGAGAGCTTGATCTTGTAGGGCTTCTTGTCCCACTTCCAGGTGGAGTTGCCCCGCCCCTTGATCTCCAACTCGTAGGGGACACCGGCCAGCTGCATGGTCCCCTTGACGTAGTCGTCCTTGCTCACCACCGGCGCCCCGCCGCGGGTGTCGACGGCCAGGGGCTGGGGGGCCGCCGGAACCGCCCAGGCGGCGTCCGCCGCGTCCCGTCCCCCTGACGCCGCCCGCTCCCCCGGCACGGCGGCCGCACCGGCCGGGATTCCCAGGGCGAGGACCAGCAGGCCCCCCACCACTCCGCGGACCGGGCGTGATCGTCGTCCGAGCATGTTCTCCCCCTCGTGCCGCGCGCACCTCGACACGGGCGTCGGCTGCGGCAGGGCACACCCTGCTCCTGCGCCCCGGATCGCGCAAGAGGCCCCTCGTGCCGGTGGTCCTGCGAGACGCGTCGGACACACCCCAGGCACGCAGAGAGCCCCTGACCTGTGTGCAGGTCAGGGGCTCTCGTCGGCTCCCCCGGTTGGACTCGAACCAACAACCCTCCGGTTAACAGCCGAATGCTCTGCCAGTTGAGCTACAGGGGATCGGCCGCTCTGCGAGCGGCGCCAGAGAAGACTAGCAAGCCGGTCCCCACCGGGCGAATCCGGCCCCGGCCCCGCCGTTCAGTCCAGCCCGACCTCGGCCTGCATCCGAGCCAGGGCGTCCTGGGCGACCCTGCTGACCTCCGGGTCCTCGGGGTCGACCCCCTCGTCGAACTCGTAGACCCACTGCACCTGCGCGCGGCCACCCGGTGCGCGCCGGGCGATCACCCGGATCCCGCGGCGTCCCCTCACCGGGACGTGCCGCTGGAGCACCACGCTGGCCGTCACCCGCTCGCGCACGAGCTCGAGCAACCGCCCGGGCTCGGTCAGCGTGAGCTCGTGGGCGACCCGGGGCTCCCCCCAGGAGCCCACCTCGGTGAGGCGGAAGGTGTCGGACTCCGCGTCCCAGTCGGCGGCCTCGACCTCTTCCCACGCCACCCTGCGGGCCGGGACCGGCGACCCCGCACCGGTGGGGCCCTCGGTGAGGTAGAACGCGTCCCGGGTGCCGGCCGCGACGCGCCCGTCGGCGCTCACGGACCAGGCCAGGACCTTCTCGCCGGGGAGGACGCGGACCGCGACGGGAGGCCGTCGGCGCCGGGCGGGCTTCAAGGAGAGCTTCACCCGCTCAGGCTCCCACGGCCTTGTCGCGCAGCTCGCGACGGTGCTGCTCCAGCGCCACCAGCTCACCGAACATCCTGTTGTACTCCGTCGCGTGCTCGACCGGGTTGGTCCGCTGCAGGCGGGACTTGAGGTCGGCGATGCGGCGCATCGCGGTGAGCTCCCGCAGCCGGTAGACGTGGGCGTTGACGTAGGACTCCCCCGGCTCGCCCGCCGAGCGGACCGGCTCGACCCCCAGCTCGCTGATCGCCGAGGAGACCAGGGGGTTCTCCACCGCCCCGCGGAGCCGGGCCGCCCACCCGGGGTCGGTGGCGCCCTGGGACGCTCCCCCGGCCCCCACGATCGCCTCCCAGACGTGCCGGTAGGTCGGGTGGCTGAAGTCCTCGACGCCGATGCCGGCGACGGCACGGCCGACGGCCGAGGGGTGCTGGAGCACCAGCTTGAGGGTCTCGCGCTCGATCGAGAAGCGGGGGTCCCGCAGGTCGGGGACGTCGGGCCGCGGGCGGGCCGGACGGCCGACGGCCCCTTCGCCCCGGGCGCCGGCCTCCCCGCGCCGGTCGCCGCGGCGCTCACCCGACCGGTCGTCCGAGCGACCGCGGGCAGACGCCCGGCGGACCTCGGCCCGAGCCTCGTCCACGTCGATCCCGATCATCGCGGAGAGCTCCCGGGTGAAGGCCTCGACCTTGGAGCGGTCGCGGATGCTGGAGACCAGCCCGGCCGCCTCGCGGAGCGCGTCGACCCTGCCGTCCGCCCGGTCCAGGTCGTAGCGGGAGGTGATGTTGCCCAGCACGAAGCGGTAGAGCGGCTGGCGGCGGGCGACCAGCTCGCGCACCGCGGCGTCCCCCTCCGCGAGGCGCAGGTCGCACGGGTCCATGCCCGAGGGCTCCACGGCCACGTAGGTCTGGGAGACGAAGTTCTGGTCGCCGCCGAAGGCACGCAGCGCGGCCTTCTGGCCGGCGGCGTCGCCGTCGAAGGTGAAGATCACCTCGCCGCGGAACTCCTCGTGGTCGTGCAGGAACCGCCGCAGCACCCGGGCGTGCTCGTCGCCGAACGCCGTGCCGCAGGTCGCGACCGCGGTCCCGACGCCGGCGAGGTGGCAGGCCATCACGTCGGTGTAGCCCTCCACCACCACCGCCTGGGAGCTGCGCGCGATCTCCCGGCGGGCCAGGTCCAGGCCGTAGAGCACCTGGCTCTTCTTGTAGATCGGGGTCTCGGAGGTGTTGAGGTACTTCGCCTCGATCCGGTCGTCGTCGAAGATCCGGCGGGCACCGAAGCCGATGGTGTCGCCGTTGGCCTCCCGGATCGGCCACATCAGTCGCCCGCGGAACCGGTCGTAGGCCGACCTGCCCACCGCCACCAGGCCGGAGACGGTCATCTCCTCCTCGGAGAACCCGCGCTGGCGCAGCAGCTTGGTCAGCTCCTCGCCGCCGCGCGGGGAGAAGCCGACGCCGAAGAGCTCGGCCGCCTCCTGGTCGAAGCCGCGCTGGGAGAGGAACTGGCGCGCCGCCAGGGCCTCGGGGCGGGAGAGGTGGTCGGCGTAGAACTCCTGGGCGACCTTGTGCGCCTCGAGCAGCCGGCCCCGGGCCGGGCCTCGGGGGCGCTGCTGGGCCGGCCCGTCGCCGTCCTCGCGGCGCAGCGCGACGCCGTACTTGTCGGCGAGCTGCTCGACGGCCTCGGAGAAGCCGAGCCCGTCGACCTTCATCAGGAAGCTGATGACGTCGCCGCCCTCCTGGCAGCCGAAGCAGTGGAAGAAGCCCCGTGACGGCGTGACGTGGAAGGAGGGCGACTTCTCGTCGTGGAAGGGGCACAACCCCTTGAGGGATCCGCCCCCGGCCTTGCGGAGCGTGACGTAGGAAGCGACGACGTCGTCGATCCGAGCCTTCTCGCGCACCTGCGCGATGTCGTCTTCTCGAATCCTGCCGGCCACGGGCGGAGTCTACGGGGTTTGACCCCGTGGAAGCCCGGGCACGGGGGGCTCATGACCACACCGCAGCCCCCCCAGGCTCAGGGGGCGAGCGCACCCGGGCAGCAGCCGGAGCCGACGCTCGGGGCACTTGTTCACGACCTCACCCAGCAGGTCCCCGACCTCATCCGCTCCGAGCTCCGGCTCGCGCAGGCGGAGATGACCGCCAAGGGCAAGCAGGCGGGGATCGGCCTCGGCATGTTCAGCGCGGCGGGCCTGCTCGCCTTCTTCGGGATCGCCGCCCTGCTGACCGCGGTGACTGCCGCGCTGGCACTGGTCCTGCCCACCTGGGCCGCGGCCCTGATCGTCGCGGCCGTGCTCTTCGTCGCCGCGGGCGTCGCCGGCCTGGCGGGCAAGAAGAAGGTGGCCGGGGCGACCCCCGCCAAGCCCGAGAAGGCGCTGGGCGGGCTCAGGGAGGACATCGAGACCGTCAAGGGAGGACACCATGGTTGAGCAGGACGGCACCACCCACACCCCCTCCCAGGACGAGCTGGAGGCCGAGATCGAGCGCAAGCGGCTCGAGCTCGCGCGCACCCTGGACGAGCTGGGGACGCGGCTGGACGTGAAGAAGCAGGTGCGTGAGCGGGTCGAGCCGCAGCAGCTCGCCATCGCCGGAGCCGTCCTGGTGGCCCTGGTGGCCCTCGTCGTCTGGCGGCGTCGCCGGTGAGCATGGACAAGCTCGATCGCCGCTCACTGAAGTACGTCCTCAAGCGGGCCTTCCGGGAGTTCTCCCGCGACCAGTGCACCGACCTGGCCGCCGCCCTCACCTACTACGCGGTGCTCTCGATCTTCCCCGCGGCGATCGCCCTGAGCGCGCTCCTCGGCGTCGTCGGGCAGGACCCCGAGAAGTCGGTCGACACGCTCCTGGAGGTCCTGGCCCCGCTCGTCTCGGACAGCATGCTGGGCTCGGTGGAGCCGACGCTGCGCGAGCTGGCCACCTCCCAGGGCGCCGGCCTCGCCCTGGTCGCGGGTCTCGCGGGTGCCCTGTGGACGGCGTCGGGCTTCGTGGGCGCGTTCTCGCGGGCCATGAACCGGATCTACGAGATCGACGAGGGCCGGCCGATCTGGAAGCTCCGCCCTCAGATGCTGCTGCTGACCGCCGTGCTCCTGGTGCTGATGGCGCTGGTGCTGGTCATGCTGATCGTCTCCGGCGACCTGGCGCGCTCGATCGGTGACGTCATCGGTCTCGGCGGCACGGCCGTGACGGTCTGGAACATCGCCAAGTGGCCGGTGCTCGCGGTGATCGTGATGGTGATGATCGCCCTGCTCTACTACTTCACCCCCAACGTGAAGCATCCCAAGATCAAGTGGCTCTCGCCCGGCGCCGTGGTGGCCGTGCTGGCCGGGGTGCTGGCCTCGGTCGGCTTCTCGTTCTACGTGGCCAACTTCGCCAGCTACAACAAGACCTACGGCTCCCTGGCCGGCGTCATCGTCGCGCTGCTCTTCCTCTGGATCATGAACCTCGCGCTGCTGCTGGGCGCCGAGATCGACTCCGAGCTCGAGCGCGGCCGCGAGCTCGAGGAGGGCGTGCCGGCGGAGGTCGACCTCCAGCTGCCGCTGCGCGACCATCGCAACGTGGACAAGGCCGCCGCCAAGGAGCAGCAGGAGATCGAGGAGGGCCGGGCCATCCGGCTCGCCTCCGGCGAGGACCCGCAGGAAGACCCTCATACCGAACCGGGCGTCCGGACCCGGGCCTCGGACTGACCCACACGAAAGGTGGAATCCACGATGAAGAAGTCCATGCTGCTGATCGCAGCCGGCGCCGGCTACGTGCTCGGCGCCAAGGCGGGGCGCGAGCGCTACGAGCAGATCCGCACCGGCTTCAACCGCTTCAAGTCCAACCCGCAGGTGCAGGCCGGGGCCCAGCAGGCCGCCGACCTGGCCAAGGAGAAGGCGCCGCTGGTGAAGGAGAAGGTCTCCGGGGTCGCCGGCGCCGCCGCCGACAAGGTCCGTCCCGGGGGCGGCAGCGACAGCGGCAAGGACGACCTGGTCGACCAGCTCAACCCGGACAGCACCGCACGCCAGGACGACCCCTACCCCAAGGGCGACCTGCCCTGAGCCGAGCCGGTTCAGCTACCGGCCAGGGCGGCCAACCGTGAGACCGCGCTCGAGTCGGTCAGCGAGGCCACCTGGTCGATGACGACCCGGAGGCGGCTCGCCTCGTCGACCGCCCTTTCCCAGTCCTCGGCGAAAGGGCGGTCGAGTGCGTCCGGCCCCCGCGCCAGGAGGGTCTCGACGAGCTCGGCCATCAGCTCGCGCTGCCGGACCATCAGCGCGACCCGGTCGTCGGCGCTCATCACGTAGTGCGCCGCGATCCCTTTGAGCACGGCGATCTCGAGGCGGGTCCGCTCCGGCACCACCAGGTCGCCGCGGTAGCGCACGAACGGGCCCCCCGAGGCCGCGAACGTCGCCTGCTGGACGCTGCCGCAGAAGCGCCCGATCAGGTCGCTGGTGAGGTTCTTGAGCGAGGCCAGCCCGCGTCGGCCGTGGTCGTAGGCGGCGGTGGGCCAGCTCTCCTGGGCCCGCAGCCCCGCGAGCACGTCGTCGAGCACGTCGTCGGTGGCGTCCGGGGTGTACCACCCGCGCACGGTCTCCCAGAGCGCGTCGCGATCCAGCCTGGTCAGGTCGACCCGACCGGCGACCACGCCGTCCTCGACGTCGTGGACGGAGTAGGCGACGTCGTCGGCGAGGTCCATCACCTGGGCCTCGAGGCACTGACGGGTGCCGCTCACGCCTCGCCGCATCCACTCGAAGACCCCGAGGTCGTCGGTGTAGACGCCGAACTTGACCACCACCCGGGGAGTGCCGTCGCCGTGGACGCCGGCCGGCGGCTGGGCCGACTCGCGCGTCCAGGGATATTTGGTGCAGGCGTCGAGGGTGGCCCGGGTCAGGTTGAGACCCACGCTGGCCCCCTCGGCGTCGAAGGTCTTGGCCTCCAGCCGGGTGAGGAGCCGCAGCGTCTGGGCGTTGCCCTCGAACCCGCCGCATGCCTGGCTCAGCTCGGCCAGCACCCGCTCGCCGTTGTGACCGAACGGCGGATGGCCCAGGTCGTGCGCGAGCGCCGCGGTCTCGGCCAGATCGGGGTGGCAGCCCAGCGCCTTGGCCAGGTCACGGGCCACCTGGGCGACCTCGAGGCTGTGGGTGAGCCGGTTGCGCACGAAGTCGTCGGTCTGCGGGCCCATCACCTGCGTCTTGGCCGCCAGCCGTCGGCTGGCGGCCGCGTGCACCACTCGGGCGCGGTCGCGCTCGAAGGGCATGCGGACGGGGGCGTCGACCCTCTTGGGCGGCTCGGGAACGAGCCGCTCGCGCGCGGCTTCGTCGTACAGGTGCTCCATCGGACGCGACGTTACCGGCCGCCGCCGACGCACGACCCCGCGGGCGGGAGAGGCCGGGCGCGAGGCCGGCTCAGTAGACCGTGACGTGCACGTGGTCGTAGTGGTTGGCGGTGGTCGAGCCGCGGTTCGACATGCCCCGCCAGCCCTCGCCCGCCCGGTCCACCGACCAGATCTTCTGCGCGTAGATGAGGTACTCGATGCCGAGCCCGACGTAGTTGGCGCGCAGGTACTCCGCGATCTCCCAGCCGAGGGCACCGCTCACCATCACGTCGACGGCCCGGCCCTGGCCGTGCTCGCCGTCGCTGCGGAAGGTGCCGTAGGAGGTGATCTGCGGGAACCGGGCACACACGGCCTGGTGGACCTTCGTGATGTCGGGGTCGACCCCGGACGGCACCGAGGTGCCGTTGCGGCAGTCGCCGCCGATGCCGGCCACGGGCCTCTCCTCGTCGAGGTAGCCGGCGGTGACCCAGCGCGACGTGCCGTCGACGACGACCTCGACCCGGCCCTCCTGGGAACGTCCGGTGACCAGGACCCGCTCCCCGGAGTCCAGGACGCCCGTCTTCTCGGCGGACGCCCCGGCGTCGGTCCACAGGTTCAGGGCCTCGGTGGTCCAGAGCCGGGTGTCGGCCTGCTGGACGGCCAGGGCCGTCACCTGGGCCTGGCGCTGGCGGGCCTGGGCGGCCCCCTTCTTCTGGTCCGCCTTGCGAGCCGCCTGCTTGGCGGCCTTCTTTGCGGCCTTCTTGGCCGCCTGCTTGGCCGTCTGAGTCCCGTCGCCGGTGCGGGACCCGCTGCGGGTGACCGGGGCGGAGCGCTCCGGGAGTTCGACGACACCGCCGATCGAGGTACCGGCGAGCAGGTCGCGGGACGGGTCGGGGTGCTGCGACACGACGCCGAGAGCGACAGCGGAGGTGGTGGTCAAGAAGGCGACCGGTGCCGCGAAGAGAGCGGCTCGGGCCAGGGGGGTGCGGGCATTGGTCTCCCGCTTGTGGCGATGCTTTGCCACAGCGTTTGTTCCTTTGCTGTTGCTGACAGGTCGTGCCGGCGTGCAGATCGTGCACGGGCGGCGCGGTCGATGAGTCAAGCACACTGTCGGACAGATCTAGACATTTCAACTGCCTGTCTCAGGGTGTCTCCGCTCACCCTCCGCTATCCGGACGACGGACCCGCGCCACCGCTCACACCCGGCCCGGGCGTCACCCGCCGGTGGCCTCGTCGGCGTCCTCCCGGACGTGGCCGCCCCGTCCGTCGGTGTCGTCGAGCCAGCCCTCGGGAAGCACCACCCGCTTGCGGGGCGACCCCTGACGACCCCGCGGCGCCCCCAGCTCGGTGACCGGGAAGCGCTCGTCCGGGTCCAGCTCCTCGAGCAGCCGGTCGAGCGCGGCCAGGGAGTCGACCAGGGCCAGGGAGTGCCGAAGCGGCCCGCCGGCCCGGAAGCCCTTGAGGTACCAGCTGACGTGCTTGCGGAACTCCTTGCACCCGCGCTCCTCCCCCATGTGCTGGCAGAGCAGCTCCGCGTGGCGCCGCATCATCGTCCGCACCTCGCCGAGGGTGGGCAGCGTCGTCTCGACCGGCGTCTGGGAGAAGGCCGCGGCCAGGTCCCTGAAGAGCCACGGCCGCCCCAGGCAGCCCCGGCCCACGACCACTCCCGCCGCACCCGTCTCGCGCACCATCCGCACGGCGTCGCCCGCCTCCCACACGTCCCCGTTGCCGAGGACCGGGATGTCGACGTGCTCGACCAGGCGGGCGATGGCCTCCCAGTCGGCCGCGCCGGAGTAGGCCTGCTCCACGGTGCGCCCGTGGAGCGCGATCGCGGCCACCCCCGCCTCCTGGGCGATGCGGCCGGCGTCGAGGTAGGTGAGGTGGTCCTCGTCGAGTCCCTTGCGGGTCTTCATGGTGACCGGCACGCCGTACGGCGCGGTCGCCGCCACCGCGGCCTCGAGGATCTCCGCGAGCAGCCCCCGCTTCCACGGCAGGGCTCCGCCACCGCCCTTGCGGGTGACCTTGGGCACCGGGCAGCCGAAGTTGAGGTCGACGTGGTGCACGCCGTACTCGGCGCACAGGATCTCGGCGGCCTTGCCGACGTAGCCGGGGTCGGTGCCGTAGAGCTGGACCGAGCGGACCGTCTCCAGCTCGTCGAAGACCAGCATCTTCCGGGTCGTCTCGTCGCCCTCGACCAGCCCGCGGGAGGTGATCATCTCGCAGACGTAGAGCCCCGCCCCCTGCTCGGCGCAGAGGCGGCGGTAGGCGGCGTTGGTGATCCCGGCCATCGGGGCGAGCACGACCGGGGTCGCGATCCTGAGGTCCCCCAGGACCAGCTCGGTGGGCAGGGCGGGGTCGAGCACCGGGCCCTCCTTCCTCGCTGCGGTGGACGCGGTCGTCAGCAGCCGAGCAGCCGCTCGGCGAAGTAGCGGGTGATCCCGTCCAGGCTGATCCGCTCCTGGTTCATCGAGTCGCGCTCGCGCACCGTGACCGCGCCGTCCTCGAGGGTGTCGAAGTCGACGGTCACGCAGTACGGCGTGCCGATCTCGTCCTGGCGGCGGTAGCGCCGGCCGATCGCGCCGGAGTCGTCGAACTCGACGTTCCAGTTCTCCCGCAGCTCGGCGGCCAGGCCCTTGGCCTTGGGGCTCAGGCCGGCGTTGCGGCTCAGGGGGAGCACCGCGACCTTGACCGGAGCCAGCCGCGGGTCCAGCCGCAGCACGGTGCGCTTGTCCACGCCGCCCTTGGTGTTGGGCGCCTCGTCCTCGGCGTAGGCGTCGACCAGGAAGGTCATCAGGCTGCGGGAGAGGCCCGCTGCCGGCTCGATGACGTAGGGGACGTAGCGCTCGTTGGCCGCCTGGTCGAAGTAGCTCAGGTCCTGGCCGGAGTGCTGGGAGTGGGTGGTCAGGTCGAAGTCGGTGCGGTTGGCCACCCCCTCGAGCTCGCCCCACTCCGAGCCGGCGAACCGGAAGCGGTACTCGATGTCGACGGTCCGCTTGGAGTAGTGGCTCAGCTTCTCCTTCGGGTGCTCGAAGTGGCGCAGGTTGTCGGGGTTGATCCCGAGGTCGGTGTACCAGCGGGTGCGCTCGTCGATCCAGTACTGGTGCCACTCCTCGTCCTCGCCGGGCTTGACGAAGAACTCCATCTCCATCTGCTCGAACTCGCGGGTGCGGAAGATGAAGTTGCCCGGCGTGATCTCGTTGCGGAAGCTCTTGCCGATCTGGGCGATGCCGAACGGGGGCTTCATCCGGCTCGAGGTCACCACGTTGGCGAAGTTGAGGAAGATGCCCTGCGCGGTCTCGGGACGCAGGTAGTGCATGCCGGACTCGTCCTCGGTGACACCGAGGTGGGTCTTGAGCATCCCGGAGAACTGGCGCGGCTCCGTCCACGCGCCACGGGTGCCGCAGTTGGCGCAGGCGACCTCGCGCAGATCGACGGCGTCGGGGTCGTCGAGGCCCTTCTTCTCCGCGTACGCCTCCTGGAGGTGGTCGGCGCGGTAGCGCTTGTGGCACGACTGGCACTCGGTCAGCGGGTCGTTGAAGGTGTCGACGTGGCCGGAGGCCTCCCAGGTCTGACGCGGGAGGATGATGCTGGAGTCGAGGCCGACGACGTCCTGGCGGCGCTGCACCACCGAGCGCCACCACTGCCGCTTGATGTTCTCCTTGAGCTCGACACCGAGCGGGCCGTAGTCCCAGGCCGACCGGGTGCCGCCGTAGATCTCCCCGCAGGGGTAGACGAAGCCCCGCCGCTTGGCGAGCGAGACGACGTTGTCGACGGGCGTGGGGGGCGGCTTGGCCACGGGTGAGCTCCTGAGCGCACGGCCGGCTGGCTGCCGACCTCGAAGGATCAGGGTATCGAGCGGCTCCGCGCCTCGTTGAGGGCGGCTCCCGGCAGCACGGTCTCGTAGGCGCTGGGCTCGTCGACGGCCCGGCTCAGCACCGGGACGGCGGTGAGCTTGACCTCGTAGGAGGAGAGCGCGCGGCGGTAGGAGCCCACGTCGCGCCACTCGCTGTGCAGCACCCACAGCTCCGGGTCGTCGAGGTTGCGGCCGACGCCGCCGCGGACGTAGCCCGGCCGCTGCGCCAGGGTCTCCAGCGCGCGCTGGAGGTCGTCGCGGAACTGCTCCGCGGCCTGGGCGGGCACCTGGAACCTGTTGATCACGATCACCGGGCCAGCCTAGGCGCCGGCCGACCCGGGGATGGGGCCCGAGGTGGCACGCGCTGGCGACCGGTGTGAGAATGGTTCTCATGAACAGTCGCACCACCCTCGCACTGCTGCTCCCGACCGCCCTCCTCGCCGCCGGGTGCGGCACCTCGGACGACCAGGGCCGGGCCGCGGACGCCCCCGTCGAGGTGGCCGCCGGGTTCTACCCCCTGGCCTGGGTCGCCGAGCAGGTCGCCGGAGACCGGGCCGACGTGGTCAACCTGACCAAGCCGGGCCAGGAGGCGCACGACGGCGGGCTGACGATCGAGAAGACCGCGGACCTCGCCTCGGCCGACCTGGTGCTCACCCACGCCGCCCTCCAGCCCGAGGTGGAGGAGGCGGCCGAGCAGAACGCCGAGGGCGCCGTCCTCGACGTCGAGGACGTCATCGACCTGGCCCCCGCCGCCGAGGGCCACGACCACGAGCACGCCGACGACCACGCCGACCAGGGGCACGACCACGGCGAGGACGACCCCCACTTCTGGCTCGACCCGCTGCTGATGGCCGACCTGGGCGACGCCGTGGCCGACGAGCTCGCGCAGGTCGACCCCGAGGGCGCCGAGGAGTACGCCGCCGGCGCGGCTCGGCTCCGCAGCCGACTGGAGGAGCTGGACCAGGAGTACGTCGACGGGCTGGCCGGGTGCGAGCGCAACGTGGTGGTGGTGAGCCACGACGCCTTCGGCTACCTGCGCAAGTACGGGCTGGAGTTCGAGCCGATCGCCGGCCTCTCCCCCGACGCCGAGCCCACGGCCGCCGACCTCCAGCACCTCCAGGAGCTGATCCGCGAAGAAGGACTCACCACCGTCTTCAGCGAGACCCTGGGCTCCGCGGCGCCGGCCCGCACCCTGGCCGAGGACACCGGGCTGACCACCGACACCCTCGACCCGATCGAAGGGCTGGCCGACAGCAGCGCGGGGGCCGACTACCTCTCCCTGATGCGCGACAACCTCGCGGCGCTCCGGCGGGCCGACGGATGCTGAGCGACCCCGGCCAGCCGCCGGTCGAGCTGCGCAACGTGTCGGTGTCCATCGACGGCCGCCCGGTGGTGCGCGGCGTCGATCTCACCGTGCGGACCGGGGAGTTCGTCGCCCTGATGGGCGCCAACGGCTCCGGCAAGTCCACCCTGGTGCGCGCCACCACCGGCCTGCGCCCCCTGGCCGCCGGCTCGGCGTCCCTGTTCGGCACCCCGCTCGCGACCTTCCGCGACTGGCACCGGGTGGGCTTCGTCCCGCAGCGCGCCGGGGCCGGCTCGGGCGTGCCCGCCTCGGTCTGGGAGGTGGTCGCCTCCGGCCGGCTCACCCGGCGGCGCCTCTTCCGGCCCCTGGGCCGCCACGACCGCCAGGTGATCGAGGACGCCCTGCAGGTGGTCGGCCTCGAGCAGCTGTCCCGCACCGGGATCACCGCCCTCTCCGGGGGGCAGCAGCAACGCGCGCTGATCGCCCGGGCGCTGGCCGGCGAGCCGGAGCTCTTCCTGCTCGACGAGCCGACGGCCGGGGTGGACCTGCCCCACCAGGAGGCGCTCGCCGACGCGCTGCGCACCCTGGCGCGACGCGGCGCGACGATCATCCTGGTCGCCCACGAGCTGGGCCCGATGCGCCCGCTGGTGGACCGCGCCGTGGTGATGCGCAGCGGCCGGATCGCCTACGACGGCGCCCCCCTGGACGACCACGAGGTGCACTCCCCCCATCTCGGCGAGGCGCACACCCACCACCACGTCGAGCCCCAGCAGGACCACGTCCCCTTCGTCGCCTCGCCCCTGGACCCGCCGGAGGGCGACCGATGAACGACCTTCTCGAGCTGTTCTCCCTGCCCTTCATGCAGCGCGCCCTGCTGGCGGCGATCTTCACCGGCCTCGCCGTCCCCGCGGTCGGCACCTACCTGGTGCAGCGCCGGATGTCCCTGATGGGCGACGGCCTCGGCCACGTCGCGGTCACCGGCGTCGCGATCGGCCTGGTCACCGGCTTCTCCCCGACCTGGACCGCGGTGCTCGCGGCCGTGCTCGGCGCGGTGGCGATCGAGGTGATCCGTGAGCGCGGCAACACCAACGGCGACCTCGCCCTGGCGCTGCTCTTCTACGGCGGGCTGGCCGGCGGCATCTTCGTGGCCGGCGTCGGCGGGGAGAGCACCGCGCGTCTGCAGCAGTACCTCTTCGGCTCCCTGCTCAGCGTCTCCCGCGGGGACGTCGTCTTCACCCTCGCCTTCGCCGTGGTGCTGACCGTGCTCTGCCTGGGTCTCTCACCCCAGCTCTTCGCCGTCTCCCAGGACCAGGAGTTCGCCCGGGTCGCCGGGCTCCGGGTCCGGGGCTACAACCTCCTCGTCGCGGTGCTGGCCGCGGTCTCGGTGACCGTCGCGATGCGCACCGTGGGCCTGCTGCTGGTCTCGGCGCTGATGGTGGTGCCGGTGGCCACCGCACAACAGCTGGCCCGCTCGTTCCGCGCCACCCTGGTGCTGGCGATGGGCGTGGGCCTGGCCGCCTCCTTCGGCGGCCTGGTGATCGCGGCCGCCGCCTCCTACCGCGCCGACGTGGCCCCCGGCGCGTCCATCGTGCTGCTGAGCCTGCTGTTGTTCGGGCTCACCTGGCCGGTCGGGGCGCTGCTGCGCCGACGCCAGCGGCTCCGTCTCCCCTTCGTCGACGAGGGTCCGGAGCCGCAGGACGCGGCCCACCTGCGCCCCGAGGACCACCCGCACCGGCACGGCGAGGGTTGCGGTCACCGCGGGGTGGCGCACGGCGACCACGTCGACTACCTGCACGACGGACACCGGCACGCACCGCACGAGGCCCACTATGACGAGCACTGACAGCACCCGGCCCGAGCCCGGCCTGCGCCCCACCCGGCAGCGGACGGCCGTCTCGGAGACCCTCGCCACGTTCGACGACTTCCGCTCCGCCCAGCAGATCCACGACCTGCTTCGGGCCCGAGGGGAGAAGGTGGGCCTGGCCACCGTCTACCGCACCCTGGCCGCCCTCGCCGACGCGGGCGCGGTCGACGTGCTGCGCAACGAGGACGGCGAGGCGATGTACCGGCGCTGCTCGGCCACCCACCACCACCACCTCGTCTGCCGCGGGTGCGGGGCCACGGTGGAGGTGGAGGGCCCGGCGGTTGAGCGGTGGACCCAGGCCATCGCGCGCGAGCACGGCTATGCCGACCTCAGCCACGAGCTGGAGATCTTCGGGACCTGCCCGGCCTGCCTGACCGCGCCGGCCGGCGACGACGACCACACCGGGTCCGGCGGCTAGGCTCCCGCTGTGCGTCCCGGTGCGAAGCGTGAGGTCCGACGTCCGACCCCCCATCCCTCGGGCGCCCGGCCCCCGGCCGTTCCGGCCGAGCTGGTGCCGCGTCACGTCGCGGTCGTGATGGACGGCAACGGCCGGTGGGCCAAGGAGCGGGGCCTGCCGCGCACCCGCGGCCACGAGCAGGGCGAGAGCTCCCTGTTCGACGTGGTCGAGGGCGCCATCGAGATCGGCGTGAAGGCGATCTCGGCCTACGCCTTCTCCACCGAGAACTGGTCCCGGTCGCCCGAGGAGGTGCGCTTCCTCATGGGCTTCAACCGCGACGTCATCCGCCGCCGGCGCGACGAGATGCACGAGCTCGGGGTGCGGGTCAGGTGGGCCGGCCGGGCTCCCCGTCTGTGGCGGTCGGTGATCAAGGAGCTGAAGACCGCCGAGGAGCTCACCCGGGACAACGACGTGCTGACGCTGACCATGTGCGTCAACTACGGTGGCCGGGCGGAGATCGCCGACGCGGTCCGGGCCATCGGCCGCGAGGTCGCGGCCGGCCGCCTCAACCCGGACCGGATCGACGAGCGGACCATCGCCCGCTACCTCTACGTGCCGGAGTGGTCGGAGGCCGACATGGTGTGGCGCACCTCGGGCGAGCAGCGTCTGTCCAACTACATGACCTGGCAGTCGGCCTACAGCGAGTTCGTCTTCTCCGACGTGCTGTGGCCCGACGTCGACCGGACCCACCTGTGGGCCGCCGTGGAGGAGTACGCCCGCCGCGACCGGCGGTACGGATCGGCCTGACCTGGCCGCTCAGCGCTCCACGTGCTCCAGGGAGCGCAGTCCTCGCTCGACGTGCCAGGCCAGGTAGGCCGAGACCAGGCCGCTGGCCTCCCGCAGGTGACGCGGCTCGGCCGCGTGCACGACCGGCCAGTCGCCGGCGAGCAGCGCGCCCAGCAGCCGCAGGGTCTCCGGCGCCGGGGTCGCCGACCCCGGCAGCTTGCACAGGGTGCAGAGCGCGCCCCCGGCGGCGGGGCTGAAGAACCGGTGCGGACCCTCGGTGCCGCACCGCACGCAGTGGTCGAAGGAGGGCGCGTAGCCCGCCACCGACAGGGAGCGCAGGAGGTAGGAGTCGAGGAGCTGCCCGGGCGCGTGCTCCCCCGACACCATCGCCCGCAGACCTCCCACCAGGAGCAGGAACTGCTGCACCGCCGGCTCCCGCTCCTCCACCACCAGCCGCTGGGCGGTCTCCAGCATGACGGTGCCCGCGGTGTAGCGGTCGTAGTCCAGTCCCAGCCGGGAGTGGAAGGGCGTCAGCGTCTCCGCCTGGGTGATCACGTCCAGCGAGCGTCCCTCGGCGAGCTGGAGGTCGACGTGGGTGAAGGGCTCCAGCCGGGAGCCCCACCGGGAGCTGGTCCGGCGTACGCCCTTGGCCACCGCCCGCACCAGCCCGTGCTGGCGGGTCAGCAGGGTGATGATGCGGTCGGCCTCCCCCAGCTTGTGGGTGCGCAGGACGACCGCCTCGTCGCGGTACAGGGGCACCGGACCATTGTGCCCGACGGGGCCGGCGATCAGCGGCTGCTGCTGCGCCTGCGGGTACGGCGCGTCCCGCGGGCCTCCCAGACGTCCAGCGCGAAGGAGAGCGCCTCGGCGTCCATCCGGGCGGGCTCGAGCCGCCACTCCCATGGGCCCCGGGTCCGCACCAGGCGGGCCTGGGGCAGCTCCTGGGTCAGCATCCGGGCGTCCGCCAGGGGCCTGGCCGGGTCGCCGCGGTGGGACAGGACCAGGGCCGGGGCGGTGACGGCCCGGCGCTGCGCGGCGTCCGGGGCGAGGCGGCCGAAGAGCACCCCGTGGAGCATCGCGGCGACCGAGTCGGCTCGCTGGTTGCCGGTGTCCAGGGCCACCCCCACCCAGAAGGGGACGAGGCCCCGGGGCACCGCCCGGCTCGCCTTGCGCACCCCCGAGAAGACCGCCGGCGCCACCCGCGCGCCGACCATCAGCGGCGCGAAGCAGGCCAGGGCGGCGGCGAACCCGTTGTCGAGCAGCGGCGCCTCCAGCAGCAGCCCCCGCACCCGCTCGGGTGCCTGCACCGCCACCTCCAGGGCCACGTTGGCCCCCAGGGAGACACCGCCGACCAGCGCCCGCGCGGCTCCGAGGTGGTCGAGCAGGGCCACCACCTGCTCGCCGAAGGCGGTCACCGAGTAGGCCAGGGGGTCTGCCGGCCGGTCGGAGCGGCCGTGGCCGAGCAGGTCGAGGGTGACCACGTGGAATCCCTCGGCCGCCAGGGTCCTGGCCAGGGGCTGGTGCATCCGCCGGGAGAGCAGCTCGCCGTGGAGCAGCACCACCCACCGCTCGCCTCCGCCGTACTCGGTGAACTCCAGTCGGTCCCCCGACGGCAGGAAGAGCTGACCGATCCGCTCAGAGACCAACATGAGGGCAATCTAGCGACCGTGGGCGCGAGTACCGAGGAATGCCCACCAACGGGCCGCCTGACTGGAACACTGTGCCCATGTCCACGCGAGTCCGCGAGCTCGAGCGGCGCAGCACCGTGCTCGGACTCGTCGTGCTCATCCTGGCCACGGGCATCCTGACCCTGACCATCTCGTCGGCCGGCTCCTCCGCGCTGGTCACCTGGTGGCCGCCGGTCGGCATCGCGTGCACCCTCGTGGTGGTGACCCCGCGTCGCTGGTGGTGGTGGACCGTCCCCCTGGTGGTGCTCGCCAACGCCGGCGCCAACCTGGCCGGTGACCGCCCGGTGGCCCTCGCCCTGGTCCTCAGCCTCCTGGTGGGGCTGGAGGCGGTCGTCTTCGCCCTGGTCATGCGCCTGCGTCACGGCGGGCTCGCCGTCCTCGCCGACCAGACCGACTTCCTGCGCCTGGTCGGGGCGACGGCCCTGACCAGCGCCCTGGGCGGGGTCGTGGCGGCGCTGATCGTGCCCCCGGCCGGCGGGGGCGACAGTCCGCGGCACTACCTGCTCGCGATCTGCTCCTCGCACGCGGCCTCGATCCTGGTGATCGCCCCCGTCCTGCTCAGCCTGCGCCTGCCCCTGATGCCGATCCGGCTCTGGGAGCTGGTCCTGCAGACCACCGGGGTCACCCTCGCGGCCCTCGTCGTCTTCGGCTTCGGCAACGTGCTGGCCATGACCTTCGTCCCGTTCCCCTTCCTGGTGTGGGCCGCCTTCAGGTTCGGGCTCCGGGTGGTCGCGGTCGAGGTCGTCGTGATGGCCGTGGTCGCCTCCGCGGCCACCACCCGGGGCCAGGGTCCGTTCGCCGTACGCATCGGAGGGCCCGCGCTCGACCGGATGGACGCCACCTCGCTCCTCCAGACCTTCCTCATCTGCCTGGTGCTCATCTGCGTGCCGCTGGCCCTCAACGTGGAGCAGACGCTGCGCCTGACCGAGCGGCTGCGGGCCAGCAGCGACCTCTTCCAGCGCAACTTCTCCGAGTCCCTGGTGGCGATGCTCGTCCTGCGGATGGACCGGGACCGCTTCACGGTCTACGACGCCAACCAGCAGACCACGACCCTGCTGGGCCTCGAGCGCGGTGAGGTGGTGGGGCGTCCCCTCGACAAGATCCTCCGCACCGAGACCTCCCTGACCGACATCGCCGCCCAGATGGCTGCCCCAGGAGTCACCGGGTGGCGGGGCGAGGGTCGCATCCGCCACCGCCCCGAGCGTCAGGTGCTGCTCAGCATCACCAGGCTCTCGGGCTCCTCCGGCGAGCCCATGTTCAACGCCCAGCTCCTCGACCTGACCAGCGAGCGGGAGGCGCGCGCCGACCTCGACGCGGAGCGGCGGCTCACCGACATCACCTTGGCCACCACCGCCTGCGTGATCGTGGTGAGCGACCTGCAGGGCACCCTGGTCCGGGCCAACCCCGCCCTCGGCAGGCTGCTGGGGATGCCCGTCGAGAAGCTGGTCGGGCGGCCGGTCTGGGACGTGCTCGTGATGCCCGAGCACCGCGACCTGGCACGCGAGCTGTTCTCGGGGGGCGGCCTGCCCGACGTCCCCGCCAGCATCGACGGGGTCCTGCTCGACGGGGAGGGGCGGGAGCGCCGGCTCGCCTGGACCAGCGGGATCGCCACCGACCCCGAGGGCCAGGCCTCCTACGTGGTGATGACCGGGATCGACATCACCGCCGAGCTCAACGCCTCCGAGATGACCCAGCACCTGCTCGCCGCGGCGCTCGACACGGCCATGATCGGGGTCGACCTCGAGGGTCGGATCACCCTCTTCAACGCCGGCGCGGAGAAGCTGCTCGCCGTGGCCCCCTTCGAGATGATCGGCACCCCCTTCGTCGACCTCCTCGTCCCCGACGAGCTCGCCGCCTGGGCGCACGAGCACGGCTCCTCCCCCTCGTTCCTGACCCTGCTGCACCAGCTCGTCGACGCGCCGTCGCAGGACTGGTCCTGGCGACGCTCGGACGGCAGCCGGGCCCTGGTCTCGATGTCGTTGACCCGGGTCACCGACCACAGCTCCTCGCTGATCGGCTACCTGTGCGTGGCCACCGACGTGACCGAGTCGCGCCGGACCCAGGAGATGCTGGCCACCGCCCTGGAGAAGGAGCGGATGGTCGTCGAGCGCCTGCGCAACCTCGACTCGGCCAAGGACGAGTTCGTCTCCACCGTCAGCCACGAGCTGAGGACCCCGGTGGCCAGCATCGTCGGCTACACCGAGCTGCTCCAGGACGGCGACTTCGGGGAGATCCCCGAGCAGCAGACCCCGGTGGTCGACGCGATCAACCGCAACGGCGAGCGACTGGTGACCCTCGTCGACAACCTGCTGGCCCTCAACGGCATCGCCGACGACGTACCCGGGTGGGAGCGGTCCAGGATCGACCTGGTCGACCTCGTCGACGCGCTCGAGCACAGCGCCGCCGCGTCGGAGGCCGCCCGGCGCCTCACCCTCTGCTTCGACCGCCCCGACGAGCCGGTGCTCGTCGACGGGGACTGGTCCCAGCTCGAGCGCGCCCTGGAGAACCTGCTCAGCAACGCGATGAAGTTCACCGAGGCGCGGGGACGGGTGACCTGCTCCCTGGCCGTGGAGGACGACACGGCCGTCCTCACCGTGGCCGACACCGGTCTCGGCATCCCGCGCGAGGAGCAGAGCAACCTCTTCACGCGCTTCTGGCGCAGCACGACGGCCCAGTCACGCCACATCCAGGGCACGGGACTCGGCCTGTCGATCGTCCACGCCATCGTCACCTCCCACGGGGGGACGGTGACGCTGGAGTCGGCGCACCTGGCGGGGACCACCGTCACGGTGCGGCTGCCCGTCAGCTCCCCCTGAGGCCGGGCCGCGCCGGCCCGGCCTGTGGGGGTGGCGCTCAGGCCCGGTTCACCGCGCTGATCACGGCCTTGAGGGAGGCGGTGACGATGTTGGCGTCCAGGGCGACGCCCCACAGGATCTGGTCGCCGACGGCGCACTCCACGTAGGCGGCGGCGATCGCGTCCCCGCCGGCGGAGAGCGCGTGCTCGTGGTAGTCCAGCACGCGCACGTCACCGCGGTCGGCGTAGTCGGGGTTGCCCTTGGCCTGCTCCTCGGCGACCAGGTCGTTGAGGGCGTTGGTGAAGGCGTTGATGGGCCCGTTGCCGATGCCCTCCAGGGTGCGCTCGGCGCCGTCGACGTAGACCTTGACGCTCAACCGGTCCTTCTCCCCCGCGGCGGAGGAGGTGTGGACGGAGTTGAGCGACAGCGGGGAGGTCCGGTCCAGGTACTCGCTGCGGAAGACCGACCAGATCTCGTCGGGCGTGACCTCGCCGCCCTCGGCGTCGGTGCGCTGCTGGATCACCCGGCTGAACTCGATCTGGGCGCGCCGCGGCAGGTCCAGGTTGTGCTCGGCCTTCAGCAGGTAGGCCACGCCGCCCTTGCCGGACTGGCTGTTGACCCGGATGACCGCCTCGTAGCTGCGGCCCACGTCCTTGGGGTCGATCGGCAGGTACGGCGCCTCCCACGGCATCTGCTGGACCGGGACGCCCTGCTGGGCGGCGCGGCGCTGGAGGTCCTCCAGCCCCTTCTTGATCGCGTCCTGGTGCGACCCGGAGAAGGCGGTGTAGACGAGGTCGCCGGCGTAGGGGTGTCGCGGGTGTACCGGCAGGTTGGTGCAGTACTCGACGGTGCGGCGCACCTCGTCGATGTCGGAGAGGTCGACCTGCGGGTCCACCCCCTGGCTGAAGAGGTTCATCGCCAGGGTGACGAGGTCGACGTTGCCGGTGCGCTCCCCGTGGCCGAAGAGACAGCCCTCCACCCGGTCCGCCCCCGCCATCAGGCCGAGCTCGGTGGCGGCCACCGCGGTGCCTCGGTCGTTGTGCGGGTGCAGGCTGATCGCGCTGTGCTCCCGGCGGGTCAGGCCGCGGGAGAAGTACTCGATCTGGTCGGCGTAGGTGTTGGGCGTGGACATCTCCACGGTCGCCGGCAGGTTGAGGATGATCTCGCGGCCCGCCTCCGGCTGCCACACGTCGGAGACGGCCTCGCACACCTCGAGCGCGAAGTCGGTGTCGGACTGGGTGAAGATCTCGGGGCTGTACTGGTAGCCGAAGCTCCCGGAGCCGACGACGTCCCCGAGCAGCTCCTCGGCGTACTTGACGACCAGCTCGGTCCCCCGGGTGGCGATGCTGCGGCACTCGTCGGGGGTGACCTGGAAGACCACCCGCTGGAAGAGCGGGGCGGTCGCGTTGTAGAGGTGGACGGTCGCCCGGTCCGCCCCGACCAGCGACTGCACCGTGCGCTCGATGAGGTCCTCACGCGCCTGGGTCAGCACCGAGATCTGCACGTCGTCCGGGATCCGGTCCTGCTCGATCAGCTCGCGCACGAAGTCGAAGTCGGTCTGGCTGGCGCTCGGGAAGCCGACCTCGATCTCCTTGTAGCCCATCTTGACCAGCAGCTCGAACATCGCGTGCTTGCGGGCCGGGGTCATCGGGTCGATCAGGGCCTGGTTGCCGTCGCGCAGGTCGGTGGAGAGCCACCTCGGGGCGCGCTCGATCTTGCGGGTCGGCCACGTCCGGTCGGGCAGGTCGACGGGGACGAACGGCCGGTAGCGCTCGAACGGCATCGGGGTGGGGCGCTGCCGGTTGTGGGTGTTGCTCAGGTCAGTCATGGTTTCTCTCTCGTCGCAGGAGATGGGGCGACCGGCACGCAGCACGCACTCCGCAACGAGGTGGCCGGTGGGTCAGGCCTCGTTGCGGCGGCGAAGGAGGAGAAGAGAGCTCGTCATGACGCCCACACCCTAGCCCATCGACCTCCCGGGGCGGGCGGTCGTTCTAGTCTCGGGCCCATGGCCCGCCTGCTGATCGTCCACCACTCCCCCACACCGTCGGTCCGTCGACTGACGGACGCCGTGGTGGCCGGGACGCGCGACGAGGCGATCGAGGGCGTCGAGGTGACGGTGCGTCCGGCCCTCGAGGCGAGCGCGGCCGAGGTGCTGGCCGCCGACGGCTACCTCCTGGTCACCCCGGCCAACTTCGGCTACATGTCGGGCGCCCTGAAGCACTTCTTCGACTCCGTCTTCCTCGAGGCCGGCGGCGCGCTCACCGACGACGGCGCAGCCGGTGCCGCGGAGGGCGGGCGGAAGCCCTACGGCCTGCTGGTCCACGGGCGCTACGACACCACGGGGGCGGTCCGCTCGGTGCAGTCGATCGTCGGCGCCCTTCCCTGGCGGCAGGCGGCGGAGGTGGTGGAGGTCCTCGGCGACGTGGACGACGGTCATCGCGAGGCGGCCTACGAGCTCGGGGGAACGGTCGCGGCCCTGCTGATGGGCTAGGCAGGCGACGGGCTGGGAACGCCCCGCCGCCGGAGGGCGTCCGCGCTAGTGTCGGGAGCGGTGAACATCGTGACGACTCTCCCGCCCACGCGACACCCCGCACCGGTGCCGGTGGAGGCCGGATGACCCGCCGGGCGCTCACGGTCGGCTGCCTGCTGCTCCTGCTCCTGTCGGGCTGCTCAGGGGGCGGCGGGTCCGACCCGGCCGACTCCGACTCCCCCAGCACTGCCGGCAGCGCGGCGGCGCAGGAACGACCCAAGCCGCCGCGGGCCGGCCGGTGCTACCGGCTGCGCCACCGCGATGCCCTGGCCGCGGTCGTCGACCGCCCCGCCGTGCCGTGCCGGCGCAAGCACACCTCGGTGACCTTCCACGTCGGCAAGCTCGACCTGCGCCACCGGGGCCGCCGGCTGCGGGTCGACGCACCCCGCGTCCAGCGCCAGGCGGCCCAGACCTGCTCGCGACGCCTGCGCCGCCACCTGGGCGGCACCGAGGAGCAGCTCCGGCTCAGCATGCTCACCACCGTGTGGTTCACCCCCACGGTGGAGGAGGCCGAGCGGGGTGCCCGCTGGCTGCGCTGCGACGTGGTCGCGCCCGGGCCCGACCGCTCCCTGGTCCCGCTGCCGGCCCCGGGCGCGCTGGCCGGGATCCTCGACGCCCCCGGGCGGCGCGACGCCTTCGCCACCTGCGCCACCGCCGAGCCGGGCACCCGCGCGTCCCGGCGCGTCCCCTGCTCGCGCCGGCACACCTGGCGGGCGGTGGCCAGCGTCGACCTGGGCGACGGGCGCTATCCCGGGGCCGCCCGCACGAAGCGGCTGATGGACGGCCCGTGCACCGAGGCGGCTCGCGAGCGCGCCGACGACCCCCTGGACTTCTCCTGGGCCGAGGAGCGCCCGACCCGGGAGCAGTGGCGCGCGGGCCGGCACCACGGCCTCTGCTGGACCGCCGTCACCGACTAGGGGACCGTCGCGCCGGCAGCGGGACTAGAAGCCGAGCTTGCGCAGCTGCCTGGGGTCGCGCTGCCAGTCCTTGGCGATCTTGACGTGCAGGTCCAGGTAGACCGGGGTGCCGAGCAGCGCCTCGATCTGGAGCCGGGCGGCCCGGCCGACGTCGCGCAGGCGGGCGCCCTTGTGGCCGATCATGATCCCCTTCTGGGAGTCCCGCTCGACGTAGAGGTTGGCGTGGATGTCGAGCAGCGGCTTGTCCTCGGGCCGGTCCTCACGCAGGTTCATCTCCTCGACCGTCACCGCGATCGAGTGCGGGAGCTCGTCGCGCACGCCCTCCAGCGCCGCCTCACGGATCAGCTCGGCCACCAGGATCTCCTCCGGGGCGTCGGTCAGGTCACCGTCGGGGTAGAGCTGCGGCCCTTCCGGGAGCAGACCGACGAGCAGGTCGGCGAGGAGGCCGACCTGGCTGCCGGCGAGCGCCGAGACGGGGACGATCTCGGCCCACTCGGTGCCCGTCTCCTCGCCCAGCGCCTGGATGGCGAGCAGGTGCTCGCCGATCTGCTCGGGGGTGGCCAGATCGGTCTTGGTGGCGATGGCGACCTTGACGGTGCGCCTCACCTTGCCGAGCTCCTTGACGATGAACCGGTCGCCGGGGCCGATCTTCTCGTTGGCCGGGAAGCAGACCGCCACCACGTCCACCTCGGCCCAGGTCGTCTTGACCAGGTCGTTGAGGCGCTCGCCGAGCAGGGTGCGGGGCCGGTGCAGTCCCGGGGTGTCGACCAGGATCAGCTGGGCGTCGGGACGGTGCACGATGCCCCGGACCACGGTGCGGGTGGTCTGTGGCTTGGAGGAGGTGATCACCACCTTGCTGCCGACCAGGGCGTTGGTCAGGGTCGACTTGCCCGCGTTGGGACGGCCGACGAACGACACGAAGCCGCTGCGGTGGGCCGGGGTGGTCTCTGTCATGTGTCCTCCCGGGCGGCGTCGTAGTCCGCCCAGATCTCCTGGTCGCTCTTGCCGGCGGCGATCCCCGCCCGGTGGATCGGTCCTGGGTCCACGGACCTCGGCTGGCGCCCGGCGGTCGACCGCCAGTAGCCCATCACGTCGTAGTGGCTCGAGGGCATCCGCACCACGCGCATGAGGTGCTTGCGGATCGCCCGCATCTGGGCGGACTCCCCCGCCATCCAGAAGTAGCCCTCACCCGGGGGCCATTCCAGGGACTCGACCACGCTCGCCAGCCGGCTCTCGCCCTCGGCCGGCGGGGCGAGCCAGGTGACGTGCACGTGAGCGGGCAGGTAGTCGGCCAGGTCGTCGGAGACCTCGGCCAGGACGTAGGTCTGAAGGTCCGGCCGCGACTCCGCGATCCGCGCAATCGCCGGCACGGCCGTCAGGTCGCCGGCCAGCACCAGCCACTGCGCGCCCGGCGGCGGGGCGAAGGACGCCTTCGGCTCGGTGACGGTGACGGTGTCGCCCGCGCAGTCGCCCCGCGCCCACTCGGTGACCAGTCCCGTCTCGTGCACCACCACGTCGAGCACCAGCTGGGAGCCGTCCCAGGACCGGACCGTGTAGTAGCGGCTCTGGAACTGGCCGGGCACCACCAGGCCCACCCACTCGTCGGGGACCCCGGTGGTCTCGAAGCCGGCCAGCCCCGGGCCGCCCAGCACGAGACGCACCAGGTGCGGCGAGAGCTGCTCACGGCTCAGCACCTGGGCGGTGTAGTGCTCGGCGCGGGTGCTCACCCGCTCAGGCTAGTCACCAGTGGGACCCCAGCCCCAATCCCCCGGGGGCACTGGGCTCGGTGCGGGTGAGCAGCGCCTGGTGCAGCTCGACGGTGTTGCGCTCGAAGCCCAGCCGGGACCCGGCCATGTAGAGGCCCCACACCCGCGCGGTCCCGGCGCCGGACTCCGCGACGCACTCGTCCCAGTGCTCGCGCAGGTTGGCGCACCAGTCCCGCAGCGTCAGGGCGTAGTGCTCGCGCAGGTTCTCCACGTGCTGCAGCTCCAGGCCGGCGTTCTGGGCCTCGGTGACGATGCGCCCCACCCCCGTCAGCTCCCCGTCGGGGAAGACGTAGCGGTCGATGAACGCCCCCGTCTCGGCGCGCCGGTTGTGCGGCCGGGTGATGCAGTGGTTGAGGAGCCGCCCCCCGGGCCGCAGCCGGTCGTGCAGGTGACGGAAGTAGGACGGGTAGTTGCGCACGCCGATGTGCTCGGTCAGGCCGATGGACGAGATCGCGTCGAACCCCGTCTCGGAGACCTCGCGGTAGTCCTGGTGCCGCACCTGTACGAGGTGACCGAGACCGGCCTCCTCGACGCGGTGACGCGCCCAGGCGGCCTGCTGCGCGGAGAGCGTCACCGCCAGGACGCTCACCCCGTGCTCGCGGGCGGCGTGCATCGCCATCCCGCCCCACCCGCAGCCGGTGTCGAGCAGCCGCTGGCCCGCGGTGAGCCCCAGCTTGCTCGCCACCAGCTCGTGCTTGGCCGCCTGTGCCTCCTCCAGCGTCGAGGTGGCCTCCGGATAGAGGGCGCAGGTGTAGGTCATGGAGGGGCCGAGCACGCTCTCGTAGAAGCGGTTGGAGACGTCGTAGTGGTGCTCGATGACCGCGGCGTCCCGGGCCCTGGTGTGCCGCAGTCCCTCGACGGCCCGGCGCCACCGGGGCAGGTGCTCCTCCGGCGGCGGCTTGGGCGGGACCAGGTGGGCGAGCCCGAGGGAGCGGAGCAGCGGCATCCTCTCGGCCGCTCCGGGGACGCGGAACCCGGTGCGGTCCAGCAGCAGCGCGAGCAGGTCGTAGGGGTCCCCCGGATGGACACCCTCCATCTCGAGGTCCCCGGCGACGTAGGCGCGGGCCAGACCGAGGTCACCGGGCGCCGTGAGGAGGTAGGAGAGCCCGCGCTCGGCGCGCAGGTGCAGGCCCAGCGGCGAGTCCTCGGGCCCGGTCGCGCTGCCGTCGTAGGCGGTGAACCTCAGGGGGAGCTCGTCGCGCATCAGCGACTCGACCGCCTCGGCGATCGTCATGGTGCGGGGCATGGTCGCAGTCATCGTCGTCGTACCGCCTTGTCGTACAGGGGGGTGAGCCGGTCCTGTGGGTCGTACGTCGCCTTCACGGCGGCGAGCACGTCGCCCCCGTAGAGGCTGTCGAACGTCTCGCGGTCGTAGAACGCCTCGGAGTAGAGGGACTTGTGGCCGCCCAGCTCCGCGACCGCCCGCTCCACGGCGCGGTTGACCGGGGCCTCGGCGGCACCCGGACCCACCGGGACGGTCCCCCAGAAGCCGAGGTTGACGTACGTCGTGCCCGGTCGCAGCGGATAGGTCGGCCAGGGGCGCGGGGAGCGGAGGCGCAGCGGGCAGAGCCAGACCGGCCGCATGCCCACCTCGGCGTCGAACCAGCCGAGGAACTCGCCGAGGCGCTCGAGCGGGACCTCGACGTCCTGGACCACCCGCTCCCGGGCCGGCCGCCCCGCCCGACGGTCCAGCCGGTCCACCACCCCGTAGCGGCGGTCCAGCGCGACGAGTCGCTGGTAGACGTCGGAGCGGCGCAGGCGACGGGGCCAGAGCCGGCGCACCCACGGCCGCTCCAGCCCGAACGCGGCCGAGCACCAGAACCAGTCGGTGTCCCAGCGCCACAGGTAGTCGTGGGCGGTGAGGAGGTCGGCCGAGCGGCTCCGCACGGACCGGTAGTAGACCGCCTCCCGGGTGTAGTCCGAGGTGGGCCCCGGCTCCGCGTCGTAGCGGGCCAGCGTGAGCCGCAGGTCTGCGGGCGCGAAGGCGACGCCGTCCATGGCGTCCACCTGCTCGCCCTGCCACTGCCGGGTGCCCACCACCTCCGCCACCGCCGCCGCGAGGTCGTCGACGGAGTGGAACCGGACGTGGCGCAGGGCGACGAACCCGCCCACCCGCTCGAGCTCGATCTCCAGCCGGGTGGCGTAGCCGAGCGAGCCGTAGGAGTTGGGGAAGGCGTCGAAGAGGTCGTCCCCCGGCCGGACCGTGACGATCTCCCCGGCTCCGGTGAGGACGTCCATCTCCGTGACCGACTCGTGGGGCAGGCCGTTGCGGAAGCTGGTCGCCTCGATGCCGAGGCCGCTCACCGCCCCGCCCAGGGTGATGGTGCGCAGCTGGGGCACGACCAGCGGCGCCAGCCCGTGCGGCAGCGTGGCGGCGGTCAGGCGCTCGTAGGTGCACATGCCCTGCACCTGGGCGGTCATGCCGGCCGCGTCGACCGCGAGGACCCCGTCCAGGCCGGAGACGTCGAGCCCTTGGGAGGCGCCGTCGCGGGGGCGGAAGAGGTTCGTCGTCCTCTTGCTCAGCCGCACCGGGGCGTCGGGTGGCAGGGCCGCCCAGGAGGCCCGCAGTCGGTCGACCGCGGCCTGGTGCCTGCGCCCCTCGGAAGGAGCCACGAGAAGGCTCACCTACGACAGGCTAGGGCGCTCCGGCCCCGCGCGACAGCCCCTGACCACCGCCTGACCGTGTCAGGCGCCCGGCACCGTGCCCAGCTCCGCCGCGGCGCCGCTGGCGCTGACCGTGCCCCGGATGTCGCCCAGGTGGACGACGACCTCGGGCGAGGCGAACTCGACCAGGACCGCGCGGTCCTCCTCGCCCAGCGAGTCGGCTCCGAGCAGGACGGCGGCCTCCAGGCCCCGCGAGCCCGAGGAGTGGGCCATCGCCACCGCGACCTGCAGCGCACTGAGCTGCAGCGACCGCAGCTCGACGCTGGCGGCCGCGTAGGTCCGGCCGTCGGTGTCGCGCACCGCGGCGCCCTGCGCGGCACCCACCCGAGCGCGGGTGGCTCGGGCCAGCGTCACCAGCTTGGCGTCCTCGGCCTCCAGCACCTGTCCGCCGCCGTTCTCAGCCATCGGATCCACCCTCGCTCCCGGCCGCCACGGCCGACTCGTCGTCCTCGTCGTCCTCGTCCGCCACCCGGTTGACCAGGACGGTGCCCACCTTGTTCCGACGCCCCGAGGGCCCCTCCGCCTCGAAGCGCAGGCCGTGCACCTCGACCGCGGACCCAGGGATCGGGACCTTGCCCAGGTGCTTGGCCATCAGTCCCCACACCGTGTCGACGTCGTCGTCGATCACGTGGATCCCGAAGACCTCCCCCAGGTCGCCCACGGGGAAGCGGGAGGAGACCCGGGTGCCGTGCGGGGTGCTCTCGACCTGCACCTCGGCCTCGTCGTACTCGTCGGTGATCTCACCCACGATCTCCTCGAGGACGTCCTCGATGGTGACCAGGCCGGCGGTGCCGCCGTACTCGTCGACGACCACCGCGATGTGCTGGCGCGAGGCCTGCATCTCCGCGAGCAGCGCGTCCGCGGGCTTGGAGTCGGGCACGTGGTAAACCGGCCGCATCAGCTCGTCGATGCGCTGGGTCGTCTCCACGTCGGGGTCCTCGAAGTCCCGCCGCACGATGTCCTTGAAGTAGGCGATCCCCACGATGTCGTCGAGGTTCTCCTCGATCACCGGGACCCGGGAATAGCCGCTGCGCAGGAACAGCGACATCGCCTGGCGGAGGTTCTTGTGCCGCTCGAGGTAGACGATGTCGGGTCGGGGCACCATCACCTCGCGGGCGATGGTGTCGCCGAGCTGGAAGACGGAGTGGATCATCTTGCGCTCCCCCTCCTCGATCACCGAGGAGGCCTCCGCCAGGTCGACGAGCTCGCGCAGCTCGGTCTCGGTGGAGAAGGGGCCGCGACGGAAGCCCCGCCCCGGGGTGATCGCGTTGCCCAGCAGGATCAGCAGCTGAGGCACCGGGCCCAGGATCCGGGTCACCAGCGCCACCGGCCCGGCCAGGGCGAGACCCACGCTGACGTGGTGCTGGCGCCCCAGCGTCCGCGGCGCGACGCCGATGACGACGAAGGAGATCAGCAGCATCGTCCCCAGGGCCGAGAGCAGGGTGGGCCACCACTCGCCGTCCCAGAAGTCGTGCAGCAGCAGGGTGACCACGACGATCGCGCCGACCTCGAAGAGCAAGCGCAGCATCAGCACGGTGTTGAGGTAGCGCGGGGAGTCGTCGAGGATCTGCAGCACCCGCCGGGCCCGCGTCCGCCCCTCGGCGAGGAGCTCCTCCGCGCGCGCCCGGGAGAACCCGCTCAGCGCCGCGTCGGCGGCCGAGAAGACCCCGGCCAGCAGCACCATCGCGGCGGCCCCCAGCGCCCAGGCGAGCTCGGTCATCGTGGCACCCCCGCTGTGGCGGCGCTCACCGGTCGGCAGGCGCGGTGCGCCAGCGGTCCAGGAGCTGGGCCTGCAGGTCGAACATCACCTTGTGCTCCTCGGGCTCCGCGTGGTCATAGCCCAGCAGGTGGAGGATGCCGTGCACGGTCAGCAGCTCGATCTCGTCGGTGGTGCCGTGGCCGGCGGCCTCGCCCTGGCGCTCGGCCACCGCCGGGCAGAGCACCAGGTCGCCCAGCACCCCCTCCTCCGGCTCCTCATCGACCAGGCCGGGACGCAGCTCGTCCATCGGGAAGGCCAGCACGTCGGTCGGGCCCTCCTTCTCCATCCACTTCTCGTTGAGCTCGGCGATCGTGGCCTCGTCGACGGCCTTGATGCAGAGCTCGGCCATCGGGTGCACCCGCATGCTGTCCATCACGAAGCGGCTCAGGGAGGCCAGGCGCTGGACGTCGAGCTCGTGACCGGACTCGTTGAGGATCTCGATCGTCACGAGCGGCGCTCCTTGCCCGAGGCGTGCGGCGCGCTCTCGGCACGGGCGTCGAACTCGTCGTAGGCCGCGACGATCTTGCCGACGAGGCGGTGGCGCACCACGTCGTGGCTGGTGAGCCGGTTGAAGACGACGTCCTCGACCCCGGTCAGGATGCTCTCCACGACCTTGAGCCCCGACTTGACCCCGCCCGGCAGGTCAACCTGGGTGACGTCACCGGTGACCACGATCTTGGAGCCGAACCCGAGGCGGGTCAGGAACATCTTCATCTGCTCCGGGGAGGTGTTCTGGGCCTCGTCGAGGATGATGAACGCGTCGTTCAGCGTCCGGCCGCGCATGTAGGCCAGCGGTGCCACCTCGATCGTCCCGGCCGCCAGCAGCTTGGGGATGGTCTCGGGGTCGATCATGTCGTGCAGCGCGTCGTAGAGCGGCCGCAGGTAGGGATCGATCTTCTCGCTGAGCGTGCCGGGCAGGTAGCCCAGCCGCTCGCCGGCCTCCACCGCGGGACGGGTGAGGATGATCCGGGTGACCGCCTTGGTCTGCAGGGCCTGGACCGCCTTGGCCATGGCCAGGTACGTCTTCCCGGTGCCGGCGGGGCCGATGCCGAAGGTGATCGTGTGCTTGTCGATGGAGTCGACGTAGCGCTTCTGGTTAAGCGTCTTGGGGCGGATGGTGCGACCGCGGTTGGAGAGGATGTTGAGCGACAGCACGTCGGCCGGGCGCTCGGTGGTCTCCTGACGCAGCATCGAGACGATGCGCTCGATGGTCTCGATGGTCACGCCCTGGCCGGTGCGCAGGATCGCGACGACCTCGTCCAGGAGCCGCTCGGCCAGCGCGATCTCGGCGGCGTCGCCGTGGAAGGTGACCCGGTTGCCGCGGACGTGGACGTCGGTGTCGAAGGACTCCTCGATGAAGGCGAGGTGCTCGTCCCCCGGACCCAGGACGCTGACCATGTTGATGCTGTTCGGCACCACGACGGTGTGCTTGGTGATGAGCGGTGAGTCAGTCATGGATCCCCTGTGGGGCGACCTTCCGGGACGACGAGTGGGCGGCACCCATGCTACGCCGAGCATGGGTGCCGCCCCCAGTCACTTTCTCCCGAGCGGCGGGAGCCGGGGTCACGGCTTGCTGACCGTCAGCATCCCCAGACACATCTCGTCGGTCGTCCCGTCGCCCCACACGACGTACCGGTCCGGCTGGCCCTCGAACGACGGCAGCTGGTCGCGGAGCTCCTGGCTGTGCCGGCAGCTGACCTTGACCTCGTCTCCCGGGGCGATCTTGATCGGGTCGATCGGGATCCCGCCCTGGTCGTCGAAGTCCCACACCCCGATGTCGAGGATCGTCCGGGCACGTGGCGTCCCCGGATTGACCTCGATCTTGATCTCCTTGCCCAGCAGGTGCATGTGACCGGCGACGCCGTGGACGGTCATCGGCTCCCGGAAGGTGCGCACGCACTCGGTGCGCTCGCCGGCCTCCCAGTCGTCGCCGCACAGCAGGTGGAGCAGGTTGGCCGTCCGGTCGCCGTCGGGCCCGATCCGGTTGCGCAGGTCCAGCATGGACAGGCTCCGGTCGCAGAACCGGCCATCGGCATGCTCCGGACGGCACGGCATCTCCACCGGTGCCGGCAGCAGCACCGTCTGCAGCCCGGTCATCGACTCCGAGACGGGCTTGAGCCGCAGCTGGGTGGCGCTCACGTCGGGCTGGGGGCCGGCGAGCAGGTTGTAGTGCACCTGCATGATCACCCGCGTCCCCTTCTCCAGGCGCACGCCGTGTCCCGGCTTGGTCACCGACTCCTCGCCACCGGGCGCCCACGCGGCGAGCCAGCCCGCGTCGGTCAGCTGGTCGGCCGGCGCCTGGAGGCCGGAGCCGCCGAAGCAGGTCCAGCCGGGGCCGTCCTCGGCGGCGTCCAGGTCCTCGGCGCGCGGCACGTCCGAGGGCTCCACCTTGAAGAGGATGACGTGGTGCACGACCTCGGGGTTGCCGGGCAGCACGTGGGTGCCGGTCAGGAACTCCGGCTTCTCCAGGCCGGGGTCGATGAGGAAGCACCGGTAGTCGTCGGTGCCCTTGCCGGTCGGGGACGAGGGCGTGTAGGTCTCGTCCATGGAGACGGTGACCCGGCGCTCGTCGGGACGCAGCTTCTTGGCCGCGACCGCCTCGGCCCCCTCGTGGTGGTCGTCGCCGGCGGTGGCCGCGTCGCTCGGCTCGACGAGCCGGTCGGCGGGCGTGCCCGCGTCGGGGGCGTCGTCGTCGGCACACGCGCCCAGCATCGTCAGCGAGAGCGCCAGGGCGGCCAGCGAGGCCAGTCGTCGCCTCATCCGGGCGGCCAGCTCAGCGGGCGGCCACCGAGGACGTGGAGGTGGGTGTGGAAGACGACCTGGCCGGCACCCGCCCCGGTGTTGAAGACCAGGCGGTAGTCACCGGCGAGCCCGTCGGCCTCGGCCACCGCGTCTGCCATCCGCACCAGGTCGGCGAGGCCCTCGGGGTCCTGGGTGGCCAGCTCCACGGCGTTCGCGTGGTGGGCCCGGGGCACCACCAGGACGTGGGTGGGGGCCTGGGGATTGACGTCGCGGAAGGCCACGGAGCGGTCGGAGGCGTCGAGCACCTCGGCCGGCACGTCGCCCGCCACCAGCCGGCAGAACAGGCACTCGGCCGTGTGGCCGGGATCACTCGATGGGCTCATGGCAGGACTCTCCCACGGGAGACAGAGAGCTGTCTCGCCTCCGCTCAGCAGGGGAGACACGGTCCGTGCGGCGCGCCGGGTAAACCCCGCGGCTGCGGCGCGCGTCCCACTAGCGTGACGACCGATGCTGCTCTCCCCTGCCGGGCGGTGCACCACGTGAGCCGGCCCCTGGACGCCGACGAGGCGCTGGAGCACCTGTACGCCCACCACTGGCACGCGTTGGTCCGTCTCTCCACCCTGCTGGTCCGCGACCAGGGCACCGCCGAGGAGGTGGTCCAGGACGCCTTCGTCGCGATGCACCGGCACTGGGACCGGATCCGCGACCAGGGCGCCGCACCGGCCTACCTGCGGCGCAGCGTGGTGAACGGGTCGAGGTCGGCGCTGCGGCACCGGGTGGTCCGCGCTCGCCACGCCCACCGTGAGGCGGTGCCGGCGACTCTCCCCGACGTGCTCGACTCCCGGGCGGAACGGCTCTCCGAGCGCGCCGCCGTGACCGAGGCGCTCGCAGCCCTGCCCGGACGGCAGCGGGAGGTCCTGGTGCTCCGTCACTACCTGCAGCTCTCGGAGGCGGAGATCGCCTCCACCCTCGGCATCTCCAGGGGCGCGGTGAAGAGCCACGCCTCCCGCGGCAGCGCCGCGCTCCGGGAGCTGCTCGAGCCCTTCGTCAAGGAGCAGGCATGACCCACGACCACGAGCACCCGCGCCAGCACGACGCCGAGCTGCGGCGGCTGCTGACCGCTGCCGCCGCGGACGTCGAGCCCACGGACCGCCTTCCGAGCATCCGGGCCCGTACGGCGGGCCGCCGGCTGGGAGACGCCCGGCGCACCTGGCCCCTGACCCTGGCGGGCGCCGCTTCGGTGGCCGCCGTGGTCGCCGGCGTCGTCGCGTTGGGCGGCTTCCTCGACGGGCCGACGGAGGAGACCGTCGCGCCGGCCTCCCCACCGGCTGCTTCCCCGACTGCCTCCCCGCCTGTCTCCCCGACCGCTCCGGAGACCGCTCCCCCGGTCGAGAGCGCGACCGAGATGCCCACCGGCTCCCCCGGTCGCCGGACGATGGCGCTGCCGATCTACTACCTGGTGGACACCGAGCGGGCCGGGGTCCGGCTCGTCCGCGAGTTCCGCGAGGGCGAGCCCGCACGACGGCTCGGCGACGCGCTCGCCCTGCTCACGGGTCCCGCCCTCGACCCCGACTACCGCACCGCCTGGCCCGAGGGGTCGCTGCTCGGGTCCAGCTTCGACGGGATCGGCGACGACGGTTCGTTCGGAGTCACCGTCTCCGAGAAGGTCCTCGACCGCCCCCCGGGGATGTCGGACCAGGAGGCCAGGGCCGCGGTCGAGCAGGTGGTCCGCACCCTGCAGGGCGTGAGCCAGTCCAGCGCACCGGTGCGGTTCTCCCTGCCCGGATGGGTGGAGGCGCCCCGGCTGCTCGGCGTCCCGCTGGAGGGGCCGGTGAGCCGGGGCTCGACGCTGGAGATGCTCAACCACCTCAACCTGACGACTCCGGAGCAGGGGCAGGTCGTGGGGTCGACCCTGCGGCTCTCCGGCGTGGCCAACAGCTTCGAGGCCTCCGTGTACTGGGAGATCCGGCAGGGTGAGAGGGTCCTGCTCAGCGGCCCCGCGGCGACGGGCTGGATGGAGGACCGGCTCTACCCCTTCGAGGAGGAGATCGACGTGAGCAACCTGCCACCGGGCGACTACACGGTCTGGGCCACCACCGACGACCCCACCGCCGGCACCGAGGGGTCCGGCGCGATGACCGACACGAAGGAGTTCACGATCCGATGAGGCACCGCTTCCCCGCTTCCGGCTCCGCGGCCCTGGTCCTGGGGTGCCTGCTCGTCCTGGGCGGCTGCGGCGACGCCGACACCACGGCCACCGGCGGCACACCGGGGGCCGACACCACCGACGCGAGCGCCCCGAGCCCCTCCCCCACGGAGTCCACGGCCCCTGCGGCCCCTGGCGGGCCCGCCCCGTCGGCGACGCCCACCGGATCGACCGCCGGGCGCACCGTCGCGGCCTACCTGGTCGGCGAGACACCCCAGGGGCCGCGCCTCTACCGCGAGTTCCGCGCCGTCGGGTCCGACGACGCCCTGAGCGCGGCGGTCGCGCTGGTCACCACCGGCGACACGCTCGACCCCGACTACCGCTCCCTCTTCCCGACGGGCTCCTTCGCCTCGGTGGTCCACGACCGGGGCGCCGGACGGGTGGTGGCCGAGCTGGCCGACGACGCGTGGGTCGCCCGCCCGGACGGGATGAGCGCGCGGCAGGCGCGCCTCGCCGTCCAGCAGCTGGTGCACACCGCGCAGGCGGTGGTGCAGGAGCGGGTGCCGGTCGTCGTGACGCTCGGGGGCACGCCGACCAGCCTCTTCGGCGTGGACACCACCGACGGGGTCGGCAATGACGACCCTCTCGACGTGCTGGCGCTCGTCAGCGTCACCGCGCCCGAGCAGGACGCCGTGGTGAGCGGCTCGTTCCGCGCCAGCGGGGTCGCCAGCGCCTTCGAGGCCACCGTGCCCTGGGAGCTCCGGCGCGGGGACGAGGTCGTGCTGGAGGGCTTCGCCACCGCCGAGGGATGGATGGACCGGCTCTACCCGTGGCAGAGCGAGGAGATCGACGTCTCCGGGCTCGAGCCGGGGAGCTACACCTTCGTGGCGTCCACGGGAGACGCCTCGGACGGCGAGGGTCCGGGGCCGACCACCGACAGCAAGGAGATCGAGATCCGCTGACGCCCCACCGGGGTCGGCTCCCGACGAGCGCGCGGCCCGGTCAGGACCAGCGCGCCGTCCGCGCCATCAAGGCTCCCACGGCGACGACGCCGGCGGTCGAGGTGCGGAGCACCTCACGACCCAGCCGCACGGGCCGGGCCCCCGCGGCCTCGAAGGCGGCGAGCTCCTCGGGCGAGACCCCGCCCTCGGGGCCGACCACCAGCGCCACGTCGCCGGCCGGCACCTCCAGCGCGGAGAGCGGGGTGGTGGCGTCCTCGTGGAGCACCAGGGCGAGGTCGGCGGCGCCGAGCAGGTCGCACACCTGCGCGGTGGAGCTCAGCGCGGCGACCTCGGGGAACCAGGAGCGGCGGGCCTGCTTGGCAGCCTCCTGGGCGGTGCTCACCCAGCGGGCGTGCGAGCGGGCGGCCCGCTCCCCCCGCCAGACCGCCACGCTGCGCGAGGCGGCCCAGGGCACGAGCCGGTCCACGCCGACCTCGGTGAGGACCTCGACGGCCAGCTCGCCGCGTTCGCCCTTGGGCAGGGCCTGGACCACTGTGAACGACGGCACGGGTCGCTCGGCCCGCTCCACCTCGGCCACCTCCACCGAGAGCAGCCGCTTCCCGGTCGCGGTCACCTCGCCGACGACCCGGGTGCCGCGACCGTCGGTGAGGGCGACCCGCTCGCCGGTCCGCAGGCGCCGGACGGCGACGGCGTGGTGGCCCTCGTCCCCCGTCACGTCCACGACGTCTCCGGGACGCGCGCGCTCCAGCGAGGGCACCCAGTGCACGGGCAACGACACGGGGCCTCCGCTCAGCCGCCGTGGAAGGCGTCGCGCAGCCGGCCGAAGACCGACTTGCCCGAGGAGCGGACGGTGCCCTCGGGGGACTCCTCCCCGCGCAGCTCCGCGAGCTCGCGGAGCAGCTCCTCCTGACGGTGGTCGAGCCGGGTCGGCGTCTCGACCACGATGGTGACGACCAGGTCACCGCGTCCGCCGCGCAGGCCGGGCACGCCGCGGCCCTTGAGCACCTGCTCGGTGCCCGACTGGGTGCCGGGACGGACCTCCAGCTCGAGCGAGCGCTCCGCGTCGCTCTCGTCGTCGTCGAGGTCCGCCTCGAGCATGGACAGGGTGAGGGTGGTGCCGAGCGCCGCCGCGGTCATCGGCAGGGCGACCGTGCAGTGCAGGTCGTTGCCGTTGCGGATGAAGGTGGGGTGCTGGGCCACCCGGATCTCCACGTAGAGGTCGCCGGCGGGGCCACCGCCCGGCCCGACCTCCCCCTCGTGGGCGAGCTGCACCCGGGTGCCGTCGTCCACGCCCGGCGGGATCTTGACCGTGAGGGTGCGGCGGGACCGTACCCGCCCGTCTCCGGCGCACTCCCGGCAGGGGTCGGCGATGATCGACCCGAAGCCGCGGCAGGCCGCGCAGGGGCGCAGGGTGCGGATCTCACCCAGGAACGACCGCTGCACCTGGGCCACCTCGCCGGCCCCGCGGCAGGTCTCGCAGGTCTGCGGGTGGGTGCCGGGGGCGGTGCCCTCGCCGTGGCAGGTCGAGCAGACCACCGCGGTGTCGACCTTGATCTCCTTGGTGACGCCGAACGCGGCCTCGGCCAGCTCGACCTCGAGCGCGATCAGCGCGTCCTGGCCCCGCCTGGTCCGCGGCCGGGGCCCCCGCCCGCCGCCGCCGGCCGCGCCGCCACCGGGGCCCTGGCCGCCGAAGAAGGCGTCCATGATGTCGGTGAAGGAGAACCCGGCACCCTGGCCGAAGCCACCGGCTCCCCCGAAGGGGTCGCCGCCCCGGTCGTAGTGGGCGCGCTTCTGGGGGTCCGAGAGTACCTCGTAGGCCCCCGTCACCTCCTTGAACCGCTCCTGGGTCTCCGGGTCCGGGTTGACGTCCGGGTGGAGCTGGCGGGCCAGCCGGCGGTAGGCCTTCTTGATCGTGTCGGCATCGGCGTCCCGGGGAACACCGAGCAACTCGTAGAGGTCCTGGCTCAACTTCGTCCTTCGTCTTGGTGGGGGTGCGAGGCCGCTCAGGCCTCGTCGAGGATGCGGGAGACGTATCGGGCGACCGCACGGACCGCCGCCATGCTGCCGGGGTAGTCCATCCGGGTCGGGCCCACGACGCCCAGGCTCGCCAGCGCGTCCTGCCCCGGGCCGTACCCGGTGGCCACGACGCTGGTCCCGGAGAGCTCGGTGTAGGGCCCCTCGTGCCCGATCCTGACCGTCACGGCACCGGCGTCGGCGGCCTCGCCCAGGAGCCGCATCAACACGACCTGCTCCTCCAGGGCCTCCAGCAGCGGCCGCACGGCGGTGTCGAAGTCCTGACCGAACCGGGCCAGGTTGGCCGCGCCGCCGACCGCCACCCGCTCGTCGCGACGGTGGTCGGACATGGCCTCGGTGAGGCTCTCGACGACCGCACCGGTCAGGGCAGCGTCGGTGTCCGGGACCTCCTCCGCCAGGGCGGTCAGCGCGCTGGCGGCCTCGGCGATCCGTCGTCCGGAGGTCGCGCGGCCGATCCGGTTGCGCAGGGCGACGAGCTGCTCGTCCCCGATCTCGTCGGACTCCGGAGGCAGCTCGACCAGCCTCTGCTCGACCCGGCCCGTGGAGAGGATCAGCACGACCAGCAGCCGACCCGGCGCCAGCACGACGACCTCGACGTGGCGCACGGTGCTGCGCGACAGCGTCGGGTACTGCACGACGGCGACCTGACGGGTCAGCTGGGAGAGCGTCCGCACGGAGCGCTGGACGACGTCGTCGAGGTCCACGGCGCCGTCGAGGAAGGAAGCGATCGCCCGCCGCTCGGCGCTGGACATCGGCTTGACCGTGCTGAGCCGGTCGACGAACAGCCGGTACCCCTTGTCGGTGGGGACCCGTCCGGCGCTGGTGTGCGGCTGGTGGATGAAGCCCTCGTCCTCGAGAGCCGCCATGTCGTTGCGCACGGTCGCCGGGGAGACACCCAGCTGGTGCCGTTCCACCAGCGCCTTCGAGCCCACCGGCTCCTCGGTGGCGACGTAGTCCTCGACGATGGCGCGGAGAACGGCGAGCTTGCGTTCCTCCGACATGGGCTCCTCCGTTCGGATCGTTCGTGCGTGCTTGGAGTTCTCGGATGGCAGGCTGGCACTCCAGACCCCCGAGTGCCAAGTCTACAAGGAAGGATCCCGCGGGCTAGGCTCACGTACATGCCGGAGTTCCAGCAGGTCGCGGACCGGGTCTGGGTGGCACGGTACGCCGCCCACGACGTCAACGTCACCGTGGTCGGAGGTGCCCGGGGAGCGCTGGTCGTCGACACCGGGGAGTCCGAGGAGGCCGGCCGCGAGCTGGTCGAGCAGGTGCGGGCCCTCGACGTCGGCGAGGTGGTCGCCGTGGTGAACACCCACGACCACGTCGCCCACGTCGGCGGCAACGACGCCCTCGTCTCCGCCTTCCCCGACGCCGCGGTGGTGGCACACGAGGACGCCGACGTGCCGGAGGTCACCCGGACCTTCTCCTCGGTGCACGTGGTCGAGCTCGGCGACCGGGTCGTCGAGCTCTTCCATCCCGGGCGCGCCCACACCGGGGGCGACCTGGTGGTCCGGGTCGGCGACGCCGACGTCCTGGTCGTCGGCGACCTGGTGACGGAGTCCACCGCCCCCTGGTACGGCGACGACTCGTGGCCGATGGAGTGGCCGGTCGCGCTCGACCTGGTGCTGGGTCTCACCACACCCGGCACCGTCGTCGTCCCGGGCCACGGGGCCCCGGTGGACCGCGACTTCCTCGAGCAGCAGCGCGGCGACATCGGCACGGTCGCGGAGACCCTGCGCGACCTGGCCGGACGCGGGGTGCCACGCACCGAGGCGCTCGCCGCGGCCAGCTGGCCCTTCCCGCTCGAGCACGTGGCCCCGGCCGTGGACCGGGCCTACGACCAGCTGCCCCGGTCGCAGCGTCAGCTCCCCCTGGTGTGAGGCACCGCCGGCCGCCCTGCAGACTGCCCCGCGGCCTCCCGGCCCGGCACCCCTGCCGAGCATTCCAGGTGTGACTCGACTCACCCGCGGGTACGCCGAGGCCATGACCGACACCTCCGAGACCCCCGACCTGCCCCAGGCGCACAGCACCACCAGCGAGGCCGACGCCGACCACGGCTCGGACGACGCGGCCCCGCAGGACCGCTCGGTCGCCACCATCTCCGACGAGCAGCTGCCCGACGACCTCAAGCCGGGCGAGGACAACCCCCTCGCCGACCCGTTGGACCCCGACGACCCGGCCACCAAGTCGCAGGAGGAGCTCGCGGTGCTCGAGGAGGGCGACGACGCCGACAGGTCCGGGGCCGACGACGCGGACGAGCCCGCCACCGACGCGGAGGCGATGCAGGACTCCGGCGACCAGGGTCAGGCCGGGATCAGCGGCGGATGATCTGGACGGCTCCGCGCGTCCTCACGCCGGGCGGACCCCCGGCGTCCTAGCGTGGACCGGTGCCTTCCCCCACCGACCGCTACGGTTCCGACGTCCTCTCCGGCGACTGGCGCGCCCCCAAGCGGGGTCGCGCCCAGGAGCGGGCCGCCGAGCTCGGCCTCGTGGTCGAGGAGGTCACCACCGAGTGGTGCGGCGAGATCGTCGCCATGGACCGCGACCTGCGGACGATCACCCTGGAGGATCGCCGGCGCAAGCGGCGGACCTTCCCGATGGGCCCCGGCTTCCTGCTCGAGGGCGCCCCGGTGGTCCTGACCCCGCCGGTCCAGCGCGCCGCCCCGGCCAAGGCCACCCGGACCGCCTCGGGGTCGGTGGCGGTCCACGGAGCCAAGGCCCGGGTCGCCCGGCAGAGCCGGATCTTCGTGGAGGGCCGGCACGACGCCGAGCTCGTCGAGAAGGTCTGGGGCGACGACCTGCGCATCGAGGGCGTCGTGGTGGAGTTCCTGGGCGGCGTGGACGACCTGGCCGACCACCTCAAGGACTTCAAGCCCGGACCCGAGCGCCGCGTCGGCGTGCTGGTCGACCACCTGGTCCCCGGCTCCAAGGAGAGCCGGATCGCCCAGGGGATCATGCGCTCGCCGGTGGGCAAGCACGTGCTGATCGTGGGCCACCCGTTCATCGACATCTGGCAGGCCGTCAAGCCCGAGCGCCTCGGCTTCACCCGCTGGCCCGACGTGCCGCGCTCGATCGACTGGAAGAAGGGCACCTGCCAGCAGCTGGGCTGGCCGCACCGGGACCAGGCCGACATCGCGCGCGCCTGGAAGCACGTCCTCGGCGGTGTGCGCGGCTTCCAGGACCTCGACCCCGCCCTGCTCGGCCGGGTCGAGGAGCTGATCGACTTCGTCACCGCGCCCTGAGAGCGGCTCCCGGACCGCCGTCGGGCGGGCTCAGTCGACCAGCAGGTCGCGGACGACCGCGTCGGCCAGCAGCCGTCCGTCGCGGGTGAGGACCAGCCGGTCCCCCGACTCCACCGCCAGCCCGCGGGCGACGACGCCGGGGACGCCGGCCCGCTCGGCCGCCGAGAGCACCTCCAGCGGCAGGCCCTCACGCAGCCGCAGCTCCAGCAGGACCCGTTCCACGTGCTGGTCGGCGGCGGTGAGCACCTCACGCCCCTGTGCCGGACTCAGGCCAGCGGCGAGCCGGGTGGCGTACGCCGCGGGGTGCTTGACGTTCCACCAGCGCACGCCGCCGACGTGGGAGTGGGCGCCCGGGCCGACACCCCACCAGTCGGCCCCGCGCCAGTAGAGGAGGTTGTGCAGGCACCGGCTCTCGGGCCGGCGGGCCCAGTTGGAGACCTCGTACCACTCCATCCCGGCCGCGCTGAGCCGCTCGTCGGCCCTCAGGTACTTGTCGGCGAGGTCGTCGTCGTCCGGCATCGGCACCTCACCGCGCCGCACCCTCCGCGCCAGTGCCGTGCCCGGCTCCACGATCAGCGAGTAGGCCGAGACGTGGTCGGGCGCCGAGGCCAGCGCCGACTCCAGCGAGACCGCCCAGTCGTCCTGGCTCTCCCCCGGGGTGCCGTAGATCAGGTCGAGGCTGACCTCCTCGAAGCCCGCCGCCCGCGCCCACTCGACCGCGAGCGGGACGCGCGCCGGGTCGTGCGTCCGGTCCAGGGTGGCCAGCACGTGCGGGACGGCCGACTGCATGCCGAAGGAGATGCGGGTGAAGCCGGCCTCCCGCAGCTGGGCCAGCCCCTGCGGGGTGACGCTGTCGGGGTTGGCCTCGGTGGTGACCTCCGCGTCCGGCGCCAGCCCCAGCTCGGTGCGGACCGCACCGAGCATCGCGGCCAGGTCGCCGGCCGGGAGCAGGGTGGGGGTGCCGCCCCCCACGAAGACGGTCGTGACCTCCCGGGCCGCCTCCCCCAGCACCCGGCGCGCCAGCTTGATCTCCGCGACCGCCTGGTCGGCGTAGGAGGCCATCGAGGTGCCACCCACGTCGCCCAGCTCGGAGGGGGTGTAGGTGTTGAAGTCGCAGTAGCCGCACCGCACCCGGCAGAAGGGCACGTGCAGGTAGACGGCGAGGGGACGGTCCTGCGCCCCCGCCAGGGCGTGGAGCGGGAGCGACCCGTCCTCGGGGGCCGGTTCACCGGCTGGCAACGCTGATGGCACCCGCCCATCCCACCACGCCCCTGGGCGCGGGGCGGAAACGCCGAGCAGGGCCCCGCGGTCACCGCGGGGCCCTGCTGGTCGTCCTCGGCGCGCGTCGCGCCGGGGCGAGGGTCAGACGTACATCTTCTCGATCAGGTCGCTGTAGTTGCCCTCGACGACGTTGCGCTTGACCTTCATCGACGGGGTCAGCTCGCCGGACTCCACGCTCAGGTCGTGGTCGAGCAGCTCCCACTTCTTGATGGTCTCCCAGCGGTTGAGCTGGGAGTTCATCTCGTCGACGTAGCCCTGGACCATCTCGCGGACCTTCGGGCTGCGCACGATCTCGGTGTAGGAGGCGCCGGCCATGTCGTTCTCCTCGGCCCAGGTCACCATGGCGTCCGGGTCGAGGGTGACCAGCGCGACGCAGTAGTTGCGCTCGTCACCGAAGACCATGAACTGGCTGGCGTAGGGGCAGACGGCCTTGAACTTCGACTCGATGGCCGGCGGGGCGATGTACTTGCCGCCGGAGGTCTTGAAGAGCTCCTTGATCCGGCCGGTGATCTTGAGGTGCCCGTCCTCGTCGAGCGTCCCCTTGTCACCGGTGTGCAGCCAGCCGTCGGGGGTGAGCGCCTTGGCGGTCTCCTCCGGCAGGTTGTGGTAGCCCTCCATCACACCGGGGCCCTTGATGAGGACCTCGTCGTTCTCGCCGAGCTTGACCTCGGTGCCGGGGAACGGGGGGCCCACCGTGCCGAACTTGTTCTGGTCGGGGTGGTTGACGAAGGTGCCGGCGGAGGTCTCCGTCAGGCCGTAGCCCTCGAGGATGGTGATCCCGGCGGCGCCGAACCACTCGGCGATGTCCTGGTTGAGCGCGGCCGCACCCGAGATGAAGAAGCGGACGCGTCCTCCGAAGCGGTCGCGGATCTTGGCGAAGACCAGCTTGTCGAGCACCTTGTGCTTCAGGCCCAGGCCGAAGGGGATCGGGCGGCCCTCGGCCCGGAGGCGGTCGACCTCGATGCCGACCTCGAAGGCCTTCTTGAAGATCTTCTCCTTGGCACCGCCCTCGGCGGCCTGCATGGTGACGATCTTGCCGTGGGCCTTCTCGAAGATGCGGGGGGCCGCACCCATGAAGGTCGGCTTGACGATGCCGAGGTTCTCCACGATCTTCTCGACGCGGCCGTCGATGGCGGTCGGGAAGCCGCACGCCATCTGGGTCGAGAGCAGCACCTTGCCGAAGGAGTGGGCCATCGGGAGCCAGAGGAACTGCAGGTCGTCCTCGCCGAGGATGCCCAGCGAGGCGATGGCGCTGCCCTCGTAGACCCACGACTCGTGGCGCAGGCGCACGCCCTTGGGACGACCGGTGGTGCCGGAGGTGTAGATCAGGGTGGCCAGCTGGTCGGGGCGGATCGCCTCGGCCTTCGCCTCGAGCACGCCGGGGTTGGCAGCCAGGTAGGCCTCACCGAGGGCCGAGAGGTCGTCCAGGTTGATCACCCAGTCGCCGTCGGTCTTGCCCTCGAAGGTGATCACCTTGGCCACGTAGGGCAGCTCGGACTTGCGGTTGACCAGCTTGGCGATCTGGACGTCGTCCTCGGCGAAGACGAGCCGGCTCTCGGAGTCGGAGAGGATGTAGGAGGTGTCCTCCTCGTTGGTGGTCGGGTAGACCGTCGTGGTGGCACCGGCGGCACACATGATGGCCAGGTCGGCGAGGACCCACTCGTAGCGGGTGCTCGAAGCGATGCCGACTCGCATCTCCGGCTGGAGACCCAGCGAGAGCAGGCCTCCGGCGAGGTTGCGGACGATCTCCCCAGCCTGGGCCCAGGTGACCGACTCCCACGCCTCCGACTCGGTCGGGTACCGGAACGCCTCGCGCTCGGGCGACTTTGCGACGCGGTCGTAGAACTGGACCGCGACATTGGGGTGCATGTTCGCCATGAAGCTGGTGTCGTTGTTCGGCATTTCTCCCTGACTTCGTTCGTGGCGCGTGCATACGCCGGCTGACTGCTTGGGAGTAACGTAGATCACTAAGTGACCCACGGGTAGCCGTATGCCCCGTTTGAAGACGGTTTTGGGCGTTTCGCCCCTCCGGGGTGGTCGCCGTACCCGTCCGCGGGTCCGGCGCTCAGCGCACCCCGGCCATCAGGCGCCGGATGGGGCCCTTCGCCGCGAGCACGGCCAGGCCTACCGCGACCGAGACCGCCCCGACGATCAGGAAGAACCCGGTGTCGTCGTCCGGGTCGTAGTAGCCGGCCAGGGTCCCGGCGATCGCCGAGCCCAGCGCCACCGAGAGGAAGAAGAGAGCGACCATCTGGGTGCGGTACTTCGCTGGTGCCAGCTTGGTGGAGACCGAGAGGCCGACGGGCGAGATGAGCAGCTCCGCGACCGTGAAGAGCAGCAGGATGCCGACCAGGCCGAGCAGGGGCGCCGCGGCCTCGCCCTGGGGCATCGCGAGGAAGGCGAGGAAGGCCACGCCCATCACCACCGCGGCGAGGCCGAACTTGACGGGCGTGCTGGGGGCCCGGGCGCCCAACCGGGTCCACAGGGCCGCGAAGGCGCCGGCCAGCGCGATGATGAAGACGGGATTGATCGACTGCACCCACGAGATCGGCATCTCCCAGCCGAACAGGTCGCGGTTCAACCGGTCGTCGGCGTAGATGGTCACCACGGTGAACTGCTGCTGGTAGAGCGACCAGAAGACCGCGCTGCAGACGAACAGCGGGATCATCGCGAGCACCCGGCTCCGCTCCGCCCCCACCACCGACCGGTCGAGGAGCATCAGGGCGAACAGGGCGAGGGTGGAGACCAGGGTGACGCCGATGACCAGGTCGTCCAGCCGGTCGGCGGTGATCACCCCGGCAGCGACCAGGACGCCGACCAGGGCCAGGACCACGACGCCGGCCACCAGGTAGCGCGGGAGGCGGCCGGGCGGCAGCGGGTTGGGGACGTGGTGGGTCTCGGCGGGCAGCCGGCCGCGACCCCGGGCGTACTGCAGGAGCCCGAAGGCCATCCCGATGGCGGCCAGGCCGAAGCCGAAGTGGAAGCCCCACTCCTTCTGGAGCACCCCGGTCAGCAGCGGTCCCACCAGGGCGCCGATGTTGATCCCCATGTAGAAGATGGAGAACCCGGCGTCCCGGCGCTCGTCGTGCTCGCCGTAGAGCGAGCCCACCAGCGACGTGGCGTTGGCCTTGACGCCGCCGCTGCCGAGCGCGATCAGGATCAGGCCCACCCCGACGCCCACCAGCCCGGGAAGCAACGCGAGGGCCACGTGGCCTGCCATTACCAGGACCGCGGCGTAGAACAGCGTCCGCTCGGCACCGAGGAGCCGGTCGGCGAGCCAGGCTCCGAGGATGGTGGCGAGGTAGACCGATCCCCCGTAGGCGCCGACGATCCCGGCCGCGACCCCACGGTCGAGCCCCAGCCCGCCGTCGGCGACGCTGAAGTAGAGGTAGATCAGCAGGATCCCCTGCATGCCGTAGAAGCTGAACCGCTCCCACAGCTCGACTCCGAAGAGGTTGGCCAGGACCCGCGGCTGACCGAAGAACGAGTCGTCGCGGCTCTCCCGTGTGGTTCCAGGGCGAGATGTGCTCACTCATTCAAGGGTACCTCCGCCCGACCACCCGGATCAGCGGGCGTGGTGGGTGCCCGCCTTGCGCCGCAGCTCCTCGGCCAGGTCGTCGACCACCAGCAGCTCCGGCAGCAGCGCACGCTCGGTGGTGACGGCCCGGAAGGCCAACCCGATGGTGACGCCGTGGTCGGGTCGGTGCACCACGGTGAGGCCGTCGCCGCGCTCGACCGCCCCCTCCTCCAGCACCCGCAGGTAGGCGCCGGGCCGCCCGTGCGCGGTGAAGCGCTTGGCCCACGAGGTGTCGTCGAAGCCGGTCAGCCCCATCCAGCTCGCGAAGACCCGGCAGGGTGTCCGCACCGTCGACACCTCGACGAGAGCCGCCCCCACCCGCCAGCGCTCACCGAGGAGCGCGGCGTTCAGGTCGATCCCGGAGGTGGTGAGGTTCTCGCCGAACTGCCCGTCGGGAACGGGCCGGCCGAGCTCGCGCTGCCAGTGGTCGAGGTCCTCGCGGGCGAACGCGTAGACGGCCTTGTCCGGGCCGCCGTGGAACTTGCGGTCACAGACCGAGTCACCCGCCATACCCGTCCGGCGCGCCATCACCGGACCTTCCACGGGCAGCTTGCGGATGGCGCTGCGCCCGACCCGCCCCGTCCAGGGGCCGGTCTCGGGCCGGCCGACGTTGACCGCCAGCACCTGCGCTTCCACCCGCCCCCCTCTCAGTCCTGCACGGCCTTGGCGACCGCGACGCAGGTGGTGAGCTGCTCCCGGGTCCCACGCCGCGCCAGGTCCGGATCGTCCGACACGCACCACAGGGCATTGTGCAGCATCCGGACCACCACCCAGTCCCGCGCGCGCTCCTCGTCGAACCCCGCCGCGTCGACCACGGCGTGGAAGCGGCGGCGGACCCCGGCGCGCACGTCTCCGGCCAGCTCCTCCCAGCGGTTCCACAGCAGCGGCGCCACCTCGTAGTGCGGGTCACCCGCCAGCGGCTTGGGGTCGATCACCAGCCAGGGCTCACGGGTGCCGGCGAGCACGTTGGCGTAGTGCAGGTCGGTGTGGAGCAGCCGGGCCGGGGAGGCGTCGTCGGCGACGAGGTCCCGCCCCAGCGAGACGGCCTGCTCGACGAGGCGCCGGGGCAGCGGCACTCCGGGCCCCAGCCGGGCGAGCGCCTCGGTCCACCTCGCCACGCTGGAGGCCAGCAGGCCGACCTGGGGCGGCGCGGGCAGGTGCAGGCGGGCGTAGCGCTCACCCACGACCTCGCAGGCCGCCACGTCCCAGACGCTCTCCAGGCTCTCGGGCCCGAGCCGCTCCAGCAGCATCGCCCGGCGCGCCGGGTCGGCCCGGACGAGTCGGACCGCGCCCTCACCCGACCAGCGCTGAAGCGCCAGCGACTCGTGGCGGGACTCCTCGTCGGGCAGCCCGAGCTTGAGGACGCGCCGCTCGCCGTCCGGGTCCCGCACGGGGAGCACCAGGGAGCACCAGCCGTGCTGGGCGTCCCCGTCGTGGCTCAGGCCCCACTCGGCGACGACCTCGCCGGCCAGCCGGGGCAGCGCGTCCAGCCAGGAGACCCACGGCTCGCCCAGGGCGCGGCGGGCCTCGAGCCCGTCCGGGACCCGGACCACGCCACGCTGGGTCACGGCCTACTTCTTGGACTTCTCCGAGGGCTGGGTGGTGGAGAGCGCGGCGACGAAGGCCTCCGGCGGCACCTCGACGGTGCCGATGTTCTTCATCCGCTTCTTGCCCGCCTTCTGCTTCTCCAGCAGCTTGCGCTTGCGGCTGATGTCACCGCCGTAGCACTTGGCCAGCACGTCCTTGCGGATGGCGCGGATGTTCTCCCGCGCGATCACCCGGGCTCCGATCGCCGCCTGGATCGGCACCTCGAACTGCTGGCGCGGGATCAGCTCCTTGAGCTTGCCGGCCATCATCACGCCGTAGCCGTACGCCGCGTCGCGGTGCACGATGGCGGAGAAGGCGTCGACGGGCTCGCCCTGCAGCAGGATGTCGACCTTGACCAGGTCGGCGGCCTGCTCGCCGGAGCGCTCGTAGTCGAGCGAGGCGTAGCCCTTGGTCCGCGACTTGAGCTGGTCGAAGAAGTCGAAGACGATCTCGCCCATCGGCAGCGTGTAGCGCATCTCCACGCGGTCCTCGGAGAGGTAGTCCATCCCCTGGAGGCTGCCGCGCTTGGTCTGGCACAGCTCCATGATGGTGCCGATGTAGTCGCTGGGGCTGAGGATCGTCGCCTTGACCACCGGCTCGCGGACCTCGGAGATCTTGCCCTCCGGGTACTCGCTGGGGTTGGTCACCGTCAGCTCGGAGCCGTCCTCCATGACGACCTGGTAGACCACGTTGGGGGCGGTCGAGATGAGGTCGAGGTCGAACTCGCGCTCGAGGCGGTCCCGGGTGATCTCCATGTGGAGCAGCCCGAGGAAGCCGATCCGGAAGCCGAAGCCCAGGGCACCCGAGGTCTCGGGCTCGAAGGTCAGCGCCGCGTCGTTGAGCTGGAGCCGCTCGAGCGCGTCGCGCAGCGTCGGGTAGTCGTCGCCGTCGATCGGGTAGAGCCCGGAGTAGACCATCGGGTTGGGGTGCTTGTAGCCGCCCAGCGCCTCGGTGGCGCCGTGGTGCTGGCTGGTGACGGTGTCGCCGACGCGCGACTGCCGGACGTCCTTCACCCCGGTGATCAGGTAGCCCACCTCGCCGACGCCGAGGTCTCCGGCCTTGACCGGCTCGGGGCTGATCACGCCGACCTCGAGCATCTCGTGGACCGCGCCGGTCGACATCATCTTGATCCGGTCGCGGTGGGTCAGCTTGCCGTCGATGACTCGGACGTAGGTCACCACACCGCGGTAGGTGTCGTAGACGGAGTCGAAGATCAGGGCCCGCGGCGGCGCGTCGGCGTCGCCCACGGGGGCCGGGGTCTGCTTGACGATCTCGTTGAGGAGCCCCTCGACGCCCACACCGGTCTTCGCACTGACCCGCAGCACGTCCTCCGGCTCGCACCCGACCAGGCCGGCGAGCTCTGCCGCGTACTTCTCGGGGTTGGCGCCGGGGAGGTCGATCTTGTTCAGGACCGGGATGATGTGCAGGTCGGCGCCCATGGCCAGGTAGAGGTTCGCCAGGGTCTGCGCCTCGATCCCCTGGGCGGCGTCGACCAGGAGCACCGCGGCCTCGCAGGCCTCGAGCGAGCGCGAGACCTCGTAGGTGAAGTCGACGTGGCCCGGGGTGTCGATCATGTTGAGCACGTAGGTGCCGGGCTCGGCCAGCTCGTCGTTGTCGGCCGGGACCGTCCACGGCATGCGGACGGCCTGGCTCTTGATCGTGATGCCGCGCTCGCGCTCGATGTCCATCCGGTCGAGGTACTGCGCGCGGGCAGCGCGCTCGTCCACCACCCCGGTCAGCTGGAGCATCCGGTCGGCGAGGGTCGACTTGCCGTGGTCGATGTGGGCGATGATGCAGAAGTTCCGGATGATCGACGGGTCGGTCTGTCCGGGCTTCGGGGCGCTCTTGGAGGACACGGATGACTTTCGGGTACGACGTGGGGTGCGGGTGGGGCCATTGTTCCACGGGGCCGACCGCTCCCGGGATTCGCGACAGGTCCCGTCGCCCGCGGCGCCACCCCGTGTCCGGCGCCGGTGGTGGATGATGCGCTCCGTGCCCCACTCGCCGACCCCCGCCTACCCCGCTCCGCCCGACGCCACGGCGCTGCGACTGGGATGGCCGTTCCTGCCCCCGGGCATCCGGGCCTGGGTCGAACGCCGGTGCGGCTCACCGGTGGTGGAGGCGATCTCCTGCGATGCCGGCTTCACCCCGGGCTTCGCCTCGGTGCTGGTCTGCGAGGACGGGTCGCGGCACTTCGTGAAGGCGGCCTCGGCCATTGCCCAGCGCGCCTTCGCCGACTCCTACCGCGAGGAGGCGCGCAAGCTCTCCGCCCTTCCCGCCTCGGTGCCGGCGCCCCGGCTGGCCTGGCACCTCGACGACGACTGGGTGGTCCTCGGCATCGACCACCACCCCGGCGTCAACCCGCCGCGCCCCTGGAGCCGGCCCCACCTGGACGCGACCCTGGACGCGCTCGAGGTGGTGGCCGCGGCCGCCACCCCGCCCCCCGAGGAGCTGGCTCTCGACCCGCTGGTGGTCGAGCTGGCCGACTGGCCCTCGCACTGGGAGGCGGTACGCCGCTCACGCCCCGGCACGAAGTGGCTCGACGAGGCGGCCGCGCTGGCCGCCGGCTTCGCCTCGGGCGCCGACGGCGAGACCCTGGTGCACACCGACGTCCGGGCCGACAACGTCCTGGTCGACGAGGAGGGCAAGGCGTGGCTGTGCGACTGGAACTGGCCGGTGCGGGGCGCCGCCTGGGTCGACTCCCTGATGGCGCTCGTCGGCCCCCGCGGCGACGGGCTCGACGTGGAGCAGGTCATCTCCACCCGGCCGCTGCTGCGCGACGTGCCGGCCGAGCACCTCGACTCCTTCCTCGCACTGCTGACCGGCTACTTCCTGCGGATGGCGGCCGAGCCGGTCCCGGCCTCCTCCCCCTGGCTCCGGGCTCACCAGGGGTGGCAGGGTGAGGTCTGCTGGCAGTGGCTGTGCGAGCGGCGGGGCTGGACGGGCGAGTGATTTGGGTGGGCGGCGAGCCCACTGGTAATCTCTTGCCCGCATGTCCGGCGCCCGACCCTCCATGGGGTTGCCAGGCAGCCGACACACCTATTCTTCTTTTCCAGTCCAGACCGAGACCGAAGGTTGCTCAGTGGCGAACATCAAGTCCCAGATCAAGCGCAACAAGCAGAACGAGAAGCGGCACGAGCGCAACAAGGCGGTCAAGACCGGCCTCAAGACGGCCGTCCGCAAGTTCCGCGAGGCTGCCGAGACCGGCGACAAGGACACCGCCATCACCCTCGGTCGTGACGCCGCGCGCAAGCTCGACAAGGCCGCCTCCAAGGGCGTCATCCACAAGAACCAGGCCGCGAACCGCAAGTCGGCCATCGCGAAGAAGTCCGCCGCTCTCTGAGCCAGGACCAACCGTCGAGGCGCCGTGCTCCCTGGGAGCGCGGCGCCTTCGTCATTTCAGCCTTCGTCGTCTCAGGAGCGCCACGACGAGCCGGGTCGGTCGCCGCGTCCCTCCCCCGGCTCAGCGGGAGCGCAGCGCCACCACGCTCAGCACCAGCCGCTCCAGCGTGTAGCTGGCGTCGTGAGCGGCACCCTTGATGTCGGCGTCGGCGCGCGCGACCTCGCGCAGCGCCCGGGCGATGCCGCGGTCGTCCCAGCTGCGTGCCTGCGCCCGGACGGTCTTGACCTTCCAGGGCGGAACCCCGAGCTCTCGGGCGAGGTCGCCCTCGCGCAGCCCACGGGGGGCGCCGAGGAACCGGGCCACCCCCCGCACCGACTGCCCGACCGCGGAGGTGACGAGCACGGCCGGCGTCCCGCCGTCGAGCGCCCACCTCAGCTCCTCCAGCGCCTGGGCCGCCTCACCGGCCATCGCGGCGTCGGCCACGGCGAACGACTTCGCCTCCGCCCGGCCACCGAAGTAGCGCTTGACCAGCTCGAGGCTGACCTGCTCGCCGGGGAAGTCGCTGGTGAGCTGATGGGCCGCCGCGGCCAGTGACCGGAGGTCGTGACCGACCGCCTGCACCAGGAACTCGCTCGCCTCCGGCGTGACGCGGGCGCCGAGCTGACCGAACTCGCCGCGGACGAACTCCTGGAAGCCGGCGGCGTACTTCACCTCCGCCGCCTTGACCTCGGTCACCGCGGACTGCTTGCGCAGCTTGGCCAGCAGGCCGCTGCCCCGCGCGCCGCCCCCGTGCATGAGCACCAGCGCCACGCCCTCGACCGGCTCGGTGGCCCGGGACAGGACGTCGTCGTAGAGGTCGTCGGGCAGGTCCTCCAGGCCCCGCACCAGCGCGCACCTGGTGGAGGAGAAGAGGGAGGGGGCGCACATCTCGTCGAGGGAGGCGGCGGTCAGATCGGCCGCTGAGGACTCGGAGAACTCGGCGTCTGCGTCGTAGGCGCTCACCGCACGCCGCACGGCCGTGACGGCCCTCTCGTTGAGGAACTCCTCCTTGCCGGTCACCAGGGTGACGCGGCCGAGGACCTGGGATGCGCTGGGACCCTGAGCCATGGTGCGCACCAGCCTGCCACATCCCACCGACCGGTCCGGCGCCGCCGTCGGCCCCCGCCGGCGCGCCGCCGGTCCGGCCGCTCAGTCCAGCGAGGCGGTGTGCAGCACGCCGTCCCGCTCCAGGACCAGCAGGTCCCCGGAGGTGTCGGTGCGCAGCACCCGGGCGCCGTTGCGCTCGAGCATGGAGAGCACATCGGGGGCCGGATGACCGTAGGTGTTCTCCGCTCCGACGGGCACCAGCGCCACCCGGGGACGCAGGGCGGCCAGGAACCGGCTGTCCTGGTGCCGGCTGCCGTGGTGCGGGACCTTGAGCACGTCCACCGTCACCCCCGCCAGGAGGCGGGCGACCTGCCGTTGGGCCTCGGGCTCGATGTCTCCGGTCAGCAGGATGCGGACGCCCCGGACCTCGACCAGCAGCACCAGGCTGGCGTCGTTGGCGCCCTCGTCGCCCCGCACGTGCGTGGGTGGCGACGAGCCGTCCGCCGGCCAGACCTGCTGCACGGTGAGCGGCCCGAGCTCCTCGGTGGCCGGGTGGGAGGCCACCGTCGGCGCGAGACCCGCCCGAGACAGCTCCCGGGTCACCTGACGGACGCCCTCCGCCGGCGCTCCGAGCGGAGAGACGCGGACCTCGCCGACCTGTCGGTCCGACAGCACCCCGCGCAGCCCGCCGACGTGGTCGGCGTGGAAGTGGGTGAGCACCAGCAGCGGGACCCGCTCGACGCCGAGACGCGCCAGGCACCGGTCGACGGCCGCGGGCTCGGGTCCGGCGTCGACCACCAGCGCCGACCTCTCCCCCTCCCGGACCACCAGCGCGTCCCCCTGGCCCACGTCGCAGACGGCCAGCAGCCAGCCTTCGGGCGGCCACCCCGGAGTGGGCGGTCGGAGGACGACCACCGCGAGCACGGCCGCGCACAGGGCGAGCGTCAGCCAGGCGCGACGCAGCAGGTAGGGCGCGGCCACCGCGATCGCTCCGCACAGCACCGTCAGGAGCACCAGCGCTCCCACCCCGGTCCCCCAGCCGATCGCCGGGGTCGGCAGCGCGGAGCCCCACCGGGCGACCGCGACGATCCAGGCCACCGACCAGGCCGCCGGGAGCGCCACGACCTGGCCCAGCGCCGGCCACAGGATGGCGCAGAGCCCGCCGGCGAGTCCCAGGACGGTGGCCGGGGCGACCGCCGGGGCGACCAGCAGGTTGGCCAGCACCGCCACCAGGCTCACCTGCCCCGAGATCGCCGCCACCACGGGCGTGCAGGCCAGCTGCGCGGCGGCCGGCACGGCGACCGCCGCGGCGGCGCCGCGGGGCAGCCACCTTTGCGCGGACTCCTGCCACCTCGGCGCGAGCAGGAGGATGCCGGCGGTGGCGAGGACGGAGAGGGCGAACCCCACCGAGACCGCCAGCCGGGGATCCCAGAGCAGCAGCGCCACCACGGCGGCACCCAGCGTCCGGATGCCTCTGTCCCGCCCGTTGCTGGTGAAGGCCATCAAGGCGATGGAGCCCATCGTCGCGGCGCGCACGACGCTGGGCTCGGTCCGGGCCAGGAGGACGAAGCCGACGATCCCGGCCGCCCCCAGGGCGTAGCGCCACCGGCCCCGCACCCCCAGCCACCGGCCGGCCAGCAGCAGGAACCCGACCATCAGGGTGAGGTTGGTGCCGCTGACCGCGAGCAGGTGGGTCAGCCCGGTCGTCCGGAAGTCCTCGGCCAGGGCGGGGTCCAACCCGGCGTCGTCCCCGACCACCAGCGACGGCACCAGCACCCGTTGGGCCTCGGGCCGGGGAGCCACCGCCACCCTGATCCCCGCTCGCACCGTCGCGGCGCCCCGCCACCACACGTCCGGCTCCTCGAGCCGCTCCGGGGGCCCGTCGCGCACCCGCAGCAGCGCCGCCACCTCCCCCTCCGCGGGCAGCAGCCGGCCGTCGGTCCGCACCCGCGCACCCAGGGGCACCTCCCGCCAGCCGGGCCCGGCGAGCACCACGACCGGAGTCCGCACCTGCCACCGCCCTCCCCGCCCGGCGACCTGCCGGACGAGGCCCCGCACCACCACCTGCTCGCCGTGCTCGCCCAGGGTGGGGCGCGGGTCGGAGGCGACCTCCAGCTCGACCTCGGCCCAGGCTCCGGACGCCGCCAGGTCGGCCACCGGCCCCGACGACGTCTGGGAGGCGCGAGCCCAGCCCGAGAGCAGGACGGCGGCCGCGACCAGCGCCACGGTGGCCACCGCGACCCCGCCACCGTGGACGCCGGGGACGCCGGGGACGCCGGGGACGCCGGGAACGCGGGGAACGCGGGGGACGCCGGGAACGCGGGGAACGCGGGGGACGCCGGGAACGCGGGGGGCGCGCAGGGAGACCAGGAGGATGGCAGGGAGCACCGCCAGGAGCACCGCCAGGGTGAGCGCGACCACCCAGCCGGACGCCCGGAGACCGACCAGCCCGCCGGCCCACGCCGCGACGCCGAGCGCCGCCGTGCGCAGGTCACGGGGAGCCGGCGGGGCGCCGGCTCGCGGCATGGCGCTCACACGGTGACGAGGGGGGCGAGCTCGGCGAGCGTCACCTCACCGATGCCGTTGACCTCCAGCAGCTCCTCCACCGCCGTGAACCCGCCGTGCTCGGTGCGCCAGGCCACGATCGCCGCGGCGGTCACCGGCCCGACGCCGGGCAGGGTGTCGAGCATCGCCTCGTCGGCCGTGTTGAGGTTGACCAGGCCGGGCGGCACCGGCGCCGCTCCGCCCGGCCCGCCGGGGCTCGGCGGAGCGAGCGGGGCGGCGGGGGCGCGGACCCCGACGAGCAGCTGCTCCCCGTCGACCAGGACCCGGGCGAGGTTGAGGCTCACCAGCTCGACGCCCGGCCGGGGTCCGCCGGCCTCCGCCAGGGCGTCGGCCACACGGGAGCCTGCGGGCAGGACCACCAGCCCCGGACGGCGCACCCGTCCGGCGACGTCGACGACCACCTCGGCTCCGCCCGGCCCGCCGGGGGCGGCCGCACCCGGGACGCCGTCCTGGGCTCCCCCGACCGGCCCGGTGGCGCCGGTCGGCCCCGTGGTGTCGCCCGTGGCCACGGGCGGGGTCGCGGCCACCGGCGACGGGTCGACCGACAGCTCCGGGACCGCGCTGGTGCGAGGCTCGCTCGCCACCACCCACCACGTCGTCCACCCCAGGCCCAGCGCCACGAGCACGGCCACCACGGCGAGGTGTGCCGGCTGGAGCCTGATCCCGGCGGGCACCCTCGGGTCGAGCCGCCACCCGGCGACCCCGCGGCGCGCGGCATGGCGGCCGGGGTGCGGCAGCGCCGGCACCGTCTGCGCGGGTGCCGTCTGCGGGGCCGTCATCTCCGCGAGCACCGGTGCCGCGAGGACCGGGGCGCCCGGCCACTGCTCTGCCACCGGGGCCACCGGGGCCACCGGGGCCACCGGGGCCACCGGGGCCACCGGGGCCACCGGGGCTGGGAGCCCACGGATCCGGGTGTGCTGCTCGCCCCAGGCCCACACTCCCGCCCCGTCGCCCGTCTCCCCCGCTGCTGGGTCAGCGGGCTCGGCCGCGGCGGCCGCCTGCTCGGCGCGCACCGCGGCCAGCTCCGCCGACAGCAGGGCCAGCCGGCGCGCGACCGCCTGTTCGTGCTCGGGGCTGGGACGACGCGGGCGCATGCCCCGACGCTAGGGAAGTCCGCGCTCCGCCGCGCGCGCCTGCCGGCGGCCTGTGGAGAACCGGGGCGCTACAGGCGCGGAGACAGGGCGGCGGCCACCATCCCGGGGCCCACGTGGGCGCCCAGGACCGCACCCAGCTCGGTGCACCACACCTCGCCGCCGGCCAGCTGGTCGCCGAGACGCTCGGCCAGCCGGGTGGCCAGGTGATCGGCCCGCTCCGGGTTGGCCAGGTGGGCCACGCAGATGTCGACCGGCCCGTCCGACGCCGCGGCGACCACCAGGTCCTCGAGACGCTGGAGCGCCCGGCCCGCCGTCCGCACCCGCTCGAGCGAGCAGACCTTGCCGTCCCGGATCTCCAGGAGCGGCTTGACCGAGAGGGCACCCCCGAGCAGGGCCGCCGCGGCCCCGATCCGCCCGCCCCGGCGCAGGTACTCCAGGGTGTCGACGTAGAACCACGAGTGGGAGGCGGCCGCCCGTGCGGTGGCGGCCTCGGCCGCCTCCTCGAGGCTGCCCCCGGCGTCGAGCACGTCGGCCGCCGCCAGCGCTGCGAAGCCGGTGGCGGCCGCGACCTGGCGGCTGTCGACCGCGATCACCGGGATCGACGCCTCGCGGGCCGCGAGCTGGGCGGACTCGAACGTGCCGCTCATGTCGCCGGAGAGGTGGACCGACAGCACCGACTCGGCGCCCTGCGCGGCCACCTGCTCGTAGACCTCGAGCAGCGCGGCCGGCGCCGGGCGCGACGTCGAGACGGGCACGAAGTCGCGCAGCGCCTGGGCCACCATGTCGGGGGTCGCCCCGCCCGGCCCCTCGTCGTGCACCTTGGCGCCGATCACCACCTGCAACGGGACCACGACGATGCCGCGGGCGGCGGCCACCTCGGGTGGCAGGCTGGCGGTGGAGTCGGTGACGATCACGGTCCCGGGCACGGACGAAAGGCTAGCGAAGTCCGGTCCCGGCAGGGGGTGCATCTCCGGGCGCGGACGGCCGGACCGGGACTCAGACGACGATGTTGACCAGCTTCGGCGCGCGGACCACGACCTTGCGCACGGGCCGCCCGTCGATCGCCCGGAGCACGGCCTCGTCGGCCATCGCGGCCGCCTCCAGGTCGTCGGCGGTGATGTCCGGGGAGACCTCGAGCCGGGCCCGGACCTTGCCAAGGACCTGCACCACCGCCGTCACGGACTCCTCGACCAGCAGCGCCTCGTCGACGACCGGCCAGCCGGCCCGGGCCACCGTCGGCTCGTGGCCCAGCCGCTCCCACATCTCCTCCGCGACGTAGGGGGCCACCAGCGAGAGCAGGATCGCCACCGCTTCCACGGCCTCCCGGACCGCTGGGTCCGCCGGGCCGCAGCCGGAGTCGATCGCCTTGCGGGTGGCGTTGACCAGCTCCATGGTGCGGGCGACCACGACGTTGAAGCGGTGCGACTCCACCAGGGTCTCGGCCTCGCGCACGGTGCGGTGGGTGACCCGCCGCAGCGCCTCGTCGCCGGCCGCCGGGTCGGCGCCCGGGTCGCTGGTGACGTCGCCGCTGAGCCGCCAGGCACGCTGCAGGAAGCGCATCGCGCCGCCGGGCGAGACGTCGGCCCAGTCGATGTTGTCCTCCGGCGGGCTGGCGAAGACCAGGGTCAGCCGGACGGCGTCGACCCCGAAGAGCTCCAGCTGCTCCCCCAGGTTGACCCCGTTGCCCAGCGACTTGCTCATCTTCCGGCCGCCGTTGATCACCTTGCCCTGGGAGAGGTAGGCCGAGAACGGCTCGTCCCAGTCGATCAGGCCCAGGTCGCGCAGCGCCTTGGTGAAGAACCGGGCGTAGAGCAGGTGCAGGACGGCGTGCTCGTCGCCGCCGACGTACAGGTCGACCGGCCCCCAGGCGTTGGCCAGCTCACTGTCGAAGGCCTGCTGGTCGTCGTGCGGCGAGACGTAGCGCAGGAAGTACCAGGAGGAGTCGACGAAGGTGTCCATCGTGTCGGTGTCGCGGCGGGCGGGCCCGCCGCAGGTCGGGCAGCTGACCTCGACCCACTCGGTGGCGGCGCCCAACGGCGAGGTGCCCTTCGGCTTGAGGTCGGCACCCCGCAGCTCGGGCAGCTCCACCGGGAGCTGGTCCTCCGGCACCCGGACCTCGCCGTCGACCGGGCAGTGCACTATCGGGATGGGGGCGCCCCAGTAGCGCTGCCGGGAGAGCAGCCAGTCGCGCAGCCGGAAGTTGACCGCGCCGGTGCCCCGGCCCTCGGCCTCCAGGCGCTCGATGATGGTGCGGATGCCGCTGGCCCGGTCGGCCAACCCGTCCAGCGGACCGGAGTTGACGTAGGTGCCGTCGCCGGTGGTGGCGATCCCGGTCTCCTCCGGGTTCTCCTCCCCCGTGTCGATCACGCGACGCACCGGCAGGCCCATCGCCCGGGCGAAGTCGAGGTCGCGCTGGTCGTGGGCCGGGACGGCCATGATCGCGCCGGTGCCGTAGTCGGCCAGCACGTAGTCGCTGGCCCAGACCGGGACCTGCTCCCCGGAGACCGGGTTGGTGGCGGTGACGCCGAGATCGACGCCGGTCTTCTTCCGCTCGGTGGAGAGCCGGTCGATGTCGCTGGCCTTGCGCACCTCGGCGAGGTAGTCCTCCAGCGCCTGGCGACGCTCGGGCGCCACGACCTCGGCGGCCAGCGCGGCGTCGGCGGCGACCACCATGAAGGTGGCGCCGTAGAGGGTGTCGGGGCGGGTCGTGTAGACGTCCACGTCCCGCGGTCCGTCGGCGGTCGCCAGGGTGAAGGTGACGTGGGCGCCCTCGGAGCGGCCGATCCAGTTGCGCTGGGCGTTGACCACCTTGTCCGACCAGGTCGGCTGGAGGTCGTCGAGGGAGTCCAGCAGCTCCTGGGCGTAGGCGGTGGTGCGGAAGTACCACTGGGTCAGCTCGCGCTTGGTCACCTCGGCTCCGCACCGGTCGCAGGCGCCGTCGACGACCTGCTCGTTGGCCAGCACCGTCTGGTCCTGCGGGCACCAGTTGACCGGCGAGTTCTTGCGGTAGGCCAGCCCCTTCTCGTGCAGCTTCAGGAAGAGCCACTGGGTCCAGCGGTAGTACGACGGGTCGGAGGTGTTGAACCGACGCGTCCAGTCGAAGCTCACGCCGTAGCGCTGGAAGGACTCCAGCTGGGTCGCGATGTTGCCGTAGGTGTAGTCGGCCGGGTGTGCGTCGTTGCGGATGGCGGCGTTCTCGGCCGGCAGGCCGAAGGAGTCCCAGCCCATCGGGTTGAGCACCTCGTAGCCGCGCTGCCACCAGTAGCGCGCGATGACGTCGTGCAGCGCGGTGACCTCGGCGTGACCCATGTGCAGGTCGCCGCTGGGGTAGGGGAACATCGTCAGCGCGTAGCGCTTCTCCTTGCGCCCGGAGAGCACGGCCTCGTCGTCGGCGCGGAACGGCTGGAGCTCGGCCCAGACCTGCTGCCACTTCCTCTCGACGGCCGCGACGTCGTACGACGTCTCGCGCTCCTCGTCGCGCTCGGTCCCGGTGGTCTTCGGCTGGTCGCTCATGGTCTCTCCTGGTCGGCTCCTGCGAGGCACAAAAAAACCCTCCGGACGAGGGAGGGTGGCCGCGCGATCGGGGTGATCAGCGCGGCTGGCCAAGAAGGAGGGCGGTACGCACGCGCTCATCCTACCCCGGTGCTCGCCGGCGTCGGCGACGGGCGCGGCGACCGCCGACCGGTCAGCGCACGAACTGCGGCGTGAACGGCGGGCTCCACCACTCGCCCTTGTTGGCCTTCATCGCGCCGATCAGGTGCATGACGAAGGCATAGACCAGCGCCGCCGGGTAGGTGAGGAACCCGACGAGCAGCAGCATCAGGGGGAAGGAGACCAGCAGCACGATCCCGGTGAGGATCTGCACGTTGAGCGAGTTGGCCGCGTGGGCCCGGACGAACGGGCCGCGGTCCTTGTACATCAGGTAGATCACCAGGGAGCCGACGAAGCCCAGCAGTCCGGCCGACAGGACCATCGCCACCAGGGGCACGACGTGGGCGCCCGTCCCCCAGCTGCGCTCCTGCGCGGGTGAGATCGGGGTCCGCGGCGCGGCGTAGTACTCGTCCATCTCTGCTCCTCTCCGAGCGGCGCTGACCGCTGGTGTTCCTGTTCCACTCAACCACGCCCGGGCGCCGAACGTTCCCGGATGGAGGCTGGTTCAGGGAAACCCCGGGGGCGGCGCAGGGTCGAGACCCGGGTGGGGCCGGGGTGGCCCCGTCGCGCGCGGGAGGGCCGGGGCGTCAGCGCGGTGTCGCGTCGAGGCTCGGCCGGAAGCCGGAGCAGAGCACCCGGAGGTAGGTGAGCCGACTCGCCTCGGTCCGGTAGTACGCCTGCTGCTCGACCGTGTGAGGGCCGGCGGCGTTGGTCAGGGCGAACCGGTAGGAGAGGCGCCGCACGTCCTCGACGTCCTCCCCGTGCTGGAGGGAGAGGACCGAGTCGACCCGGTCGCCGTCCTCGAACCACTCGTCGAGGAACACCCCGACCACCTCGTCCGCCGTCGTCGCCTCCCAGGAGCGACCAGGCGTCAGCCCGCGGAAGTCCACGTCCGGGGCGAGCAGGTCCCGCAGGGCGGCCCGGTCGTGCTCGACGACCGCTCGGACGAGGCTCTCGGCGATCGTGGTCTCCTGGCCGGGCGGCCCGGCCCCAGGCGCCCGGCCACGGTCGGGACCTCGTCGACCTGGTTCCATGTCCGCTCCTCTCGGCGCTCTCAGAGGCGCCCGATGAGCCGGGACAGCTCGCGGCGGACCAGCGCCGTGGCATGACCCGGGATGGTCGCCACCGAGCCGGTCCACCGGGAGCCGGGCGGCGCGAGAGCGCCCGTCATCGGCTCCTGGGCCAGCTCGCCGGGCAACGGTCGTCGCCCGTGGACTCGGATGAAGTGGTGGACCGCGCTGCGGTCCGAGGGATCTGATTCAGGGAGAGGGAGAGGCCGTCGCATGTGGGCTCACCTTCACGGGCAGGACGGTGGGCGCCGCTGCTTGACGCCTGCCTACCCGTACCCGGATGTGGCCCAGATCATCCCGCCGGCGAGCGGGCCGGCGAGCGGGGCCACGAGCCCTGCGGACTCCCCCGGGGGCACCGAGAAATGGCCGAAGGCCATGCCAGCCCCCCTGCGGGACGCCGTCATGGCCTCTGACCTGCTACTTCGGTGGAGCTGAGGGGACTCGAACCCCTGACCCTCTGCATGCCATGCAGATGCGCTACCAGCTGCGCCACAGCCCCATCGTTTCCACCGCGAGCGGTGGCAACTCGCAGAATGTTAGCCAATGGCCCGCCGGGATGCGAATCGGGGGTCACGCGTGACGGTTCCAGGCCACCAGACGCCGCACCGGCGCCGCGGTCTCGGGGTCGGTCGACTCCTGGACCAGGGCCCAGTGGCAGTTGCCGAGGGCGCCGAAGAGAAGCCCGGCGCCCGGCGGCAGCCCCACCCACTGCGCGACCGTGACCCGGAGCGCAGCGCCGTGGGAGACCACGATGCCCAGGCCCCCGTCGGGCAGCGCGGCGACCGCCTCGTCGAGGGCGGGCAGAGTACGTGCCAGCAGCGCTCCGAGCGTCTCCGCGCCGGGAGCCGCGTCGTACTCACCGGCCCTGAAACGGGCGAACTCCTCGGGGTGGGCGGCGCGGTACTCCTCGTGGGACCAGCCGCTCCGCTCCCCCAGGTCGAACTCGCGCAGCCTCGGGTCGGTGGTCACCGGAAGGCCTGCCGCCGCGGCCACCACCTCGGCGGTGGCCCTCGCCCGGACGAGGTCGGAGGAGCGTACGAAGTGCGGCCCGAGACCGGCCAGCAGGTCGGCGACCTGGTCGGCCTGCCGCTCGCCGACCCGGTCCAGCGGCACGTCGTGCTGACCCTGGATCCGCTTCTCGGCGTTGTAGGCCGTGCGTCCGTGCCGGAGCAGCAGCAGCGTGCGCGGCTCAGGCATCCTCGTGGTCGTCCGCGTCGCCGTCACCGGTCACGCGGGTCCCACCGGTCTCCTCGGCCGCGTCGGCGTCCGGCACCTGCGCGGCTGAGGCACCGAGGTCGCCGAGGTCGATCGCGGGACAGTCGCGCCACAGCCGCTCGAGGGCGTAGAACTGCCGCTCCTCCTCGTGCTGGACGTGGACGACGAGGTCGCCGTAGTCGAGCAGCACCCAGCGCCCGTCGCGCTCGCCCTCGCGACGGATGGGCTTGGCGCCGATCTCGCGGAGCTTGTCCTCCACCTCGTCGACGACCGCGCGGACCTGCCGGTCGTTGCGGGCCGAGGCGATCAGGAAGACGTCGGTGATCGCCAGCTGCTCGCTGACGTCGAAGGCGATGATCTGGGTGGCGAGCTTCTCCGAGGCCGCAGCGGCTGCGGTGCGAGTCAGCTCGAGCGCATGGTCGGTGGCGGTCACGAGGTCTCCTGGTGCTGGTGGAGCGGGATGGGTGTGTCGAGGTAGAGGTGGTGCTTGGCGATGTACTGCACGACCCCGTCGGGGACGAGGTACCAGACGGGCTCACCGCGCCGCGTCCGCCGGCGGCAGTCGGTGGAGGAGATCGCCAGGGCCGGGATCTCGACCATCTCCACGCGGTCGGCCGGGATCGCGGAAAGGGTCTTGGCGTCCATCTCGTAGCCCGGCCGCGTGCAGCCCACGAAGCTGGCGAGCTCGAAGAGCTCCTCGGCGTCTCGCCAGGTGAAGATGTCGGCGAGGGCGTCGGCGCCGGTGATGAAGAAGAGCTCGGCGTCCGGCAGCTCGACGCGCAGGTCGCGCAGGGTGTCGATGGTGTAGGTCGGGCCGGAGCGGTCGATGTCGACCCGGGAGACGCGGAAGCGTGGGTTGGAGGCCGTCGCGATGACGGTCATCAGGTAGCGGTGCTCGGCCGGCGAGACGGCTCGCTCGGACTTCTGCCACGGATCGCCGGTGGGCACGAAGACCACCTCGTCCAGGTCGTACCACGCCTGCACCTCGGAGGCGGCCACGAGGTGGCCGTGGTGGATGGGGTCGAAGGTCCCGCCCATCACCCCGACCCGGCGTGGGCCACGCACGCTCAGCTGTGCTCGCGTCCCGCGCCGAAGGCGATGAGAGCGCCCAGCAGGGCGAGGAAGACGACCAGGGTGATGACACCCACGGCCCAGGGGTTGACGCCGGCCCAGGTGTGGGACTCGGCCGCCGCGAGGAGAAGGTCGTTGTGCGCCATGTCGTCGATCCTAGCGGCACCCTTCGGGGCACCCGTCAGCGGACGTGCCCGGCCCCGGTGACGACGTACTTGGTGGAAGTCATCTCCGGCAGGCCCATGGGCCCGCGGGCGTGCAGCTTCTGGGTGCTGATGCCGATCTCGGCCCCGAAGCCGAACTCGCCGCCGTCGGTGAAGCGGGTCGAGGCGTTGACCAGGACCGCAGCCGAGTCGACCCGCGCCACGAAGCTCCGGGCGGCGTCGATGTCGTCGGTGACGATCGCGTCGCTGTGCCCGGTGGAGAAGCGGCGGATGTGCTCCACCGCCTCGTCGAGCGACCCCACCACCCGGGCCGAGATGTCCAGGGAGAGGTACTCCGCCCCGTGGTCCTCGTCGGTGGCGGCCTGCACACCGTCGAAGTCGGCGAACGCCTCGTCGCCGTGGATGGTGACCCCTGCGGCCTGCAGGGCCTCCACCACGCGCGGCAGGAAGACCCCGGAGACGTCCTCGTGGACCAGCAGCGACTCGGCGGCGTTGCAGACACTGGTCCGGTGCGTCTTGGAGTTGAGCACGATCGCCAGGGCACGGTCCAGGTCGGCGGCACGGTCGACGTAGACGTGGCAGTTGCCGGTGCCCGTCTCGATCACCGGCACCGTCGACTCCTCCACCACCGACCGGATCAGGCCGGCCCCTCCTCGGGGGATCAGCACGTCGACCAGTCCCCGGGCCCGCATCAGCACCTTGACGCTCTCGTGGCTCTCCCCCGGCACCAGCTGGACGACGTCCGCGGGCAGGCCGGCGCTCGCGACGGCGTCGCGCAGCACCGCGACCACCGCGGCGTTGGAGGACCTGGCGCTCGAGGAGCCGCGCAGCAGCACCGCGTTGCCGGACTTGAGGCAGATCCCCGCCGCGTCGGCCGTGACGTTGGGCCGCGCCTCGTAGATCATCGCCACGACGCCGAAGGGGACGCGCACCTGGCGCAGCTCGAGCCCGTTGGCCAGGGTGGAGCCCCGCACCACCTCGCCGACCGGGTCCGGCAGACCGGCGACGTCACGCAGCCCCTGGGCCATCGCCCCCAGACGGTCCCGGTCGAGGCGCAGGCGGTCGATGATGTTCTCCGGGGTGCCGTTCTCCCGGGCGCGGTCCACGTCGGTCCCGTTGGCGGCGAGCACCTCGGCGGAGCGCTCCTCCAATGCGTCGGCCATGGCGTGCAGCGCCCGGTCCTTGACCTCGCGGGTGGCCAGCGCCAGGTCGTGGCTGGCGACCCGGGCGCGGAGGGCGACCTGCTGGAACTCGTGGGTGTCGCTCATGGCGCCCACCCTAGATCGACCGCCATGATGGCGGATGCCGGTCTTGCAGGACGGCGCCACCGCAGGACGACGGCAACCAGGGGGACGGACATGTCGACGACGCGACGAGGCAGGACCGGCGCGGCGGTGGCCGGGACGGTGGCCGCGGCAGTGACGGCGGTGCTCGGCACGGGCCTGGTGGCCGTGGAGGCAGGGGGCGCGAGCGCCGAGCAGCACCCCGCGGGCGCCGCCGCGGCCGACGAGGCGGCGCCCTTCACGCTGTGGGCGCCCCGCCTCGTGGAGGCCACCACCGAAGGGCCCCGCGACCGTGTCTGGGCCGACCTCGGCGTCCGCGCCGTCGCCGGCTCCTCGCCCCTGGAGGTGCGCACGCACCGCCGCGGCTGGGACGAGCCGATCTCCGGCACCTGGACGGCGGGCCCCCTGAGCGGCACGGTGCCCGCGGGCCTGCAGCGGGACTTCCAGGGCCTCTCCAACTTCCTCCGGGTCGAGTACCGCGACCGCCGGGGACGCCTGGTGGAGACCCGTCGGGTGGACGCGTGCCTCAACAACGGGGGCGAGCGGGCCCACCCCGAGGCCCCGGCCACGTCGCCCTACCCCCTGGGCTGTCCGTGGAACCCGTTCACGGTGGGCTCGGTGCAGGGCGTCCAGGCCGGGTGGGCGGCGCCGTTGACCTGGGACACCCGGGCCGTGCGCCTGGCACCGGGCCGGTACGACGTGGCCATCCGGGTCAACCGGCGCTGGGCCGACGCGTTCGGCCTGCCGTCGGCCTCGCGCCGGCTGACCACCACCCTGAAGGTGAGGCGCGGCGGGGAGCACCAGCACGAGCACGACGCGCAGGCGGGCGGACAGCGCACGGCGTCCCGGGGGGTGCCGCTCCCGGCGCCGACCAGGCCCGCCACCGAGGCGGCGGGCAGCGCGGCGGGACCCCGCCCCGACCTGCGCTCCCTCCCGGCCTCCGGGATCGAGCTCAACGGCAGGAGCACGCACCTGCGGTTCTCCGCCACGGTCTGGAACGCCGGCGACTCGCCCCTGGTCGTCGACGGCTTCCGGCGGGGCCAGCAGGACGTGATGGACGCCTACCAGTACTTCTTCGACACCGAGGGCAACCAGGTCGGCCACCAGGTGGTGGGCGAGATGAAGTTCCACCGGGCCAACCACCAGCACTGGCACTTCCAGGACTTCGCCCGCTACCGCCTGCTGCGGGCCGACCGGTCGCCGGTCGCCACCTCCGGCAAGGTCTCCTTCTGCCTGGCCAACACCGACGCGATCGACTACACCGTCCCCGGCGCCGACTGGCAGCCGGAGGGCACCGACCTCAGCACCGCGTGCGGCACCCCCGGCTCGCTGGCCGTCCGCGAGGTGCTCGCGGCCGGGTCCGGGGACACTTACATGCAGTACCGCGCCGGGCAGGCCTTCAAGATCGAGGGCCTGCCGAACGGGTGGTACTGGATCGCGGTGGAGGCGAACCCGTCAGGCCGGCTGGTCGAGCACGACACCGGCAACAATGTGAGCATGAGACGCATCCACCTCGGCGGGCGCCCGGGGGCCCGCACGGTGAAGGTCCCTCCGGTCGGGTTGGTCCGCGAGGACGTGGTGGGGTGAGTCCGGCCCGGATCCTGCTCCTCGGCGACAGCCACCTCGCACGACTGGGCAGCAGCGTCCCCGCACTCGGCGCCGACGTGCTCAACCGGGCCCGCGGCGGCGCCTTCACCTCCGACCTCCCGGCGCAGGTCGAGGGCGTCGACGTGGCCGGGTGCGGTGCGGTGGTGATCTCGGTCGGCACCAACGACGCGGCGCCGTGGAAGCGGGTTCCGGTCGCGGACGGCGCGGCGGCGCTGGCCGCGGTGGTGCGCGCGCTGGTGCGACCCGTCGTCCTGCTGGCACCCCCCGGAGTGGACGAGGCCCGGCTGCGTCGTGCTGCGGACCGCACCAACGCTGGAGTCGAGACCTACCGCGCGACGTTCGCCGAGGTCGTGCTCGGCGCCGGTGGCACGGTGGTCGACTCCGCTTCCCTGCTGCGGCCGCTGGGTCCGCGGGCCTTCCTCGACGACGGCGTTCACCTGACGCCCGCCGCCTACGAGGTGCTCCTGCCCGAGGTGGCGACGGCCGCCGGGCTCACGTCCAGTGGCGGCGCACGACGGTCGTGACCGCGAAGGGGTCGCTCCCGTGCTGGGCTGCCAGCACCCCCGCCCCCTCCGGCGAGCCCGTGTAGAGGAGCCGGTCGCCACCGATCCAGTGGTCCCAGGCCCGGGCGAACTGCCGGGCGCGCTCGGCATGGGTGCCCAGCACCGTGGGGACGCTGTGCCAGACGACCCCCTCGGGACGGAGCCGCCCCAGGCGACGCCGCGCCCCCCGCGCGGTGAGGACGGGTCCGAGGGGGTTCTCGGGGGTCCGTCCGACGTACCGCGCCAGCACGTAGCGGGGCGTCCCCATGGGTCCCAGCGCCTCGTCCAGCGCCTCGGCGAAGAGCGCCGCCTCCTCGGTGGTGGCCCCCGAGAGCCGGCACCGGTGCTCGCCCCCGGGATGCGCCTCCACGACCACCTCCGCGGAGCCGCTGCGGACCGCACCGACCCCCTGCAGGGCCTCGGCCACGACGCACGCCACCCGGTGCACCGAGGGGACGCCGTAGGCGAGCGTGAGCTGCTCGCGGGCCCGACGGTTGAGGTCGCGAATGCGACCGCGGCCCACCTCGGCCAGCGCCCCCGCTCCTCCCAGGCCGACCGCGGCGAGGACCCCGGCCGCACCGAGAGCGCCCTCGCCGGTGGCGACCAGACCGCCGCCGACCCCGCTGACCAGTCCGATCCCACCGAGCGCGAGCAGCCCACCCGATCGCGGGCCCGGGGACGCCGACGACGAGCGGAGGACGACGCCCTCGGCCGTCGGCACGACTCGCGCCGGGTCGGGTCGGGGCAGCCGCACCACGGCGTCCCCGGCGGGGACCGGGGCGACGGGTCGGCCCGACCCTGCCCGGTCGAACCCGGACACCACCCGCAGCGTCGGGACCACCCGGTCCTGGTACGGCGTCCCGACCTGCCAGCGCGCCGCGATCTCCGGGCGCCGGCCGCTGCGCCGCCGCATCCGGGCGTTGACGTCGGCGAACTGCGCGACGGGCGGCGGGGCGAAGGCCGAGAAGGACGAGTCCAGGTGCGCGACCCCGTCGACCACGTCGCCGTCCTCGTCGACCCCGTGGAAGCCCTGGTGCTTGCGGACCAGCCGGGCCCAGTCGTTGTCGCCCTTGGGGTGCGCCTCCGAGACGCACACCACCGACCAGTTGACCGCCACCTTCTCGGGCCACGCCGGGTCCGTGCGCAGGGCGCGGCCCCTCGTCTGCACCACGGCGGTCAGCGTGGTGGCGGTGGTGAGGTCGACCAGCCCGGTCACCCGCCGCGCGTCCCACCCCTCCCCCAGCAGGCCGCGGGTGCCGACCAGCACCTGGCAGTGCCCCTCCTCGAAGAACGTCGTGACGTGCCGGACCCAGCGTCGGGCGCTCCAGCCTCCGACCAGCGCACAGAGACCGGTTTCCTCGAGCGGCTCGAGGACGAGCCGCCGGGCGAGCTCCGGCTCGGTCCGCGCCACGTGGTCGCGCAGCGCCTCCACCGTCTCGGGGGCGGCCGCGACCGTCGAGCCGGTGACCAGCACCGGGGCGAGCAGGCGCGTCGCCCCGTCCCCGGCCAGGGCGGCCAGGGTGGCGACCGCCGAGCCCGACTGCTGGGCGATCACCCCGTGCAGCCCGCTGGGCAGCGTCGCCGCCGCCCGCTCGTGGTCGCAGAGCACCAGCATCCGCAGCCGCTCCCCGAGCTCCGCCGACTCCGTCGCCACGATCTCCACCGCTGCGCGGGTCTTCGCCTCGGACCGGGCCAGGACCCGGTCCACGCCCGAGCGCCCACGCCGGATCCCGTTCCGGGTCCACACGTGCCCGACGGCCGGGAGTGCCGACCGCACCACCTCGGCCGCCTCATGGTCGCGGGGGTCCGGGCTGGGGACGACCTGCTTGAGCAGCCAGTCCTGGAGGAGGAGCATCCAGTCCTCCACGCTCGGGGGTCGCCGGTGCTCCTCGAGCAGCCGGGCGCCGGCGGGCCGGGCGAGGAGACCGGCGTGGTGGAGGCGCAGGGCGGCGCGCGCGAACCCCGGCTCCCCCTTGGCCAGGGCCGCCCACGACATCACCTCGGGGACGGGGACGACGGCGCGCAGGTCCATCCAGGTCAGGAAGGAGACGGAACCGAACGTAGGGTCGGTCAGCCGCGTGGTCAGCTCCGCGAAGCGGACGGCCTCCTCCGCGAGCCACTGCTCCTCGTGCTCGGTGGGGGTCGTGAGCCAGGCCAGCTCGGCGAAGGGTGCGAGATCGCCCTCCCGCACCACCGACGGCACGCCGGCCGCGAAGACGGTGGAGCCGAAGAGCTCGTCGACGAGCTCGGCCTGGTCGCCCCGCAGCGCCTCGGGGGGCGTCGCGGTCAGACCCAGCACCCGCGCTCCCGGGAGCAGCTCGAGGAGCTCTGCCAGCAGACGCCCCCACACCTCGACGAGGTGGTGGCACTCGTCCAGGACGAGCAGCAGACCGTCCTGGCCGGCCAGCCTCCCGACCAGCTCACGGCCGCGGGGATGGAGACGGTCGAGCAAGGGGCCCGGCGCGGTACGTGAGCCGGGCGTCCGGGGCCCGGGGTCGTCCGGCTGCTCCGGGTCGTCGCCGACCTCCGCGTCGGGGTCGAAGACCGCCAGGGACTGGTAGGTCAGCGAGGTGAGCCGACCGGGGAGCTCGCGGTCCGTCCCTGCCTCGAGATCGTGCGAGCGTGCCGCTCGCACCCACTGATCCTGGATGGCGGTGTTGGGGCTGAGCACCACCACGTGGCTCACGTCTCCCGCGGCGAGGTGCCGGGTCGCGGTCTCCAGCCCGACCCTTGTCTTGCCCGCTCCGGGTGGCAGCACCACCCAGGCACGGCGTCGTCCCAGCGACCACGCCTGCTCGAGGGCTTCCAGTGCCTTCCGCTGGTGGGTGCGCAGCGGCGGCGGGACCGTCATGGCCGACACGCTAACCGCCCGGTCACCGAGGCCGGGGCACGGGTCGGGGCACGGGTCGGGCACGGGTCGGGGCACGGGTCGGGGCACGGGGCGGGGCACGGGTCGGGCACGGGTCGGGGCACGGGTCGGGGCACGGGTCGGGGCACGGGTCGGGGCACGGGTCGGGGCACGGGTCGGGGCGCCGGTCGGCGACCCCGGAACGGCACGACGCCCCGTCACCCGGAGGTGACGGGGCGTCGTGGACGCGTGCGGTCGATCAGCCCTTGCGGGCGTTGATCTGCTCGGTCGCGGCCGGCAGGACCGTGTGCAGGTCGCCGACGACGCCGAAGTCGACCAGCTCGAAGAGGGGCGCCTCCTCGTCCTTGTTGACCGCCACAATGGTCTTGGAGGTCTGCATGCCGGCCCGGTGCTGGATCGCACCGGAGATGCCCGCGGCCACGTAGAGCTGCGGGGAGACCGTCTTGCCGGTCTGACCGACCTGGAAGGTGTGCGGCTTCCAGCCCGAGTCGACGGCGGCACGCGAGGCACCGACCGCGGCACCGAGCGCGTCGGCGAAGTTCTCCACCGGCTCGAAGTTGCCACCGGTGCCACGGCCGCCCGAGACCACGATCGCGGCCTCGGTCAGCTCAGGACGACCCGACGCCTGACGGGGCTGCGAAGCCACGATCTGGGCGGTCTTCGCTGCGTCGGAGATCGTCGCCGCGAACTCCTCGACGGCGCCGGCGCCGGCCTTCTCCTCCGGGGCCGCGGAGTTGGGCTTGACGGTGATGATGGGCGTGCCCTTGGTGACCTTGGCGGTGACCGTGTAGTTGCCGGCGAAGACCGACTGCGTGGTCACCGGACCCTCCTGGACGTCGACGGCGTCGGTGATCAGCCCGGACTGGGTCTTGATCGCCAGTCGTGCCGCCACCTCCTTGCCCTCGACGGAGGAGGGGATCAGCACCGCGACCGGAGAGGTCTTCTCCACCAGCTGCTGGAGCGCCTCGGCCTTGGGCGCCACCAGGTAGCCCTTGATCTGCGCGTCGTCGACGACGTAGACCTTCTCGGCACCGTACTTCTTGACGGCCTCGGCGACCTCGGCACCCTTGTCGGCTCCACCGATGAAGACCGCGGAGGGCTCACCAAGGCGCGCGGCGATGGTGAGCAGCTCGTAGGTCGGCTTCTTGACCGCACCGTCGACATGGTCGACGACAACGAGAACTTCAGACATGGCTCACACGCTCCTCAGATGAACTTCTTCGAGGCGAGGAAGTCGGTCAGCGCCTTGGCGCCGGTCCCGTCCTCGTCCTTGACGATCTCGCCGGCGGTGCGCGGCGGGCGGGCAGTGGTCTCCTCGACGGCCGACCAGGCCACCGAAAGGCCGACCTCGCCGGCGTCGACGCCGAGGTCGCTGAGCGAGAGGGTCTCCAGCGGCTTCTTCTTGGCCGCCATGATGCCCTTGAACGACGGGTAGCGAGCCTCCCCGGACTGGTCGGTCACCGAGAGGACCAGCGGCATGGTGGCACCGATGACCTCCGTGGCGGCGTCGCCGTCGCGCTTGATCCGGACCTGGTCGCCCTGGGTCTCCACGACGGAGGCCTGGGTCACCTGAGGCAGGTTGAGCCGCTCGGCGAGCATCGCCGGGACGACGCTCATGGCGCCGTCGGTCGAGGCCATGCCGCACATGACGAGGTCGGCGGGGCCGATCTTCTCCACGGCCTTGGCGAGAACCAACGAGGTGGCGATGGCGTCGGAGCCGGCGATCGCGTCGTCGACCACGTGCACGCCCTTGTCGGCGCCCATCTGCAGGGCCTTGCGGACCGCGTCGACCGCCTTCTCCGGGCCCACGCAGAGCGCGGTCACCTCCACGCCGTCGCCTGCCTTCTCCTTGATCTGGAGGGCTTGCTCCACGGCGTACTCGTCGAGCTCGGACAGCAGGCCGTCGACACCTACGCGGTCGACGGTCTGGTCGGACTCGAACTGGCGATCTGCAGTTGCATCGGGGACGTACTTCACACAGACAACAATGTTCATGGTGTGTGGCCCGAAGGCCCCTCCTGTGCACTCGAATGTGATCGCGAGGTTACAACCGCGAGACCCCACCGTGGAACTCGGTCCACGGTGGGGTCTCTCACACCGCCCGGTGAGGCGGTGTCACGGGTATCAGTTGATCAGCACCTGAAGATGCGGCAGGCCAGCTTCTTCAGGGCGTTGAGCAGCTGGGTGAACCAGTCGCCACCCGGGTTGGGGGTGGGCGACGGGGTCACCGACGGGGTCGGCGTCGGGGTCGGCGTGGGCGTCACCGACGGGGTCGGGGTGGGGGTCGGCGTCGGCGTGGGGGTGGGGGTCGGCGTCGGAGTCGGCGTCGGCGTCGGCGTCGGGGTCGGAGTCGGCGTCGGGGTCGGCGTCGGCGTGGGGGTCGGGGTCGGCGTCGGGGTCACGGAGCCCTGGTAGGTGCCCGTGCC
>NZ_JBZAJA010000012.1:0-70796 GCF_058215795.1 Nocardioides sp. Z40_12
TCGGAGCCACCCCGAACGGGCCCCGACCGATGACCCGAGTCAACCAGGCACCACCGACAACTGACGCTCAGAACAGCCCGCTTGTGCCACTATATGGACATATGTTCGAAGCGATGGCTCACGCCGCCTGCGAGCGCTCCTCCAACGCCGCCCGCAGCGCCTCCAGGTCGATCCCCGCCTCCTCCAGCGCGGTGCGCCCCGGGCACTCACCCCTCATGATCCCCAGCAGGAGGTGCTCGGCGCGGATCGACCGCTGCTTCAGCCGGGTGGTCTCGCGGAGTGCGAGCTCGAGTGCCTTCTTGGCGTCGCGGGCGAAGGGGATGTGCCCGCCGGGGGTGCGGCCGGCCCGCTCCAGGGCACCGGTGCCGAAGACCGCGTCGGTCTGTCGGCGGACGGCCTCCAGGTCGATGCCGATGCCTGCGAGCGCGTCCGCGTCGAGGCCGTCGGACCGCAGGTCGGCCCGGGTTCCCGCAGCCACCGCGCGCACGTCGGCGCCCACGTCGGCGACCGCGCGGGACGGCGGCCCGGCCCGTTCCAGCAGGACGACGAGCAGGTGCCGGGTGTCGATGGCCCGTGAGCCCGTCTGTCGGGCGACCTCCTGGGCGGCGACGACCGTGGCGCGGGCGTCCTTGGTGAATCGTTCGAACATCAGCCTCTCCTTCCGTGCTTCTTGTGCACTGCCTGCCTAGTCACGCCCAGCGCGTCGGCGACCTCCTGCCACGACCACCCCAGTTCGCGGGCTCGGGCCACCTGGAGGGTCTCCAACCGGTCGGCCAGCTCGCGCAGCGAGCGGATCGCCCGCAGTCCGGTGCCCGGGTCGTCCCCGGCGGCCTGGCTGGTCAGCGTCTGGTTGCTCATCTGTCAACCGTAGTTGACGTCCTTGGCAAGTGTCAACCAACGTTGACTCAGTCGGGGATGTCAGACTCGCCTCCCATGGACGCCGCGAGCCTGCTGGCCGCCCTCTGCCGGGCGATCGACGACCGCCGCTGGGACGACCTCCCGGGGCTGCTGCACCCTGACTTCACATGCCGCTACGTGCACACGGGGGAGACGTTCGACCGCGACGCGTGGGTGCGGCTCAACGCGGAGTACCCCGGCTTCGACCGCCTGGTCCTGGAGGAGCTGGTCGGCGACGGCGACCGTGCGGTGGCGCGCTGCCACGTCACGGGCCACGTCACGGGCCACGTCGCGGGCCAGCACATCGGCCAGGACACAGGCGAGCCCGGCGGAGCGCTGCAGCACTTCGAGGTGGCCACCTTCGTGACCGTGCAGGACGGCCTCGTCCGCGAGATGACCGAGGTCTGGGCCGACGTCGGTCAGCCCGCGCCGGCCGCCGCCCGCCCCGTCGAGCCGCTGCGCTGACGCGCTGCTGACGGGAGCCGCTGCGCTGAGTTCGCGGCCGGCGGCCGACCCTCAGCTGACGCAGAGGCAGAACGGGTGCCCGGCGGGGTCGAGGAAGACCCGGAACGTCTCACCCGGCTGGTGCTCGTGCTTCCGGGCGCCCAGGGCCACGACGGCCGTCTCGGCCTCGTCGAGGTCGTCGACCATGACGTCCAGGTGCATCTGCTGGGGAGCCGCCTGATCGGGCCACTCGGGGGCGCGGTAGTCGGCGACCCGCTGGAAGGAGAGGCACTGGCCGTAGTCGGCCTTCACGTCCCTCCAGTCGTCGTCGTCACCCTCGATCTCCCAGCCGAGCAGCTCGGCGTAGAAGCCCGCGAGCAGGGCGGGGTCGGGGCAGTCCAGGACGGTGGTGGGGTAGCGCGCGATCGCCATCACTGCAGGCTACGACGGAGTGGCGACGTGCACCACCGCGTCGCCCGAGTTGACCAGCGGCGCCTCGGTCCGCCCGATCACGATCCCCCGCCGCCTGGCCCGCACCACCCGCAGCGTCCGGCCGAACGAGTTGGAGAGGTGACCGAGCCGGTCGCCCTCCTCGACCTCCTGGCCGAGCGCCACGTCGAGGTGGAGGAAGCCGGTGTGCCGGGCGCGGACCCAGTAGCTCTCCCGGCACTCCACGCTCGGCGTCTCGGGCGGCGTCACCGCGAGCTCGTCGGGGTCGACCATGCCCAGCGACGCCAGCACCCGGCGTACGCCGTCGACGCCGGCACTGATCGCCCACTCGTCGAAGCGCCACGCCTCACCGGCCTCGTAGAGCAGCACGGTCGCCCCCACCTTGCCCCCGGCGTGCCGCAGCGAGCCGTCGCGGAGCTTGGCGTGCAGCATCACCGGGGCACCGAAGGCCTCGGCGAGCTCGCGGGTCCTGGGGTCGTCGAGGTCGGCGCGGACCTGCGGCAGGTTGGTCCGCCGGTCGGAGCCGGTGTGCAGGTCGATGCCCACCGAGCACTTGGCGACCACCTCGGTCATCATCAGGTGCGCGATCCGGGCGGCCAGCGAGCCGCGCGCGGAGCCGGGGAACGACCGGTTGAGGTCGCGGCGGTCCGGCAGGTAGCGGTCGGCGGTCATCGCGCCCAGCACGTTGACCACCGGGACGGCGATCAGGGTGCCGCGCAGCGTCTTGGGGGAGAGCGCGGCGAGCACCCGTCGCACCACCTCGACGCCGACCAGCTCGTCGCCGTGGATGGCGGCGTTGATCCAGACCGTGGGGCCGTCCTCGCGGCCGTGGAGCACCCGCACCGGCAGGCTCACCTCGGCGCCGGTGACCAGCCGGGTCACCGGCAGCTCGAGCTCGCGCGCCGAGCCGGGGCGGATCCGGACCGTGCCGATGGCGAAGGAGTCGCGAGTGGTGCGGCTCACCCGGCCACGTCCTCGGTGCGTCCTCTGTTCTTGCGCCGGGTGCCGCGCTTGGGGCGGCCGCCGAGGTAGGAGCGGGCCGGGTCGACCAGGAAGCCCTGCCGCAGCGCCTCACGGCCGATCAGCATCCGGAAGCCCATCTCGTCACGCCGGCTCAGCGTCATCTCCGCGGTCACCAGGCGGCCGACCAGGGAGAGGTTCATCCGCACGACCAGGCGCTCCTCGGAGTGCCCCGAGGAGCTGCGGACCAGGCGCCGGTCGTGCAGCGGGCTCTCCACCACGACCGAGTCGTCGGTCGAGCGCTGCCACGGGTGCAGGGAGTAGCGCACCCACGGGAGGCCGTCGCGGGTCAGCTCCTCGATGTCGAAGGCGTGCAGGGCGGAGGTCCGCGCACCGGTGTCGAGCTTGGCCTTCAGCCACGGCACGCCGGCGTCGGGCAGGCTCACCCACTCGCGCCACCCGGCAACGATGTTTGAATGGCCGCTGTCGGCGGTACTCGCGCTCGTCACCCCACTCCTCACAACGCTCTCCAGAGGGAATCTCGTTGAAGCTGGCAATCCTGTCCCGGGCGCCACGCGCCTACAGTACGCAGCGCCTGCGGACCGCTGCTCTCGATCGCGGGCACGCGGTCAAGGTGCTGGACACCCTGCGCTTCGCGATCGACATCTCCCACGACGAGCCCGACCTCCAGTTCCGGGGCAAGCAGCTCTCGCACTACGACGCGATCCTGCCGCGGATCGGGAACTCGATCACCTACTACGGCACCGCCGTGGTGCGCCAGTTCGAGCAGATGGACGTCTACACCCCCAACCCGTCGTACGGGATCTCCAACTCCCGCGACAAGCTGCGCGCCACCCAGATCCTGTCGCGGCACGGCATCGAGATGCCGGCGACCATGTTCGTGCGCAACCGCGCCGACGTGATCCCGGCGATCGAGCAGGTCGGCGGGGCGCCGGTGGTGATCAAGCTGCTCGAGGGCACCCAGGGCATCGGGGTGATCCTGGCCCCCGAGCTCAAGGTCGCGGAGGCGATCATCGAGACGCTGCAGAGCACCCGTCAGAACGTGCTGATCCAGCGCTACGTCAAGGAGTCCCGGGGCCGCGACATCCGCGCCCTCGTCGTCGGCGACCGGGTGGTCGCGGCGATGCGGCGCAGCGCCCAGGGCGACGAGTTCCGCTCCAACGTCCACCGCGGCGGGTCGGTGGAGGGCATCGACCTGCCCCCGGAGTACGAGCGGGTCGCGGTGCGCTCCGCGCAGATCATGGGCCTGCGGGTCGCCGGCGTCGACATGCTCGAGGGCGACGCCGGGCCGCTGGTGATGGAGGTCAACTCCTCGCCGGGGCTGGAGGGCATCGAGATGGCCACCAAGCTCGACGTCGCCGGCGCGATCATCGACTACATCGACAACCAGGTCGCCTTCCCCGAGATCGACGTGCGGCAGCGGCTCACCGTCTCCACCGGGTACGGCGTCGCCGAGATCGTGGTGCTCCCGGGGGCCGACCTGGTGGGCAAGAAGCTCGGCGAGTCCGGCCTCGACGAGCGCGACATCAGCGTGCTCACCCTGCACCGCGGCACCACGGTGATCCCCAACCCGCGCAACAAGACGCTGCTCGAGGACGGCGACCGGCTGCTCTGCTTCGGCAAGCTCGAGGAGATGCGCTCGATGATCCCCGAGCGCAAGCGCCGCCGCGCCCGGGTCCGCAAGCTGCCCAAGCAGCCCATCCACGACAGCTGAGGGCCGAGGCCGAGCCGGCCCGGGAGGCCGTCCGTGAGCCGTCCGTGAGGAGCACCCGGGACCTTCGGGGCCCGCGGTGACCACCCCGGGTGACCGAACGGTCACGGGGTCGCCGTTCGGGCCTCGGAACCGGCTGCGCGGACCTAGATTCCCGACCATGCACGTCATCCTGGTTCCCGGCCTGTGGCTGGACGGGGCCTCCTGGGACCGGGTCGTCCCGGTCCTCGAGGCGGCGGGCCACCGCCCGCACCCGGTGACCCCGCCGGGGATGGGCGCTCGCCGGCTGGACCGCTCCCGGATCACGCTGCGTCACCACGTCGACGACCTGGTCTCCCGGGTCGACCGCCTGGCCTCGCAGCACGGCGGTCTTCGGGGCGGCGGCATCGCCCTGGTCGCCCACGCCGAGGGCGGGGCGGCGGCGTACGCGGCGGTCGACGCCCGCCCCGGGCTGGTCTCCCGGGTCGTCTACGTCGCCGGCACGCCGCGCAGCGACGGGCGGACCGGTCCGGCCCTGCCCGGCGTCCGCGGGGAGGTCCCGATGCCGGAGTGGTGGGAGCTCCCGGAGGGGATGGCGACCGGTCTCGACGACGAGACCCGGACGGCGATCCGGGCGCGCGCCGTCCCGTCGCCCGAGGGGGTGCTCACCCAGCCCCAGGAGCTGGCCGACCCGCGCCGGCTCGACGTGCCGGTCACCGTCGTGGCGACCACCCGGCCCACCTCGGCGCTGAGGCACGACCTGATGCGCGCCCGGCCGGGCTCCGACGACCTGGCGCTGCTCCGCGACGTCACCTGGGTCGACCTGCCGAGCAGCCACTGGCCCCAGCTGACTCACCCCGAGGAGCTCGGCGTGGTGCTGCTCGCGGCTCTCGCCACCGAGGCGCGGGCCACCACGATCCGCGTCGGCCGGACCGGCTGACCGCTCCTGCCGAACGCTCCCGACCGCTTCCGGGTCGCGCGCTCCGCCGAGCCCGTGGACGACCGGTGCGCGCCAGACAGTGGCCCGAAGCCGTCTGCTGCGCGCCGCGGCCGGCTGCGGCACACTGGCGGGAGAGCGACCACGGGGAGCCGGATGAGCGCACCAGACCAGCAGCGCCGATGGGCACTGGAGCCGGGCTGAGCCGCGGGGCACGCGCGGCGGCGGGCCCGCGGCGTGCTGCCCTCGCGCTGACCGCCTGCCTGCTGCTGCCGGTGGGCGCCGCGGCCTGCAGCCAAGGTCCAGGCCGGTCACCGGCCGAGCAGCCTCCGTCAGCCGGCGACACGGCCAGCGCGTCGATCCGCACCCTGCCGCCGATGCCGGCGGTCGACGAGGACCCTCCCGAGGGTCGGCTCGTCGCCGACCTGCGGCAGTCCTCGCGCGACGTCGCGGCCGGCCAGTTCCAGGTGTGGGTCGGCAACGGGCTCGACCGGCCGGTGCTCCCGACCCGGGTCTCCTACCTCGACCCCCGCTACCCCCTGCCCCTGCCGGGGCAGCGCCTTCGTCGCATCCCCGCCGGGACCGAGCGCGGGTTCCTGCTCGCCCTGCCCGACCGGCCGCGCTGCGCGACGGCGCGTCCGGGCGCCGGGCCGGCTCCGGTCGTGGAGGTCCGGTTCGGCGACAGGCGGCTGCGGGTGGCCGTCGAGGACGAGGCCGACGTGGTGGCCAGGCACGTCGCCGCCCGTTGCTTCGAGCTGGAGCTCGAGCGGGCGGTCACCCTCTCCTTCGCCGACACCGTCCCCAGCACCGCCGACAGCACCCCTGACAGCACTGTCGGCGAGGCGGCCGAGCGGGTCGGCACGCTGACGCTGCGGGTCACCCCGTCGGGGCGTCCGGGCGGGCGGGTGGTGCTGCGTACCGTGGCCGGGACGCCGGTGCTCACCCCGGTCGGGGAGCCGTTCTGGCGGCCCGAGGTCACCGTGGTCAGCGACGGCGAGCCCGTCGAGCTGGCCCTGCCGGTGAGGCCGGCGCGCTGCGACGGCCACGCGTTCGCGGAGTCCGGCGGGGCCACCGCCTTCCGGGTCCGGCTGCGGCTGGACGGCGAGCCGGGCGAGGTCGTCGTACGGATGTCGGACCGCGGCGCGGCGGCCGCCCTCGACTTCGCCCAGGAGGCCTGCGGGCGCGAGTGAGGCTCGCTCAGGCCGAGATGCCGAAGCGGGTGAACTGCAGGTCGAGCGGGATCGAGACCGCGAACGTGGTGCCCCGGCCGGGCGCCGACATCACGGTGACCTTGCCGTCGTGGCCCGCGACGATCGCCTGCACGATGGAGAGGCCGAGACCGGTGCCGGGCACCGCCTTCTTGTAGGACTCGTGGGTGCGGAAGAAGCGCTCGAAGAGCCGCTCCTGGTCCTCGGCTGAGATGCCCACTCCGGTGTCGGAGACCAGCAGGCCGGCGCTGTCGTCGCGGGCATAGGCCTCGACGGTGATCCGGCCGCCCGCGGGGGTGAACTTGACCGCGTTGCTGACCAGGTTGAGCACCACCCGCTCCAGGGCCGAGTGGTCGCCCCGCACGTGGATCGGCCCCTGACCCAGCTCGAGGCGGAGCTCCAGGTCGCGACCGCGGACCATCTCGGTGAGCATGTCCTCGACGTCGTGCACGACCTTGCGCAGGTCGATGTGGGTCAGGTCGAGCTGGAGCAGGCCCGACTCGGCGCGCTCGAGCACCAGCAGGTCCTCGACCAGGCTCTCCAGCCGCTCGGTGTTGCGGATGACGCGCCGCAGGGCGTTGGCCTGCTTGTCGTTGAGCTCGCCGAAGACGCCCTCCTCGAGCAGCTCGGTGTAGCCGGTGATGCTGGTGATGGGGGTCCGCAGCTCGTGGCTGACCGTGGAGACCAGCTCGTGCTTGACCCCCTCGGCCTCCTGCAGTGCCAGCGAGGCGGTGTGTTCGCGCGACATCGCCTGCAGCATGGCGCGCTCGCTGCGCACCCGGCTGGTGACGTCCTCGCCGGCGGCCAGGTAGCCGACGACCCGGCCGCCGGCGACGATCTCGCTGATGCTCAGCGACACGATGTGGGCCTGCCCGTCCTTGTCGACCAGCTCCCACTCGCGGCGGCCGCCGTGGCTGATCTGGGCGTGGGTGAGCACGTGGACGTCGGCGCTGCCGGTGCCCAGGGCCATGGCGTGGCGCAGGCCCTCGTCCCGGTCGACGAGCAGCGCGGTGGTGCGGCCGCGCATCTCGTCGGAGGTGTAGCCGAGCAGCTGCTCCGCGCCGACGTTGAAGTGGGTGATCCGCAGGTCGGTGTCGAGCGCGATCAGGATGGTGTTGACCGCCGCGTCGAGGATCCGCTCGACGGTCGCGGTGGCCCGGCCCAGCAGCAGCTCGTCGCGGGAGAGGCGGCCCAGGGCGTCCAGCTTGAGCGGCTCGTTCTCGAAGGCCAGCACCAGGCGCCGGTAGAGCGCGACGAAGATGAAGATCGGCATGATCAGGCCCCAGGCCAGCAGCAGCCGGGACCCGGTCGCCTGCTGGATCTCGTCCCACAGGGGAACACCGTCCCGCGGGACCACCAGGGGGTGGAGGAGCCCGTCGAGGACCAGGGTGACGGCCATCGCCGCGGGATAGACCAGGACCATCGCCAGGGAGGGCAGCCGCCGCTTGCACAGCTCGAGCAGGCTGACCAGGAGGACGATCTCGCCCGCCAGCAGCAGCCCGGCCAGGAGCATCGCGAACGGCGGGCCCGAGGCCAGCTCGGAGGGGATCGGCCGGGCGTCGAGGATGTCCGGGCGGTTCTGCGCGGCCCCGTCGAGCACGTGGACGATGAGCAGCAGCGCGTGCACCCCGAAGGTCAGCACCACCACGTTGCGCACGACCTGGAGGTCACGCCCCGCCACCACGGTGACCAGCACCGCGAAGAGCAGCCCGGCGTAGGCGATCTCTCCGGAGGTGACGCTGAGCGAGCCCGACAGCGGGATCCGGTAGGAGAGGCTGACGAGGCCGGAGACCGCCGCCACCGTGGCGATGTAGGCGTACAGCAGGACGAACTGGAAGACGGTCTGGCGGATCGCGAGGACGAGCGGCGCGATGGTGTAGGCCGCGACACACGCGACGAAGAGTTCGGGCCCTTCCATGGCAACCTTCTGAGTCTGGATCCGGGTCTATCCGGGAGGAACGTAGAGGGACGGGGCTGGCAGCGTCCCCGGAATGACGACAAGTGAGCCGATCGGCCACCCCCCGGTCCAGACCAGCGGCGGGGGCCGGCCCGCGTCCCCCGCTCTCGGGGGGGCTCAGCCGGCGCGGACGGCTCCGGCGGCGGTGTCGAGCGGGAGGCTGACGGTCACCGTCGTACCCTCGCCGGGGGCCGAGGCGAGCGTGACCTCGCCGCCGTGGCCGGCCACCACGGCCTGCACGATGCTCAGGCCCAGCCCGGAGCCGGGGATGGCGAGCTCGTTGGCCTGGTTGCTGCGGAAGAAGCGGGCGAAGACGTGTTGCTGGTCGGCCTCGGGGACCCCCAGGCCGGTGTCGGCGACGGTGAGCCACGCCTGGCCCGAGTGGGAGGTGACCCGCAGGGTGACGGTGCCGCGGCCCGGCGTGAACTTCACGGCGTTGCTGAGGAGGTTGATCACCAGCCGCTCCAGGGCGGCGGGGTCCCCGTCGAGGACGACGGGGTTGGCGGGCAGCGAGACGTTGAACTTCAGGTCCCGGCCGCGGACCATCTCGGCCACGATCGCCTGGGTCCCGCGGACGACGTCGCACAGGTCGACGGGCTCGCAGGTCAGCGGCAGGGGCGCCTGCTCGACCCGCTCCAGGACGAGCAGGTCGTCGACGAGCTGCTCGAGCCGCGAGGTGTTGCGCAGCACCCGGTCCAGGGCGGCGACCTGGTCCTTGCTGAGCGCCCCGTAGGCCCCGTCGTGGAGCATCTCGGTGTAGCCGGTGATGCTCGCGATCGGCGTACGCAGCTCGTGGCTGACGGTGGAGACCAGCTCGTGCTTGACCCGGTCCGCCTCCTGGAGGCGCACCAGGGCGTCGTGCTCGCGGGTCAGCGCGGTCATCATCGCGGTCTCCACCCGGAGCCGGGAGGTGACGTCCTCCCCGGCCAGGATGTGCCCGACCAGCTGCCCGTCGACCTTCACCTCGCTCACGCTCATCGAGATGGTGGGGCAGGCCTCGTCGCGGGCGAGCATCAGCCAGTCGCGCCGCGCGTCGACCGCCATCTGCACCCGGAGCACCTGGGCCAGGTCGGGCCCGGTGCCCAGCGCGGAGGCGTGCCGGACGATCTCCTCCGCCGGCAGCAGCACCTCCAGGCCCTGCCCGCAGACCTCGGTAGGGGTCCAGCCGAGCAGCGCCTGGGCGCCGGCGTTGAAGTGGGTGATCCGCAGCTCCTCGTCGAGCGCGATCAGGATCGTGTTGGTCGCCGAGTCGAGGATCCGCTCGACGGTGGCGTTGATCCGGCCGATCGAGGCGGCGCTCGCCAGCGTCAGGGAGCGCTGCTCGTCGAGCTCGTGGACCTTGCTCTCCAGCTCGTCGAGGAGGGGGTTGCGCGAGGTGGAGGTGAGGTGGCGCAGGTGCAGGGGCCGGGCCTCGAACGCCGAGACCGGGCCGCGGTAGAGCGCCACGAAGACCAGGAGCGAGGGCAGGAAGAACGTCGCCAGGACCAGCTTGTCGAGCAGGTCGCCGACCGCCGACTGGCCGGAGATCAGGGAGGTCAGCACGCCGTGGGTCAGCAGCACCACGACGAAGGCCAGCGGGTAGACCGCCGGCATCAGGTAGCCGGGCAGGCGGCGCTTGGCGAGCTCGAGCAGGTTGAGCAGGAGCAGCAGCTCGAGCACGACGAAGACCAGGAAGACCAGCGCGTCGCCCGTGCTCTGGCCGGGCAGGGTGATGTCGACCTCGGAGGAGCCGGGCGGGGAGGCCTCGAGCGCCCGGCGGGCGATGGTGAAGAAGGCCAGGCCGAGCGCCCCGACCACGGCGGTGAGGGCGACGATGTTGCGCACCACCTGGAGGTCGCGCCCGACCACCACGGTGATCATCACGGTGAAGAGGAAGCCGGCGAAGGAGATCTCGCCGGGCACCAGCACCAGGCCGTCGGCCAGGCGCACCTCGTAGAGGCCGCCGAGGATCGCCCCGAAGGCCAGCAGTGCGGCGAGGTGGGTGTAGAGGAGCAGGAACTGGACGTGCCAGCGGCGCAGGGCGTAGCCGAGCGGCAGGGCGGAGTACGCCAGCACGCTCCAAGCGACGATCTGAGCGCCCGCCATGGGTCCCTCCGAGTACGACCGGCGCTGCGAGCCGTCCTGCGGCCGCATGTCACCGCGCCGAAGCCTGCCACAGCGGGGGCCCGAGCAGGACGAAATTGCGGCAAACCCGCCGTGGGCCTGGGCTCAGCGGGCCCGGTCGGGGGAGGCGGGGTAGACGCCGAGCACCTTGATCTCGGTGGTGAAGAAGGCCAGCTCCTCCAGGGCGCGGGCCACCGCCGGGTCGGCGGGGTGCCCGTCGACCTCGGCGAGGAACTGGGTGGCGGCGAACTCGCCGCCCACCATGTAGCTCTCCAGCTTGGTCATGTTGACCCCGTTGGTGGCGAAGCCGCCGAGCGCCTTGTAGAGCGCCGCCGGCAGGTTGCGCACGTTGAAGATGAAGCTGGTCACCACCGGCCCGTTGCCGGCGGGGGCCTCCACCAGGTCGCGGGAGAGCACCACGAACCGGGTGGTGTTGTGGGCCTCGTCCTCGACGTCGGTGCGCAGCACCTGGAGGCCGTAGATCTCCGCTGCCAGCGGGGGCGCGAGCGCCGCCTGGGTGACGTCGCCCGCCTCGGCCACCTCGCGGGCGGCCCCGGCGGTGTCGCCCGAGATGACCGGGGTCAGGCCGAGCTCCCGGATCACCCGGCGGCACTGCCCCAGGGCGTGCACGTGGCTGTGGACGGTGCGGATGGTCTCCAGGGTCGCGCCCTCGACGGCGACCAGGTTGAAGACGATGCGCAGGAAGTGCTCGCCGATGATGTGCAGGCTCGAGGCGGGCAGGAAGTGGTGGATGTCGGCCACCCGCCCGGCCAGCGAGTTGTCGATCGGGATCATCGCGAGGTCGGCGTCCCCGCCCTCGACGGCGGCGAAGACGTCCTCGAAGGAGGCGCACGGCACCGCCTCCCAGTCGGGGTAGTGCTGCGCGCAGACGATGTGGGAGTTGGCGCCCGGCTCGCCCTGGTAGGCGATGCGGGGGCGTGGGGGACGGCTCACGCAGCGATGGTCCCATAGGGTGCGGGGCGTGTGGTTCGTCGTGGTCCCCGCCCTGGTCCTGGCCGTCGTCTCGGTCGTCTTCTCCGTCGTCGCCCTGCGGCGGACGGCGTCGTTGCGACCGCGGGACGGTGCCGCACCGCTGCCCGAGGACGTCGGCGGGCTGCGGCGCGAGGTCGCGGCCCTGCAGGAGGCCACCCGTGGTGCGCTGCGCCACCTGGCCGTCGTCCGGTACGACGCCTTCGGCGACGTCGGCGGCCACCTCTCCTGGTCGGTGGCCCTGCTCGACGACGCCGGTGACGGGGTGGTGCTGACCACCATCCACGGCCGCAGCGAGGCCCGCACCTACGCCAAGACGATCTCCACCTGGGCCAGCGAGCAGCAGCTCTCCCCCGAGGAGGAGGAGGCCGTGGCGCACGCCAAGGCCTGAGCTCCCGCCTGCCGGTTTCACCGGGGCCCCGGTGAAACCAGCACTTCTTGACCGTTGCAACGGTCAAGAAGCGGGAGTAATTGTCAGCAAGTCCCAGCCCACGGGCCAGAAATGTCAACAAATGATTGACACCGTCCAGGTGTCAACTTAATGTTGACGCATGAACGCATCCGAGAAGAGAACCGCCCTCAAGGGTGGATTGTCAGGGGGCTCGCTCGCCCTCATCATGATCGGCATCGCCCTGGCGACGATCGGCAACAGGTTCGACGGCTTCCTCGGCGGCATGGGCCAGGGAGCCGGAGTCGCCCTGATCCTCAGTGGCGTCTACATGGTGGGTCTCCTGTGGCGCCAGCCCAAGGGCCCCGCCCAGACCTGGCTGCCGAGTCGTGATGGCGACAGCTGAGCAGGGCCCCCGCGACCTCGCCGAGGCTCTCGGGGCAGCCATCCTGGACGGTCTGCCGCCCGCGGACCAGGAGCAGGACCACCTCGCCATCGTGCGCCGGACCGCCCAGGCGGAGACCGAGGTCCGGGCGCTGCTGCGCCAGTCCGTCGCCGCGGCTCGCGCGGCCGGGCACAGCTGGGCGGCGCTGGGCGCCGAGCTCGGGATGAGCCGGCAGGCCGCCCAGCAGCGCTTCGGCGAGCCCGACAGCGGCTCAGACCCGACGGAGCCCGGCGACGCGGTGGGCGAGGAGCGCTGGCTGGCCCCGATCACGGCGTTCGACGAGATGGCCGAGCTGGAGATCGCCGGTCGCCTCGGCTGGCGCACCGTCGGAGCCGGGATGCTCAAGCACCGGGTACGGCGGACCCCCACCCAGTGGGAGCACCGCCGGGTCGTCTGGACCCGCCGTCCCTCGAGCTTCGAGCGCGACGGCTGGGAGGTCGCGGTGCTCGCCTTCCCGTGGATCTACCTCGTCCGCGACACCGGGATCCCGGCCGACCGGGGCGCCGCCGCCCAGGCCGGCGATGAGGCCACCGGCGCCCGGTGACCACCGGGCTGGTCCCCACGTAGGTCAGCGGGGGACCCGGACCAGCAGCCGGCCCGGGATGCACTCCATCGTCAGCTCCTTGCCGAGCCCGATGGAGTCGCCGTCGAGCTGGCGCGGCGTCTCCGCGGTCGCGCGCAGCGTCACGGTGGCGCCGGTGAGCCGGTCGATCGTGTCGTCGACGCGCGAGCTCCGCGCCATCACCCGCCACGCCAGGGGCACCCAGGAGAGGAAGCGCTTGGGGTGCAGGATGACGACGTCCAGGAGGCCGTCGTCGATGGCGGCGTCGGGCAGCAGGGGCATCCCGGCCTGCAGGTAGCCGACGTTGCCGACCACCACGGTGCGCGCCCGGTGCGTGGTGAACTCGGCTCCGTCGACGGAGATCTCGATCCGGTAGGCGGGGAACATCAGCGACTTCAGGCCGGAGAACACGTAGGCGACCCAGCCGATCCGCTTCTTGATGTCCTCGTTGACCCCCTCCATGATGGCGGCGTCGAAGCCCATCCCCGCCATCACCATGAAGTGGGTGTCCTCGATGCCGTCGCCGCTGACACGGACCATGTCGATGGCCCGGTCCTGCCCGTTGAGCCCGACGTCGATCGCCGACCTCAGGTAGAGCGGGATGTCGAGGTTGCGGGCCAGCAGGTTGCCCGTGCCGGCCGGGATGATCCCGACGGGGACGCCGGTGCCGGCCAGCTCGGCGCAGACCTCGCGGACGGTGCCGTCGCCGCCGCAGACGAGGACCAGGTCGACGCCGGCCGCCGCGGCCTTGGCGGCCATCCCGGTGCCCGGGTCCTCCACGGTGGTGTAGTGCCAGGTCGGCTCCTGCCAGCCGGACTCCTGGGCCATCGAGGCGACCAGGTGGCGGAACTGCCCGATGTCCTCGACCTTGATCGGGTTGAGCACGACCGCCAGCCGTCGCTCCGAGACGTAGACCTCCTGCAGCGGCTCGCTGGTCTCCGCGATGCTGCGGGGCCGGGGGTCGACGAGCGTCATGCCGACCAGCACGACCGTGATCCCGACCAGGCTGCCGGCGATCACGTCGCTGGGGAAGTGACGGCCGAGCAGCACCCGGTCGAGGACCACCACGAGCCACAGCGCGACCAGCCCCAGCGCAGCCGCGCGGCGCATGTTGGCGCGGCGCACGAAGACCGAGGCAAGCACCCACAGCAGCAGGGTGAACGCCGCGATGGAGGAGGCGTGCCCCGAGGGGAAGGAGTGGGTGTCGTGCAGGCCCACCGTCTCCTGCCAGTCGGGCCGGGCCCGGCTCAGCAGGAGCTTGAGGCCGCTGGTGACCAGGGCGGTGACCAGCATCGTCCCGGCGACGAAGGCGGCGGCCCGCGGGTGCCGCTTGAGCAGCAGCAGGCCGGCGACGAGCACCGTCAGCACGGTCATGCCGATGGTGTTGAAGCCGTCCTCGATCCACAGCAGCAGCTGGTGGAGCCAGCCGTACTCGTCGGCCCAGTCCTCGGCCTCGCGGCCCCAGGTGTCGAAGCCCTCGAGGGGCGCGCGGTCCCAGGTCACCAGGACCGCGAGTACGACGAAGACGGCCGCGCACGCGGCGGCCCGGGCGAGGTGGCTCCCGCGAGATCGATCCAGCACGCAGGTGAGTATGCCTCCCCGAGCCCGTCGGGGTCGCCTCGCGGCGCCCGCCACCGAGGTCGTTGTCGGCCCGGCGGATAACCTGACCCCATGATCGATCCGCGCCTGCTCCGTGACGACCCCGACCGTGTGCGCGCCTCCCTGACCAAGCGCGGCGCCCCCACCGACCTGGTCGACCGCGCGGTGGCCGCCGACGCGGCGCGCCGCGAGGCGATCGTCCTCTTCGAGCAGAAGCGCGGCGAGCAGAAGCAGCAGGGCAAGCTGATCGCCCAGGCCCAGGGCGAGGAGAAGCAGCGGCTCCTCGCGCGCACCAAGGAGCTCGCCGCCGAGGTCAAGGCCGCGGAGGCCGCCCAGGGCGCCGCCGAGCAGGCCTGGCAGGAGGCCATCCGGGCCATGCCCAACCTGGTCCACGACCAGACCCCCGAGGGCGGGGAGGACGACTCCGTCGTCATCGAGACGGTCGGGACGCCGCGCGACTTCGCCGCGGAGGGCTTCGAGCCGCGCGACCACATCGAGCTCGGCCGGCTCCTCGGGGCGATCGACCTCGAGCGGGGCGCCAAGGTCAGCGGGTCGCGCTTCTACTTCCTCACCGGCGTGGGCGCCGAGCTGGAGCTGGCGCTGGTCAACATGGCGATGGAGCAGGCCCGCGAGGCGGGCTTCACCCAGGTGATCGCGCCGTCCCTGGTCAAGCCGGCCGCGATGGAGGGCACCGGCTTCCTCGGCCAGGCGGCCGACGACGTCTACCGGATCGAGGGCGAGGACCTCTACCTCGTCGGCACCTCGGAGGTCGCGATGGCGGCGTACCACTCCGAGGAGATCCTCGACGCCGAGTCGCTGCCCCGGCGCTACGCGGCGTTCAGCCCGTGCTTCCGCAAGGAGGCCGGCTCGCACGGCAAGGACACCAAGGGCATCATCCGGGTGCACTGGTTCGACAAGGTCGAGATGTTCGTCTACACCACGCTGGAGGACGCCGAGGCCGAGCACGCCCGGCTGCTGGGCTGGGAGAAGGCGTTCCTCGACAAGCTCGAGCTCGCCTACCAGGTGGTCGACATCGCCGCGGGCGACCTCGGCGCCAGCGCGCTGCGCAAGTTCGACTGCGAGGCGTGGATCCCCACCCAGGGCAAGTACCGCGAGCTCACCTCGACCTCCAACTGCACCGACTTCCAGTCCCGCCGCCTCGAGATCCGCACCCGCGGCGAGTCGGGCACCGTCCCGGTGGCCACCCTCAACGGCACCCTCACCGCGGTGACCCGGGCCATCGTCGCCGTCCTGGAGACCCACCAGCAGGCCGACGGCTCGGTCCGGGTGCCGAAGGCGCTGCAGAAGTGGATGGGCCGCGAGGTGCTGGAGCCGGTCGTGACCGGGGGGCACGGTGCCTGAGAAGGACGCCGACTGGCAGCCGAAGATGGTCGCCCTCGACATCGACGGCACGCTGCTGGCCTGGGTCGAGGGGTCGGGCCAGGTCTACGAGACCATCCGGCCCGAGATCTACGACGCCGTCCACCGGGCGCGCGCCGCGGGCGCCCACATCGTGCTGGCCAGCGGCCGGTCGCCGCACGCCATGGTCCCGATCGCCGACCTGCTGGACCTGCCGGTCGAGGGCCCCGGCGGCGACCCCGACGACCGGCTGTGGATCGTCGCCTCCAACGGCGCGGTGATCCTGCGCTACCCGCCGATGGAGGTCGTCCACGAGGAGACCTTCGACGCCGCGCCCGCGGTGGCCGCCGTCCTCGAGCACCACCCCGACGCCCTGGTGGCGGTCGAGGAGCGCGGCATCGGCGGCTACCGGGTCAGCATGGTCTTCCCCGAGGGCGAGCTCACGGGCGAGCAGCTGGTCACCTCCGTCGACGAGATCGTCGGCGAGCCGGTCAGCCGCGTGGTGGTCCGCGACCCCGAGGCCACCGCCGAGGACTTCGTCGAGCTGGCCGACCGCCTCGGGCTGCACGGCACCGACTACGTGGTCGGCTGGACGGCCTGGATGGACCTCTCGCCGGTGGGCATCTCCAAGGCCTCCGGGCTCCAGCACGTCTGCGACCGGCTGGGCATCGACCCCGCCGACGTGCTCGCGATCGGCGACGGCCGCAACGACATCGAGATGCTCGCCTGGGCGGGCCGCGGGGTGGCGATGGGCCAGGCCGTCGAGGAGGTCCGGGCCGCCGCCGACGCCGTGACCGAGACCGTCCACGACAACGGTGCCGCGGTCGAGATCAACCGCTGGTTCCCCCCGGTCGCCGCCCGGCAGGGGACGTGGTCGTCCTGACCGGCGACGGGGCCGCGGGGGACGCCACGCCGCCCCGGCCCCGTCTGGTCGCCACCGACCTCGACGGGACCCTGCTGGACTCCGCCGGCGCGGTCACCGCCCGCACCCGCGAGGTGATCACGGCGCTCGACGAGATGGGCGTGCCGGTGGTCTTCGTGACCGGGCGGCCGATGCGCTGGATGGAGACGCTCTGGGAGGCGGTCGGTGGCCACGGCCTGGCCATCTGCAGCAACGGCGGCATCGTGTACGACGTACCGAGCCACTCGGTGCGCAAGGCACGGTCGATCCCCCGTGAGGTGCTCCTGGACGTCGGCCGCACACTGCGCACCGAGGTCCCGGGTACGACGTTCGCGGTGGAGAGCACCACGGGCTTCGCGCTCGAGGAGGGGTTCCTCAACCACCGTGACGACCGCCGGGGGGCGCGGGTGACCCGCGGGCCCCTGGAGGAGATCTCCGACGGCGCCGTGGTCAAGCTGCTGGCCCGGCACGAGGAGCTGGCCCCCCAGGAGTTCTGGGACGTCGTGGAGGAGGCCGTCGGGACGGAGGTGACCACCACCTGGTCGTCGGTCGGCGCCCTGGTGGAGATGAGCGCGGCCGGCGTCACCAAGGCCTCCACGCTCGCCGAGCTCTGCGCCGAGCTGGGGGTGGCCCCGGCCGAGGTGGTCGCCTTCGGCGACATGCCCAACGACCTGCCGCTGCTGGAGTGGGCGGGCACCTCCTACGCGATGGGCAACGCCCATCCCACGGTGCTGGAGCTGGCCCACCACGTCGCGCCGCGCCACGACGACGAGGGCGTCGCACGCACCCTGGCGGAGATCTTCGGGCTGGCGGGCTTGAACCCGTGAGCCGCACGAAGGCTAGTCTTCGGGCCATGTTCGCCCGTGCCCTGCGCCCGCTCCTCGCGCTCCTGCTGGCCGGCCCCCTCGTCCTGGTCGGCCTGCTGGCGACCGCCACCCCGGCCTCCGCGTGCAGCTGCGCCCCCCTGTCGTTCAAGCAGCAGATCAAGCGGGCCGACACCGTCTTCCTGGGCCGGGTCGCCGCGGAGGGCACCCCGTCGGGCAACGACGTGATCTACGACGTGGTCGCCTCCCGTGTCTTCAAGGGCCAGCTGGACACCGCCGAGGTGCAGGTCGCCTCGGCCCTCGGCGAGGCCGCCTGCGGGATCGGCCCGGTGCAGCCCGAGGAGAACTGGCTCTTCCTGACCGCCGACGGCACCACCAGCAGCTGCTCCGGGTCGGCCCCGGCCAGCACCGCGGTGATGGAGCGCGTCCAGCGGCTCCTCGGTATCGGCACCCGACTGGCCGCGCCGACACCGACCGAGGCCACCCGGACCCGGATCGAGACCTCGGAGCCGCCCGAGCTCGCCCGGCTGGTCGCTCCGGGGGCCGCGCTGGTGCTGCTCGGGCTGCTCGGGCTCGCCGTCGTCGCTCGCGTCGGCCGCCCTCACTGAGCCGGCTCCCCGGACGTCATCGGGGGTGGCTCCACGGGCGACCGCTCGTGATGACGTCCCGCGGGCTCGTACGGCGGACGGCGTACGGCGAGGGGACGGCGACGGCGTACGGCGACGGCGGAGGTCGGGTCAGGTCAGAGGTGCGGAGCGGTCAGAGGTACATGCCGCCGGAGCTGGCGCCGCCCTCTTCGCGGGCGGCGGTGGGCTGGACGGCGGGCTGACCCGTCGCGCCGAGGCCGGGTCCGCCGGGCTGGCCCGCGATGCCGGGCGGCAGCGCCCGGCGCATCTGCTCGAGCTGGGCGCGGCTGACCATCTGCTGGGCGTAGATCGCGGTCTGGATGCCGTGGAAGAGCCCCTCGAGCCAGCCCACGAGCTGGGCCTGGGCGATCCGCAGCTCGCTCTCCGACGGTGTCTCCTCCTCGGTGAACGGCAGCGCGATCCGCTCGAGCTCCTCGATCAGCTCGGGCGCCAGGCCGGTCTCCAGCTCCTTGATGGAGGCGCGGTGGATGTCCTTGAGCCGGGCCCGGCTCGCCTCGTCGAGCGGGGCGGCCTTCACCTCGTCCAGGAGCTGGCGGATCATGCTGCCGATCCGCAGCACCTTGGCGGGCTGCTCGACCAGCTCGGTGAGGCCACGCTCCTCGCGCTCGGCGTCGGACTCCTGGGACTCCACCGCCTGCGCGACCATCTCGGCGGGGACGCTGCCGACGGGCTCGCCGTCGGGCCCGAGGACCAGCACGTGGCCCTCGGGGACCTCCGGCCCCGGGGTGGTCTTCGGGGCTGCGGGGTCGGCCTCGGGGGCCGGGGTGCGCTCAGTCATTCTTCTAGCCTAGGTCGTGCACCTAGCCCGGGTCGCCCACCGTGAGCAGGATCTTGCCGACGTGCCCGCTCCCGTCCATCAGGGCGTGCGCGGCGCCGAGCTCCTCCAGCGGGAGGGTGGTGTGCACCACCGGCTTGACCTGCCCGTCGGCGACCAGCGGCCACACCTGCTCGACCACCTCGCGGCAGATCGCCGCCTTCTGGTCCAGCGGGCGGCCGCGCAGCGCGGTGGCGGTCACCGAGGCCCGCTTGCGCAGCAGCCTGCCGAGGTCGAGCTCGGCCTTGGTCCCGCCCTGCATGCCGATCACCACCAGGCGGCCGTCCGGGGCCAGCACGTCCACGTTGCGGGCCAGGTACTTGGCGCCCATGTTGTCCAGGACCACGTCGGCACCACGGCCGCCGGTGGCCTGGCGCGTCACCTCGACGAAGTCCTCCTCGCGGTAGTTGACGGTCACGTCGGCCCCCAGCTCGGCGCAGACGGCGAGCTTCTCGGCCGATCCCGCGGTCGTGACCACCTTGGCCCCGAACGCGGAGGCCAGCTGGATGGCGAAGGTGCCGATGCCGCCGGCGCCGCCGTGCACCAGGAAGGTCTCGCCGGCCTGGAGGCCGGCGGTCATGAAGACGTTGGACCACACCGTGCAGGCCACCTCCGGCAGGGCGGCCGCAGTGACCAGGTCGACCCCGTCGGGCACCGGCATGAGCTGGCCCACGGGCACCGCCACCTGCTCGGCGTAGCCGCCGCCGACCAGCAGGGCGCACGCCTCGTCGCCCACCGACCACCCGGTCACGCCCTCGCCCAGGGCCGCGATGCGACCGCTGCACTCCAGACCCAGGATCTCCGAGGCGCCCGGCGGCACCGGGTAGTGCCCCTGGCGCTGCAGGGTGTCGGCCTTGTTGACGGCGGTGGCCACCACGTCGAGGAGCACCTCGCCGGGCCCGGCCACGGGGGCGGGGACGTCGGTGACGGAGAGGACCTCGGGCCCTCCGGGGGCGCTGATGTGGGCGGCTCGCATGGCGCCACCCTAGTCAGCGACGCCTCAGTCGAGCCGGTCGCCCGTGTGGTCGATCTCGCTGTCGTCGGGCACCGGCGGCGTGACCTCGTCGGGGTCGGCGGCGTCGGCCGGTCTGTCCCAGCTGAGCGCGAGGACCTGGGCCCGGTCGGCCAGCTGCTCCAGCTGCTCCGGGCTCGCCCCCGCGGCCCCGGCGGCGTAGCCGAGCATGAAGGTGCTCACCGGGGCGGCCTTGCGCTCCACGTTGTGCGCGACGTCGCGGGCCAGGTCGAGCACCAGCGCCTCGTCGACCTCGAGCTCGAGATCGAGGACGTCGCACAGCTCGTCGATCCAGTCGTGGAGGTTCACCCGTCCAGCCTCCGTCACTCTGCGAGGTCCCGCAAGTCCCGCCAGGTGTCGACGTCGCGCCCCTCGTCCCCCTCGGCGCCGACCCGCGCCAGGTCCAGGGGACCCAGCAGTCGGCGCATCGACATGCCGTGACCGGAGCCCCGCAGCGCGTGGGTCAGCGAGTGGTCCGGCGCGCCGTCCCGAGGGCCGCCGGGACGCACCTCGTCGAGTCGCGGCACCGCCAGGACGCCGCAGAGCTGGCGCCTGCCGGCGTCGTCGTGGAGGAAGGCGCCGTCGTGCCCCCGGGCCGCGGCGAGGAGGCGGGTGAAGGTCTCCGGTCGCACCCGCGGCATGTCGACGGCCAGCACCGCGAGCCAGGCCGGCGCCCTGGCCGCGAGCGCGTCCCGGCCGGCGAGCAGTCCGGCCGCAGGGCCGCCCCCGGGCGGGTCCTCGCGGGTGAGCAGCACCGGGCGGGGGAGGTGGGTGGGCGTTGCCGCCGGCCCGACGACGGCCACGTGGGCGGCGTCGGTGAGGGCCTCCAGCGCCCACGCCAGCAGGGGCCGGCCCTCCAGCTCGAGGCCGGCCTTGTCGACGCCGCCGAGCCGGGCGCCGGTGCCGCCGGCGAGCACCACCGCGGCGAAGGTCCCCGGGTCCTCGCGAGCGTCCATCCGGGCAGTCTGTCAGGGTTGGGAGCATGGCCGAACAGCTGCGCGTCATCCTCGTCCAGGAGCCCTCCGACCTCGACCCGGCGGTCAACCGCGAGCGGCTGGCGACGCTGGTGCCCGAGGGCAGCGACCTGGTGGTGCTGCCCGAGGCGTACGCCCGTGACTTCGGGACGCCGGGCTCGGACGTCGCCCCGTTCGCCGAGCCGCTGGACGGCCCCTTCGCGACCGAGCTCGCCCGAGTGGCGGCGGAGCGTGGCACCACCGTGGTGGCCGGGATGTTCCGCACCGGGGACGACGCCGAGCGCCCCTTCAACACGCTCCTGGTCCGCGGGCGCAGCGAGGCCTCCTACGACAAGATCCACCTCTACGACTCCTTCGGCTACCGCGAGTCCGACCGGTTGAGCGCGGGTGAGTGGCGACCGGTGGTGGTCGACGTCGCAGGCTTCGCGGTGGGCCTGATGACCTGCTACGACCTGCGCTTCCCCGAGCTGGCCCGGGAGCTGGTGCTGGCGGGCGCGGAGGTCCTCGTCGTGCCGGCCGCCTGGGTGGCCGGCGAGCGGAAGGCCGACCACTGGCTCACGCTGCTGCGGGCCCGGGCCATCGAGAACACCGTGCACGTCGTCGGGGTGGGCCAGCCCGCGCCGCGCTACACGGGGCACTCCGCCGCGTTCTCGCCGCTCGGCGACGTCCTGGTCCAGACCGGTCCGGAGGCGACCCGGGCCGACGTGGTGCTCTCCCGTGACGACCTGGAGAGCGCTCGCCGCATCAACCCGTCGCTGGCCAACCGGCGCAGGTAATCTCCTCAGGTGCCCACCCCACCCTCTGGCCGCCGCGCCGCACCCAGGACCTCCAGGTGGTCGCGGGTCCGCATGAGCCGCGGTGGCGGCCAGCCGGCGGGTCGTCGGGTGGCCTCCCCCCGGTCGAAGGGCGTCACCCCCGACCCGCTTCCGCCCACGTCCGCCCCGCCGGTGCCGGTGCCGGAGCCCGACCCGCTCCCCGCCGCCGAGCCCATCCTCGAGCCGGAGACGCCGGCGCCGCCGGTGATCGAGCTCGCACCCGTCATCGAGCAGGCCCCGGTGATCGAGCCCGCCCCCGGGATCGTCCCCGGCCCGGTGCTCGCGCCCGCCTCGTTGCTCGCCCCCGCGCTGTCTCCCGCCTCCGTGATCGAGCCGGCTCCCGGGGTGACGGGGCTCGCACCGGCTCCACGCGGCAGGTCGCGCTCGATCTCCGCCGGCGGTGCGGTGCTGCTGCTCGGCTGCGTGGCGCTGGCCCTCGCCGCGCTCCACATCGGCCCGGCGTGGCTCGACGGCGCGGGCGCCGTCGCCGTCCTCTCCACCTACACCTGGGCGCTGATGGCCCGGGTCGGCGGTCGTCAGCTCGTCTTCAGCCTGCTGGCCGTCACCATCGGCGTGATCGCGGTGCTGGAGGGGAGCGAGGTGCTGCGCAGCGGCGCCGCGGTGATGACCTGCGTGGTCAGCGGGGTGCTCGCGGTGGTGATCACGGTGCCGGCCCGGACCTATGTCGGGGTGGTCCGCGAGGTGGTGGTGGCGACCACGGTCGCCTCCGTGGGCGCCTTCGCGACCGTCGGCTTCGAGCCGGTCGCCAGCTCGGTCCGCTTCGAGTACATCACCCTGGCGCTCGGCTTCGCAGTCGTCTCGATCCTGGTCTGGCGCTTCGGCGCCGGCTTCCACGGCCTCGGCACCCGGGGGCTGGTCACGGTCGTGGTCGGCACGGTGCTGCTCGGCGGCAGCCTGCTCTACGCCGAGGCGCTGCGCCGCTACGACGTCGCCGGCGTGGTCGAGCCGACCAACGCCGCGGTGCAGTGGAGTCGCGACACGCTCGGCGCCTTCCCCAGCCCGATCATGGTGCTGCTGGGGGTGCCCGCCCTCGCCTGGGGCGTCCACATGCGCGCCCGGCGCCGCCAGGGCTGGTGGGTCTGCGTCTTCGGCGCCGCCGCCAGCCTGGTGGTGGCCCAGACGCTGGTCAACTGGGACACCTCCTACGTGGAGGCCGGGCTCCAGCAGGTGTACGGCGTGGCGTTGGGGCTGCTGGTCGGCTACGCCGTGATCCGGCTCGACCTGCTCCTGACCGGGCAGCGCGGCCGGCGCGCCCGCGCCGCGGAGGCCGAGCACGCGCTGCGGCCCGAGCCCAGCCGCTTCAGCTCGCTGTGAGCCGACCCCCGGGCCGACCCCCGGGCCGGGTCCGGGCGGCGGTTTCACGGGTACCTTCCGGTAACCCCTAGCGTCGTCCTCATGGCACGTGAGCGAACGACCGAGGTGCTCGCCGAGATGGTGGCCGCGGTCATGGAGGTCGCGGTCGGCCCGGGCGACGAGGTCGCCGTCGGGGACGCCGTGGTCCTGCTGGAGTCGATGAAGATGGAGATCCCGGTGCTGGCCGAGGCCGCCGGGACCGTGGTCGCGGTCAAGGTCGCGCCGGGGGACGTGGTCCAGGAGGGCGACGTGCTGGTGGTGCTCGGAGCCTGAGGCCTGCGCGCGGGGGCGCGGTGCAGCAGGATGTGCGCGTGAGCACTCCACCACCCGCCGTCCCGTGCCCCCAGTGCGGTGCCCCGCTGCCACCGGCCGCCACGGAGTGCCCGCGCTGCCGGCTCCGGCTCGTCGGCCCCGAGGCCGCCCGGTTGTGGCAGGTCACCCAGCAGATCTCGGCGCTCCGCGCGGAGGCCGACCACCTGCTCAGGCAGCTGCGCGGTCCGGCCGGCCAGCCCCCGGCCCCGACTCCGGCGGCGCAGGCGCCGCACGCCGGCCCAGCTCCGTACCCGGCGCGGCCCCCGTACCCGGCGCAGCCTCCGTACCCGGCGCAGCCCCCGTACGCCGGCCCAGCTCCGTACCCGGCGCAGCCTCCGTACCCGGCGCCGCGCCCGGCTCCCCGGCGGCAGCTCTCCGGCCAGCAGGTGCTGCTCGGCCTCGGCGCGCTGCTGCTGCTCTCCGGGGCCTCCTTCTTCCTGGTGGTGGTCTGGGTCGTGGTGGGCCCGGCCGGCCAGGCGGCGATGATGGTGGCGCTCACCGCGGCGGCCGCGCTGGCCACCGTCGAGACGACGCGGCGCCGGCTGCCGGCCGCGGCCGAGACCTTCGCGGTGATCACCACCGGGCTGCTCCTCCTCGACCTCGAGGGCGCCTACCGGCTGGACCTGGGCGGCCTCGGCGGCCTGTCCGAGAGCGGCTACTGGGCCGGTGCCGGGCTGCTGGGTGCCGGGCTGCTGCTCGGCGTCGACCGGCTGCTGCCGCGCGGGCGGGCCGACGGGCCGCTGCGACCGGTGGTCGTGCTCCGTCCCGCGGCGTCCGCCTTCGCCAGCGGGGCCGGCGCCGCCGCGGTCGCCGCCCTCGCCCAGGGCCCGCTCGGACTCTCGGTGCTGAGCCTCCTCCTTGCGGTCCTCTGCGTGGCCGGGGCCGTGGTGGCGCTCAGGCTGGACCGCCCGGCCCTGCCCCTGCCCCGGCGCCTGGGATGGGCCCCGCACGTCCCGCCTCCCGTCCCCCAGGCCGGCGCCCCCGCTGTCCCGCCGGCCGGCGCCCCGAGAAGGGGCGTGCCCTGGTCCCTGGTGCCGCCGGTCCTCGTCGCGGTCGGCGCCTACCTCGTCCACCTGGCGGCCGGGCTCGAGGTCGGGCTCGACCCGGAGACCGGCCCGGCGACGCGCTACGCGGCCGTGGCGGTGCTCCTCGCCGTCCCGCTCGCGAGCCTGGCGGTCCTGGCGGCCCGGCGGGGCCACTGGCTCGGGGCGGCCGGCAGCCGGCTGGCCGAGGTCGCCGTCGTCACCGCCCTGCCGGCGGGCGCGGTGCTCCTCGCCGACGCCGACCGCTGGGTGGTGGTCGCGTTCTCCTTGGTGCTGGCCGCGTCGCTGGTCGCGGAGCTCGCGCTGCGGCGGGGACGCCCCTCGACCGTCGGCGCGGTCGGGGCGGTCGGCTGGATCCTGCTGCCGGTGCTCACCTGGACGACCCTGCGACTCACCGACGGCGCGGCGGTCGACCTGCTGGCGGTGGGCCAGGGGGAGATCGGCCACCCGGCACCCGGGTGGCTGCCGGTGGTCCCGGCGCTCGCGTGGACGCTGGCGGCCGCCGCCGGGATCGCCCTGACCCGGGCGCTGGTGTGGTCGGTCATGGCCCAGCTCGCGGTGCTGGTCACACTGGCCGTGGCCTTCCGCGACTCGCCGCCGACGGCCCTGGTGGTGGTCGCCCTGGTCGCCTGCGCCCTGAGCATCCTGGTGGCCTCGTACGCCCGCTCGCTGCCGCCGTCGCGCGACCACGACCTGCTCGAGGCGCTGGCGCTGGTGCTGGCCGCGGCGTACGCCGGGACCGCGCTGGTCCAGAGCCTCGACCTCCCGCCGGGGGTGCGGGCGGCCTGCCTGGTCGTGGTGGGCGCCTGTACCGGGGCCCACGCCGCCAGCCGGGGCCGGCTGCCGCTGGCCTACCTGGCGGCGCTCCTGGTCTCCGGCGGGATCTGGGAGCTGGAGCGCAACGCGGGCGTGCCGGCGGTGGAGGCCTACACCCTCCCGCTGGCCGCGCTGCTGGCCGTCGTGGGCCTCGTCCAGTGGCGTCGGACCCCCGGAGCGCCGACCGCGGTCACGATGGCTCCCGCCCTGGTCGTCGCCCTGCTGCCGAGCGTCGCGGTCGGTATCGACCGGGGCGAGGCACTGCGCCTGACGCTGGTCTGCCTGGTGGCCGTCGCGGTGCTCGTCATCGGGCTGGCCCGGCAGTGGCGGGCGCCGGTGAGCGTCGGCGGGGCCGTGCTGGTCCTGGTCGCGCTCACCCAGGGCGGGCCGTTGCTGGCCTACGTCTCCGGCTGGCTGCTGCTCCTCGGCTCCGGTGCCCTGCTCCTCGCGATCGGCGTCTGGTGGGAGAAGGCGGTCCTGGCCGGGCGGCGGGCGGCGGGCTGGTACGTCACCCTGCGCTGAGCAGGCGCCGGGCCTGCGACAGGCGGGCGCTCGGTCCTGGGTCGAGCAATGAGCGCAGGACGACAGATCCCGCCCGGGGCAGCCCCGGGCGGGATCTCGTGGGCCATGCACCTGTCATGGTCCGCTGGCGGGGAGGTGACGAAACTCCCTAGTCGCAGGTCAGGGCGTCGCCAAGGCGGGTGAGCCTTGGGCCTTCCACACAAATTCGGGAACCCGTCCCACACTTTCTCTCCAACCGCCCTCGCCACGGCGACGACTCCGCGACCTGACGCACCGTCGCTCCGACGCATGTCGCGACTGCTGCGGCCAAACTCCCGGCGTGCTCGGAGTAGGCTCCGCCCGTTGAGACAAGTACGTCAGGCGGCCACAAGGTGCTGCGCAACCATCCAGAGGGCGTGATGGCACCACCCGCAGGTCCGGGACAGCGAGTCGTTCTGAAGTCCCACTACGAGCGAGTTCCCGATAGCCCAGTTGCCTACCTCGACGAGACGTACTCATTGCAGCCGGGAAGGCAGCGCTTCTACGTGATGGCAGCCGTGGTGGTCCTGCCCGGCGACCTCGACCCGCTTCGCAATGAGCTCGACGAACTCGTTCCGGACGGCTGGTGGCACACCACGGACGCGCTCCAACAGCACGGCGGGCGCGAACGGGCGCGCGAGTTGCTCGGCACCTTTCGCGTGCCTGACGAGACTTGCGTCATCGTCGACAAGATCGAGGTCGCTGCGCACGACAAGGAGGGATTCGAGGCTCGCGAGGCAGTCCTTCGACGACTCCTCACCGCGGTGGACTCGCCGGATGCTGGCTCTCATGAACCAGTTCGGCTGGTCATCACCGAGGAACAGCGGGAGGCTCGCAAGAACAACTGGGACCGTTCCATCCGGAAGGCCCTCATCGCACAGCAGGCGATCAGCTCAAAGCTTCAGATGATCCACGCCTCGCCTGGCTCCGAGCATCTCCTGTGGCTCCCGGACCTGGCATGCAGTGCCTACAGGCAGAAGCGGGTGATGGGGAAGTCCGATCTCTTCTCCCAGATCCAGGACCTCACGCAGGTCATCGAACTGGAGTAGAAAAGAAGCAACCCCCGGCTGCCGTAGCTACACCGGGGGCCAACCTCGCTCACGAGCCTAAGCAAGGAGCCGAAGTCTTGCTTCGCTAAGCATAGACAGTTCTCGGCCAGGAGTCCAACGCAACCATCCTCGGCCAGGAGGGCGGGGACCGGTCCTCTGGAGCGTGGATCTGGGCAGCGGCTTCGCAGCCAGCCTCACTCGACCACGAAACCCCACCGAGAACCAATTCTCGGTGGGGTTTCGTCACTATCGGGTCCTGAGTTTCGTCAGGACCCCATCCCTGGGGTGGTGACGGAACTCCATCGCCGCAGGTCAAGGGCTTGAGATCGGGGGTGGGTTCAGTGGCTTCCACACAGTTTCGGGAACTCGTCCCACACTTTTCCGGCCTCTTCCGCCGCAGCCCGGCTCCCCATCGCCAAACCTGAGGGGACGTCCGCGACCCTCTGACCACATTGGACGTCGCTGCCTACGGGTTCGTCGAAGTAGACGAAGCAGGCAACCTGCCCGCAGAAAACGGGCCTCCTCAACACTGAGCCGGCCCCCACCGACAGAGTCCAGCCCCAGTAGCCCCACACCGAGCCCGTCAGCCATGCGCTGACGGGCTCACAGTGCTGCCCGGACACCCCACGCAAGCCCGTCCAGCCGACGCGGCGCCGACGATGGGCAGCACGCACGTGCCCACGAAGCGCGGAAGAGTCTGGTGACGCACGAAACCCCACCGAGAACCAATTCTCGGTGGGGTTTCGTCACTATCGGGTCCTGAGTTTCGTCAGGACCCCTGGCGGTGGCGGTGGGATTTGAACCCACGGTGGGTTTGACCCCACACAACATTTCGAGTGTTGCACCTTCGGCCGCTCGGACACGCCACCGCGGGAGAGGCTACCGGACCTCGTGGGCGGCGCCGAAATCGCCTCCCGGGTCCGTGTGTGGTCCCGCGTGGTTCACGCGAGGAAGCGCGCGCGGTCCTCGTCGGACAGGGCGGCGTCGATCCGGGCCCGCATGTGAGGGGCCATCTCGGGCAGCGCGTCGACCGGCCACCAGCGGACGTCGACCGACTCGTCGTCGGCCACGTGCGCCTCCCCGGCGAGCCAGGTGCAGGCGAAGGTCAGGTCGAGGTACGACGCGCGGTCGCCGTTCGCGTGCACCACGCTCGGAAGCACCGAGGTCGAGGCGAGCCGGTCCACCCGGATCTCGACGCCGGTCTCCTCGAGGGCTTCGCGGCGCGCGCAGACCGCAGGCTCCTCCTGCGGGTCGATGATCCCGGTGACGGGCGCCCACTGCCCGTTGTCGCTGCGACGGACGAGCAGGACCTCCTCGCCCCGGGTGATCACCGCGGTCACCCCGGGCAACCACAGCGGCAGGTCGCCCACCAGGGCGCGGAGGGCGACGACGAAGTCCGGGATGGGCACCCGGGCAGCCTAGAGGCCGGGCTCCGGCAGGTCGGGGACGTCGACCCGGCACGCGTCGCCGCGGCAGTCGGCCAGCGACTCCATCAGGAACGGCTCGAGGACCTCCCGGACCCCGGCGTAGCGCGGGTCGTCGTAGACGTTGGTGAGCTGAGCCGGGTCCGTCTCGCGGTCGTAGAGCTCCCAGAACCGCGGGACCTTCCAGCGCGCCAGGGTGTAGCGGTCGGTGCGGACCGCGCGGTACTTCCAGGCCCTCGCCCTCACCTCGCCCGAGGACCCGGCCTGGAGCAGCAGCGCCCGGTCGTCCTGCGGCTCGTCGGCCACCGCGTAGGGGAGCATGCTGGCACCGTCCATCTCCCGCGCCGGGGTGGCGTCGGCGAGCTCGGCGATGGTGGGGGCGAAGTCGACCATCGCCACCGTCTGGGAGCGGCGCTCCCCGGCGGGGATGCCCGGCCCGCGCATCACCAGCGGCACCCGCAGCGCCCCCTCGTAGGGCACGTTCTTGCCGACCAGCCGGTGCTCCCCGAAGAGGTAGCCGTTGTCGGAGGTGAACATCACGACCGTGTTGTCGAGCTCGCCCGCCTCCTCGAGCGCGCCGACGATCCCGGCTACCCCCTCGTCGAGGGCGGCCAGGGTGCGGATGCGCTGGGTGAACAGCTCCTGCTGCCCGGCCGGGACGACCTTGCCGCCCTGGCTGTGCTTGGGCTTGTCGGAGACGTCGTCCTCGTTGAACGCCGGGGACTCCAGCGACGGCAGCGCGACGTCGCCCAGGATGTCGGTGTGCCGGTCGGCGGCCGGCGGCGGCCCCGAGCAGTCCTTCTTGGTGTAGCCCTCGCAGGTGCCGTGCGGGGCGATGAAGCTAGACCAGAGGAAGAACGGCTTGCCGGCGGCCGCGAAGTCGCCGACCATCTCGCGCGACTGCTGCGCCACGGTGTCGGTGTGGTAGTCGTCGGGCCCGAACCGCACCAGCTCGCCGTCGTCGTACTGGAGGAAGTTGCGGTAGTTGGAGAGCACGCCGATGATCGGCCGCCACCGGTCCCAGCCGGGCTCGATCCCGTCCTGGTCGTCGTAGCCGTGCATGTACTTGCCGACGAAGCCGGTCGCGTACCCGGCCCGCTGGAGCCAGACCGGCAGCGCAGTCGCCGGGTCGAAGCCCTCGTGGCCGCCCCAGGGCGGCGAGTTGGTCCGCACGCCGTTGTTGTGGGCGTACTGGCCCGACAGGATCTGGGCCCGCGCCGGGCAGCAGTTGGGGTGCGGCGCGACCATGTCGTCGAAGGTGACGCCGGCGCGGCCCAGGAGACGCCTGGTCCGCGGCATCCACTCCAGCTCGACGGCGGTCTGGTCGTCGGAGGTGATCAGCACGATGTTGGGCGCGTCCGGGGCGGCGTCCTTGGACGGCGCCAGCGACGGCGTCGCGGGCCCCTCGCCGCTCGGCCCGCCCCCGCCGTCCCCGGCGGTGCAGCCGGTGACCAGGAGCAGGGCGGCGCAGCAGAGCAGGGCGAGGCGGTGAAGACGGGGCGGCACCCGAGCAGGCTAGTCAGTCGGCCACGACACGGCGACCGCGCCCGGACGCCGGCGCTGGCTAGGCTGCGGGGCGTGATCCTCCGGCTCCTGCTCCTCGTCGTCGTGGTGTCCGCCCTCGTGGCGATGGCCCTGGTGCTGCTCGCCGGGCAGCGCAGGGAGTCCGGGCGCCACGCCGCCGCCCTGGGCCGGGTCCGGCAGGTCACCGACCTGGCCTACCACCACGACGAGATCTCGCCGGCGCTGGCCGGCGTCCTGATCGAGCGCACCCGGGGCCTCGGGCCGGACTCGGCGGTCCACCAGCTCGAGTCGGCCCTCGACGACGTGCTGGCCCTGGCCCGCGAGCACCGGGCCGCCGAGCCCGACCTGGCCGCCATCGTGATCGACACCGTGCGGACCAACGAGCTGGGCTGATCCCGCCTTCGGCATGATGTGCCCGTCCCGGACGTCCCGGGGGAGCACGTCACGCAGCCGGCGCAGCCCGGCCAGCGCTGCCACAGACCACAGGGGGAACATCCGCATGCCCGAGAACCCATCCGTCCCACAGATGTCCGGACGCCGCGGCCGCGGCGTCGCCAAGGTCGGCACGGCGGTCGCCGTCCTGGTGCTGGCGCTCCTCGTGACGCTGGTCTTCGTCCGCCCCACCACGGTCTCGACCGGGCCCGACCAGGTGGCCCTGCACTACACCGGCGGCGCCTTCACCCCGACCCGGTTCGGCGACTGCGTCGGCACCTCCTCGCGGGCCTGGCACGGCCCCGGCGACAAGCACTTCTCCTACCCGTCGTCGCAGCGCAACTACGTCTTCGGCGCCGGCGGCGACCGTGAGGGCATGACCTTCGTGACCAAGGACGGCATCGAGATGAGCGTCGACGGGGTCGCGTCGTTCATGCTCAACACCGAGTGCCAGACGCTGCGCCGCTTCCACGACCTGATCGGCAACCGCTACAGCGCCTACATGGACTCCTCCGACGGCAACGGGTCGCACGGCTGGCTCTCCATGCTCTCGGTCTACCTCTCCAAGCCGCTGGAGACCGCCGTCGACCGGGCCAGCCAGAACTACACCTACACCGACCTCTACATGGACCCCAACGTCAAGGCCCAGTGGGAGCGCGACGTGCTGGACCAGCTCCCCGACCTGGTCGGCCGGCAGATCGACGGCGACGAGGAGTTCTTCACCAACTTCTCCATCACCCTGCAGAAGCCGGTCCCGCCGGAGTCGGTGAAGGCGGCGCTGACCGCCCAGCAGGAGGCGGTCGCCAAGGCCAAGGCCAAGGAGGCCGAGGCCGACGCCCAGGTGAAGGCGGCCCAGGCCCAGGTCCAGGTCGAGAAGGCGGAGGCGCAGAAGATCCAGGAGCGGATCAACGTCCTGGGTCGCGACGGCTACCTGCGCCAGTACGCCATCGACAAGGGCCTCAACCCCTACCAGCCGAGCACCAGCGGGATCATCCAGAACCGGGAGTGAGCCGCCGGCCGCGGAAGAAGCCGTCCAGCAGGGCGGTCGACTCCGCGGCCAGCACCCCGGCCACCACCTCGGGGCGGTGGTTGAGGCGCCGGTCCCGGACGACGTCCCACAGGCTGCCCACCGCCCCGGCCTTCTCGTCGAACGCGCCGAAGACGACGCGGTCGACGCGGGCGAGCACCGCCGCGCCCGCGCACATGGTGCACGGCTCCAGGGTGACCACCAGGGTGCAGCCGTCGAGCCGCCACTCGCCGCGGGCGCGGGCGGCCTCGCGCAGCGCGACCACCTCGGCGTGGCCGGTCGGGTCGGCCTCGGCCTCCCGCACGTTGCGCCCGGCGCCGAGCACCTCGCCGTCCTCGCCGAGCACGACCGCGCCGACCGGCACGTCGGTCGACGCCGACGCCCCAGCGGCGAGGTCGAGGGCGAGGCGCATGGCCTCCTCCCACCTGGAGGTCTGCACGCGTTCAGGCGGACCTGAGCCCGACGGTGGCGTCGAACTCGGGGCCGAAGCCCAGGCGGCCGGCGATCTCGGAGAGCATCTCGTCAGGGTAGAGCTCGGCGTCGTCGAGCAGCACGCGCATGTCGGTCGCGGGCATCCCCAGGTCGCCGACCAGGTCGAGGTCGCCGGCCGGCTGCGGATCCTCGTCGTCCTCGGGGATCAGCCCCAGGAACTCCACCGCGGAGCTGGCCAGCTCCCACTCGATCGCGGCGCTGACGTCGCTGAGCAGCACCCGGGCCACCGTGCCGTGCGCCCGCACCATCACGAAGAAGTCCTCGTCGATCGAGACCATGCCGATCGCCCCGGCGTCGCCGGGCAGCCGGCGCAGGCCCTGGGCCATCGCCTCGACCGAGGCGCACGAGGTCTCCGCGAGCGGGGCGACCTGCCAGGACCCCTCCTGGCGGTAGGCGGCCAGGGCGAAGTCGATGTCGTCGGCCTGCTCCGGGGCCAGTGCCATGGTCGACCCCTTCCCACGCGCCTGGTGGACCTTGTCCGAGGTCCAAGCGTGGCACGGAAGCAGGACCCGGCCAACCCCCGCGGCCCGTGCGGGCCCGCCGGGACACGTCGGGGCGAGCGCCTCGACTAAAGTCGGCAGCATGCGCATCCAGGTCGTCGACCACCCGCTCGTGGCCCACAAGCTCACCGCTCTGCGCGACCAGGACACGGACTCCCCGACGTTCCGTCGTCTCACCGACGAGCTGGTCACCCTGCTCGCCTACGAGGCGACCCGCGACGTCCGGGTGGGAACGGTCGAGATCCACACGCCGGTCTCGCCGACCACCGGGGTCAAGATGGCCACGCCGCGCCCGCTGGTCGTGCCGATCCTGCGCGCCGGGCTGGGCATGCTCGAGGGGATGATGCGGCTGCTGCCGACTGCGGAGGTCGGCTTCCTCGGGATGGCGCGCAACGAGGAGACGCTCGAGGTCGCGACGTACGCCGAGCGCCTGCCCGACGACCTCTCGGGCCGCCAGTGCTACGTGCTCGACCCGATGCTGGCCACCGGCGGCACCCTGGCCGCCGCGGTCAGGTTCCTCACCGACCGAGGCGCCGACGACATCACCGCCCTGTGCCTGCTGGTGGCACCGGAAGGCTGCGAGCGGCTCGAGCAGGAGCTGGCCGACCTCGAGGTGCCGGTCGCGGTGGTGACTGCGGCGATGGACGAGCGGCTCAACGAGAAGGGCTACATCGTGCCCGGGCTCGGCGACGCGGGCGACCGGCTCTACGGCCTGGCCGACTGAGCCTCACGCCGGAGCCCCCACGTCGGAGCCCCCACGTCGGAGCCCTCACCCGGAGCCCTCACCCGGAGCCCTCGCCCCAGAGGCCGGCGGGTCCGCCGGGTCCGCCGGGTCCGGCGAGCCGGGGTGCGGCTGGAGCATCGAGAGGAACACGTAGGTGCGCCGGGACGCGTCCCGGCCACGGGTCCGGTGACCCCACTCCTGCAGCAGGTCGCTCAGCTCGCGGGTGAGAGCGAGCGCCTCGTCCTCGGTGAGTCGCAGGGACTGCTCGGTGACCGCCCGGTGCGCCCCGTCCTGCGGGCCGCCGGTGTGCGCCGCGTCGACCAGGGTGTGCGCCCAAGCGGCGGCCTGGGAGCGGAAGACGGCCGCGGCGGCCGGGCCGCCGGGCTGCTTCTCCAGCTCGCGCAGGTCGAAGTCGAGACTCTCCTCCCGCACCCGGCGCCAGACGCGGTCGCGACGGTCCCGGCCCTCGTCCGGAGCCTCCTCGACCAGTCCGTACTTGGCGAGCTGGCGCAGGTGGAAGGAGGCCTGGTTGGCCGGGATGCCCAGCTCGCGGGAGAGGTCGGCGGCCCGCAGCGGTCCCTGGGCTGAGAGCTCGCCCAGGATCCGGTTGCGGACCGGGTGGGCGAGGGCGCGCAGCACCGTCGGGTCGTGCACGTAGGCCATGGCCGGCAGACTACCCGCCACAGATATTGCGCAAGACTAGTTGCGCAACATGTCGTGCGCATCTACCGTCGGACCGTGACCGGCTACCGCTCCCTCGCCCGCAACCGCGACTTCACCCGCCTGTGGGTCGGCGAGGCCGTGAGCCAGCTCGGCACCGTCTCGACCCTCTTCGTCCTGCCGCTGATCGGCTACGCCCTCACCGGCTCGGCGCTGCACGCCGCGGTCCCGGTCGCGGCGTACAGCCTCGGCATCGCGCTCGCCCTGCTGCCCGCCGGGGTGGTCGCCGACCAGCTGGACCGCCGCCGGGTGCTGCTGGCGGCGAGCGCGGTCGGGCTGGTGCTCAGCGCCTCGCTCGGGATCGCAGGGCTGCTCGGCTCGCTGACCCTGACCCACCTGGTGCTGGCGGCGCTGGGCTCCGGGGCGGTCGCGGGGATCTACATGCCGACCGAGCTCTCGGCCGTCCGCAGCGTGGTGACCCGCGCCGAGCTCCCGACCGCGATCAGCCAGAACCAGGCGCGCCACCACGTCGCCTCGCTGCTCGGCGGGCCGCTCGGCGGTGCCCTGTACGCCGTGGCCAGGCCGCTGCCGTTCCTGGTGGACGCCGCCACCTTCGCGGTCTCCCTGGTCAGCGTCTCCCGGGTGCAGGCAGACCTCTCCCCGACCGACCGGGTGCGCGGCACGCCGGGGCGCGAGCTGGTCGAGGGGCTGCGCTACCTGCTGGCCCGGTCCTACTTCCGCGCCAGCGCTGCCTTCTCCGCGGCCTTCAACCTGGTGGTCAACGCGGTCCTCTTCGTCGCCGTGCTCCGGCTGGCCCAGGCCGGGGTGCCGTCCACCACGATCGGCCTGGTCGAGGCGTTCGCCGGCGCCGGGGGAGTGGTGGGCGCACTCGTCGCGCCGTTCCTGGTCGACCGGGTGCGCACGGGGCATCTCACCGTCGCGGCCGCCTGGATCTGGGTGCCGCTGCTGGTGCCGCTGGCCTTCTGGTCCTCGCCCTGGGTGGCCGGTCCCGTGCTGTGCGTCGGGCTGCTGCTCAACCCCGCCGGCAACGCCGCGAGCCAGTCCTACCGGGTGGCCATCACCCCCGACGAGCTCCAGGGCCGGCTCGCCTCCTCCTCGCAGTTCCTCTCCTTCGTCACCATTCCGGTCGCCCCGCTGCTCGGCGGATGGCTGCTGGAGGCCCTCGGTGGCACCAGCGCCGTGCTGGTGCTGCTCGCGCTGACGGTCCTGGCGGCGCTGATCCCCACGCTCACCGCGTCGGTGCGGACCGTGCCGCGACCCCGGGACTGGCCGGGGGCCTCCGGCGCCGAGGTGCAACCCGCGCCCCCTGTGACCGGCGCGATGTCGCCGTAATCCTGCACTTCAACCACCGGAGTGCAAGAATGCACTCCATGTCCGAGAGTGCAACGCCCGAGCGCGCGGCGTCCGAGCCGGCGCCGAGCGCGCCCGCGACGGGCTCGCGCGAGGCGAAGCGCCAGGAGACCAGCCGCCGGATCATGCGCGAGGCGCTGCGGCTCACCTGCGACCGCGGCCTCGAGGGCTGGACGATGGAGGATCTCGCCGCCGCCAGCGAGGTCTCCCGACGCACCTTGTTCAACTACTACCCCGCCAAGCTGGACGCCGTGCTCGGGCCTGCACCCGCGCTCGGACCGGAGCTCTTCGCCGAGTTCCGGGCCGGCGGGCCGACCGGCGACCTGATGGAGGACTGCAAGGTCCTGGCCCGGGCGGTGCTCGCGGAGAACATGTTCCACGAGCGCGACCTGCGGCTCCAGCGCCAGGTGCTCACCGAGGTGCCGCGGCTGCTCGTCGCCGTGCACCAGCGGTTCGAGGCGGTCGCCGGGACGCTGGTCGAGCACATCCTCGCCCGCGAGGGGCAGGAGTTCGGCGACCAGCGGGCCCGGATGCTGGTCCGGCTGATGGTCGCCCTCTTCGACAGCTGCCTGGAGAGCCTGGCCGTGGAGCACGACGACCGCCCCCTGCCCGACCTCTTCGCCGAGGCCCTGGACACCGCCCGAGAGCTGCTCGCCTAGGCCCCGGCCCGCACGACGTACGACGCAGTTCCCGCAGACCGAAGTTCCCGCCCACCTCCTCAGGAGATCTGACCCAGATGGCAACCCTGCTCTACCGACTCGGCAAGACGGCCTACCGTCGCTGGCCGTTCTTCCTGCTCGCGTGGCTGATCGCGTTCCTGGCGATCGGCGGCTTCGCGACCACCCAGTCCAAGCCGATGAACGACGCGCTGACCATCCCGGGCATCCCCTCGGAGAAGGCCTCGGACCTCCAGCAGGAGCTCTTCCCCAACGCCGAGGACCCGTTCGCCGAGGCGACGGTCAACATCGTCGCCGTCGCGCCCGAGGGCACGACCCTGGAGGACCCGGAGAACGTCGAGGCGCTCGAGGAGCTGCTCGCCGGCATCCCCGACCTGCCCCAGACGCCTCCGGCCGAGGAGCTGCAGCTGGTCGACCCGGCCACCGCGGCCGCCGGCCAGCAGAAGATGGTCCTCGACGCGGCCAAGGAGAGCGGCATGCCGCTCGACGTGGCGCGCGAGAACGCCCAGGTGCTCTCCCCGCTCTCGGAGGACAAGACCACCGGCATCGTCAGCTTCGAGTGGGACGTCGAGGCGTCCACCGAGGTGGAGGGCACCTCCATCGAGCAGCTCGAGGAGCTCATGGCCGACGTCGAGGACTCCAGCGGCCTGCGCCTGGAGATCAACGGCTCCGGCACCAGCGCCATCACCGAGCTCGGCCTGACCTCCGAGGCGATCGGCGTCGCGGTGGCGCTCCTGGTCCTGCTCATCACCTTCGGCTCGCTGGTCGCGGCGGGCATGCCGATCCTGATCGCCCTGGTCGCCGTGGGGCTGACCAACATCGGCATCATCGGCATGACGGCGTTCACCGACATCGGCTCCACCACCCCGCTGCTGGCCACCATGATCGGCCTCGCGGTCGGCATCGACTACACGCTCTTCATCCTGGCCCGCTACCGCAGCGAGCTGCACCACACCGACGACCGGCAGGAGGCCGTCGGCGTCGCTGTCGGCACCGCCGGCTCCGCGGTGGTCTTCGCCGGCCTCACCGTGATCATCGCGCTCGCCGCGCTGGTCGTCGTCGACATCCCGTTCCTCGCCTCGATGGGCTTCGCGGCCGCCTCGGGCGTGGCGCTGGCCGTGCTCGCCGCGCTCACCCTGCTGCCGGCGTTCCTGGGCGTGCTCAAGTCCAAGGCCTTCGGCGGCCAGGTGATCAAGCACAACCCCAAGCGCGAGGCCGACGGCCACGTCATCAACAACGGCGTCCGCTGGGCCCGGCTGCTGGGCAAGGCGCCGGCCGCCTTCGCGCTGCTCGTCGTGGTGGTCCTGGGCGCGCTGGCCTTCCCGATCAAGGACATGCACCTGGCCTTCCCGACCGACGGCACCAAGCCGACCTCCACCACCCAGCGGCAGGCCACCGACCTGACCGCTGAGGCCTTCGGCGCCGGCCGCGAGGGTCCGCTCGTGGTCGTCGTGGACGCCCGCGACCTGCCCGAGGAGGAGCGCGGCCAGGCCTTCGGCGCGGTCGCCGGCTGGGCGGCAGAGATGGACGGCGTCGCCAACGCCCAGGTCGTCATGGCCAACGAGGAGGGAACCGGTGCCCAGGTGCTGGTCACCCCCACCACCGGGCCGGACGAGGAGGAGACCACCGAGCTGCTCGACGCGCTGCGCGAGGGCCAGCCCGAGATCGAGGAGGAGACCGGCGCCACCACCGGCGTCACCGGCCTGACCGCGATCACCACCGACGTCTCGGACCGGCTCAGTGATGCGCTGCCGGTCTACCTGGCGGTCGTGATCGGGCTGGCGTTCATCCTGCTGGTCCTGGTCTTCCGCTCGATCCTGGTCCCGCTGACCGCCACCCTGGGCTTCCTGCTCTCGGTGCTGGCCACCCTGGGCGCCACGGTGATGGTCTTCCAGAAGGGCACGTTCGGCATCATCGAAGGGCAGCCGATCGTCTCCTTCATGCCGATCATCCTGATCGGCATGGTCTTCGGCCTCGCGATGGACTACCAGGTCTTCCTGGTGACCCGGATGCGGGAGGCGCACGTGCACGGCATGTCGACCCGCGACGCGGTGGTCGACGGCTTCCGCAACAGCGCGCGGGTGGTGACGGCCGCCGCGGCGATCATGATCGCCGTCTTCGCCGCCTTCATCCTGCAGACCGAGCCGATCATCAAGTCCATGGGCTTCGCGCTCGCCGCGGCGATCGTCTTCGACGCCTTCATCGTCCGGCTGGTGCTGATCCCGGCGCTGCTCTACATGATGGGCGAGAAGGCGTGGTGGATCCCGAAGTGGCTGGACCGGATCCTCCCCAACGTCGACGTGGAGGGCGAGAAGCTCGACCGTCCCCACCTGCGTGCGGGAACCCGGGAGGACGACTACGTCTGACCCCCGCGCGTCCAGCGCGACGTGACGGCCACGGGCCGCGGCACCCACGGGTGCCGCGGCCCTTGTCCTTTCCGGAGGTGCCGTGCTGTTCCGAGGTCCCGACGAGTGGACGACGACAGCCCCGCGCAGCACCCGATGTACGGTGACCCCGCCCACAACTAGGAGGAACTCGTGCGGATCGGTATCCCTCGTGAGTCACGCGACGGAGAGACCCTCGTCGCGGCCACGGCCAAAACGGCGGAGCAGCTCACCGCGCTCGGCTACGAGGTCGTGGTGGAGTCCGGCGCCGGGCAGGCGGCCGACCTGCGCGACGAGTCGTACGCCGAGGCCGGCATCCGGGTGACCGACTCGGCCGAGGTCTGGTCCAGCGACGTGGTGGTCAAGGTCAACGCCCCGACCGCCGACGAGATCGCCAGGATGCGCCGCGGCGGATGCGTGGTCTCGCTGATGGCGCCGGCGCGGAGCCCCGAGCTCCTCGAGCAGCTGCAGGCGGCCGGCGTGACCGGGCTGGCGATGGACGCGGTGCCGCGCATCTCGCGCGCCCAGTCGATGGACGTGCTCTCCTCGATGGCCAACGTCGCGGGCTACCGCGCCGTGGTGGAGGCCGCGCACTCCTTCGGCCGCCAGTTCACCGGCCAGGTGACCGCGGCGGGCAAGGTGCCGCCGGCGCGGGTCTTCGTGGTCGGTGCCGGGGTGGCGGGCCTGGCCGCGATCGGGGCCGCCGGCGCGATGGGCGCGATCGTCCGCGCCTTCGACGTCCGCCCCGAGGTCGCCGAGCAGGTGCAGTCGATGGGCGCGGAGTTCGTCACCGTCGACATGGAGGCGGAGGTCTCCTCCGACGGCTATGCGCGTGAGATGACCGCGGAGCAGGAGAAGGCGACCGCGGTGATGTACGACGAGGAGGCGCGCGCCGCCGACATCGTCATCACCACCGCCCTGATCCCGGGGCGTCCGGCGCCGCGGCTGATCAGCGCCGAGACGGTGAGCCAGATGAAGCCGGGCTCGGTGATCGTCGACATGGCGGCCGCCAACGGCGGCAACTGCGAGGTCACGGTCAAGGACGAGAAGATCGTGACCGACAACCTGGTCACGATCCTGGGCTACACCGACCTGGCCGGGCGGCTGGCCGCGCAGACCAGCCAGCTCTACGGCACCAACATCGTCAACCTCTTCAAGCTGCTCACCCCCGGCAAGGACGGCGAGCTCGTCCTCGACATGGACGACGTCGTCCAGCGTGGCATCACCGTGGTCCGCGACGGCGAGTCGATGTGGCCGCCGCCGCCGGTCCAGGTCTCCGCCGCCCCGGCCGCCGCGCCCGCCGCCCCGGTGGAGCCGAAGGCGCCGAAGCCGCCGCCGGACCCCCGCCGCAAGGTCTTCGCCGCCGCCCTGGGCGCGGTCGCCTTCGCGGCGCTCGCCACGGTCTCGCCGGGGGCGTTCCTCAACCACTTCACCGTCTTCGCGCTGGCCGTCTTCGTCGGCTACTACGTGATCTCCAACGTGGCGCACGCGCTGCACACCCCGCTGATGAGCGAGACCAACGCGATCTCCGGGATCATCGTGGTCGGCGGCATCCTGCAGGTGGGCTCCGAGAGCCTGCTGGTCTCCGCACTGGCCGTGGTGGCCGTGCTGGTGGCGAGCATCAACATCTTCGGTGGCTTCCTGGTCACCCTCCGCATGCTCGAGATGTTCCGGAAGGACTGAGCCATGAACGACTTCCTGACGTCCTCGGAGCTGGTGGGCCTGGTCCAGGGCCTCTACATCATCGCCGGCGTGCTCTTCATCGCCGCGCTGGCCGGTCTCTCCAAGCACGAGACCGCCATGCGCGGCAACCAGGCCGGGATGGCCGGCATGGGCCTGGCGCTGGTCGCCACGGTGCTGCTCGCCGCCCGCCAGTCCCAGTACGCCGGCTACCGCGACCTGCCGATCACCCTGGTGCTGATCGCCGTCCCGATGCTGATCGGCGGTGCCATCGGCGCCTGGCGGGCGCGCACGGTCGAGATGACCGGGATGCCCGAGCTGATCGCGCTGCTGCACAGCTTCGTCGGCCTGGCCGCCGTGCTGGTCGGCTTCAACTCGTTCTTCGAGCACGGCACCGGCGACAAGGTCCACGCGGTCGAGGTCTTCCTCGGCGTCTTCATCGGCGCGGTCACCTTCACCGGCTCGATCGTGGCCAACCTCAAGCTGAGCGCGAAGATGAAGTCCTCGCCGCTGACGCTGCCCGGCCGTCACCTGCTCAACGGCGCGATCCTGCTGGTCTCGCTGGGCCTGATGGTCTGGTTCATGTCGTCGCAGGAGACCCTCACCGGCGACGTCGAGGTCGGGGTGGTCCCGCTGGTGATCATGACGGTCCTGGCGCTGGTCCTGGGCTTCCACCTGGTGGCGGCCATCGGTGGCGGCGACATGCCGGTCGTGGTCTCGATGCTGAACTCCTACTCGGGCTGGGCGGCGGCCGCGGCGGGCTTCATGCTGAGCAACGACCTGCTGATCATCACCGGCTCCCTGGTGGGCTCCTCGGGTGCGATCCTGAGCTACATCATGTGCAAGGCGATGAACCGCTCGTTCATCTCCGTCATCGCCGGCGGCTTCGGGTCCGACGGCGGCTCGGCCGGCGCGGACCGCGACTACGGCGAGCACCGCGAGATCACCGCCGAGGAGACCGCCGAGCTGCTCACCGGCGCGAGCTCGGTGGTCATCACCCCCGGCTACGGCATGGCGGTGGCGCAGGCGCAGTACCCGGTCGCCGAGCTCACCGCGGCGCTGCGCGCCAAGGGCGTCGAGGTGCGCTTCGGCATCCACCCGGTCGCCGGCCGGCTGCCCGGTCACATGAACGTGCTGCTCGCCGAGGCCAAGGTGCCCTACGACATCGTGCTCGAGATGGACGAGATCAACGACGACCTCCCCGAGACCGACGTGGTCCTGGTGATCGGCGCCAACGACACCGTCAACCCGGCCGCGGTCGAGGAGCCGGACTCCCCGATCGCCGGGATGCCCGTGCTGGAGGTGTGGAACGCCCGCGAGGTCATCGTCTTCAAGCGCTCCATGGCCACCGGCTACGCCGGCGTCCAGAACCCGCTCTTCTTCAAGGAGAACACCCGGATGCTCTTCGGCGACGCCAAGGAGCGGGTCGAGGACATCCTGCGCTCGGTGCCGCGGGAGGCCGGCGTCCGCTGACGGGTGCTGGGCGGTCCTCCGCCCAGCACCTCCGCTCGGCACCCGGGCAGGACCCGGGTGAGCGCCCCGGTCAGGACGTGGGGACCCCGACCGGGAGCTCGGCGAGCACCTCGTAGCGCGGGCGTCGGCGGGGCCCCTCGCCCAGGTGCGAGCGGACCAGCGACACGGTGTCGACCGGCCACTGCGGTCCGGCGTAGGAGTCGAGCAGCCGCACCCAGCGGGTGACCTCGGTCGGGCGGCCCGTCCTGGCCACCGTCAGGTGCGGGCGGAAGCGCCGGCCCTCCACGGTGGTCCCGGTCCGGGAGGCCGCCGCGCGGGCGCCCTCGGCGAGCCGGCGCAGCTGGAGCCGGCCCGGCTCGTCGAGCTCCAGGCCCGCCCACAGCACCTTGGCCCCCGCCGCGTGGGGGAAGGCGCCGCCCCCGGCGATCCGGGTGCGGAAGGGGCTGCGGCGGCTCGCGGCGCGGGCGAGCCGCTCCACGAGCTCGTCGAGGTGCCGGTCGGCGACCTCGGGGAGGAACGCCAGGGTCAGGTGGAGCTGGTCTGCCAGGGTCCACCGGAACGGCGCGGCGTCGCGCCGGACCTCGAGGAAGTCGTCGAGGTCCTCCACCGCCCCGGCCGGCGGCACCACGGCCACGAAGAGCCTCATCACCCACCTCCTCCTGCTCAGGCGCCCGGCGCTGCCCTCTGCCGTCCGGCTGCTCACAGTGTGGGACAGCGGTGTCCGCTGCGCACTTCTCCACCCGCCCGCGAGGTCGCTGGCCGGACGTCGTCGCCGGGCGGCCCCGCGCCGGGCACGGACGCCCCTTGTCAAACCCACCTAGATCACTAGTCTTTTGGGATGGCGACGGATCGTCTCCCGGACTTCTTCCTGATCGGTGCCCCGAAGGCCGGCACCAGCGCGTTGCACGCCGCGCTGGCCCAGCACCCGCAGCTGCACATGAGCCGGATCAAGGAGCCGAAGTACTACATGTGCGGCGACTCGCCGCCTCCCGCCTACAAGGGGCCGGGCGACGCGCACAGCAACCGGGAGTGGATCTGGCAGCGCCGGCGCTACCTCGACCTCTTCCGCGACGTGCCCGAGGGCGTGCTGGCCGGCGAGAGCACTCCGTTCTACCTCTACAACCGCGACGCCCGCCGCCGGATCGCCGCGGACCGGCCCGACGCGAGGCTGGTGGCGGTGCTGCGCGACCCGGTCGACCGCGCCTACTCCAACTGGATGCACCTGTGGACCGACGGCCTCGAGCCGCGCGGCGACATCCTCGAGGCGGTGGCACGCGAGCAGCAGCGCATCGACGCCGGCTGGGCGCCGTTCTGGCACTACCGCAACGTGGGCATGTACGGCCGCCAGCTGGCCGACCTGCTCGACCACTTCCCGCGCGAGCAGCTGCTGCTGCTGCGCTACCGCGAGCTGGTCGACCAGCCCTCCCAGGCGCTCGACCGGGTCTTCCGCTTCCTCGGCGTCGACACCGCCGACGTGGCCTCGATCCCGAGGGACAACTCGCGGCCCTTCGTCCGTGACGGTGCCCGGGTGCGTGCGCTGGCCCCGGTGATCCGGGCCGGCGCGGCGGTGGGGCAGTTCCTCCCGCCGGAGGTCTGGCGCACCGTGAGCCGCCCGCTGGTCGCCCGGCTGCACCGCGGGGGCGACGAGTCGCGCCCCCGGCTCACCCCGGAGCAGCGGGCCTCCCTGCTGGAGCCGCACCTGCCCGACATCGCGCTGCTCGAGCAGCTGACCGGCGAGTCGTTCGCCGACTGGCGGGCCTACCGCGAGGGCGGCACCTTCTCCAGTCGCAGCGGCGCGGTCAGGGCCGGCTGAGCGAGGTCACCAGGTCGTGCGCCCCGTCGGGGCGGGCGACCTCGACGTAGAACCGGGTGGAGCCGTCGGGCAGCGGGACGGCCGAGGCGTAGCGCAGCGCGCCGTCGGAGTGCGGCGAGCGCAGCGGGGGGACGGAGTCGTCGGCGACCAGGACCCCGTCCTCGGCCCGGGCGATCCCGGTGGTCTCGTGCCAGTTGTCCTCGGCCCGGGCGCGGCCGTCGTAGAGCACCGTCAGCGGCTCCCGGGAGAGGACGGCGGTGACGCGGGCGCCGCGGGCGTCCCAGGCGCCGGGCCGCGGTGCCAGCACCGTGCCCTGCCGCTGCCAGACCAGGCCGTCGTCGCTGGTCAGGTAGGCGGTGCTCATCCGGTCCTCCTGGCCGGGCTCGGTCAGCGGGTGCTCGCACACCCACATCTCCCACCGTCCGTCGCGCTCGAGGATCACCGGGTCCTTGACCGCCACCCGCTCGTCGCCGGGCAGCACCACCGTGCGGCGGCCGGCGGGCAGGCCCTGCGGAGTGTCGGCGTCCAGCGCCTCGATCCACCAGTGCTTGGAGCCGGGGGTGGCGCAGGAGAGGTAGAGGCGCCAGCCGCCGTCGGGACGGCGCAGCACGACCGGCCGCTCGAACGACTCGGCGCCGAGGTCGTCGCGGAAGACCTGGGCCACCGTGTGGAAGCGAACGCCGTCGGCCGAGGTGGCCACCACCGTGGACAGGCCCCGGCCCGCGCTCAGCGGCCGGCGCACCCGGTAGGCCAGCCAGAAGGCGTCGTCGACCAGGGTGACCGTGGCCGCGCCGGCCCAGTGGCCGGGTCCGGACCCCGGGGCGGCGACGACGACCTCGGCTCCGTCGAGCTCGGGCAGCGGCAGGGTGGGCAGGCTCATGCGTTAAAGCGTACCGAACCTATCGAGTTTGGGCACGGGCTCAGACCTGGCCGCCGATCAGCAGCCCCACGACGTGGGTGACGACCATGGCGAAGACCCCGCCGCAGACGTTGCGGACCACCGCGCGCCCCGCCGGGGAGCCGCCGAGCCGGGCGCTGACCCAGCCGGTGAGGGCCAGCATCACGGCCACGGACGCGGCGGTGATGTAGACCCGCAGGTCGACCGGCGAGAAGACGATCACCAGCAACGGCAGCAGGGCGCCGAGGGTGAACGAGAGCATCGAGGCCAAGGCGGCGTGCCAGGGGTTGGTCTGCTCCTGGGAGTCGATGCCCAGCTCGACCTCCGCATGGGCGGCCAGGGCGTCGTGCTCGGTGAGCTCCTTGGCCACCTCCAGGGCGACCCGCTCGCTGACCCCCCGGGCGACGTAGAGCCCCGCCAGCTCGGACAGCTCGGCCTCCGGGTCGTCGCGCAGCTCGGCCCGCTCCCTCTCGAGCAGGGCCAGCTCGGAGTCGCGCTGGGTGCTGACCGAGACGTACTCGCCGGCGGCCATGCTGATCGAGCCGGAGACCAGCCCCGCGACGCCGGCGACCAGCACGGCGGAGGTGGCCTCGGTGGCCCCGGCGACGCCGACCACCAGGCCCGCGGTGGAGACGATGCCGTCGTTGGCCCCGAGCACGCCCGCGCGCAGCCAGTTGAGCCGCGAGGCGAAGCTCTGCTCGTGCGGCTCCTCCTCGTGCGGGCCCGGAGAGCCGGTGGTCGGGTCGCTCATGGCCCCATCAGACCCGCTCGGAGCGGGTGGGGCAAGGGTCGGGCGGCCCTGCGTGGCGGGCTGGTCGACCGGTGGCCGAGGAACCGGTGCGGTGCGCCGAGGACGAGGCCCGGCGCACCGCACCGCTGCGCGGTGGTGCCGGGTCAGAGACCCAGGTCGCGCGCGATCAGCATCTTCATGATCTCGTTGGACCCGGCCCAGATCTTGGTGACGCGGGCGTCGCGCCAGGCGCGCGCGACGCGGTACTCGTTCATGTAGCCGTAGCCGCCGTGGATCTGCAGGCAGTGGTCGAGGACCTCGGACTGCACCTGGGTGGCCCACCACTTGGCCTTCGCGGCGTCGACCGCGGTCAGCTCCTTGCGGGTGTGCCGCATGACGCACTGGTCGATGTAGGCCTCGGCCACCTCGACCCGGGTGACCAGGTCGGCCAGCAGGAACTGGGTGTTCTGGAACTTGCCGATCGGCTGGCCGAAGGCCACCCGGTCCTTGGCGTACTGGACGGTCTCCTCGAGGATCTGCTTGGCGTGCGCGACCCCGGTAATCGCGGTGCCGAGGCGCTCCTGCGGCAGGAACTGCATCATCGAGATGAAGCCGGTGTCGAGCGGGCCGACCAGGTCGTCGTTGCTGACCCGGACGTCCTCGAAGGAGAGCTCGGCGGTGTCGGAGTCGTCCTGGCCGACCTTGTCCAGCACCCGGCCGACGGAGAACCCGGGGGTCTTGGTGTCGACGGCGAAGAGGGAGATGCCCTTGGCCTTCTTCTCCGGGGCGGTGCGCGCCGCCACCACCACGATGTCGGCGGAGCCGCCGTTGGTGATGAAGGTCTTGGAGCCGTTGATGATCCAGTCGTCGCCGTCGCGGACCGCGGTGGTCTTGAGGTTGGCGAGGTCGGAGCCACCGCCGGGCTCGGTCATGCCGATGGCGAGCAGCGTCTCGCCGGAGGCGACGCCGGGCAGCCAGCGCTTGCGCTGCTCCTCGTTGGTCAGGTGCACCAGGTAGGGGGCGGTGATGTCGGCGTGGATGCCCACGCACGAGGGCAGGGTCATGTTGACCTTGGCCAGCTCCTCGGTGAGGACCGCGTTGAAGCGGTAGTCGCCGGCGTCGACGCCGCCGTGCTCCTCGGGGATCTCGAGCCCCAGCAGCCCCTGCGCCCCGGCGTCGAGCCAGAACTGGCGGGTGAGGCCGTGGTTCTTCTCGTACTCCTCGAGGTGGGGGACGACCTGCCGGTCCAGGAATTCCTTGACCGAGGCGCGGAAGGCCTCGTGGTCCTCGTCGTAGATGTCGCGCGTCATGTCCTCAAGGTTACTCACCAGTCAGGAGGCGCGACAGCGCGCCGGGGAATACAGTCACTCGCGGAGGAGCCGTCCCGGGCCGGGCTGCCGCGGGTAGGGGGGTGCTGTGCAGGACAAGGACCGAGAGGACCGGGCCGCGGCACGGCCGCGCTCCGGGGCCTGGGGCGGTGCCACGGACCGTCAGGCGCTCCAGCAGATCGCGGAGGACGTGGCGCACCGTTCGGGCTTCGCGGTGTGCGCGATCGAGGTGCTCCGGGCCGACAGCATGCTGGAGACGGTGGCCGCCGCCGGCCGCCTGCCCCCGGAGGGGTGGCTGCTGGGCCACGGGGTGCCGCTGGAGGCCAAGGCCCCGGCGTTCACCTGCGGGGCGACCTTCGGGCAGCTGACCTTCGTGGCCGCCGAGTGGCTCAGCCGCGACGCCTACGACGTCGTCGGCCGGTACGCCTACGTGCCGGAGCTCCCCGAGTCGCCGCACCAGGACGCGTGGCGGCCCCAGGACATGCTGGTGGCGCGGCTCCACGACGACGCCGGGGAGCTGCGGGCCGTGCTCCACCTCGACCAGCCGGCGAGCGGGCGACGGCCGACGCCCGCCGAGCTGCTGGCGCTCTCGGACGCCCTGCAGCTGGCGTTCCGGGCCGTCGTCACCACCGTCGAGCGGGAGGGGCTGGCCCAGCAGGTCCGGATGGCCCAGGCGGCCCGGACGATGATCCGGAGCGCGAGCGGCCGGCTCCAGCTGCCGGAGGTGCTGCAGATGGCGACCCAGGAGCTCAAGGACGCCTTCTGCGCGGAGCGTCTCGAGCTCCACGTCCTCGACCCCCTGGTCGAGACGCGCGGGGCGGACGGCGTGGGTCGCGACTTCTTCGTCGGCATCGAGGAGGCGATGATCCGGGCCTGGCGCCACGAACGGGTGCTGATCGTCGAGCCCGAGCAGGTGTGGGGCGACCCCGACCTCGAGGCCGAGCACCACGAGCTGCTCGGCCGGAGCCTGGTCGAGGCCGGGATGGCGGCGCTGGTGCTGGTGCCGATCGGCACGGCGGGCCGCCTGCTCGGCGCCCTGGTCATCCACCGCCGCCCGGGTGGCGCCCGGTGGACCGACAGCGAGAGCTCCGCGGCCCTCGACGTCGGTCAGGACCTGGCCAGCGCGATCCTCCAGGCGCGGGCGCTGGAGAGCGAGCGCCAGCTCAACGAGGAGCTGCGGCGGATGGACGACTACCGGCAGGAGCTCCTCTCCACCGTCGCCCACGAGCTGAAGAACCCGATCGGGGTGATCCTGGGGCACCTGGAGATGCTCGACTCCGGGTCGCTCCCGCAGGACGCCGGGGAGGAGAGTCGACGCGCGATGGCCCGCGCCGCCCGCCGGGTCCAGGCGCTGGCCGACGACCTGCTGGTCCTGAGCCGGCTGGGGGCCGGCGGCCTCGCACGCCGGCGGGCGCCGTTGGACCTCGGCGCCCTGATGGCGGAGGTGGAGGAAGCCCTGCGCCTCGACGTCGAGCAGCACCGGGTCACCCTGGTGGTGGCGCCTCCGCCCCCGGGGACGACCGTGCTCGGGGACCACGAGGGCCTGCTGCGGGTGCTGGTCAACGTGGTGGGCAACGCGGTCAAGTACTCCGCGGCCGGCGACACGGTCCGGCTGTGGCTGACCCCGAGCGGCCGCGGCGTGCTCCTCACCTGCGAGGACGAGGGGCTGGGCATCAGCCAGGCCGACCAGGCCCGGCTCTTCGCGCACTTCTTCCGCTCCACCAACCCCGAGGCACTGGCCCGGCCGGGGACGGGTCTCGGCCTGCCGATCGTGCAGCGGATCGTCGAGGGCCACGGCGGCACCGTGACGGTGGAGTCCGAGCTCGGCCGCGGGACCGTCGTCCGGATCTGGCTGCCGGTGGGGGCGGAGTAGGACGTCGGCCCGGGGACAGGGGAGGGCTCGGGTCAGCCCACGACCTTCCAGTCGAACCCGACGCGCAGGCCGTCGATGTCGGTCGTGGTCAGCTCGATGACGCCCTCCTCACCCGCGGAGACGGCCGTGCACTCGGTGGTCGAGTCGGGGATCCCCTCGAGCTCCTCGGGGCACTCGACCTCGGTCACGTCGATCCCCTGCTCACCGAGCTGGGCGGCCAGGGTCGTCTCCAGCGTCTCGGGCTCCAGGAACGGCATGGTGTCGTAGGAGAGCTTCTCGCCGTCGACCTCGGTGGTGGTGAACCGCACCCCGGTGCGGCCGTCCTCGGCGTCGGAGACGACGCAGTCGGCCGTGGCGTCGACCTCGGCGTCGAGGTCCTCGGTGCACTCCACGGTCAGCGTGTCGGCGTCCTCACCGGTGATGCCCTCCTCGACCCGCTCCTTGAGCGTGGCGGAGTCGATCGCCGAGGCCTGGGTGCCGCAGGCGCCGAGGGCCAGCAGCAGGGCGGCTCCGGCGGCGGGCAGGAGACGGGAGGGCATGCGTCGCATGCGGGTCAGTCAACCAGACACCGGCGCCCGCGGACCGGCCTCAGCGCCCGGTGAGCATCTCCTCGACCCAGGCCGGGACCAGCTCGGTGGCCGGGCCCTGGCGGGCGCGGGCGAAGTCACCTGCGCCCACGCTGGCGCCCAGGTTGAGCTCGAGGGTGTCGCCGCGCGCCCAGTGCACGAAGGCGGCGGCCGGGTAGACGAGTCCGGAGGTCCCGACGGCGACGAAGAGGTCGCACTCCCACAGCGCGTCCTCCACCAGGTCCATGCCGTGGGGCACCTCGCCGAACCAGACGATGTCGGGCCGCAGCTCCCGGGCGCCGCAGGCCGGACAGGGCGGACGGTGCCCGAGCGGCCCGTGCCACTCGTGGCGGGCGTCGCAGGCCGTGCACCAGGCGGAGTCGAGGCGGCCGTGCATGTGGTGCACCCGCTCCGAGCCGCCGCGCTCGTGCAGGTCGTCGACGTTCTGGGTGACCAGCAGCAGGTCGTCGCCCAGCGCCTCCTCGAGCCGCGCCAGCGCCCGGTGTGCCGCGTTGGGCTCCACCCGCCCCAGCGCCGCGCGGCGCTCGTCGTAGAACCGGTGCACGAGATCCGGGTCGGCGTCGTAGGCCTCCGGGGTGGCGACCATCATCGGGTCGTGGCCCTCCCAGAGCCCGTCGGCGTCGCGGAAGGTGGGCACCCCGCTCTCGGCGGAGATGCCCGCGCCGGTGAGGACGACGACCTTCATGGTCACGAGTATTACCACGGGGGCCGTCACCCGGCCGTGGACCGGGCCAGGGTGCGCACCACCGGCACCATGGTCAGCAGCGGCACCAGGAAGACGGCCAGGGTGAGCGCGCCGTAGGTCGCCAGATCGACGGGGGGAACCGTCGGACCGAGGAGGCCCAGTCCCACGCCCAGCGTGGCCGGGACCACCGCCACCGTGCCGATCGCCCACGCCGCCACCCCGACCACCAGGGCTTCGACACCGGCCATCGCGACCAGCTGGCGGCCGGTGGCACCGGTCCGGCGCAGCAGGTTCAGCTCGCTGCGCCGGCCGGCCGTGGTGAGGGCCAGGGTGTTGGCGCCCGCCACCCCCACGAAGACCAGCAGGGCGAGCAGCAGCACCGTCGACAGCGTGCCGCTGGAGCCCGCCGCGCGCGCGGAGGCGACGTACTCCTGCTCGGTCATCGCGGTGAGGCCGAGGCCCGTGACGGCGTCGCGCAGAACGGTGGTGGCCCCGGCGCCCCCGGCGTCCGGGGCACGCAGCAGCACGCTCTCCAGACGGGGGTCGACGCCGTGCGCAGCGGGGGTGGCCCCGCCGACCAGGAAGTCGCCGAACCCGAGGCCCCGGTCGTAGACCGCGACCACCGTCGCCTGTACCTCGGGGCCCTCCCCCCAGCGGACGGTGATCGCCTCGCCCACCCCCTTGCCCGTCTCGAGCCGGGCGTCGACGCTGATCGCCACGGTGTCGAGGCGGTCCAGCTCGGCGAGCGCGCCGTCCACGACGCCCACGTCGAGCGTCCCCCCGACACCGCCGGCGGGGAGGGCGGAGAGCCGCATCGACTCCCAGGCAAGGGCGCTGGTGGAGTCGCCCCCGAAGCCCCCCATCTCGTCGTCGGTGCGCACCCGGGCCGCGACCGAGGAGAGCGGGACCGCCGCCTCGACGCCGGGCAGGGCGGCGAGCTCCGCGAGGCGCGCCTCCTCCCCGGTGCCGGTGCCGGTGCCGCTGCCGGGCGCGACGACCAGGTCGGCCCGGAGGCCGTCGGCCAGCTGCTGGGCGGCGGCCTCCACCACGGTGTCGTCGACGGTGCTCTGCACCGTGCCCACGGAGACCGCCAGCGCGAGCGGGACCACCGCGGTGGTCAGCCGCCGCGAGAAGCCGCGGGTGTTGGCCAGCGCCAGCCGGGTGGCGGGGCCGCCGCCGAGCCGGCTGGTGGTGCCGAGCAGCCACCCGACCAGCAGCGGACCGGCGAGCGCCGCCGCCCCCACGAGCAGGAACGCCGAGAGCGCGGCGGCCGCGCTGCCGATCGTCCCGGGGACGACGAGCGGGCTGAACGCCGCGGTGAGGCCGGCGACCGTCAGGACGAGCGCGGAGACGCGGCGGGCCCGGTTGAGCCCGCGCGGCTCGACGACGCTGCCGCGGACCGCGGTGGTGGGCGGGGTGCGCAGGGTCTCGCGGGTGGCCAGCCGGGCCGCCAGGTAGGAGACGGGGAGCAGGATCAGCGTGGCGGCGACCACCGGGAGCGGCGAGGTCGTCGTCGCGAACCCCGGCGCCACCACCTGGTCGTCGACGAGCAGCGGGGTCAGCAGCCGGACGACGAAGAGGCCGGGGACCGCGCCGAGGGGCGCCGCGACCAGGGTGATCAGCACGATCTCCAGGCCGACCATCCGCCGTACCTGGCGGCGGGTCGCCCCGACAGCGCGGAGCAGGGCGAAGTCGCGCTGCCGCTGCCGCAGGGCCAGCGAGACCGTGGCGGCGACGACCAGGACGACCATCATCAGCGCGGTGCCGGAGAACGAGGTGGCGAGCGCGACCAGCAGTCCGGAGTCGCCGCCGGAGCGGAGCCCGGACTCGATCAGCACGCCGGTGGCCGAGAGCAGGGCCCCCGCCAGCGCGAGCACCAGGAAGGTGCCGGCGAGCCCGGGCAGGTGCGCGGTCGCACCGGAGCGGGCCAGCCGCCACATGGCGCTCATCGGCCCAGTCCGAGCATGCGAGCGGCGACGGTCTCGGCGGTCGGGTCGTCGAGCTGGTCGACCAGCCGGCCGTCGGCGAGGAAGAGCACCCGGTCGGCGGTGGCGGCCACCTGGGCGTCGTGGGTCACCACGACCACGGTCTGCCCGAGCCGTCGGGCGGTGTCGCGGAGCAGCGCGAGCACCCCGGCGCCGGTGCGCGAGTCGAGCGCGCCGGTCGGCTCGTCGGCGAAGACGACGGTGGGCCGGGTCAGCAGCGCCCGTGCGATCGCGACCCGCTGGGCCTGCCCGCCGGAGAGCTCGCCCGGGCGGCGGTCCTCCATCCCGGCCAGGCCGACGGTCTCCAGCAGCTGGGTCTGCCAGGCCAGGTCCGGCTCGCGACCGGCCAGCACGAGCGGGAGCTGCACGTTGTCGGTGACGCTGAGGTGGGCGACCAGGTTGTACTCCTGGAAGACGAAGCCGACGTGCTCACGGCGGAACCGGGTCAGGGCGTCGGGGGAGAGGAGGCTGATGTCGTGGCCGCCGACGACGACGCTGCCGCTGGTCGGCACGTCGAGTCCGGCCGCGCAGTGGAGCAGGGTCGACTTGCCCGAGCCGGACGGGCCGGTCACCGCGGTGAACGAGCCGGTGGGCAGCGTCAGCGAGACGCCGCGCAGGGCGTGGACCGGCGCCGCGGTGCCGTCGTACTGGCGGTGGACGTCGAGCAGCCGGACGGCGTCGGTGCCGGCATCGGTGCCGGTGCCGGTGCTGTGGACCGGGCTTCGGTCGGGGGTGGAGGTGGTCATCGGGGGCTCCTGGGTCGAGGCGGGGGGAACGCCTTCGACGCTAGGTTTCCGCCCACCCCTGCCGCGAGCGCCGCGGGATGGAGATCGGCGGGTTCCATCCTTCGATGCAACCGGCCGGCTGCGACCCCGGCGGCACCCCGGTCGGGCTCACTCGGGGATGGCGACGACCTTGTTCTGGTAGGCCCAGACCGCGGCCTGGAGACGTGAGCGCACGCCGATCTTGGGCATCATCCGGGCCAGGTGCGACTTCACCGTCGAGGTCTCCAGGAACAGCTCGGCGGCGATCTCGTCGTTCGACATCCCCTGGGCCAGCAGCAGCAGGATGTCGAGCTCGCGGGCGGTGAGGAGCTCCGAGGCCCGCCCGGCGGTGACCGGCCGGGTCTCGCGCCGGGTCACCACCTCGCGGAGCACCCGCTTGGTGAGCGCGTCGTCCAGGGTGCCGTGCCCGCGCGCCACGCTGCGCACCGCGGCGACCAGCACCTCGGGCTCGGCGTCCTTGAGCAGGAAGCCCGACGCCCCGGCCTCCAGCGCGCCGAAGAGGTGCTCGTCGATGTCGAAGGTGGTCAGCACCAGCACCGGGATCGGGTCCTCGACCCCGGGACCGCAGAGCTCGCGGGTGGCGCTGATGCCGTCCTGGTGGGGCATCCGGACATCCATGCAGACCACGTCGGGGCGGAGTCTGCGCGCGGCCTCGACCGCCTCGCGGCCGTCCGCGGCCAGCGCCACGACGGTGAGGTCCGGCTCGGCGCCGAGCAGGGTGCCGAGCCCGGCTCGCACCAGCGGCTGGTCGTCGGCGACGACGACGCGGATCATCGGTCCTCACTCTCGATCTCGTTGCGGGGGGCCCGGTCCAGGTCGGGGAGGTCGGCCCCGAGCGCACCCTCGCGCGGCATCCGCAGCACCACCTGCCAGCCGCCCTCGGGCGTGGGTCCGTGCTCCAGCTGCGCCCCGGTGAGCTCGGCCCGCTCGCGCATGCCCAGCAGCCCGAAGCCGCTGCGAGCCGCGGTGTCCGGCGGCGCCGGGGGCGGGCCGTTGCGCACCGTGAGCTGGGCCACGGCCGGGTCGCGGTCGTCGACGACCACGGTGACCTCGGCGCCGGGCGCGTGGCGGGCGGCGTTGGCCAGGGACTCCTGCACCATCCGGTAGCCGGCCAGCTGGGCCAGCGGGCCGATGCGGGCGCCGAGCGGGTCTGGCCCGGAGAGCACGGTCAGGCCGACCGTGCGTCCGGCGGCGACGGCGTCCTCGACCAGGGCGGTGACGCCGGTCAGCGACTCCGGGCGCACCCGCGCCGGATCGGCCGGGTGGTCCTGCTCGCGCAGCAGCCCGACCAGGCGGCGCAGGTCGCGCAGCACGGCGGTGCTCTGCCGGCGTACCTGGGCGACCCCATCCTTGGCGGCCGCGGGGTCGGAGTCGATCTGGGTGCCGATGGCGGCCGTCATCACCGCGATGCCGGAGAGGTGGTGCGCGGCGATGTCGTGCAGCTCGCGCGCCATCGCGATCCGCTCGCGGGCCACGGCGGCGGCCAGGAGCGCGTCCTGCTCGCGGGCGACCGCGGCGGCCTGGCTCTCCCGCGCCAGCCGGGTCTCCCGCCTGGCGGTGAGCACGACCGCGAGCACCAGCGGGAGGCCGACGCTGCCGACGCCCTGCAGCAGGCCGCCACCGAGCGCGGCCCCGGTGGCCTCCCCGGCGTCCAGGGCGCTCATCGTGATGCCGACGGCGACCAGCAGACCGGCGCCCAGCAGGGCGGGCCAGGAGCGGGACGCCGGCAGCGCCAGCCCCAGGGTGAGGACCGCGACCATGACCGCCAGGGTGGCCAGGCCCGTCGCGTCACCCAGCCCGCAGGCGGCGGCCACCGGCACCGCCGCCGCGACCAGCAGCAGCACCGCCCGGGGCGCCGTACGGCGCAGCAGCAGGACGGCGGCCTGGGCCAGCAGCGTCCCGGAGCCCAGCCACCAGCTCGTCCCGCCCAGCGCGGGGAGCGTCAGCTCGGCGGAGGGGTCTGCCGCCGCGAGGGCGGGGACGGCGGCCAGCCCGGCGAGCGCGAGCGCGCCGCAGGCCCCGGCGACGCTCAGGTCGACCGCGGTGAGGCGCACGTGGGTAGTCATCGGCCTCGGTCCCCGACCAGGAGACGCGCGGCACCGGCTCGCGACTGAGCTACCTCCCACACGGGGACATCATGCCCGGCGCCGCTCCCGCCGCGCGCCGGCGGGCCGGGTGGTGCGAGCCGAGCCGCTACGCGCGCTGCACGAAGGTGCCGCTGAACGGGGAGAAGCCGTTCGGGTACGTCGTGAACGTCAGGACGGGCGCGTTCCACTGGATGTTCTGCGCGCTGTCCATCTGCAGCAGGCCGGTCTCCCAGTCCCACGAGGGGTCGTACTTCGCCATGTCGACGGTCACCCTGGCCACCCGGTCGTTGCTCGGCTGGAAGCCGCTGATGGACACGTAGAACCTGGTGCCGTTGGACCACGGGTCGCTGAAGGTCACCCCGTCGACGGTGCACGTCCCGACGACCTCGTTGGTGGTGCGGTTCAGGATCTCGCAGCTGTCGCCGCCTGCGGTGGCCCAGGTGCCGGAGGTGGCCCGGGCGGCGAAGGCGGCCCCGTCGTTCCACCCCGCGACGGTCCGGGTCGCGGTCGTCGCGGCGATGAGGACGAGGGCCACGAGCGCGCCCGTCGCGGCCAGCAGACGTCGGCGCGTGGCGGGCCAGGTCATGCGCTGGCTCCCTTCTTCATCACGTCTTCATGGTTGGAGCGGGACTGGGCGCGGCCGTGACCGGCCGCGCCCAGCAGCCCGCTCACGGGGTCTGGCTCGGCGAGGCGGCGACCAGGTCGCCTGCCCCTTCGTCGTGGTGCGGGTCGCGCGCCACGTGCTGGGGCCTGCCCGCCGGGGCGGTGCAGGGCCGGGGCATCAGGCTCAGGGCGAGGATCGCGGCGACCGCGATCACCAGGGGTACGGCGACGCTCGGGCGCGTCAGCCGCATCCAGGCCTCACCCAGGCCCGCGAACTGCCAGCGCGGGGAGAGCACCGTGTCGTCGGTGACGACGTACTCACCCGCGTCCGGGCTGTCGTTGGCGTCGCCCTGCATCCGGACGTGCCACGAACCGTCGTCGTGCTGCGCCACGTCGATGACGCGGTGCGTGACGAGCCGGTCCGAGACGTCGTTGCGCAGGGACAGCACGTCCCCGGCCTTGACCTCCTCGATCGGGACGGGTGTGGCGACCACCAGGTCGCCGGTCATGATCTCCGGCTCCATGGAGCCGGAGATGACGATGAGCGGCTTGATCACACCCATCGTGGTCGCCAACCAGACTCCCAGGCTGACCACCCCGATGACCGCGAGGCCCCAGACCAGGACGTCAGCGGCCGTGCGCAGGACGCGCACGGCCGCCGCGCGGCCTGCCATCGCCTCAGGACTCTCCGGTGAACCGCAGGGTCATCGTCCCCTCGGCGCCCTGGTAGTCCTCGGGCCAGTCATCGGGGGTGGTGACCTGCAGGATCACCGTGTCGGTGGCCCCGGCGTCGAGCGTGGTGGACGACGGGTCGTGGATGGTGGCGGTCGCCGGCTCGGATCCCTCGAACAGGGTCCCGGCCGTGGTCAGCACGCCCGTGCCGAGCGTGAGCGGCACGCTGCTGGCGTTCTTCAGCTGCAGCGAGACGGTCTTGTCCGCGCCCTGGTTGAGGTTCTCGAACGCGTCCGCAGGGATCGACACCGCATCGTTCTCGGTGTCCGCGTCGTACCAGGTGTTCCCCCCGTCGACGCTCGCCTGCAGCTCGACCTTCTCGACGGCGCTCGCGGTGCCGTCGAACCACGCGTCGTCGGTCCAGACCGCACTGGTCAGGGCCGCCCCGACGCCCAGCACGGCGACGCTGGCCAGCCCGAAGCGGACGATCGCTCCGCGGCGGCGACGCTTGTCGCGGTCCTGGTCGACGTTCACGACGTCAGTCGTAGTCATGTCTGCTCCTTTCCTCGGTTCGGCGTTATGCCGTGATGGTCGGCGCGCGCCAGACCTCCGGGCATGACCGAGCGACCGCACGCTCATGTTCGCGGGCGGTGCACCCGCCGGGCAGGCCCGGCGGGAGGGGGTCGCTGCACGACCGGGGCGGCGGGAGCCGCGACCCGGCGGCCGTCATGGACGCTCGCGCGACACGAAGGATTTTTACCCGCCCGCAGGCACTGGCCAAATGCGTCGGGCGTGACGTTGGTCATCCCCTCGGTCGACGTGAGGCGTTCACCCGAGGGGGAGGCGGACCACCTCGGCGAGGGCACCCGAGGCGTCGCCCGCAGGATCGCCGGGGGCCGCGTCGGCAGCGCGGGCGCGCCCCGCGCTCATGACCACGACCTCCCAGCCGGCGAGGTCCTGGGCGGTGCTCACGTCGACCTCCAGCGACGCCTCCTCGCCCGGCGCGACCCGGAGGGCCGCGGGCCGGACGGGGAGCCGGGCGTCCGGCCCGGTGCCCTCGGGGGACGCCCCGACGCGGACGACGAAGACCGTGTAGCGGTCCTCCTCCTGGCCTGCGTTGCCCAGGACTGCGGTGAGCACCGCCCCGGTCCGCGGCCCCAGCGTGAGCCGGGCGTCGTAGGTCGCCGTGAGGTGGCCCGAGGCCGAGGCCTCGGGCGCGCTGATGCCGTCGTCCTCGGTGACCTCGGCACGGTCCGCCCCGGGCTGCAACCGCGGGTCCGCGTCCGAGCAGGCACCGAGCGCGAGCAGGAGCAGGGACGCCGCCCCCGCCACCGCACGTGAGGTGCGGTGCCAGGGACGGCATCGGGTGCGGCCGTCAGCCGTCGGCACCCTCCGCGCCCTTCTGGTCGCCCATGCCCGGCGTGTCCTTCCCCTTCTTTCCCTTGCTCTTCGGGCCCCTGCTCCTGGGACCCTTGCTCTTCGGATCCTTCGGGTTCTTGCCGCCCTTGCGGGCCGAGTCCTGGAAGGTGGCGTCCTTGCCGGGACCGCCCCGGAGGACGTCGCGGCCAGGACCGCCGACCAGGCGGTCGTTGCCTGCGCCGCCGACCAGCCGGTCCTTGCCGGCGCCGCCGTCGAGGCTGTCGTCGCCCGCGCCGCCGAAGAGGCGGTCGTTCCCGGCGCCGCCCTTGATGGCGTCCTTGCCCGCGTCGCCGCAGACGACGTCGTTGCCGCCCTTGCCGTCGATCCTGTCGTTGCCGCCGAGACCCACGATCACGTCGTCACCCGGCGTGCCCACCAGCCGGTCGGCCTTCTCGGTGCCGACGATGGTGGCTGCCCGCCCGTCGCAGGTGGCGGTCACCGCCGGGATGCTGGGGGTCGGGACCGGCGTCGGCAGGGTGGTCGGGCCAGGAGTCGGCGCCACGGTGGGGGACGGAGTGGGCGTCGCCGTCGGCCCGGGGGACGGCGCGGGCGTCGGCGTCGCGGCGTCCGCCAGCTGCTTCCTCAGCGCATCGAGGACCGCCGGGTCGAGCGTGCCGGCCGGCCCGGTGGCGAGGTTGTCGATCACCGACGTGAGCTCGGACCGGAACCCCGGGGCGCTCGGGTCGGGGGCGGTGACCGGGCCGGAGGCCGTGGAGACCCCCGCGCCGAGCAGGTTGCTGTCCAGGACGGCGGTGACGGTGTGGTCGCCCGGCGCCAGGGCGTCGGTGTGGACGGTGACCGCCACCGTGGTGCTGGAGCGCGCCGCGACCGTGACCGGTGCCGGCTGGTCGGCCGGCAGTCCGCTGACCCGCAGCGTGTAGGTCGCGGAGACCTCCGAGGGGTTCTCCACGGAGAAGTGGACGGTCTGGTCGCCGGTCCGGGGGATCAGCGTGCCCGGTCCGACGAAGCCGACCACACCGTCGCCGTCCGCGCTCAGGACGCCCAGCTCGAGGGCGATGTCGGAGGTCAGGGAGTCCTCCGGGGTGATCTGCGGCGGCGCGTCGTCCGCCCCGAGGGCGCCCACGGCCCCGCCGTTGTAGGCCAGGCGCGGCCACTCCGCCCAGGGGGCGCCGCGGGAGTAGTCGAGGCGCGAGGCCCCACCGATCCCCACGAGCTGGTAGGCGTAGTTCATCACCGAGAGGAACGTCGGGTCGTAGGCCAACGTCGTGTGGTCCGGGCCGCCGTGCTTGAGGTTGAGGTTGTGACCCAGCTCGTGCATGAAGGTGCCACGTTCCTGGGTGCGGGTGAAGCCGTGGTCGCCCCAGCCCTCGCCCCCGTCGGTGACGAGGAAGTCCGCCGCGGGGAGGCCGCGGGAGATCCCCGACGAGCAGCGGCCGGACGGGCAGTCGGTGCTGGTGCCGCCCTGGTAGGTGTCGGCGTACACGGCGTAGTGGAAGACCTGGGCGCGGGCGGTCTCGAAGTGCGCGGACTTGAGCGCGTCGAACTCGCCCCAGTCGTAGCCCTCGGCTCCGTAGGAGCCCAGGACGCTGTCGTGGGGCAGGGCGTTGCCGCGGCTGCGGTTCCCCCAGCGGGTGCCCGTCACGGGGTCCATCACGGACCCCGGTCCGGCGTCGATGTGCACGTTGACCGGACCGCCCGGCGCGTTGCGGAAGGAGGCCGCCACGTCGTTGAGCGCGGCCTGGGTGGGGGCGAACGAACGCCCGCCCCAGCAGAGCCAGAAGAAGCAGGACTCCTCGTCCACCATCCAGTCGACCTCGATGAAGAGGTCCGGCACCGCCGGGTCCGCACCCATCGCGGGGAGGTCGATGTCGATCGTGCCGTCCTTGTCGACGTCCACGCCCTCGGTCTCCCAGCTGTCGGGCAGCGAGTCGCCGTCGGCATCGGCGGCGATCGCGGTCAGGGCCAGGCCGCCGGGGTAGCCGTAGCTGTCGTACTCCGCGTACCCGTAGACGCTCACGCCGAAGGTGGTGTTCCCGGTGAGGCGGTGGGTGCCGACCTCGACCGGCAGGGACGCGGTGGAGTAGTCGGTGCCGGGGACCGCGGTGAAGGAGCCCTCGGGGAGCGGCTGGCCGTCGAGCCGGATGTCGCCGACGGCACCGGTGCGCGCCACGACGTTGACGAAGTTGTGGGGGATGCCGGAGGCGGGGGTGGCCACGGTGTAGCGGTCGAGGAACTGCTCGGCCGGCGGGATCAGCATCATGAACGGGTCGGAGGTGACCCCGTCGAAGTCGCTGCTGTTGGAGTACTGGGCGAGCATGACGGGCGCGGAGGAGTCCCACTGGTGGCCGCCCTCGCGGATGGTCTCGTACACCTCGCCCCGGTCCAGCGTCGTGACGGCCTCGCCGTCGATCGAGACGACGGTGTCGTCGGCCTGGGCGACGACGCGGAAGGTGTCGCCGTTCTTCCGGGTGGCCAGGGGCGCGGAGATGAACCGCGTGCCCCAGGTGGCGGCCGGGAAGAGCTGCTCCACGTTGTGGTCGCAGGCGTAGAGGTAGACGTCGCCGGGGATGTTGGTGCACCGGTTGCCGGCGAAGACGGCGACGGGCGCGGTGGAGACCACGGTCGTCCCGGAGAGGTGGGCGGTGCCCTCGCCGGTGTTCTGCAGCTGGTAGGTCTCGCCGGCGTCGAGGGTGACGTCGAAGGGCTCGGGGACCTCAGCGCCGGCGAAGTCGCCGTCGGGGGTGATCGTGACGACCGTGTCGTCCTGCGTCGCCACCACGCCGAGCTGGGCCGCGTCGCTCTGGTGGACGAGGGTGTTCGGGGCGTCGAGGACGAAGTACTCGGTGCCGAGGATGTCGACCGGGAGGGCGAGGAAGGCGTCGGTGGTGTGCGTCTCCTGGTTCAGGCCGTAGACGGTCACCTCGTCGACGGCCTCGACCTTGAACCCGGTCTGCTGCACGCTCCCGGAGCCCATCGTCTGCAGGTCGCCCGGGAGGTCCACGGTGGTGATCTCGCCCGGCGTCACCGCGAACGGGATCGGCTGGGGCAGGAGGTCGCCCGACACCGTGCCGGTGGTGGCGCTCTCACCCGTGACGAAGAGCTGCAGATTGGCGGCGGACGACTCGTTCTCCTCGAACATGAGCCAGTACTCGATGCCGGCGGTGTCGGCCGCGGCGAGGCTCGGCCCCCCGGGCACGAGCGCGAGCCCACCTGCCACCAGCAGCGCGGAACCGTAGGAGCAGAGACGACGAAGCATGAGGCCCCCCGGCCGTGAGATGCGGCCCACGCTGGGCGGCGGCCCATGCTCCTGGCTCGGATGAGTCCTCGTCAACGCCCGCGGGTCACTGGTACGGACCAGTGCGGAGGGCGTTGGTGGGTTGTGGCCGAAACCGGATTTCTTGCGGACTGTCTGCGGACTGAAACCGCCCCATCGTCCGGCACGGGCCACGGCCCTTCAAAGGCGGGTTCGGCTGTTTTCGCACGGCGCCAGGCATCCACCGACGGGCCCTGGTGAGGGTTGCCGTGAAGCGGTCGGCTGTGGCGCGGCCACGTCATAGGCGGGGAAAAGACGATCTTCGATCCGCAATCGTGCCGAGGCAGATCTAAGGTCGTGACGTGAGAGAACTCCCCGTCCTCGATGCGACTGACCAGCGCATCCTCGGCAGCCTGCTGGAGAAGCAGACGACCGTGCCCGCCACCTATCCCCTCTCCGCAAAGGCACTGGTCTCGGCGTGCAACCAGACGAGCAGCCGCGACCCCGTCACCGACCTCGACCAGCAGACCGTCGAGCGGACCGCGAAGTCGCTCAAGGAGCGCGGGCTGCTGCGGATCGTGTGGTCCGACACCGGGCGCCGGACACTGAAGTACCACCAGATCCTCGACGAGCATCTCGCCCTCGAGCCCGACGAGCGAGCGCTGCTTACGGTCCTGCTGCTCCGCGGCGCGCAGGCGCCGGGTGAGCTGCGCACCCGCACCGAGCGGTTGCACGGGTTCGCCGACCGGGGCCAGGTCGAGGAGTGCCTGCGCCGAATGGCGAGCCGCCCGCAACCGCTGGTGTGCGAACTCGAGCGCTCGTCCGGCCAGCAGGATCCGCGCTGGATCCACCTCCTGGGCGCCGCGCCGGAGCAGACCGCAGCCGAAATCGACCCAGCTGGGAGTGCCGACCCGTCGCGCATCCGCGTCACGCAGATCATCGCCGACCTCCACGTACCCGACCTCCCCGCCTCCAGGAGCTTCTACAGCGACTACCTCGGGTTAGCCGAGGAGGAGTTCAACCTGGGCTGGGTGGCCCGCCACACGTCGCCGGTATCCAGGGCGACGCTCCAGGTGATGACCAGCGATGCCACCGCGCCGGTGGACCCCGTCGTCTCGGTCATGGTCGACGACGTCGAAGCCGCCTACCGCCAAGCACAGGAGCGTGGGTACGAGATCGTGCATCCCCTGACGACCGAGGCATGGGGCGTGACTCGGTTCTTCGTCCGCGCTCCCGATGGCAACGTGCTCAACGTCGTTCAGCAGCACGCAAGCTGAGGGTCTTGGTCATCCGCGGGGGTAAGACGCGACTTCCGTCGAGCACCAGCCGAACGTCGCACGTCATGAGGAGTTATCTGTGGCGCCGATGACCGCGGCGACCTGATGCCCTGCGGCTATCGAGGCGTCGTCGTCGGCAGGCACACCGCGATCAGCTATGACATCGAGTCGAGTCATGGCGACCGACCAGTGGTCGGCCTCGAGATCGGTCCACGAGGTCGACCATCCGGATGCGGCCAGCCGCGTTGCGAGCCCCCGGACCAGGGCGGGTGTCGCACACTCCGAAGGGCGAACCGACCCGGTGGCTGTTCGACGAGCGCGGCAAGCCGTGGCACGACAACCTCGTCGACTACCGCTGGCGCTCGACCCGCGCAGACGCCCGGGTCACGTACAAGCTGCACGAGCTCCGGCACTATTTCGCCAGTGGTCTGATCGCCGCCGGGTGCGACGTCGTCACCGTCCAGCGGGCGATGGGCCACGCATCAGCGACGACGACGCTGAGCACCTACGCGCATTTGTGGCCGACGGCTGAGGACAAGACCCGAGCAGCCGCGTCAGAGATGGCCGCGGCAGTCCTCGCTACCGACCTCACCGCGACAACTCGGAGGCATGTGCTGCCGGGAGATGAGACCGTTGCTCCATGAGATGGGTCCGTCGCACCAGGGTGTCCCAGGAGGACAAGGACTGGGAGCGGAAGAAGGTCGAGATCGAGGCGGCCAAGCGTCAGCGTTTCGCCCAGACCGCCACGCAGCGCGATCTTGTCACCGAGGTGTCCCGGATCCTCTTCGAGGCCGATCCAATCGGCATCAACTTCGAGTCGAACACCGACGAGTACGACGCCGAAGCCGAGACGGTCGTTATTGGCTTGGCAGGCGCGCGCAGCGCCGACGACGTCCGGTCGCTAACTCATGAGGCGTTCGTGCAGTGGTTCGACCCGCAGACGGCCGGGCCCGCCGAGCGATACACGTCTGTCGCGGCCGCAATCTGGGATGCCTGGCGCCGAGCACAGGGGCAATCAGCGCTGGCACCGGGAAGCGACGCATCTGCCGGTGCCGATGCCGCAGTCCGCGGATTGAAGATCACTGGCGTCTTCTTCGTGCACGACTTCATCGAGGTGCACATGGACGACGTCATCCTGACGGGCTACACGGAGCCGTTCGGCATCATCGGGTGCCAGGGAGTGGGTCCTTCCTCGATCACGCAGCTGATCGGCAGGACCGTCGAGCAGCTCTCGGTCGTCGACGGTGAGTACGTGGCGATCGACTCCGGCGAGAACCGTCTGGCATTTCCAATCGGTGGCCCATCGGCCAAAGGCCCCGAGTCAGTCCGACTGTACGTGCGCGGCCAGGACGGACTCGGAATCCCGAGCGCGCACTGGATCTGGTGAGGGACAGGTTGCAGGGCCGCCCTGAAGTCGAGTTCACCTACCGCCTGACCGGAGCCGGGTGGAGCGAAGCGCGTCTGGGCAAGGTCTTGCTCGACGCTACGTGCTCGCTGGTCGCGTTCCAGCGCGCGATCGCCTCGGGTGCGCGGGCTGTGCTGGACGAATGGGGCGAGGACGGCTACCGAGCGAAGTGGATCGACCACGACTTCCCAACTGCCACGCTCGTTGAGCTCGAGAGCGTTATCTGAGCCGAGTCCTCCCTCATAGCCGATGAGGTGTGATCCGGCCGGGTTTCGTGCGCCCGGGCATCCCGTCATGGACCGCCGTGCCAATCGCCAGGAAGCCCAATCGCGGCCTTGCATCGAACCGGCTCGCAGGTGTTTGTCGAGCCCGCCTAGCCACTCTCCAAGGTGATCGTCCTGATCGCCTGCTTTGGCTCGCCATTCTCTGTCCAGCGGGCGCTGATCTCTACTGTGTTACCCGACGCGCCCCAGCTCGGGGTAGGGATGAGGGTCGTCATTGATCGCCTCCTGGCCGTGCGCCACATTCTTTCGGCGCCCGACAGCGATTCTTGCCACGCATCTGCTACGCACGCGGCCCTAACAGGCCTCTGACCTGGACAAACGCGTCAGATCAGTAGTACCAGGGGAACGGCGACCAGTCCGGCTCGCGCTTCTCCAGGAACTGGTCGCGTCCCTCCTGCGCCTCGTCGGTCATGTAGGCCAGCCGGGTGGCCTCGCCCGCGAAGAGCTGCTGGCCGACCAGGCCGTCGTCGAGGAGGTTGAAGGAGTACTTGAGCATCCGCTGGGCGGTCGGCGACTTGCCGTTGATCTTGGCGCCCCACTCCAGCGCGACCTTCTCCAGCTCGGCGTGCGGCACCACCCGGTTGACCGCGCCCATCCGGTGCATCGTCTCGGCGTCGTACTCCTCGGCGAGGAAGAAGATCTCGCGGGCGAACTTCTGCCCGACCTGGCGGGCGAGGTACGCCGACCCGTAGCCGCCGTCGAAGGAGCCCACGTCGGCGTCGGTCTGCTTGAAGCGGGCGTGCTCCGCGCTGGCCAGCGTCAGGTCGCAGACCACGTGGAGGGAGTGGCCGCCGCCGGCGGCCCATCCGGGCACCACGCAGATGACCACCTTGGGCATGAAGCGGATCAGCCGCTGGCACTCCAGGATGTGGAGGCGGGCGAGCTTGGCGCGGTCGATGACGCTCGGCTCCTCGGCCCCGGTGTCGCCGGCGCCGATGGTCTTGTCCTCGTACTGGTAGCCGGCCTTGCCGCGGATCCGCTGGTCGCCGCCGGTGCAGAAGGCCCACTTGCCGTTCTTGGCGCTCGGCCCGTTGCCGGTGAGGATCACGCAGCCCACGTCGGCGCTGGTGCGCGCGTGCTCGAGGGTGCTGAGCAGCTCGTCGACGGTGTGCGGTCGGAAGGCGTTGAGCACGTCGGGGCGGTCGAAGGCGATCCGGACCGTGCCGTGGGCCTTCGCCCGGTGGTAGGTCAGGTCGGTCAGGTCCTCGAAGCCGGGGACGACGTCCCAGTCGGCCGGGTCGAAGATCTCGGAGACTCCGTCGATCGCGCTCATGGCGGCGAGGCTACCGGTGCCCGGATCCCCGCCCGGCCGGGGATCCACGAACCTCGTGCAGGATGACGCCATGACCGACACGCTCCCCTTCGACGTCGCGCGGGTGCGCGCGGACTTCCCGGCCCTCGACCTCGGGGTCGCCCACTTCGACGGCCCCGGCGGCACCCAGGTGCCGCGCCAGGTCGCCGACGCGGTGGCGGGCACGCTGACCGCCGGACTCTCCAACCGCGGCACCGTCACCGACTCCGAGCGCCGCGCCGAGGACGTCGTCCGGGAGGCCCGGTCGGCCGTCGCCGACCTGCTCGGCTGCGACGCGGCGGGCGTGGTCTTCGCCCGCTCGATGACGCAGGCGACGTACGACGTGGCGCGCGCGCTCTCGCGTCAGTGGCGGGACGGCGACGAGGTGGTCGTCACCCGGCTCGACCACGACTCCAACATCCGCCCCTGGGTCCAGGCCGCGGAGGCCGTCGGGGCGGCGGTGCGGTGGGTGGAGTTCGACCCCGTCACCGGCGAGCTCGACCTCGCCGGCCTCCGGGCGCTGCTCTCGGAGCGGACCCGTCTGGTCGCCGTCACCGCGGCCTCCAACGTGCTCGGCACCCGCCCCGACGTGCGCGCCATCGCCGACGCCGTCCACGCCGCCGGGGCGCTGCTCTACGTCGACGGCGTCCACCTGACCCCGCACGCGCCCGTCGACGTGGTGGAGCTGGGCGCGGACTTCTTCGCCTGCTCGCCCTACAAGTTCTTCGGGCCGCACCACGGACTGGTGGTCGCCGACCCGGCTCTGCTCGAGACGCTGCACCCCGACAAGCTGCTGCCCTCCTCCGACGCCGTGCCCGAGCGGTTCGAGCTCGGCACGCTCCCCTACGAGCTGCTCGCCGGCACCACCGCGGCGATCGACTACCTCGCCGCGATGGCGCCGGGGTCGGAGGCGGCTGACCGGCGGAGCCGGATCACCGCGTCGATGCGCGCGGCCGAGGCACACGAGGAGCGGCTCTTCGCCCGGCTCCTTGCCGGGCTGGAGGGGCTGGAGCGGGTGCGGCTGCACGGCAGTCCGGTACGCCGGACCCCCACCGCCTACTTCACCCTCGAGGGCGTCTCGGGGCGCGAGGTGCGCGAGCGGCTGGCAGCCGTGGGGGTCAACGCGCCGGCGAGCCACTTCTACGCGATCGAGGCGGCGCGGCATCTGGGCCTCGGCGACGAGGGTGCGGTGCGGGCCGGGTTGGCGCCCTACACGGACGAGGGGGACGTCGACCGGCTGCTCGAGGGGCTCGCCGGGCTCTGACGACCCGGTCGCCCGTTCGCCTCCGGCTAGAGGGCCGGGGGCGTGGCAAGGACCCGGCGGACGTCTGCGAGCACCGTGGCGAGCGGCCGGTCGGCGTCCACGACGGTGAAGGTGGGCCACTCCGGAGCCAGGCCCAGGCTGCGGCCAGCCGCATGACCACGTGGCGGAACCGCTGCTCCACCGCCTCGAGCCGTGCGGTGCCGAGCCACGCCTGGGCGTCCGGGCGCGGCCGAGCGACTGAGCCCGCGACTCCGGGCACCCTCCCCCCACGGCTCTCTGCGCCCGGCGTCGGCGACAGGCTGTCCCCACGAGGGCCACCCTGATCCGTCCGGCTTCGGGCAGACTGATGGCGTGATCGAGGGTGAGCTGGGGGACTTCATTCGGAGCCGACGGGAGGCGGTGCGACCCGCCGACGTGGGCCTGCCCGCGGGAGTGCGCCGCCGCACTCCGGGGCTGCGCAGAGCCGAGCTGGCCACCCTGTCCGGGATCAGCGTCGAGTACCTGACCCGGATCGAGCAGGGTCGGGACCGCCATCCGTCGACGCAGGTGCTGGCCGCCCTCGCCCAGGCGCTCCGGCTCAGCGACACCGACCGCGACCACCTCAGGGCACTGTCGGACGTCAGTCACGGCACCGAGCTGCTCTGTGCCGCCGCCCGCGGCACCGACCGCAGCGTCCGGGCCGGCACCCGGGCGATCCTGGAGCGCCTGGACCCGACGCCGGCCTGTGTGGTCAACCACCTGTCCGACGTGCTGGCGTGGAACGAGGGCTACGACCACGTGGCCCGCCCCCTCGGGATCCTCGACGACCCCGCGCCGAACCTGCTGCGGTTCACCTTCGCCCACCCCCACGCGAAGGACGCGTTCGGGGACTGGGCCGACCTCGCCGACCATCAGGTCGCCAGGCTCCACCGGCTGCGGCGTGGCGATCCCGCCGTGGCGACCCTGGTCGCCGAGCTGGAAGGGTCCGCCGAGTTCGCTCGACGATGGGAGCGGCGACCCCTCGACGACGAGCGAGGATCACGGGTCACCGCTCTGGTGCACCCACGGGTCGGCACCCTGCGACTGGCCGAGGAGACGCTGCGGCTCTCCGATCACGGTCTCCAGGACCTCGTCATCCTCCTGCCCGCGGACGACGCGACCTCGAGCGGGCTGGACCTGCTCGCCGGCCGCAGACCCGGTGCCCTGCGCGCCGTCACCCACTGACCCCGCTCCCGATCCGACGAGACCACTGAACCGGAGGACCCGCACGTGCACGCGATCATGCGCTACGAGATCAGACCCGCCGAGCTCGACACCCACCTGAGGCTGCTGAGAGCCGTCTACGCCGAGCTCGCCGCACGACAGCCCGAGGGCCTGGTCTGGGCGAGCTATCAGCTGGAGCGGCCCACCGAGTTCCTGGAGGTCATGGGCGGCCCCGATCTCCCGCACCCGCTGCCGGGCCTCCCCGCGTTCCAGGCATACCGCGCGGGTCTGGAGGATCGCTGCGAGGCCCCGCCCCAGTTCAGTGAGGTCGGCCTGGTGGGCGCCTACGGTCACGGCGACCTCGCGGACCCGGTCGAACGGTGAGTGACGCGTGAGTGCGTCCCAGGAGAAGCCGGCACCCGCCCCGCGGCACGACGAGTACGACGTGGTGGTGGTCGGGTCCGGCGGAGCCGGCCTGACGGCGGCGTTGGCGGCAGCAGTCCGGGGCGCCCGGGTGCTCGTCGTCGAGGCCGCCGACAGGTTCGGCGGATCCACGTCTGTCTCGGGGGGCCAGGTGTGGGTGCCGGGGAACCACCGTGCGACAGAGCTCGGCCCGCAGCACAAGGACACCCTCGAGGACGCCCGCGAGTACTGCACCCACCACTCCCCCGGACGTGACCCGACGTTGATCGACGCTTTCCTCGCCGCCGCCCCGCGGATGGCCCGCGCGATCGAGGAGCACACGCCGATCCGGTTCCGGCCGATGCGCTCGCCGGACTCGCTCGCGGACGGGCCCGGCGGACGGCTCGCGGGCCGCAACCTCGAGGTGGCTCCGGTCGCGAGCGGCGACTTCGCCCCCTGGCAGGAGTGGGTGTGGTCGCCGCCCTACCCCGCGGTGCTCACCAACGAGGAGGTGACAGACCATCGGCTGGTCTTCGGAGGCGAGGTGCCGATGGAGCTGATCGGGCCGCGGATGGCGGCCGGGCAGGTGACCCTGGGCGTGGGACTCGTCGTCGGCCTGCTGCGGGGGTGCGTCGCCGCGGGGGCCGAGCTGGTCCGCGGCTGCCGGGTGATCGAGCTGGAGCAGGACGCCGATCGCGTCACCGCGGTGGTCGTCGAGCAGGCGGGCGTCTCGCGCCGCCTGGGGGCGCGCCGAGGAGTGGTGCTGGCCACCGGCGGGTTCGAGCACGACCGAGGACTGGCGGCTCGGCTCCTCGCGCTGCCCGATCCGCACCCGGCGACACCACCGGTGAGCCACGGTGACGGTCTGCGGCTCGCCGCCAGAGCGGGGGCGATGGTCGGGCACCTCTCCGAGAGCTGGTGCTGGCCGGTCAAGCCCGCCACCGCGACCTGGGCCGGCGCCACCGGCACGCCCCGGCCCGAGATCATCCTCGCCGAGCGGGCGCTGCCGCACGTGGTCTGGGTCAACCCGGCAGGCCGTCGGTTCGTCAACGAGGCCAGCCACAACTGTGCGCTGAGCTTCACCGAGCTCGACCCCGCAACCAACCGAGCTCGCAACCTGCCCGTCTACGCCGTCGGCGACGCCCAGTACCGCCGTGCCTACACGCTGGCCGGGGCCGCGCCCGGGGACCCTCTGCCGGACTGGGTCGTGGTGGCCCACACGCTCACCGAGCTGGCGGTCGAGATCGGCGTGCCCGCCGAATCGTTGAACGCCACCATCGCCGCCTTCAACGAGTCGGCGTCGGCCGGTCGCGACGCCGAGTTCGGTCGGGGCGACGGTGCCTACGACCGGCATCTCGGGGACCCCGCCGCCGCCCACCCGAACCTCGGCACGGTCGAGGCGCCGCCGTTCTTCGCGATGCCCGTGCTTCCGGGCCTGGTCGGGACCAAGGGCGGTGCCTGCACCGGCACCGACGCGCAGGTCCTGGGCTGGGAGGGCCGGCCGGTCCCCGGGCTCTACGCCGCCGGCAACGCAGCCGACTCGGTGATCGGGCCAGGCATCCTGTCCTCGGGCATGACCCTAGGCCTGGCGCTGACCTGGGGCCACGTCGCCGGGTCGGCCGCCGTCGAGCCAGCGGCAGGTTGAACCGTCGCTGCGGACGCTCACTCCTCCAGCGCCCGCAGCGCTCGGCCGCGGGTCGTCCGCAGCCGCCCGAGCGGGCCGGCCCAGCGAGAGACGTCGAGGTCCCGACGGCTGGTGAGCTGGTGCGGATCGGTCTCGAGGTCGTAGAGCTCCCACTCGCCGCGCTCGTGGTGGTCGATGAAGACGTGAGGCCCCTCGCGCAGCATCGCCCACCCGAGGTTAGTGTTCTCCACCAGCAGCCGGCGGCGCCAGGCCGACCAGTCGCCGGTGCGCAGCGGCTCCAGGAGCGAGCGGCCGTCGAGGTCGCGGCCGGCGTCGGGGTCGAGCCCGGCGATCTGCAGGGTGGTCGGCATGAGGTCGACCTGGGAGACCAGCGCGTCGCTGACCGCGGGCGTCACGCCGGGGCCGCGGATGACGTACGGCACCCCGGCGGACTCCTCGTAGGGCTGCTCCTTGCGGAAGAGCCGGTGCTCGCCCATCAGGTAGCCGTTGTCGGAGAAGAAGAAGACCCAGGTCCGCTCGTGCTGGCCTGTCTCGCGGAGCACGTCGAGCACCCGGGCGACCTGGTCGTCGAGGTCCTGCAGCTCCTCGAGCTTGCCCTCGAGGACCTCGCGCATCCGCGCCGGGTCCTGCGGTGGGAGGTCCCGCATCCAGCTCGGCTTGTCCGCCATGTCGGGCTCGTTGAGGGCCGGCGGGTCCCAGCGCACGCCGTCGAAGTCGTCGCGGTGCCGCCGGCTCGGCGTGTAGGGGTCGTGCGGGGCCGAGGTCGACCAGACGGCGAACCACGGGCCGCGCCCCGCCTGCCGTTCCAGGTACGTCGTGAGCCGGTCGAGCGCGAACCGGTCGGCCGCCCGCTGGGAGCCGGCCTCCCGCTTCTCGCCGTCGACGTTGACCCCTCCGCCCGACCCCACGGTCGTCACCCAGCGCCGCCAGCCGGGCGCGACGTACGCCGGGTCCCGGGAGAGTCCGTTCATGTACTTGCCGAAGTACCCGGTGTCGTAGTCGGTGCCGGCAAGGAGCCGGGTGGCGACCGTGTCGCGGTCGAGTCCCCGCTCCACGAACGGGCGGTGCGTCTGGTTGGTGCTGCACCCGTGGTGGTGGGGGTAGCGGCTGGTCAGCATCGACGCCCGCGCCGGCCCGCACCAGGGCATCGCGGCGTACCCGCGGTCGAACCGGACGCCGCGCCCCACCAGCCGCTGCCACGTCCTCGGCATCCGCTCCAGGGTGGCGCGCGGTTGGTCGTCGGTGATGATCCACAGCACGTTGTCGGACATGCTGCGGCAGCGTAGCGGTGGCCACCGCGCAGTGACGGGCACGCCCGACCGCGGCCCGCGCCGCCCGCGCCGAGTGCCGGTAGGAGGTTCCCGACCCCACCCTGATGAGCGTCTCCGCGATGAGCCGGGCCGCAAACTCGTACTGCCGCGGATGCTGAGGCCCCTCGAAGGCCGCGACCTGGGTCTAGCACGAGGGACAGGAGTGGCCCCCGTCAGCCAGGAGCGCGCGAGGCAGCTTCTCGGAGAACCGGTGAGCAGGTTCCCCCTCGGGACGGCACCGCCACAGCTGCCGGCGCGCGCCCGCACGGCCGTAGGTTCCGGCCCGCACCACCTGGGAACCCTCGTGTCCCCGAGGGCAGCTCCGGGATGGGAGAACCAGGGGTCGTGCGCGCCACCACCCGCCTACTTCAACACGCTTCCGTAGCCCGCGCACCCGCTACGACCGAACCACACGTTGCTCGCGCCCTTCGTATCAACGGTATGCGACGCTCAACGCGTGTCCAAATAGTGGCATAGACGGGCTGTTCTGAGCGTAAGTTGTCGGTTGTTCCTGGTTGAGTTGTCGCATCGGTCGGGGCCCGTTCGGGGGGCTCCGGT
>NZ_JBZAJA010000013.1:0-38625 GCF_058215795.1 Nocardioides sp. Z40_12
CTCATCCCTGGGCTACGTCCCACCCCGTTCCTACGCAGCATCATCAAGTAACTGTCCGTGAAACCCGGGCAAGACCAAGATCCACCACCACCAGCTCTCCTGGGGGAACCACGGACACACCGACCTCGACAACGGACTCCCCCTCTGCGGCCACCACCACCGCAAAGCCCACGACCCCGACTGGGACCTCCGCCACCACCCCTCCGGCGACTACCGCTTCCACCGACGACGGTAAGAGCTGCCCGGACGAGCGACTCCCGGGCGGGCCATCCGTGCTGTGGGCCGGGTCCCTTCCTGCTGTGGGGCGGGCTCCTTCCTGCGGTGCCGGGTCCCCTCCTGCGGTGGGTATGGACAGCACGGATCACCGGCCGCCAGGATCTGCCCATGAGTACCGGGAAGCTCCTGCTCACCTCGGGAGGCGTCACCAACCCGAGCATCCACGCGGCGCTCGAGGATCTCCTCGGCAAGCCGGTCGCTGAGGCGCGCGCCCTGCTCGTGCCGACCGCCCAGTGGGGCCATCCGATGTGCGGGCCGGGGTCGGTGCGCGGCCTGGTCGCCGCCGAGCCCACCTGGGAGCACCTCTCCGGGCTCGGCTTCGCCTCGTTGGGCGTCCTGGAGCTCACCGCCCTGCCCAGCATCGGCGCGGACCGCTGGGTGCCCTGGGTCCGCGACACCGACGTGCTTTTGGTCGACGGCGGGGACGCGACCTACCTCTGCCACTGGATGCGGGAGTCCGGGCTGGCCGACCTGCTTCCCCAGCTCCCCGACCTGGTCTGGGTGGGGGTCAGCGCCGGCAGCATGGTGATGACCCCCCGGATCGGCGAGTACTTCGTGGAGTGGCCGGCCGCACCCGACGACCGGACGCTGGGGGTCGTCGACTTCTCGATCTTCCCGCACCTCGACCTCTTCCCGACCAACACCATGGCCCACGCGGAGCGCTGGGCGGCCGACCTGGACGTCCCGGCCTACGTGATCGACGAGCAGACGGCCCTCAAGGTCGTCGACGGCACCGTCGAGGTGGTCTCCGAGGGGCAGTGGAGGAAGTTCGAGCGGTAGTCCGCCGATCCCCGGCCACCAGGAAGCCCGCGCCGCCAGTAGGCCACGCGCGACCAGCGCTACGCTCCACGCCTCGCCGCCGACAGTCCACGGGGGATCCATGCGCCGCACCACCGTCCTGACGACCGCGCTGCTGCTGGGCGGGGCCCTGCTCGCCGCCCCGACGGCCGGGTCCGCGACCGGGTCCGCGACCGGGTCCGCGACCGGGTCCGCGACCGGGTCCGCGACCGGGTCCGCGCCGGGCAAGACCTGCCGCGGGCTGCCCGTCACCATCCACGCGATCGACCGCGACGTGCGGGGCACCGAGGGGCCGGACGTCGTGCTGCTGGAGTACACCCGCTCCCGGTGGGGGAACGTCCAGACCTTCGGCGGCGACGACGTGGTCTGCATCCGGGGCCGCACCCCTGGCTACGACTCCCGCACGGGAAAGAACCTCCTGATCGACGTGGGACCGGGGGACGACGTCGTCGACAGCACGCAGGCTCCGACGTGGAACCTGCTCCTCACCCTCGGCGCCGGGTCGGACCGGTACGAGGGCGGGTCCGGCCGCCACGAGGTCAGCGCCGGCCACTGGGGTGGCGAGGCGGGAGGACACGTCGACACCGAGCCGGACGTGCTGATCGGCGGTGCCGGCATCGACTCGTTCGACAGCGGAACCATCGGAGAGCCGAACGGCGACCGCCTCGAGCTGGGGGGTGGGCACGACTACCTCGACCTGGAGGGGCACTGGGCGGAAGGCGGCTCGGCCAGCGGCGGAGCGGGCGACGACCTCCTCCTGCTGGACCTCCGGGGCCGGTCGGCGACGCTCGACTCCCGCGCCGGGCGCTACACCGAGGACGGTCGGACCGTCGCGGTCATGGACGGCTTCGACGCCTACTCCGTGTCCGTGCTGAGCGAGGAGTCCGACCTCACCTTCCTGGGCAGCGATGCCGACGAGTCCCTCTTCGCGACCGGGTCTCGCCTGACCGCCCGCCTCGGCGGTGGCGACGACATCGTGGAGACCGCGAGGACGACCGCCGAGACCGACCTCGACGGCGGCCGGGGCCGCGACACGATCTCGCTCAACGGGGACGGCGAGACCTCGCTCGCCCTAGACCTGCAGGCCGGGAGCCTCCGGGTCGACAAGGCCGGGTCGACGCACCGCGCCCGCCTGGCCCGCTTCGAGGCTGCCATCGTCACCTCGCACCGGGTCCGACTCTCCGGGACGGGCGGGGCGAACCGCCTCGCCGTCTCCGCCTGCTACGGCTCCGTGCGGGGGCGCGGCGGGGACGACCTGCTGATCGGCAAGGAGTGGGGCCGGCTCTGGCCCAGCCGGGAGTGCCACGGATCCGACCTCTTCGGCGGCCCCGGGGACGACGAGCTCCGGGGCGGCAGTCGGGACGACACGCTGATCGGCGGCCCGGGTCGCGACGTCGCCAGCGGGCACAAGGGGCGGGACCGGTGTGCCGCCGAGGTGCGGAGCTCGTGCGAGCGGCGGGCTTGACCGGCGACGGCGTGGCGCGTGGCCCGGAGACCGGGCGCGGCGGCCTGCTCGCCCCCGTCTCCGCCGGGGTGGTCTCGGGGCTGGTCGGGTTCACCAGCGCCTTCGTCGTCGTCCTGGCAGGGCTCGAGGGGGTGGGGGCCAGCCCGGCCCAGGCCTCCAGCGGGCTGCTCGCGGTCAGCATCACGATGGGGCTGGCCTCGATCGTGCTCGCCCTCACCACCCGGCTGCCGATCACCGCCGCCTGGTCCACACCCGGCGCGGCACTGCTCGCCACCACCGGGGCGGTCGCGGGCGGCTGGCCCGCGGCGGTCGGCGCCTTCCTCGTCACCGGCGTGCTGATCGTGCTCACCGGGCTCCTCCCGCGGCTCGGGGCGCTCATCTCCCGCATCCCGGCCTCGATCGCCCAGGCGATGCTCGCGGGCGTCCTCTTCCAGCTCTGCCTGGGTCCGGTCACCGGGCTGGCGGACAACCCCGCCGCGGTCGCGCCGATCGTCGTCGTCTGGCTGCTCGGCGTCCGCTTCGCGCCGCGCTTCGCCGCCCCGCTGGCCTTCCTGGCCGCCGCGGTCGTGATCGCGGTCGACCTGGTCGCCTCCGGTCGCCAGGTCGACCCGGCGACCCTCGTCCCCCAGCTGGAGCTCACCGCACCGGCGTTCACCCTCTCCGCGCTGGTCGGCATCGCCCTGCCCCTCTACCTGGTGACCATGGCCGCCCAGAACGTCCCGGGCGTCGCCGTCATGAAGGGCCTCGGCTACGTGGTGCCGTGGCGGCGGTCCATGCTCGTGACCGGGGTCGGCACCCTCGTCGGGGCGCCGGCCGGCGGGCACGCGATCAATCTGGCCGCCATCAGTGCCGCCCTCGCCGCGGGGCCGGAGGCCGGCGAGGACCGTTCCCGGCGCTGGGTCGCGAGCGTCACCTCCGGCCTCGTGCTCGTCGTCCTCGGCATCGCCTCGGCCGCCTTCACCACCCTGGTCTCCTTCGCCCCCCTCGGCGTCCTCGCCGCCGTCGCGGGCCTCGCGCTGCTGGGCACGCTGGCCGCCTCGCTGAGCGCCGCGCTCGCCGATCCGGCCGAGCACATCCCCGCGGTCGTCACCTTCGCCACCGCCGCCTCCGGGATCGCGGTCGCCGGGGTGAGCGCCGCCTTCTGGGCGCTCCTCGCGGGGCTCGTCGTCCGGCTCGTCCTCAGCGCCGGCCGGCCCCGCCACCGTCAGGCCCGAAGGGCAGGAGCGCCTGACCACACCGCCTCGCGCTCCTAGGGCGGTCGCGTGGCCATCCCACTGGACGCTGACCGGGGACGTCGTCGCACTGGGCGCCACCGTCGTGCGCGAGTGGGCTACAGCGAGGCCCTCGGGCACGTCGTCATGCTGGATGTCAGCGGTAGGCCGCCTGGCCCGTCAGCGCCTGGCCGATGACCAGCTGGTGCACCTCCGAGGTCCCCTCGTAGGTCAGCACCGACTCGAGGTTGTTGGCGTGGCGCATGATCGGGTATTCGAGGGTGATGCCGGCGGCACCGAGGATGGTGCGGCACTCCCGGGCGATGGCGATCGCCTCGCGGGTGTTGTTGAGCTTGCCGAGGCTGACCTGCCGGTGGTCGAGGGCTCCCGCGTCCTTGAGGCGAGACAGGTGCAGGGCGAGCAGCATCCCCTTCCCGAGCTCGAGGGACATGTCCGCCAACTTGGCCTGGGTGAGCTGGAAACCCGAGAGCGCCCTGTCGAAGATCTCCCGCTCGCCGGCATAGGCGATCGCCGTCTCCAGACAGTCGCGGGCCGCGCCCAGAGCGCCGAAGATGATCCCGAACCGCGCCTCGTTGAGGCACGACAGCGGGCCGGCGAGCCCGGTCGCCCCGGGCAGCACCGCCGAGTCCGGGAGGCGCACGCCGCTGAGCACCAGCTCGGAGGTCACCGACGCCCGGAGCGACATCTTCTGCTTGATCTCCGGCGCGCTGAACCCGGGCGTCTGGGTGGGCACGACGAAGCCGCGAATCCCCTCGTCGGTCTGCGCCCAGACCACGGCCACGTCGGCGACCGAACCGTTGGTGATCCACATCTTGTTGCCCGTCAGCACCCAGTCGGTGCCGTCCCGCTTCGCCCGGGTGCGCATCCCCGCGGGGTTGGAGCCGAAGTCGGGCTCGGTCAGACCGAAGCACCCGATCGCCTCGCCCGCTGCCATCCGGGGCAGCCACTCCTGCTTCTGCTCCTCCGAGCCGTGCTTCCAGATCGCGAACATCGCCAGCGAGCCCTGTACCGAGACCAGGGAGCGCAGTCCGGAGTCGCCCGCCTCCAGCTCCATGCACGCCAGGCCGTACGACGTCGCGCTGGTGCCCGCGCATCCGTAGCCCTCCAGGTGCATTCCCAGCACCCCCAGCGAGCCGAGCTCGCGGGCAAGGTCGCGCGCCGGGATCGAGGCGGACTCGTACCAGCCGGCCAGCTGCGGCCTGACCTTGTCCTCGACGTACTTGCGGACGGTGTCGCGGATCGCGATCTCCTCCTCGCTCAGCAGCGAGTCGGTGCCGAAGAACCCCAGGGGGGTCTGCGGGATGGTGGCCATGACGGTGTCCTTTCGAGCCGGGGGTCAGAGGAAGGCGTTGACGCCGGTCTCGGCGCGTCCGATGAGGAGCTTCTGGATCTGGCTGGTGCCTTCGTAGAGCGTCATCACCCGGGCGTCGCGCATGTACTTCTGCACGGGGTACTCGTCGACGTAGCCGTAGCCGCCGAAGATGGAGATGGCCTGGTTGGCCGCCCGCACCGCCGCCTCGGAGGCGAAGTACTTGGCCTTGGACGCCTCCACGCCGAACGGCTCGCCACGCTCGATCAGGTCGGCCGCGCGCCAGGTCAGCAGCCGCGAGGCGTCCGCGTCCACCGAGATCTGGGCGATCATGTCCTGGATCATCTGGAACGAGGCGAGCTGACGGCCGAACTGCTTGCGCTCCTTGGCGTAGTCGACCGCGGCGTCCAGGCACCCGGCGACGATGCCGGTGCACCCTGCCGCGACCGAGACCCGGCCCTTGTCGAGAGAGTGCATGGCGATGGCGAAGCCCTGGCCCTCCTCCCCGAGCAGCGCCGAGGCGGGCACCCGCACGTCGTCGAAGGAGAGCTCGGCGGTGGCCTGTCCGCGCAGCCCGAGCTTGCCGTGGATCTCGGTGCGGCCGAAGCCCGGGGTGTGGGTAGGGACCAGGAAGGCCGAGATGCCCTTCGGGCCCTCTCCCCCGGTGCGGGCGAAGACCAGGCAGACGTCTGCCCAGGTGCCGTTGGTGATGAAGATCTTGGACCCGTTGATCACATAGTCGCCGCCCTGCCGGGTGGCCCGGGTCTTGAGGCTGCCCGGGTCCGAGCCGTTGTCGGGCTCGGTCAGGCCGAAGCAGGCCAGCCTGGTGCCGGTGGCGATGCCCGGCAACCACTCCTGCTTCTGCTCCTCGGTCCCGTGGGACAGGATCACCTTGCCGACCAGGCCCATCGAGACCGAGACGATGCCCCGTACCGCGGAGTCCGCACGGCCGAGCTCCTCCATGCCGAGGCAGTAGGTGATGTAGTCGCCACCCAGGCCGCCGTACTCCTCGGGGATCGTCAGCCCGAAGAAACCGATCTCACCCAGCATCGGGATGATCCTGGTGTCCACCGACTCGTCGCGGTCCCACTGGGCGCGGTGGGGCACCACCTCGGCGTCGAGGAAGTCGCGGGCCAGCCGCTGGAAGCTGCGCTGGTCGTCGTTGAGTGCCATGTCCATGTCAGCTCTCCCGTCCCGCGGTCTCCCGCAGCGCGAACTTCTGGATCTTGCCGCTCGGCGTCTTCGGGAAGTCGTCGAGGATGACCAGCTTCTCCGGCCAGTACTGCTTCGCGACCCCCTTGGTGGCGAGGAACTCCCGCATCGCCTCGAAGGTGAGCTCGGGGGCGCCCGCCCTCAGCACCAGGCAGGCGCAGGCCCGCTCCTGGAGCCGGGGGTCCGGGATGGCCACCACGGCGACGTTGTCGACGTCCGGGTGCTCGTGCAGCACGTTCTCGACGTAGGAGACCGGGATGTTCTCCCCGCCGCGGATGATGACGTCCTTGGTGCGTCCCGAGATGCGCAGGTAGCCGTCGGCGTCGATGTGCGCGAGATCGCCCGTGTCGAACCAGTCGCCGTCCGGGTCCTCACGGAACAGGGAGCGCGTCAGCTCCAGCCGCTCGGCGTACCCGACGAAGAGGAAGGGTCCGCGCACCTGCAGGGCGCCCTCCTGGCCGGCGGGCAGCGGCTCCCCGGCGAAGTCGACAACCCGGATCTCCATCCCGGGGAAGGGGTAGCCGTCGGTGTCGATCACCTTCTCCTCGGGATCACCCGGGATCCCGAGGGTCACCAGCCCCTCCTCGGTCTGCCCCCAGCCGCCGAGCACGGCGAGACCCGGCAGCAGGTCCCGCGCCTCACGCACCAGCACCCGCGGGATCGGAGCGCCCATGCAGCAGAAGAGAACCAGCGAGGAGAGGTCGTGCTGGTCGAGGTCGGGCGCCTTGAGCAGGTCGTGCAGGAAGGGTGTGGCACCCGAGGTGTAGGAGATGCGGTGGCGCTCGACGAGCTCGACGAAGTCAGCCGCGTCCCACACGTCCTGCAGCACGCAGGTCGCGCCGTTCTGCACGTTGAGCCGGGCGCCGTAGAGGAACCCGGTCAGGTGGGCCAGCGTCGAGGCCATGTGGAAGACCGTGTCGGCGGTGATGCCGAGGCGCTCGGGCAATGCGTCGTTGGCCGCGACGACGGTGTTGTGGGTGTGCATCACACCCTTGGGCTCGCCGGTGGTGCCGGAGGTGAAGATCAGCAGCGTCACGTCATCGGGGTCCGGGCGGAGGGCGTCCAGCTCGCCGGGGTCCCGGCGCTCCTCCCACGGTGTCGCCATGAACTCCTCCCACGAGCCCGGCCCGCCGGGGGCGTCCACGACCAGCACGTGCTCCAGCGCCGGCCAGTCACCGCGCAGGCGCTCGACCATCGCCGGGTAGTCGAATCCGCGGAAGTCCTGCGGCACCACGATGAGCCGGGACTTCGCCAGCCCCACCATGAAGCCGACCTCGCGCTCGCGGTAGATCGGGATCAGCGGGTTGCTGACCGCACCGATGCGGCTCGCCGCGTAGTGCACGACGATCCACTCGATCCAGTTGGGCAGCTGGAAGGAGACCACATCGCCGGGCTTGATCCCGAGTTCGAGGAAGCCCAGGGCGCAGCGGTCCACCTGCTTCTCGAGCTCGGCGAAGGTGACCGCGCGCCGGCTGTCGACGAAGGCCACCTTGTCCGGGGTCGCTGCGGCAGCCTCGTGCAGGAAGTCGATGATGGTCCGGTCGCGCCAGTAGCCGGCACGGGTGAACCTCTCCTTCTGCGCGGAGGTGAGGGTGGTCTCGAACATGACTGCGGCTCCGATGGGGTGGAAGGTTGCCGGTTGGACTGCGGCGGGCCGTCAGGCCATCGTCAGCCCACCGCTGACGCTGATGGTCTGGCCGGTGATGAAGGCCGCGTCGTCGGAGGCGAAGAAGGCGACCGCGCCGGCGATGTCCTCGGGCTGGCCGAGGCGGCGGAACGGGATCGCCTTCGCCAGGGCCTCGCGCAGCTTCTCCCCGCCCATGCTGGCGAAGAGGGCAGTGTCGGTGGGACCTGGGCACACACAGTTGATGCTGATCTGGTTGCGTGCCATCTCGCGGGCGGAGGCCTTGGTGAAGGCGATGACCCCGCCCTTGGCGGCCGAGTAGACCGCCTCGCCCGACGAGCCGACGCGGCCGGCGTCGGAGGCCAGGTTGACCACCCGGCCCGATCCCTGGGCGGCCATGATCGGCAGCACGGCCTTGGAGGTGTTGAGCACGCCGTACAGGTTGATGCCGATGACCCGGTCCCAGGTCTCGGGCTCGGAGTCGACGAACGGCTCGGCCTTGTCCCAGCCCGCGTTGTTGACCAGCACGTCGATGCGGCCCAGCTGGTCGACCACCTGGGTCACCATGGCGTTGACCGACTCCCGGTCGGTGACGTCGGTGTGCAGGCCGAGGGAGCCGTTGCCCAGTGAGGCGGCGGTCTCCTTGGCCGTGGCCTCGTTGACGTCGGTGACCACGACCGTGGCCCCTTCGGTGGCGAGACGCCGGGCGATGGCCTGGCCGATGCCCTGACCCGCTCCGGTGACGATCGCGATCTTCTGGTCGAGGGTTCCCATGGTGGTGCCTTTCTGGATGCGTGGGGGGAGGCGTGCCGGGTGGCGGACCTGCTCAGGGAGCGAAGGATCGGCCCAGCAGCGAGCGCGAGATGACGAGCTTGGAGACCTGGGCGGTGCCGTCGCCGATCTCCAGCCCGATGACGTCGCGCAGGCGCTGGCCGACGGGACTCTCGGTCGAGTAGCCCAGGTGACCCAGGATGAGCAGGCACTGGTGGATGACCTCGGCCGAGAGCTTCGGGGCCCAGAACTTGGCCATCGCGGCCTCGGCGGAGTGGTCCAGGCCGGTGTCCTTGCGCCACAGCGCCTCGTAGCAGACGTGCCGCGCGCCCTTGATGTAGGTCGCCTGCTCGGCGAGCGGGAAGGCCACCCCCTGGAAGGTGCCGATCGGCTTGCCGAACGCCTCCCGGTCCCGCGCCCACTGCAACGCCTCCTCGAGGGACGCGCTCGCGGCCCCGAGGCAGGCCAGACCGATGATGGCCCGGGAGTAGTCGAAGCCCTGCATGACCGAGACGAAGCCGTCGCCCTCGGCGCCGATCAGGGCGTCGGCGCCCACCGGGGTGCCGTCGAAGTGCAGCGACGCCCGGCCGATGGACCGGGCACCCAGGTCGTCGAAGGGGGCCCGGCTGACGCTCGGGTGGTGGAGGTCGACCCAGAAGGCGCTGACTCCCCTGGCTCCGGGACCGCCGGTGCGGGCGAGCACGACGGCGCGGTCGCTCGCCATGCCCAGGGTGATCGAGGTCTTCTCGCCGTGCAGGGTCCACCCGTCCGCGGCCGGCTCAGCCCTCAGCTCGAGGTTGGCGGCGTCTGTGCCGTGGCCGGGCTCGGTGATGCAGATACAGGGCACGGTCTCGCCGCTGGCGATCCCGGGCAGCCAGGCGGCCTTCTGCTCGTCGGTGGCGTTGCGGACGATCACGTCGCTGATGAGCGCGGTGTTGATGATGAGGTACGTCGCGTTGAAGTCCGCGCGGCCCACCTCCTCGGCCGCCACCCCCGCGATGACGGCGGTGGCGTCCTGGCCGCCGTACTCCTCGGGGATCCGGAGCCCGGTCAGCCCCAGGCCGGCCATGTCGAGGGCCAGCTCGCGACGGAAGACTGCCGCCTTGTCGTCGGACTGGTAGTGCGGGGCGAGGATCTTGGCCGCGAACCGGCGGACCTCCGCACGGAACGCCTCGTGGTCCGCGTCATCGGCGTAGTACATCGGTGTCTCCCGCTCCGGCTCAGTGCCAGTTGACGTGCTGGTTGAAGTCGGGGGTGCGCTTCTCCGCGAACGCGGCGGCACCCTCCAGACCCTCGGGCGAGGCGGTGAACAGGTCGAGCGCGGTCATCGCCATGTTGCTGTAGCCGGCCTGGTGGTCGGTGTCGGCGTTGAAGGACTGCTTGAGGAAGCGGATCGCGGTGGGACTCTTCGTCGACACCTCGGCAGCCCACTCCTTGGCCTCCGCGAGCAGCCGATCCGCGGGCACGACCTTGTTGACCAGACCCATCGCCAGCGCCTCCCGGGCGTCGTACATCCGACACCAGAACCACATCTCGCGGGCCTTCTTCTCCCCCACGACCCGCGCCAGGTAGGCCGTGCCGAAGCCTGCGTCGAAGGAGCCCACCTTGGGACCGGCCTGGCCGAACCTGGCAGTCTCACTGGCCAGCGAGACGTCGCACAGGACGTGCAGGACGTGCCCACCGCCCACCGCGACGCCGTTGACCGCGGCGATCACCGGCTTGGGGATGTCGCGGATCAGCTTGTGCAGGTTGCCGATCTCGAACATGCCCGACTCGCTCGGGCCGTAGTCGCCGGTCTCGGCGCGCTGCTTGACGTCACCACCGGTACAGAAGGCCTTCTCACCGGCGCCGGTCAGGATGACCGACTGCACCTGCTTGTCGGCCCAGGCCAGCCGGAATGCCTTGATGAGCTCCTCCACCGTCTTGGCCCGGAACGCGTTGTAGCGCTCGGGACGGTTCATGGTGATGAGGGCGGCCGAGTCCTCGACCGCGTACGTGATGTCCTCGAATGTCATCTTCGCCCCTGCCTCGAAAACTGAATCATGCTTCACTACAAATGAACGTAAGTTCATCCATGCTCGCTGTCAAGGGTCGAGCCGGGTAGAGTGAATGTAGATTCATCCCCGGTTTCTCGCTGCGAGCGTCTGCGGCCCATCCCTCGCGGCCCACCCAGAGTCCAGGAGGCTCCATGACGACCCCCGTCCAGCTCGCGCCGGCCGACGCCGCCAGACAGGCCCGCGCCGCGCAGCGCAGCGCGCAGCTGCTCGACGCCGCGGCCCGCCTGATGGAGCGCGACGGGTCGCACGCCGTCTCGATGCAGGCGGTCGCCGCCGAGGCCGGCGTGAGCGTGGGCCTCATCTACCGCTATTTCGGAGGCAAGGACGACCTGTTGCTGGCCGTGATCCTCGGGGTGCTCGACTCCTTCGCGACCCAGGTGCCCGAGGCCGTCGAGGCTGCCGGGGAGGACCCGGTCCACCGGTTGGCGGCGGCGTTCCGGTCCTACTGCCAGGTCATCGACCAGCATCGGCACGCCGCGGTGCTGACCTACCGCGAGACCAAGAGCCTCGACGAGGCCGGGCGGGCCCGGATCAAGGAGCTCGAGGTCCAGACGAGCGAGCCGCTGCGGGCCGCGCTCCAGCAGGGCGTGGAGGCCGGCCTCTTCGACGTCCCCGACCTCGAGCTCACGGCTTACGACCTGCTGCTGCTCGCCCACGCCTGGGCCCTGAAGCACTGGTACTTCGAGCGGACCCTCTCCCTCGAGGTCTACGTCGAGCGCCAGCTCGCCCTTGTCCTCAAGGGGATCGTCCGGTCCCGCCACCGTCGCAAGTACGCCGCACTCATCACCCCCGCCTGACCCCCGGGCCGGCGGAGCATCAGCCGCGCCGGTCGACCAGGACAGCGTCCTCCTCCAGCGTCTCGACGACCCGCACCACGGGTCGCACCCGCAGGACGTCGCGACATCGCCTCTCCGCGACCGCGGCCACGTCCTCCGGCGCAGCGTCCTCCACCACCAGGTCCATGCGCAGGACGTCTGTCCCGCCGCCCTGCTCGACGACGAAGCACCCCTGGGCGACACCGGACGAGCGCAGGGAGCGGAGCAGCTCCGCGGCCTGATGCGGATGGACGAACATCCCGCGGACCTTGACCGCGGCGCCCACCCGGCCCAGCACGCCGGCGAGCCGAAGGCCGTGCGGTCCCTCGATCCAGCGGGACACGTCGCCGGTGCCGAACCGGACCAGGCCGTAGTCCTCACGCAGGACCGACACCACGACCTCTCCGGCCTCCCCCGCCTCGACCTCCTGACCGGTCACCGGGTCGCATACCTGCAGGTAGACGTCCGGGCCGGGGACGAGACCGGCGTCGGGCGCGGCCTCGTAGCCGATCAGCCCGCACTCGGCAGTGCCGTAGGACATCAGCACGCGTGGCACCCGCTCCACCAGGCGCTGGCGCAGCGCCGGTGACAGCGGCTCCGCGGTGACCAGTGCCTTCTCCACGCGCCACCGGTCCGCCGCCAGGCCCGCCTCGTCGAAGGTCGTCATCAACGCGGCGAGGTACGACGGCAGCCCGATGAAGGCGGTCACCCCGAGGTCGGCGATCACGTGGACCTGCACGTCCTGCATCCCGACCCCCGCCGGGATGACCCGAGCGCCCACGGCGCGACAGGCCTCGTCGAACATCAGGCCGGCCGGGGAGAGGTGGTAGCTGAAGCAGTTGAGCACCACGTCTCCTCGCCCCACGCCCAGCTCGGAGAGGGCCGGCGCCCACCTCCACGGGTCGGGCCCGGCCAGCTGCGGCTCGTAGATGGGACCGGGCGAGGCGAACGCCCGGACCGGATGTGAGCCGTCGGCGACCAGGCCCCCGAAGGGTCGCTCGACCGCCGCCTGCTGAAGTGCCGGCAGCGCGTCCTTGGCGAGCACGGGCAGCCGGTCGAGAGCCGCCGCATCGGCCGGGCCCTGCGGCAGTCCGGCGGCACGGAGCCGGTCGTCCAGCGCCGGGATGCGCCCGACCCCCGCGCGGGCCACCCCCGCAGCGCGCCCGCCCTGCTCGTGTCGGTAGGCCGCCAGGGCCTCGGTCATCGAGGTGGTGTGTGACATGTGATCTCCCGAGTTCCTACAGCCAGCGCTTGCGACGCTTGTAGTGCTTGACGTCGCGGTAGTTCTTGCGACCCTCGTCACCCAGGCCCAGGTAGAACTCCTTGACGTCGGGGTTGTCCTGGAGCTCGGCGGCGGTCCCCTCGAGCACGATCCGGCCCTGCTCGAGGATGTAGCCGTGGTGGGCCACCTCGAGCGCGCGTCGAGCGTTCTGCTCGATCACCAGCACGGTCAGGCCGGTCTCCTCGTTGAGGGCACGGATGTAGCCGAAGATCTCCTGCACCAGCAGCGGGGCGAGCCCCAGCGACGGCTCGTCGAGCATCAGCAGCTTGGGCCGCGCCATCAGCGCCCGCCCGATGGCGAGCATCTGCTGCTCGCCGCCGGAGAGGTAGCCGGCGACCCGCGCCCGCATGTCGGCCAGCTTCGGGAAGTAGGTGTAGACCCGGTCGAAGTCCTCGGCCGATGCCCCGCCACGGGAATACCCGCCGGCCACCAGGTTCTCCTGGATGGTGAGGTGCTCGAAGACGTGACGGCCCTCCATGCACAGCGAGAGGCCGGTGCGCACCCGCTCCGCGGCGTCCATCCGGGTGATGTCGGTGCCGTCGAAGATGATCGAGCCGTCGGTGATCTCGCCGCGCTCGCTGGGGAGCAGGCCCGAGGCCGCCTTGAGCATCGTCGACTTGCCGGCACCGTTGGAGCCCAGGAGGGCGACGATCTTGCCCTCCGGGATCTCCATCGAGAGCCCGCGCAGCACCAGGATCACCTCGTCGTAGATGACCTCGATGCTGCTGACGGTGAGGAGGTTGCCCCCGGGGGCGGCCGGGGTGGACCCGGCCGCCTCCGAAGCCACGGTGGATGGGGTCACGGCGAGACGCCCAGCTCGACGGGAGCCATCTCGCCATCCTCGACCCGGTAGATGCCGGTGGCGGTGCTGCCACGGTGGGAGTCCTCGGAGAACTCGATCTCACCGGTGCCCAGCACGCCGCCGGTGTCGATCGGGCCCATCGTCTCCAGGGCCTCCTTGATGCCGGGCCCGCTGAGGTCGCCGGCCTCGACCGCGGCGCGGATGCCCTCGGCCATCGCGTGCATCGTGTACCAGCCCTGGGCGAAGTGGAGGCCCTCCTCCTCCAGCGAGGAGCCGTTCTCCTCGAGGTAGGCCTGCACGTCCTCGTGGCCGGGCTGGTCTGCGGAGACCGGGGCGAACGGCTGCACCAGGATGTGACCCTCCGCCACGTCGGCGCCGGCGGTGTCGATGAAGAGCTCGTCTGCGCACCAGTTGAGGCAGACGATCTGCATGTCCAGGCCCTGGGCCTTGATGTCCTTGGCGACCAGGGCCGCCGGGGAGGAGACGTTCTGGATCATGATGTATTTCGCGCCCTGCTTCTCGGCCTGGGACAGGAGCCCCGTGTAGTTCGTCGAGCCGGCCGGCATCGGGTAGGCCTTCACGTTGAGGTCCAGGTCGGCGGCCCACTCCTGGGCGTCGGCGACCGGGGCAAGCCCGAAGGGGCTGTCGTTGTGGAAGATCGCGATCTCGCTGCTCTTGCCGTCCTCGGCGATCCAGTTGAGCGCAACACGCGCCTGGTCGGAGTAGGTCGGGGCGACCACGAAGTTGTACGGCGCCTCCGCAGGGTCGGTGAGCGGCTCGGCGTACGAGGCGGACATGAACGGCAGCTCATCAGAGGTGATCCGCGGTGCGAGCGCCTCCGAGTCGCCGGTCCCCCAGCCCATCACGGCGAGGACGTCGTCGTTGACGTACTCCTTGTAGATCCGCTCGGCGGTGGGCAGGTCGTAGGCGTAGTCCGTGACGGGGGCGTCGAGCTCGCGGCCGTCGATGCCGCCGTTGTCGTTGAGCCAGTCGACGTATGCCTTCTGGCCGTTGGCGTACGGCGTGCCCACGTCACCGGTCGCGCCGGTGAGGTCGGCGATGACGCCCAGCTTGATCGGGCCGTCGCTGTCCGCGGCTTCGTCGGAGTCGCCGCCCGGTGCGCAGGCGGTGAGGCTGAGCGCGGCCGCGGCGGCGGCCACCAGCAGGGTGCGGGTTTGGCGCATGGTGTTTCTCCTTGGGTGGGTGTTTCTCAGACGTGCCGGGTCAGTAGCGGAAGGGCCAGAAGCGGACGTAGTCCTTCATCCGTTGCCAGATGCGGTCGAGACCGCGGGGCTCGATGAGCAGGAAGGCGATGATGACGAGGCCGAAGACGGCGTTCTCGATAGCGGGCAGCCGACTCACGAGCCACGGGACCTGCTCGCCGACGCCACCGATCACCTCGTTGAGGAAGACCGGCAGCAAGGTGATGAAGAAGGCGCCGTACACAGCGCCTGCCACGCTCCCGAGCCCGCCGACGATGATCATCGCCAGGTAGAGGATGGAGATCTCGAAGGTGAAGGACTCCCAGGTGACGGTCTCGGAGTAGTGCGCCGTGAGCGCGCCGGCGAGACCGACGAAGCCGGAGGAGACGGCGAAGGCGACGACCTTGGTGCGGGTCACGTTGACGCCGATCGCCGCCGCGGCGATGTCCTGGTCACGGACCGCCATGAACGAGCGCCCGAGCCCGGTGCGGAACAGGTTGCGTGCGGTCAGGACCGCGACCACCGCACAGGCGAGGAGGATCCAGTACCACTGGAACTCGAACCACTCGCGGGTGATCTCGTAGCCACCGACCCGGAAGCGCTCGACCGCGAGCGGCGCGCCGCTCTCCTCGCGGAGGAAGGACCACCGCCGCGCGATGAAGACGATGATCTCCTGGCTCGCCAGGGTCGCGATGGCCAGGTAGAGACCCTTGAGCCGCAGGGCCGGGAGGCCGAAGAGGGCGCCCGCTGCGGCCGTGACCACCACCGCACAGGCGATCGAGAGCGGCGCCGGCAGGTCGGCGCGCATCGTGAGCAGCCCGGAGGTGAAGGCGCCGACGGCCAGGAACCCTCCCTGCCCGAGCGAGATCTGCCCGGTGAAGCCGACCAGGATGTTGAGGCCGACGGCCCCGACGACGGCGATCAGGACGGTGTTGAGGATGCTCAGCTGGTAGGGGTCGAAGACGTAGGGCGCAGCGATCGCCGCGACCACGATCAGGGCGAGCCTGACGTACTGCGCCGCGGTGTGTCGCAGCGACAGCTCGCGCTGGTAGCTGCGGAAGTAGACGCCGGTGGAGATCGATGCCATGGACCTAGACCCTCTCGATCCGGGTTTCGCCGAAGATGCCGTAGGGCCTGACCATCAGGATGGCGATCAGCAGGAGGTAGGGGACGATCTGCGCCAGGCCCGGGTCCCAGTAGCCGCTGACGTACTGAGCGGTGAGCCCGATCACCAGCCCGCCGACGATGGTGCCCGGCACCGAGTCGAGCCCGCCCAGGATGACGACGGGGAAGACCAGGAGTCCGAAGGACACGAGGTTGCCGCTGACCGAGGTGATGTCCCCGAGAAGCACCCCGGCGACCAGCGCCGAGACCGCTGCCAACGCCCAGGCCATCGCGAAGATCTTGCGGACCGAGATGCCCATCGTGAGCGCCGCCTGCTGGTCGTCGGCGACGGCCCGCATCGCGATGCCGTGCCGGCTGCGCTGGAAGAAGACGGTGAAGGCGGTGAGCACGAAGCCGGCGATCACGATCACCAGGATCCGGTTGAGCGGGATGGTGGTGCCGAGGAACTCCACCGGGGTGCGGGGCAGCAGCGCCGGCTGGGAGACGGGCCGGGTGCCGAAGATCATCTGCACCACGGCCCGCAGGAATCCCGCGAGCCCGATGGTCACCATGATCACGCTGATCGCACTCTCCCCCACCAGGGGGCGCAGCACGAACCGCTCGATGAGCAGTCCCATGAGGACGGCGAAGACCAGGCCGACCGCCACGGAGAGGACGAGCGGGAGCTTGAACACCACAAAGGCGGCGTACACGGTGTAGCCCCCGATGAGGAGGAACTCGCCCTGGGCGAAGTTGATGACCGAGGTGGACTTGTAGATGAGGACGAAGCCCAGCGCCGCGAGGGCGAGGATCGCTCCCTCGGAGAGTCCGTAGATGGTGAGGTTGAGGAACTGGCTCATCGGCGTGTGCTCCAGACGGGACGCTTCTTGCTGTCAGCGGAGGGCTGGTGGTCGTCGAGGTCGAGGATCGCCAGGTCGATCTGGCGCTTGGCGACCGTGCCGTCCTGGTAGGAGACGGTGTTGGTGATCGACACTCGGTCGTCGCCCCGGGCGAGCGCCGCGATGAGGTCCGCGTAGCGCTCCACGATGACGTTGCGACGGACCTTGCGGGTGCGGGTGATCTCGTCGTCGTCGGGGTCGAGCTGCTTGAACAGCAGCATGAAGCGACGCACCCTGATCTCCTCGGGGAGGTCGACGTTGGCACGGTGCACCTCGTCGGCGATCAGTCGATAGGTCTCCGGCTTGGCCGCCAGGTCGGTGAAGGTGGTGTAGGTGAGGTGCTGGCCCTCGGCCCAGGAGCCGACCGTGTTCGGGTCGATCACGATCATCGCCACGATCTCGTCGGTCCCGAAGACCACCGCCTCCTCGACGTAGGGGCTGAACTTGAGCTTGTTCTCGATGAACGCGCTCGAGAAGCGGGTGCCCGTGGCTGTCGTCTGCACGTCCTTGGCGCGGTCGATCACCACAAGCTGGCCGTCGTCGAGGTAGCCGGCGTCGCCGGTGTGCAGCCAGCCGTCGTCGGTCAGCGCCGCGTCGGTCGCCTCGGGGTTGCCCACGTAGCCACGGAAGACAGCCGGCGACCGGAGCAGGATCTCGCCGTCGTCGCCGATCCTCAGGTCGCACCCCGGGATGGGGACCCCGACGCTGTGGAACCGGACGTCGTCGTCGTGGTGCACGACGGCGAGGCCGCAGATCTCGGTCTGCCCGTAGATCTGCTTGAGGTTCACCCCGATCGCGTGGAAGAAGCTGAAGACGTCCGGCCCCAGCGGTGCCCCGCCGGTGTAGGCACGCTTGATGCGGGTCAGTCCCAGCTGGTTGCGCACCGGGGCGAGCGCGGCCCAGTCGGCGAGCAGGAGCAGCGCCCGGTCGCCGGGCCCGGGCCGCCTGCCGCGCAGCCGCTTGGCCGCGACCCGGTCCCCGACGGAGTAGCCGAGGCCGAAGATCTTGCGCTTGAGCCAGCCCGACTCCTCGATGCGGACCTGGACCTCGGAGAGCATCGACTCCCAGATGCGCGGAGGGCTGAACATGACGTGCGGACCGATCTCACGCAGGTCGCTGCGCTGGGTGGCGGAGTCCTCGGGGAAGGAGAGCGTCAGGCCCTGGGCCAGGCCGCACGCGACGGCGATCATCTGCTCGCCGATCCACGCCAGCGGCAGGAAGGAGACGAAGCGGTCCTTCGGCCCGAGCGGGTCGATGGAGACCAGGCTCTCGGCCATCGAGAGCAGGTTGCGGTGCGAGAGCTGGCCGAGCTTGGGTTGGGAGGTGGTTCCGGACGTGGTGCAGACGACCGCGATGTCGTCGGGCGTCCCGGCCCGCACCTGCTCCTCGAACCATCCGGGGCGCTCGGCTCCCCACGCCCGACCTGCCTCCTCGACCTGGCCGAACGGCAGCAGCCACGGCTGGGTGTAGGACTCCAGGCCGTGCGGGTCGTAGAAGACGACGTGCTCCAGGTCCGGAGCGAGCGCCTTGATCTTCAGCAGCTTGTCGACCTGCTCCTGGTCCTCGGCCACCACGACCCGGGTGCGCGCCGTGGTGAGGACGTGCACGATCTCCTCGTCGAGGCTGGTGGGGTAGATGCCGACCACGGCGGCGCCGATGGACTGCACCGCCAGCTCGGCGATCAGCCACTCGGGCCGGTTGTCGCCCAGCACGGCGACCATGTCGCCGCGTCCGACCCCCAGCGAGGCGAGCCCGTGCCCGAAGTCGCGCACCCGATCGGCATACTCCTGCCAGGTGATGGGCTGCCAGATGCCGTAGAGCTTCTCCTGGAGAGCGACCGCCTGCGGCCGGGTCTCCACCTGGCGGGCGAGCAGGCGTGGGAACGTCTCGTCGGCGATGCTCATGCGTCGGCCCCCAGGTACGCCTCGACCACGGCCTGGTTGCCGCGGATCTCGGTCGGGGTCCCGTCGCCGATGAGCTTGCCGAAGTCGAGCACGCTCACCTGGTCGGAGATGTCCATCACCACGCCCATGTCGTGCTCGATCAGCATCACGGTGACCCCGCGAAGCTCGTTGACGTCGAGGACGTAGCGCGCCATGTCTTCCTTCTCCTCAGCGTTCATGCCGGCCATCGGCTCGTCGAGGAGCAGCAGACCGGGCTCGATGCACAACGCACGTCCGAGCTCGACCCGCTTCTGGATGCCGTAGGCCAGCGCCCCCACCGGCGAGTGCCGGTAGGCCTGGAGTGCGAGGAGGTCGACGACCTCCTCCACGAACTCGCGGTGGGCGATCTCCTGGCGCCGGGCGGGCCCGAACCAGACGAACGCCGGCAGCAGCCGGTGCTTCATGTGGATGTGCCGGCCCAGCATCAGGTTCTCCAGCACCGTCAGGTGCCCGAAGAGCTCGATGTTCTGGAAGGAGCGGGCGACACCGAGCCGGGCGATCTGGTGGGGCTTGGCATGCACGAGGTCGTGCTCACGCGGCGCCCCGTCCTCAGCCCGGGTGTGCAGCGTGATGCTGCCCTCCTGAGGCCGGTAAAGGCCGCTGATGCAGTTGAGCATGCTCGACTTGCCGGCGCCGTTGGGGCCGATGACCGCGTGCACGTCGCCCTGTCGGACGGTGAACGACACGTCGGAGAGCGCATGGATGCCGCCGAAGCGGAGTCCGACGGAGTCCACCTGCAGCAGCGGCTCGCCGGCTGTGAGGCGACTTGAGTTGAGCTCGAAACGGTAGGCCCTGGTCAGCACCTGGCATCCTCCTGGTCAGCCGATGTGACGCACGTTACTTTCCACTATGCGGAAGCGCAACCCCCGTTTTTGATAAGCCGACCTACTTCCTGTCTCTTGAAGTCACCGAATGACTCCACTATGTGGAAACATGCCCCTCGGAACGGGAACACCGGAGTGACCAGCGGGAGGAGGGCGCGTGACCGAGGACCCCTCAGGGGAGGCCGGCCGGGGCAAGCTCGGGACCATCCGCAACGCCGCGCTACTCCTGGACCTGCTCAGTGACGGGCCCGCGTACCAGCAGCTGACGGACCTGGCCGAGCGCTCGGGTCTGGCGCTGCCGACCGCGCACCGACTGTTGCGCTCGCTAGTGCTCGCCGACCTCGTCGAGCAGGATGCCCGCACGTCGCGCTACAGCCTCGGCCCGGAGGTGGCGCGTCTCTCCCAGCGCTACCTCGGGAGGCTCCCGATCCTCAGCGCGCTGTCGCCGTACCTCCTGTCACTTCGCGACACCCTCCAGACGACCATCTACGTCGCCCTGCTGGTCCGCGAGTCCGTCGTGTACGTCGACCGGGTGGACGGCGTCCAGGGCGACCCCTACCGCGAGAGCCACCGGGTCACCAACGCCCTGGACACGCCGTCGGGCCGCCTGCTGATCAGCCGCGCGCCCCCGGAGACCTGGTCGCGGGCCCTGGCCGGGCACGCGGGCGCACTTCCCGACGATCTCGACGTGGCGCGCAGGCAGTGGGCGTCGGCGGCCTACCTCACGAGCGACGGGACGTCTGGACCGCAACCGGAGGTGGCGGTGGCGATCAGTGACGCCGAGGGACGCGCGATCGCCTCGTTGGCCGCCAATCTCTCCCCCACCGCCGATCCTGAGCGAGTGGCCAACCAGCTCGGCCGGGCCGCGGCCGCCGCGGGAAGGACCCTGGGCCATGGTTGAGGGACGTGCCGACCTGGCTGGACGCGAGGACGCGATCCGGGCGTGGGAGCCGGTGGCCCAGCAGCTGCTGTGGCAGACCCGCTGGGACGAGCTCTTCGTCGACGACGCGCCCTTCCACCGCTGGTTCGTGGGCGGCACCTTCAACCTCGCCGAGAACTGCACGGACCGGCACCTGCCCGATCGGGGCGACCAGGTCGCCATCTGGTGGGAGGGCGAGCCCGGAGACCGCCGTTCGCTCACCTATGCCCATCTGCACGAGGACGTGCTGCGGCTGGCCGCCGGCCTGAGGGACCTCGGAGTGGGTCCGGGCGACCGGATCGCGCTGCACCTGGGCTGGCTCCCCGAGGCGGTGGTCGCCTTCCTCGCCGCGTTGCGGCTCGGCGCCGAGGTGACTGTCATTCCCGTGGCACTCCCGGTCGAGGCGCTCTCCGCGCGACTGGCCGATTTCCGGCCCCGGGTGCTGTTCACCCAGGACGGCGGCTGGCGACGGGGGTCCATCCTTCCGTTGAAGGCGCGCGCCGACGAGGCGATTGAAGCGATCAGCAGTGTGGAGCGCACGATCGTGGTGCGCCGTACCGGCGTGCACGTGGAGTGGTTCGAGGGCGACAGCTGGTACGACGACGTCCTCGCCCCCGCCGGAGTCGACGTCCCGGCGCCAGGCCTGCCCGCTGAGCACCGAGCGATCACGGCGTACCTCGCGAATCGAGGCGGACGCCCCGTGGCCATCCATGCCGGCGCCGCGAACATCGCGGTGGTCGCGCTGGCGAACCAGCTCTTCGCGATGGGAGAGGGCGGTGTCTTCTGGGGCGCCACCGATGTCTCCTGGCTGGGCGCCCAGAGCCACGGCATCCTGGGGCCGCTGCTCTCCGGCACTTCCGCGGTGATGTACGAGGGGACCCTCGACGTCCCGGACCCGGCCCGCGCCTGGCGGATCATCGAACGCTACGGCGTCACCTCGCTCCTCACCTCACCGTCGGTGCTGACCGCGCTGCGGGCGTGGTCGCTCCAGCCGCCCGACGGCGTCCAGTCGCTGCGCCGCGTCGTCACCATCGGTGAGCGCCTCGAGCCGGAGGTCCGCACCTGGCTGTGCAGCACCCTGGACCACGGCGTGACGGTGGTGGACGGCTGGGGCCAGACGGAGCTGGGCGGCATCGTCGCCTACGAGCGCGGTGCGGTCGACCCCGCCATGCCCGATCCCGGCTGCGCCGCGCTGGACGAGACGGGTGCTCAAGTGGTTGACGGCGAGGTCGGCGAATGGGCCGTGCTGCACCCGTGGGTCGGTCTGATGCGTGCGGTCGGAACCGGGGCCGGCGACCTGGTGGACGACCACTGGGGACGCATTCCCGGGGTCTACACCACGGGCGACCTGGCTCGTCGTGGCGCCGACGGCCGGGTCGAGTTCCTGGGTCGCCGCGACGAGGTCATCTCGGTCTCCGGCCAGCTGGTCTCGCTCACCGAGGTGCGTGACGTGCTGCTGGACCAGCCGTTCGTGGTGGCCGCCGAGGCCTTCGAGCGGGTCGACACCCACCTCGGGCGGTCCGTGGGCGCAGCGGTCGTGCTCGAGCCGGGCGCTCCTGACGACGTGGCGAGCCTCCGGGCACTCCAGGACTCGGTGCGCGAGCTGCTCGGCGGGCTGAGCCGGCCGAAGGTCCTGCTGGTGCTGGACCGGATGGGCGACCTCCCCAGGGGAGCTGTCCTGCGGCGCGGCCTGGCGGCTGTGGCCGCCGCAAGCGCCGGCGATCCGTCGAGGGTGTCCTGGGAGCAGGTGCTGTCCGCCGGCGACTCCACCGCCCGGTGACGGCGACGGGTCGGGAGAGCGGGACTGCGAGAGCTCCGTGGCGCAGGATCAGACCCTGGGGTGGGGAGCCGTCAGCAGGAGGTCTCGCTGCAACGGCCGGAGGTCTCCTCGTTGGTCACCGCGGTGACGGCGCGAGCGGCCTCGCCCAGGGCGGCGAACTGCTCGGGGGTGAGCGCGTCGACGACCAGTCGCCGCGCCTCCCGGACGTGGCCCGGCGCCGTGGCCTCAAGCTTCTCCCGGCCGGCCTCGGTGAGGCGCGCCTCCATCCGGCGGCCGACCCCGCCGCTGCGCCGCTCCACCCACCCCGCTCGCTCCAGCCGTTTGAGCGCGTGGGAGAGCCGCGACGGTGAGCCCGCGGAGAGGATCGCCAGCTCGCTGAGCCCGCGGGTGTAGTCGAGGGTCTCCCCGAGGACGCCGAGCACCTGGTACTCGTAGAGGTTCAACCCCGCGTCGCGCCTGAGCTGGGCGTCGAGGGCCGCCGGCAGGGTGGCGAGCAGGTGGACCAGGGAGCGCCACTCCACCTGCTGGTCGCTGGTGAGCCACCGGACGTCGTCCGGCGTCTCGGCGGGGGGGTGGGTGTCGGTGCTCACAGTCCCATCGTAGCCTGCGTATTGAACATTCAAGTCGAATCCGGCTACTCTCGACTTGAACATTCAATCCACCATGTCAGGAGACCCATCCATGACCCTGCTCCGCATCGACGCCAGCATCCAGGGCGCCCACTCCGCCAGCAGCGCGCTGGCCGACGTCGTCGTCGAGGAGTTCGCCGCCGCCCGCCCCGACGTGCCGCTCGTCCGGCGCCACCTCGGCCAGGAGCCGCTGCCCGCCGACGCCTGGGCCACCGCCCTCGGTGCCGGCTCGACCCCCGAGGCCGACCGGTCCACCGAGCAGCGCGAGGCGCTCGGCCTCGCCGAGCAGCTGGCCACCGAGCTGCGGGCGGCGGAGTACGTCGTCCTCGCGATGCCGCTCTACAACTACGGCATCTCCCAGCACGCCAAGACCTGGATCGACCTGACCCTCGCGGGGGCGCCGCAGGGTGCCCGGCTGCTCGACGGGACCCCGGTCACCCTCGTGATCACCCGGGGCGGGGCCTACGGCGCCGGCACCCCGCGCGAGGGCTGGGACCACTGCACCGACTACCTGCGCCGGATCCTGGTCGACATCTGGGGTGCCGACCTGACGGTGGTCGAGCGCGAGTTCACCCTCGTCGGCGTCAACCCGGCGCTCGACGAGTTCACCGAGCTGGCCGCGACGATGCGCCGCAGCGCCGAGGAAGCGGCGGCCAAGGCCGGCGCGGCCCTCGCCGCCCGCCACGCTGCCTGACACCCTCCAGGAATCGACATGACCCACCCCCTGCTCCGCCTCGGCCTCCGGCTCGAGGGCGACGACCCCGTCGCGGCCGCCGCGACGGCGCTCGCCGCCGAGGCGCTCGGCTACGACTTCGTGGTCGCGCCGCGTGCGGTGCTGGGGTGGGTCGCGGGGCGCACCACGCGGCTGGGGCTGGTGGTCGCCGAGGACGAAGACGAGCAGCCCCCGACGGTCACCGCCCGGGCCACGTCCAGCCTCGACCTGCTCTCCGGCGGCCGGGCGACCCTGGCGCTGCGCGGTGAGCCCGGGCGCGAGGCGGCGGTGGCCGAGGCCGTCGGCCTGGTGCGGCGCATGTGGGACACCGGGGCCGGACCGGTGCGCCACACCGGCGAGCACCACCAGGCCGCCGGCGCCGAACCCGGCCCGCTGCCCGCCCACGAGGTGCCGGTCTGGGTGAGCGGCGACGAGCTGGTCGAGGTCGCCGGCCGGGTGGCCGACGGGTGGCTGGGTGACCTCGGTGAGCCCCACCGGCCCGAGGCGCTGGACGCACTCACCACGCGGCTGCGCCTGCTCGACGAGCACGCCCGGCAGGCTGGCCGGGACCCCCGGGAGATCCGGCGGGCGGTCACCCTCACGCATGGTCCCGGCGCCGACCGGTCCGCCGCCCTGGCCCCGCTGGTCACCGAGCACGGGGTCACCGACTTCGTCCTCCGCGTCGACGACGCCGCGCCCCTCGACCGGCTGGAGCGGTTCCTCCGCGACGCCGCCCCCGTCCTGGAGGAGGCCGCGGCACGGGCGCTGAGCGCCGGCACCGTCGCGGCGCGCCCACCGCGACGCGCCGAGGTGCGGGCGCGACGTCGTCCCGGCATCGACTACGACGGGCTGCCCGACCACCTGGCCGAGACCGCCGTGGAGCCCGGCGACGTGCGGTACGCCGCGGTCCGCTCGACCTACCTGCGCGGCGGACGCCCCGGCCTGGTGCTCCGGCCCCGGACGGTCGAGGAGGTGCGCGACGCGCTCGCCTTCGCCGGCCGCCACCGGCACCTGCCGCTGGGGGTGCGCAGCGGCGGCCACGGCGTCAGCGGGCGGTCCACCAACGACGGCGGTCTCGTCGTCGACGTCGGCGCCCTCAACAGCATCGAGGTCCTCGACGAGAGCGCCCGCCTGATCCGCGTCGGGCCCGGCGCCCGGTGGAAGCAGGTCGCCACCGCCCTGCAGCCCCACGGGTGGGCGATCAGCTCCGGCGACTACGGCGGCGTGGGCGTCGGCGGCCTGGCCACCGCCGGCGGCATCGGCTTCCTCGGCCGCAAGCACGGCCTCACCATCGACAACCTCCGCGCCGTCGAGGTGCTCCTCGCCGACGGCTCCCACGTCCGGGCCACCACCGACGAGCACCCCGACCTCTTCTGGGCGATGCGCGGGGCCGGGGCCAACTTCGGCATCGCCACCGCCTTCGAGCTGGTCGCCGACGAGGTGCCGGACGTCGGCTGGGCGCAGCTCGCCTTCCAGGTGGGCGACCCGGCCGCGTTCCTGGCCGAGTTCGGCCGGCTGGTCGCCGCCGCGCCCCGGGAGACCACGCCGTTCCTGGTGATGGGCCGCTCCGGGGTGGCCCGGGTGATGGCGATGGTGGCCTCCGACGACCCGGCGGTCGTGGTCTCCCAGCTACAGCCGTTCGCCGAGATGGCGCCGATGGTGGAGCAGCGGGTGGTGATCGCGCCGTACGCCGCGGTGATGAACATGTTCCCCGACACCCCGCACCGTGGGCTCGGCGAGCCGGTGGCCCGGTCGGGGCTGGTCACCGCGCTCGACCGCGACGTGGCCGAGTCCAGTGCCCGCCTGCTGGCCAGCGGCGCGACGTACTTCTTCCAGCTCCGCGCGATGGGCGGCGCGATCGGCGACGTCGCCCCCGACGCGACCGCCTTCGCCCACCGCGACGCGGCGTTCGCGATCACCGCGATGGGCGCCGACGCCCAGCGCCTGGACCGGTCGTGGGCCGGGATGCGGCCGCACCTCTCCGGCTCCTACCTCAGCTTCGAGACCGACCGGAGCCCCGAGCGGCTCGGTGAGGCGTTCCCGCCCGCCACCCTCGCCCGGCTGCGCGCGCTCAAGTCCGAGCTGGACCCGGCCAACCTGTTCCGCGACAACTTCAACCTCGCCACCACACCCACCTCACCCACCTCGACCGCCGGGAGCCCCGCATGACCGACTACGGACACGACCTCCTCTTCGGCACGTTCGTGACGCCGGCCAACGAACCCGTCCAGCACGCGGTCGAGCAGGCGCTGGTCGCCGAGCGGGCGGGGCTCGACCTGGTCACCTTCCAGGACCACCCCTACGTGGCGAAGTTCCACGACACCTGGACGCTGATCGCCTACGCCGCCGCCCGCACCGAGCGGATCCGCCTGACCACCAACGTCACCAACCTGCCGCTGCGCCCGCCCGCCGTGCTGGCCCGCACCGTGGCCACCGCCGACCTGCTCTCCGGCGGCCGGATCGAGCTCGGGCTCGGCGCCGGCGGGTTCTGGGACGCCATCGAGTCGATGGGCGGTCCGCGGCGGACGCCGGGCGAGGCGGTCGTCGCCCTCGAAGAGGCGGTCCGGATCATCCGCGGCATCTGGGACACCGACCAGCCCGGCGGGCTGACCTTCGAGGGCGAGCACTACTCGGTCCGGGGCGCCAAGCGCGGCCCGGTCTCCGCGCACCGGCCGGGGATCTGGATCGGCTCCTACAAGCCGCGCCTGCTGCGCCTGACCGGCCGCGTCGGCGACGGCTGGCTGCCGTCGTTGCAGTACCTGCCGGGCGGTTTCGAGGACCTGACCGAGATGAACGAGCACCTCGACCAGGGCGCCGCGGCAGCCGGCCGCGACCCCCGCGACGTACGCCGCTTCCTCAACATCTCCGGACAGTTCGCCAGGACCAGCACGGGCGTGCTGCAGGGGCCCCCGGACCAGTGGGTGGAGGAGCTCACCGACGTCGCCCTCACCTACGGCACCAGCGGCTTCATCCTCGCCTCCGACGACACCGCGACCACCGAGCTCTTCGCCGCCGAGGTGGCGCCGGCCGTACGCCGCGAGGTGGCGCAGGCGCGCGGCTGACGGCGCGTCGCGGCTGGGACCGGATGACTCCACCCGTGCGCAACCGGGTCGTTCTGCGACCCTGGGGGCGACTGGGGCCCAGCGTTGCCGTCATGGGTGCTTCGTCGTGCAGAGCCTGCTCGAGGCGTGCCGATCGGTGGGCCGATCGCGACGGGGGATCGGGAGGATGCCCGCCCGTGACCGGAGACGGGCTACCGTGGGCAGGGACTGCGGGTAGCAGGTCGCAGTCTCGAATCGGGGCGTCCGGGCACCTCACTCGCAGCACTGAGCAGAGGAATCACCTTGTCCGTCATGGATCGAGCAGTCACCGATCGCCCCGTCGCCACCCCGCCCGCCGAGGCCAACGCCGTCGATCTCCACTACCTGGAGCAGACCTACGCGGCGCTGCACGGCGCGATGGCGGCCAGTCGGGCGGCCTCGACCCGGGGCTCGTGCCAGGAGATCCGCTCGCTGGCGCGCGCCGCTCTCGCCCAGCAGACCACCGAGCTGGTCTCGATCACCGCCTGCCTGCGCGACTGGGGCCGGCCCGAGCCGCTGGGGCCGTACCCGGACTCCGCCGCGCTGCGCGGACTGGAGGGGACCGCCTTCGACCAGGTCTTCACCGAGCAGCTGACCGCCCACGCGCTCGCCTCGAAGGCCGCGGCCCGCACCGAGATCGACGGCGGCGGGTGCCGCCGCCTGCGGGACCTCGCCCAGAACTCCGTGCGGACCCAGGGTCTGCAGCTCGCCTCGGTCGCCCGGCTGGCCCGCGCAGCCGCAGCCCGCGCCTAGCCCACCTGCGGCTCAGCCCCGCAGCACCTTCTCCATCGCCTTGCCCTTGGCCACCTCGTCGACGAGCTTGTCGAGGTAGCGGATCTTCTGCATCAGCGGGTCCTCGATCTCCTCGACCCGGTAGCCGCAGATGACGCCGGTGATGGCGCTGGCGCGCGGGTTGAGCTCGGCCTGGTCGAAGAACTCCTCGAACGTCGTGCCGCCGGCCAGGTGGTCGTCGAGCTGCGCGGAGTCGAAGCCGGTCAGCCACTCGATGACCTGCCTCAGCTCCGCCTCGGTGCGCCCCTTCTTCTCCACCTTCGCCACGTAGTGGGGATAGACCGAGGCGACGCTCGCGGTGAAGATCCGGCTCATGGCTCGAGGGTAGACCGGATCCGCCCGCAGCGGTCTGGCATCGCAGGGTGGGCCGCGCCGGCCACCGTCCTGGAGTGGCTGCCGGCCGCGCTCGACGCCCAGCTCCAGCGCGACGCCGAGGTGACGGACTTCGAGTACGGCGTCCTCTACGCGCTCGCCGACGCACGGAGGCGTGGCGCACACCGTTATCGGGTAAGGCTCTGACAGACGAACGCCACGGGGCACTGAGGCTTCGTCAGGTCCTCCGGGTCGAGCGAACGGACCGGGGGGCCGCACAGGTCGCCGGGAGGGCCGCGTCGAGCCTTAGATGGGATAGTGACGCCTTATGGACCACAGAGATGAGCCAGTGTCGGAGCGGATGGCCTCCGCCGCCCGCGAGCTGCAGGACCAGGGCGACCCGGCCGCGACCGTCAAGCACGCCGTGGAGCTGCTCGTGCGGAACGTCACGGCATGCGACTCGGCGAGCATCTCGCTCGTGTACGGCAAGAAGCGGGTGGAGACCCCCGCGGCCACCGACGACATCGCCGCCACCGGCGACCGGCTGCAGCAGGAGCTCGGGGAGGGGCCGGCCCTGCACACCCTGTGGGAGGTGGACACGGTCTACATCCCCGACCTCGCCGCCGAGCACCGGTGGCCAAACTGGGGCCCCCGGCTCACCGAGACGACCGGGGCCCGCTGCGTCCTGACCTTCCGGCTGTTCACCCTCAAGGACATCGTCGGGGCCCTGAGCATGTACTCGACCCAGGCCGACGCCTTCGACGCCGAGGACAAGGCCGAGGGCTTGGCGCTCGCCGCTCACATCGCCCTCGCGGTGCTCGCGGCGCAGAAGCTCGACCAGTTCGAGAGCGCCCTCGACTCCCGCACCCTGATCGGCCAGGCCTGCGGCCTGGTGATGGAGCGGTACGACGTGGATGCGCAGCGCGCGTTCGCCCTGCTCACGCGCCTGTCCTCGACGCAGAACGTCAAGCTGCGCCAGATCGCGGCAGAGCTCATCCACACCCGGGAGCTCCCGGGTGTGAGGCCCACCGACTGACGGCAGCCAGGTGCTCGAGGAGCACCTCCGCGAGCTGGGCGGGCGCCTCCTCCGCCATGTGGTGCCCCGAGTCGATGACGGCGGAGGTCACCGGGAGCCGGCACCAGGGCCGCCACACCGCGGCGGGGTCGCGGTAGAGGTCGGCCAGGTCGTCGTCCCGGGACCAGGCCACGAGGGTGGGGCACTCGACGAGTCGGCCCTCGGCCCGGGCCTCCTCGTCGTGCCGCCGGTCGACGTGGAGACCTGCTCGGTAGTCCTCGATCATCGCCCGGACGGTGCCCGGGTCCCTCAGGGCGTCGACCAGGTCGGCGTGGTTCTCGGCGCCCATGGAGGCGGCGACGGGGCGGTACCAGGCGAGGGGGTCGGCGGTGATGACCCGTTCGGCGTGCGGGGAGGCACCCAGGAAGAACCAGTGCCACCAGGCCTCGGCGAACTCGGCGTCCGCGCGTTCGAGGGCCTCGGCGATCGGCAGGCCGTCGAGGACCGCCAGCGACGAGACACGCTCGGGATGGTCGAGCGCCGCGCGGCTGGCGACGTAGCTCCCGCGGTCGTGGCCCACCACCGCGAAGCGGTCCTGCCCCAGCCGGGCGGCCAGCTCAACCACGTCGGCAGCCATCGCCCGGTCGCAGTAGGTGAGGTGCTCCGGGTCGGGGTCCGGCTTGGAGGAGTGGCCGTAGCCGCGTAGGTCGGGGCAGATGACGAGGTGACCGGCGGCCGCCAGCCGCGGCGCGACCGCGTGCCAGGTGGTGTGGGTCCGTGGGTGGCCGTGGAGCAGCACCACTGCGGGGCCCGCTCCGCCGACCCGGACGCGGAGGTCGATCCCCGGCGCGACGGTGACGTCTCGGACCTCGAAGCCTGCGAACACCGGGCCAGCCTGCCACCGCCCGGCGGTCCTGGCGAGCCTCCTCGGGCCGTCGCTCGCCGATCCGGGCGACGGCTCACTAGCGTGGGAGCCGTGACCCCCGACGACGTGCGCCGCCTCGCCCGCCAGGCGCACGCCCGCTGGGCGGAGCTGGAGCTGGTGCATCGCTCGAGCTGGATCGACGTGCGCGCCACCCTCCGCCACGGCGAGCTCGACGGCGTGGCCCTCGACGACGGACGCACCCTCCACGAGCGCGGCGCTCCCCCGTCGTCGTGGGAGGTGCGCCCCCTGGAGCCCTACGCCACCAACTACCAGTGGTCGGCGATGCTCGACCCCCACGAGCTGGGCGTGGGCGTCGAGATCACCGACGTACGGCGCGAGGAGCTCTTCGGCCGCCCGGTGGTCGCCTTCGTGGCCCGCGCCGTGGACGGCTACGACCCGGTCTGCTCCTGCTGCCCCCTGGTCTTCTCCGAGGTCTCGCAGCGGCTCGAGCTCGGCGAGGAGTGGACACCGGCCGGGGAGATGCCCGACGGCGTCGACCTCGCCCTCGACCTGGCGGTGGGCCTCGTGGTCAGCAGCCGGGACCGGGGCGGGCGCCGGGGTGGCTGGTTCACCAACGAGATCCTGCGGGCGGTCGAGATCGTGCCGATCGGCGCCGACCAGTGGGAGCAGTTCCGCGACGTGCGCCTGGCCTCCCTCCGCGACTCCCCGGCCGCCTTCGGGTCCCGGTACGACGACTGGGCCGACGCCCCCGAGGAGCGGTGGCGGGCGCGGCTCGTCGCCGTCCCGCTCACCCTGCTGGCCCGTGACGGCGACCGGGTGCTCGGCGTGGTCTGCGGCGCCCCCGACGGCGCCCCCGACGGCGCCCCCGACGGCGACCGCGCGGTGGAGCTGATCTCGATGTGGGTCGCCCCCGAGGCCCGCGGGAGCGGTGTGGCGGCGACGCTGATCGAGGCGGTCGTGGCGTGGGCCGAGGAGCAGGGCCGCACCACCTTCCTGACGGTCCGCGAGGACAACGTGGCTGCCCGGGCGGCCTACGCGCGCGCCGGGTTCGTCGACGCGGGTCCGGCCGACACAGGTCCGGCCGACGGGCCGCGCGAGCGCCGGATGGTGCGGCGCTGACTCACTCCCCGCCGCCCTGGACCCGCCCGCGGCGCACGTCGCCGGCCTGGACCCGGCGGGTCTCCCGCCGCTTGCGGGTGAGGGCGTGGCGGGACGAGCTGAGCTGGTAGGGCACCGAGATCACCATCACGCCGGGGGTGAAGAGGAGCCGTCCCTTGATCCGCAGGGCGGTCTGGTTGTGCAGCAGCTGCTCCCACCACCGGCCCACCACGTACTCGGGGATGTAGACCGCGACGACGCCGCGCGGGCTGCTGCGCCGGATCTCCCCGGCGTACTCCACGATCGGGCCGATCAGCTCGCGGTAGGGGGAGTAGAGGACCTTCAGCGGCACGCCGAAGTCACGGGAGTCCCACTCGCGCAGCAGCCGCTCGACCTCGTCGTCGTCGCTGCCGACGTGGATCGCCTCGAGCACGTTGGGCCGCGACGCCTTGGCGAAGGCGATCGCGCGCAGCGTGGCCTTGTGGAGCCGGTCGACCAGCACGATGGCGTGCACCCGGGTGGGCAGCACCGCGTCCTCGGCGCTCGTCTCGAGCTCGGAGGCCACCCGGTCGTAGTGCCGGCGGATGCCGCGCATCAGGAGGAAGAAGGCCACCATCGCCAGGATGGTGATCCAGGCGCCCTCCAGGAACTTGGTGACCAGCACGATCACCAGCACGACCGCGGTGAAGCAGAGCCCGACGCAGTTGATCGCCCGCGACCTCACCATCCTTCGTCGCTCGGCGGGGTCGGTCTCGGTGCGCAGCAGGCGCGTCCAGTGCCGGATCATCCCCAGCTGGCTGAGGTTGAAGGAGACGAAGACGCCCACGATGTAGAGCTGGATCAGCCGGGTGGTCTCGGCGTCGAAGGCCAGGATCAGCACGATCGCCATCACCGCCAGGAAGACGATGCCGTTGCTGTAGGCGAGCCGGTCGCCGCGCGACCCGAGCGCCTTGGGGGCGTAGCCGTCCTGCGCCAGGATCGAGCCCAGCACCGGGAAGCCGTTGAAGGCGGTGTTGGCGGCCAGCACCAGGATCACCCCGGTCATCGAGACCACGAAGTAGAAGCCCGGCGGGAAGTCGGCGAAGAGCGCGTCGGCGATCTGGGCGATCACCGTGTGCTGGTCGTAGTCGCCCGGCAGCGGCTGCCCGCCGGCGGTTCGGAGCCGGTCGAGATCGTGCGGGTCGACGTACCTGAGCCCCATCTGCCGGGCCAGCAGGATCACCGACATCATCATCGTCACCGCGATCAGCCCCAGCAGCAGAAGCGTGGTGGCGGCGTTGCGGCTCTTGGGCTTGCGGAAGGCCGGCACGCCGTTGGAGATCGCCTCGACACCGGTCAGCGCCGCACAGCCCGAGGAGAACGCCCGGGCCAGCAGGAGGAGCAGGGCCAGCGTGGTCAGCGGCTCGTCGAACCCCTCGGCCGGGACGATCTGCAGGTGCGCGCTCTCCACCTCGGGCAGCGACCCCGTCGCCCACCGGACGAGGCCGTAGCCGCACATGCCGAGCATGGCGAGCATGAAGGCGTAGGTGGGAGCCGCGAAGAACGCGCCGGACTCCCGGATGCCGCGCAGGTTCATCGCAGTCAGCAGCACCACCAGCAGGCTGGCGAAGACCGCCTCGTGACCGCTCAGGAAGGGCAGCGCCGCGGCGGCGTACTGCGCCCCCGACGAGATCGAGACCGCGACGGTGAGCACGTAGTCGACCAGCAGGGCGCTGGCCACGGTGACTCCCGCGGTGCGGCCCAGGTTGACGCTCGCCACCTCGTAGTCGCCGCCGCCGCTCGGGTAGGCGTGCACGGTCTGCCGGTAGGACGTCACCACCGCGAGCAGCACCAGGGCCACCCCGAGCGCGATCTTCCACGACCAGGAGTACGCCGCCACGCCGGCGACGGCCAGCATGATGAAGACCTCGTCCGGGGCGTAGGCCACCGACGAGAGGGCGTCGCTGGCGAAGACCGGCAGCGCGATCCGCTTCGGCAGCAGCGTCTCGGCGACCTGGGAGGTGCGCAGGCGACGGCCCAGGAGCAGCCGCTTGGAGCGGCGCCCCAGCCCCACCTGGCCCGACGGCGGCAGGACCCGGCCACCGGCGCGCCGGGCGGCGGCGACCTCGTCGTCGGGGAGCTGGGTGCGACGGGCGACGAGACGGGCGATGGGGGAGCTGTTCATGTCACCCTCATCGTCGGCCCGCACGACCCGGTCGAGAACGGGTTCGGCCATCAAGGAAGCGTCAAGAATCGGCCCACGCCGGCTCGCGGCGGTGACAATGGTGAGGTGAACCACGATCAGGGCGGGTTGCGGGTGTGGGGCGTCATGCTCCTGGCTCTCGGCGTGCCCCCGGCGGTGGCCGCCGCGCTCAGCGCCTCGGCCGGCGACGCCGCCCCCGCGGTCGGCGCGATGGTGCTGCTCGCCAACGCCGTGGTCTGCGCCCTGCTCGGCGGCCGGTGGCCCGCGCTCGCCGGTGCGGTGGTCGGCAGCCTGTCGCTCAACTGGTTCCTCACCTCCCCCCACCACACCCTCTCGATCGCGGAGCCGGTGGGCGCGGTGTCGCTGCTGGTCTTCCTGGTCGTCGCCCTCGCGGTCGCCTCGGTGGTCGACATCGCCGCCCGGCGCGGCGAGCGGGCCGCCCTGGCCCGGCAGGAGGCCGACGACCTGGCCGCCCTCAACCGCGCCCTGATGCGCGGCGACGACGACCCCGGTCACCTCCTGGAGCTGCTCCGGGTGCGGTTCGACCTCGACGCGGTGGGGCTGCTGCGGCGCGAGGACGAGTCCGAGCCGGGACACGAGCCCGAGCCGGGCGCCGGTGGCTGGGAGGTGGTGGCCGCCGCCGGGGACGACCCGCCCCGGACCCCCGAGGAGGCGACCGACACCGCCGCGCTCTCCCCCACGCTCGTGGTCGCCGCGCGCGGCGCCGCGCCGCTCCCGGCCCACCAGGCGACCGTGCTGAGCGCCTTCGCCGCCCACCTCACCGTCGCCCTCGAGCGCCAGCAGCTGCGCGCCCAGGCCGCCGACGCCGAGCGGCTCCGGGAGGGCAACCGGGTGCGCACCGCGCTGCTCGCCGCCCTCTCCCACGACCTGCGGACCCCGTTGGCCAGCATCAAGGCGGCCGTCTCGGGGCTGCGCGACGACGAGGTGCGGTGGTCCGAGGACGACGTGCGCGAGCTGCTGGCCGGCATCGAGGACTCCACCGACCGGCTGCACGGCATCCTGGCCAACCTGCTCGACCTGAGCAGGCTCCAGGCCGGGGTGGTCAGCCCCACCTCCCACGAGGTCGGCCTCGACGACGTGGTGAGCAGCACCCTGGCCCACCTGCCCGGCGGCGACACGGTGGCGCTGCGGTTCGCCGACGACCTGCCCCCGGTCCGCGCCGACGGCGGGCTGCTGGAGCGGGTGGTGGCCAACCTGGTCGACAACGCGCTGCGCCACTCCCCCGCCGACCGCGAGGTCACCGTCCGCACCAGCCACGCCGACGGGCGGGCCCGGCTCGCCGTCGTCGACCACGGGGCCGGGGTGCGCGACGCCGAGAAGGAGCGGATCTTCCTGCCCTTCCAGCGCCTCGACGACGTCCCCGGCTCCCAGGGCGTCGGCCTCGGCCTGGCCGTCGCCCGGGGGCTCACCGAGGCGATGGGCGGCCGCCTCACCGCCGAGGACACCCCGGGCGGCGGCCTCTCCATGGTCCTCGACCTGCCGACCGGCCCGTCGCCCGCCGAGCCCGCCCGTGAGGCGGTGCTGCAACCGTGACGACCGTCCTCGTCGTCGACGACGACCCGGCCATGACCCGCGCGCTGGCGATGAACCTCACCGCCCGCGGCTACGGCGTCCTCACCGCCGGCACCGGGACGGAGGCCCTGGCCCTCGCCCAGGACGGCCCCGACCTGCTGCTGCTCGACCTCGGCCTGCCCGACGTGAGCGGGGTCGAGGTGCTCACCCGGCTGCGCCGGACCAGCGCCGTGCCGGTGATCGTCGTCTCCGCCCGCCACGACTCCCAGGACAAGGTCGCCGCGCTCGACGCCGGTGCCGACGACTACGTCACCAAGCCGGTCGGGATGGAGGAGCTGCTCGCCCGGATCCGCGCCGCCGTCCGCCGTGTCCCCGCCGCCGACCCGGTGCTCGAGAGCGGCGACCTGCGCCTCGACCTGACGGCCAAGCGCGCCTGGCGCGGAGAGGCCGAGGTGCGGCTCACCCCCATCGAGTGGCACATCCTCTCCACCCTGGCCGCACGGCCCGGCGCCCTCGTCGCCCAGCGCGACCTGCTCCAGGCGGTGTGGGGGCCGGCATACGAGAAGGAGACCAACTACCTGCGCGTGCACATGGCCAACCTGCGCAAGAAGCTCGAGGCGCAGCCGTCGCGGCCGCGGCACCTGATCACCGAGCCGGGGATGGGCTACCGCTTCGTCCTCTGAGGGCCCGGGTGGCGGGCGTGGCGCCCACCCCTCAGGATGGGCGCCATGTCTCCCGTCGCCCGCCCCGTCAGGACCCTCCTGCCCGCCGCCGCCTACGCCGTCGCGGCGGTCGCCGACAGCGTGGCGGCGGGCCGCCGCGGCAGCACCGCCCGACGGGCCCGCGGCCTCCTCAAGCCGGCCCTGATGCCGGCGCTGACCACCGCCTTCCTGGTCGCCACCCGCGACGACCAGGCCCGCGGGGAGACCCGGGTGCTGCACGCCGGGACTGTCGCCGCCCACGCACTCTCCTGGGGCGGCGACGTGGCGCTGCTCGGCACCGGCCGGCGATCGTTCCTCACCGGGGTCGCGTCGTTCTTCGGGGCGCACGTCGCCTACATCGCGGCGTTCTCGTCGGTGCGCGGCGAGCGCGCGACCCACCAGAGCACACCGCTCAAGGTCGCGCTCGGCGCTTGGCTGACCCTGGCTCCGGCGATGAGTGCCGTCGCCGGGCGCCAGGACCCGGCCCTGCGGCTGCCCGTCGCCGCCTACGCGACGATCCTGACCGGCATGTTCGCCACCTCGCAGATGCTCGACCCGGCGTTGCCGCGGGAGGCACGCCGGCCGCTGCAGGCCGGGACGGCGCTCTTCCTGATCTCCGACACCGTGCTCGGGGTGCAGCGGTTCGCCCTCCGGGCGCCGCACCCGGTCCTCGGGTCGGTGGTGATGGCGACCTACACCGCCGGCCAGGGCCTGATCGCGCTCGGCGTCGCGCGCGCCACGCGGGACTAGCCTCCGGGAGGTCGGCGAGCTCCCTGTCCCTGCAAGGAGACGCGCATCACGCGAATCGTGGAGACCCACGTCACACCTGCGCGACGCGGTGGCTGCACGCCGCGGCGTGGGGCCACCAACTTTCGGCGCTACGGGCCGCCCCGGAAGGCAAATGCGCAGGTCAGGGGCATGAAGAGCGGACCCTTCGTGGCGTAACTGTCGCGTAACTCCTATGGGGTCGGGGCGGAACATCGCGCCCCCATCGTTTTGGTCATGGAAGCCGCCACGACCCGCCTCGATCCCCGGACGAGCCGCCGCCACGCCACCGCCCGGCGTATCCGCGACCTCGTGCGCTCCTCGATCGTCCGCCAGGAGATCGCCGCCGGCGCGCTGCCCAGCGAGCCCGAGCTGATGATCGCGTTCTCCGCCAGCCGTCAGACCGTGCGCGACGCCCTGCAGCTGCTGAAGGCCGAGAGCCTGATCCGCCGGATCCCCGGCAACGGAACCTTCGTGACCGCCTCCCGGGTGAGTCATCCTTTCGACCACCTGCACGGTCCGTACACGGACCGCGAGGTCCCCGGCTGGCCGCCATCGACGCGCTGTACGACATCCCCCAGGCTCGCTACGAGGAGCCGTCGCTGGTGCACAACGCGGCCAGCCCGGGCTGACGTTGCCAGCGGCCCGCCCCGTGGGGAGGTCGTCTGCCTGGAACGCCTGGTCCCAGGCGCGGGCGGCGGCCTCCTCGCAACGGAGCCCAACGTGCCCACCGACTACGCCGGCGGCACTCCACGCGAGGTGAGCATGGACCGGACCGGCCGCCTCCTGCGGATCCAGGCCGACGAGGACGTCGTGGTCGGCACGGCGTACGACGACCAGCCGTTCTCGGTGGTGGTCGCCGGGTTCCGGCTGGTGGCCTGGGACCCCGCCGAGGGCGGGCTCTCGATCGTCAGCACGACCTCGCTGCCGGTGGGGACGTCGTTCGTCCTCGCCCAGTCCATGCTGCGAGCCGTCGATCCCGGCTGAGCGGGTGACGACTCAGCGGGCTCTCGTCGGGACCCTCAAACAGCGCCACGCAGCGAAGGCGCTGACGAGCACTACCACCGCCACCATCACCATCGGCGGCAGCGTCTCCTCGGAGCCGTCGACGGTCATCAGGACCATGGCGGCCACGATGCTCGTCCCCATCAGCACGGAGAACACCAGCAGGGGCGCGACGAAGAACTCGCCCGCGGCCCTCCCTCTCAGGGTCTGGATGCCAGCGATGACGAGCGCGGGCAGCAGGACGGCCAGGTCGATGACGTGGATGGGGTTCACCCACAGGCCTGCGTCGACCACGCTCTGCGGCGGCTCGCCGGTCAGCGTGGCCGGGATCAGCTCACTGAGCCAGAGCAGCCCGAACAGCACCCCGATGGCGATCGAGGTCCAGCCCGCCACCCTGCGCGACCGGCGCTGGAGCAGAGCCTCGTCCTCGGCGCGCAGTCCGTTGACGCTGAAGATGATCGCGTAGGAGGCCAGCCCGAGCGCGGCCACGTAGACCAGGAAGAGCTCGTTGAAGTGGACGGCCATGGCGTAGACGAGGAACGCGTAGACCAGGTAGAAGAGCGTGCCGAGCCACACCAGTCCCGCTCTGTGGGAACCCCGGTAGTAGCCATGACCGCCGAGCAGCAGGACCGCCACGGCTATGAGGTTGCCGACGTCCTGGCCCCGCGCCTGGGTGGCCCAGTTCTCCGTCTCCTCGGCGTAGACGTCCGCGTCCACGAGGCCCAGGACGCTCGTCGCGGTCACGAGCGTCGAGATCGCGAGGGTCCACACCCAGACCGACTTCGAGCCTTGCTGACCCATCGCGCCTCCGTGGTGTTGGAAGGTGAGCGTAGCGAGATCGCGCCGGAGGGGCGGAACACTCTCTATTCTGCCTATTTTCGAACACTTGTTCACACTCTGAGATCACGGCGCAGGGAGGGCAGAACTGTCGGTGCTGACTGGTTGGCTTGACGCATGTCGACCACCCGCCCCGCCACTGCGGCACCCGGTGCCACCGGTGCCACCGGTGCCCCCGGTGGGTTCGGTGGGTTCGGGGGGTTCGGGGTGCCCTCGCGGGTCGGGGCCCTGGTGGCAGCCGCCCGGGATGCGGTCCGCTCCGCCGGCACCCTCGACACCTCCACCGTCCCGCTCACCGAGCTCGGTGAGGTGATCCAGACCGTCGCCGAGCTCGAGTCCGCAGCCACCGCCCTGCGGCTGGCACTCTCCGCGGAAGCCGACGCCCGCCAGGTCGCCGACGACCCCGACGTGGGTGGCGCCGCCACCGGCACCGACGCCTGGCTGGCCGGGCTCCTCGGCTCCACCCGCGCCTCCCAGGCCGCCGGCGTGCGGCTCGGAGAGCTGCTGAAGACCACATACACCGCGACCCGCGAAGCGTTCGCCGCCGGACGGCTCCGCGCCGACCAGGTCCGCGTCATCGTCGAGGCCGCCGAACAGTCCCCCGACACCGCCACCCCCGAGCAGGTCGCCGAAGCCGAGGAGCACCTGGTCGCCAAAGCCACCGGTGACGCCACCCGCACCGGCCGACCGATGAACGCCAAAAGGCTCCGCCAAGCCGCCCGCCGCATGTTCGACCCCGTCGACCGCGACCTCGCCGACGCCCA
>NZ_JBZAJA010000014.1:0-29989 GCF_058215795.1 Nocardioides sp. Z40_12
TCGACAAGCCACATCCCATCCGGAGGTTCTCGTTAGTTCAGCCAGGCTCGCCGATACCAACGTCCTGGCCGGGTACAACTAGGCGCGGCGGACAAACGCACGCTCATGCCGCGAAGAGTGCGTCTTTCCGCCGCCAGTCGGACGCACGAATCCCCGATAGGCAGGCAGTTGCATCTTGCCTCTGCGATCCTTTCGATGTGCCCATCGTTGAGTTGCCCGGCGGCCAAGGATGCCTTGACCTAAAACCCACCGACGCCGGCTACGTGTCCAGCATCAGGTGTCGGAAGCCGGACGGAACCATCACGTGGGAAGCGCTTCCGCCCGAGGGCGACAACGATGCCTGGACCCACGTTTCGGTGGACGGCGTGACCGTGGCCGCCTCCTCGTGGTCGTGCTGGTTGCTGACATTTGACGCGGCGACAGGTCAGGAGATCAAGCGCATCTTCACCAACTGAGCGCCCGCTCCTGGCGCCTGAGCATCGCCTGCAGCGCTCACGTTCTGAAGAGTGCGTCATACCCCCCCCGCCTGTGGGCCACTGCTGGATCGCGGTCGATGGAACAGCGAGGGCCACGCCCTTGCCTCGCGGGTCTGCACCGCTTCGCCCCTTGGTTCGTCAATCTGCCGACCACGATGACTTCCCGCCAACACGTCGACGCCGCCGGGAGAACCCGGTCACGCGACTAGGCGTCTACCCAAACGCGCTGCGCCGACGTCCGGACCGCCCCTCGACGACCGTCTCGGCACCGATCAGGTCCCCGAACCCTGCCGCGGGGTCGATCAATCCGATCTCCCAACACCTCTTCACCACGCTGATCATGTGCTCGATCGGCCATCGCATGATCTCGGCGAGGTCCTGCACCACGGCCTCGAGCGGCTCATCTCGGTGGTCGTTCTGGCAGAGTTGAACGCGGTACATCCGCATGAATGCTGAGGTGCCCGTCGGCATCGGGGTGGTCCCATGCCAGTGCTTGCTGTTCATTGATGTCTCCTCTCTGCCCCCCCCCCGTCTGAGGGGTGCCCCCACTACTTCGGCAGTTCCGGCACGGCGACTCACTTTCGGTGCGCTGGGAGTATCGGCGGCTACCGCGCCCTTGCCTGCCTTCAGGGGGAACGAAGACATTCAGCGCCCGAGGGGCAGGAGGTGACGATTTGTGGCCCTCGGCGCACAGCACAGTTCGAAGACGACCCGCGCGGGTGCCGCGGCGGCCGCCGCCCGGGCCGGCATCACCGGGCCAAGATCGCCAACCTGCTGCGAGGTCCGGGCGGTCACCGGGCTGGACGGCCACTTCAAGGACCCGCTGATCGACCTCGCCGAGGTGCACTACTCGTTCGACGCCCCCGCGCCGCCGGACGCCGGCAAGGTCTAGCTGCGGCCGCGCCACTTCCGGACGCCGTCGCGGACCAAGGTGACCAGGGCCCAGGCGAACCAGAGGGCGACCAGCGCCGCGCCCACGCCGGCGCCGACGAGGAGCCCGACGGTGCCCGCGGCGAAGTAGCCGATGACGGCGCCCAGGACGACCGGGCCGGCGATCACCACGACCTCGAGGACGCTGTCGCGGAGGTCGCCCACCATCGAGCGTGCGTCCAAGGCCAGCTCGTGCCACAGGCCGGGCCGGTCGTCCTCGTGCGTGGGTCCGTCGTCGTGGGTGCTCACGCGGGCCAGCGTAGGCCGACCGGGCGCGGCGGGCGGCTGTGTGTCGTCCGCACATCCCCGGCAGGGCGACCAGCACCCTCGGATCGACGCCCGAGACGTCCGTTGACCCTGCTTCGCGACCACGGATAGCGTCCGGCACCCCACGCCAGGACCACGGAGCCCCCATGCTGCGACCGCTCGCCACCGCCCTTGCCACCTCCGCGCTGATGTTCGCCGGCCTGACGGCACCCACCTCGGCCACCCCCCACCCCGGTCCGTCGCCCAAGGAGGAGCGCAGACCCATCGTGTTCGTGCACGGGTCGTCGGGCTCCGGGTCGCAGTTCGAGAGCCAGGCCCAGCGGTACGCGTCGAACGGCTACCCGGTGTCGTGGATCGAGGCGCACGAGTACGACTCGACGTTCGCGACCAACTCGCTGGCCGACGTCCACGCCGCACTCGACGCCCGGATCGACGCCCTGCGCGAGCGCACCGGCGCCGAGCAGGTCGACGTCCTGGCCCACTCGTTGGGCACCTACGTGCTGCAGCGGTACCTGACCAGCTCGCCCGAGCGGGCGGCCGAGGTCGCGCACTACGTGAACCTCGACGGTGCCCCGGCAGCCGAGCCTCCCGGCGGCGTCGAGACCCTCGCCATCTGGGGGGAGAACAACGCCGCGGGGGAGATCACCGGCGCCCGCAACGTGCACCTCGACGACCAGGGCCACACCGAGACGGTCACCTCGCCCGAGTCGTTCACCGAGGCGTACACGTTCTTCACCGACAAGGCGCCGAGGACCACCGAGGTGGTCCGAGCCCACGGGCGCATCGACGTCTCCGGCCGCGCCGTGCTGTTCCCCAGCAACGTCGGCGTCGACGGCACGACCCTCGAGGTGCACCGGGTCAACGCGCACACCGGCAGGCGGATCGGGCGCCGCCCGGTCGCCACCTACCAGCTCTCCGGCGACGGGTCGTTCGGTCCTTTCAAGGCCTCCCCGACGGCGTCCTACGAGTTCGCGCTCATCTGGCCCGGCGGGCCGACCCACCACTTCTACCGCCAGCCGTTCCGGCGCTCCAACGCGCTCGTCCGGCTGCTCGCCAGCGTCCCCGGCACCGGACTGGACGCCGCCACCGAGAAGAGCGACGCCCACGTGAACCTCACCGTGAACCGCAACAAGGAGTGGTGGGGCGACCAGGGTGAGGCCGGTGACACCCTGAGCATCGGCGGGCAGAACGTGCTGACCCCCGCGGTCGCGCCCCGGAAGCGCCGGATCATCGGGATGTTCGCCTTCGACGCCGGCAGCGACAAGGTGAGCGCCACCGACGCGGTGCTGCCCGCCTTCGCCTCGCTCCCGTTCATCACGGGCACGGACGTCTATCTCCCAGTGTCCGAGCGCGGGACCGTGCGGCTGGTGGCGAAGGCCCGCGGCGAGCGCCGCCCCCAGGTGATCAACGTCCCGGCGCTCCCGTCGAGCGAGCACCGCATCAGCGTGCAGTTCGACGACTTCGTGCCGCGTCTTCGCTGACCGGGACGGCGACCGACTCACCCGCCCTGAGGAACGAGCCTGTCGGCTCCCGACCATCACAACCGAGGCGTCCGGGCAGGCGACGATCTCGGCGTAGAAGAAGTCGTGGTGCCAGACCCGCCGGGGGTGGTTCGCTGCGCTCCCAGCGTGGGCCCGCGCGCTCATCGTTGGCGGCCCGATCACCGTGTTCGTCCTGGTCGTCTCCGTCGTCTTGATCTTCGCCGACTCGTTCTACGTGGACGTGGAGGGCATGACGTGCGAAGAGCTGGCGAAGGACGCTGTGTCCCTGGCCGAGAGCGAGCAGCCCCGTGCGGCTCCTGAAAGTCCGCAGCCCCGAGGTCGTCGAGGACAACACCCGACACCGTGGAGGTACCGACCGGCGACGGAGGCCCCTGATCCTGGCCTGCTCCGGAACCGGTGTCTGGTCCTCCGGCGAAGACGGCGCCATCCGCCTGGAGTACCGCCTCGACGCTGACTCCGACGTATGGGTCTCTTACGAAGCCCAGTAGGCCTCACCGCCGGTCACCTAGCAGAGGGAACCGGTCCCGGTCCCCGCACCCTGGGAACTGTCGCCCGAGAACTCCCAGCGAGACACCGCCCCAGTTGGGTCAACGGGTCACGCAGTGCCGCCGGTAGGAGATGACGAGGTCGACCAGCTGTTGGGCCGGCACGTCGAACGCCGGGTAGGGGATCAGCAGGTCAGGTTGGGTGCCCTTGAGGTCGACGAGCACCCCGGCGGGCTTGCGGCTGATCTTCGCTCCGTGGAGGTCTTTCCACGCCACCGTGGTCTCGGTGCGGTACCCGCGGTAGGTCAGTGCGCCCGGGGAGAAGATGAGCTGCCACCGGTGGAGCCGACCGGTGACCAGCCGGAACATGTTCGGCAGAGACAAGATCGCACCGACGACGAAGATCCCGGCCAGGACGGGTGTCTCGATCATCGACCGGTCGGTGAAGAAGAACCACCCGGTGAGCAGACCAGCGGCCACGCCCGTGACCCACGCACCGGCCAACGGCCACCCGATCAACGCCGGCGAAGTGATCACCACGGTCCCCGAAGCGTCCGGTCGCAGCACCCTCGGGCGCCGAGACATCAGCAGCGCCCGGCCGAAGCCCACGGCGGTCAGGGACGCGGAGACGAACACGACGGCCCCATAAAGGCGGTCGTTGGTGTCACCGACCAACGCGATGACACCGAACATGACCGCGAGCAGCACCGGGATCGTCACCGCAAGGATCGAGTACCAGCGGGGAATGAGGTTCTCACGCACCCGGGGTCCCTCCATGCTGCGGTTGCGGGGTCGGCTCACCATACGGCGACGGCTTTGATTGCTCCGCCCCACGCACCGGAGACGGCCTTCTTCACATCGTCGGTCCGCTCCCCCGCCCAGTCCTTGATGTCGTCCCAGTTGTCGTAGATCTTTCCCACGCCCACCGACACCAAGGACCCGACCACACCACCGCCCACGACGACGACCACTGCCGGCGCCGAGATGACCCCGCCCGCTACCAGCGCAGCAACCCCAGCCCCAGTCACCACTCCAGAACCTGAGGTCAGGATCGCGCGTTTCCAGTCACCGGTCTCACGTCCCTCGGCGACCATGAGCCCAACCTCGAACCCGACACCAGCCGGCCCACCCAAGAACTTGGCGAGCTTCTCCGCGTGCCGGGCGCGACTGTAGAAGTCCTCGAGCCGCGCCTTCCCCTCGGGTGTCTTGAGCTGGTTCTGAGTCTTGCGGCTGCCCGAGTTCCGGGTCTTGCGTTTCAGCTCTGCGGCCGCAGCTTTGAAGTCCCTGGAGATCTTGTGAAACATCAGCCCGGAGTAGCTGAGCGCGGCTCCGCCGAAGAACCCGGGAAGGGCGCCTTCGATGTCTTTGAGGATCGCGTCGATGACGTCGGCCTCTTGCGCTGGTGCCACCTTGGGCGCCAGGTTCTGTGCGACCCACTCGCGGAACTGCGTCCACCTGTCGGTCGCGGCGACCGCGAGGGAGTTGTAGAGCTCGACCTGGCTGACTGCGTCCTGCTGGGCCTGCTCCTCGGGCGACCCTGGGATGAACGGGCCGTACGCGGGCGCTGCCGGCGGGAGGATGGTGGTGCCGGACACTGTCAGGCCACCAGAGGCGGCTTGGGTGCGGAGGTCCCGCATCGCGTCCTTGGTGGCACGCAGCTCGTCGGCGTACGCGTCGAGGTCTTTCGCGGCATCGAGTGTGCGTTCAACATGGGAGTCCAAGGCAGCGATGAGCTGGTTGACCAGCCCCTGGTACGCCTCCCCGGCCTCCCCTTGCCAGGCGCCGCCGGCCGATTGAGCTTGGCTGGCCAGGGACGCTGCGTCGTCCACGTTCCTGGACAGAGCACGCAGCCACGCGGCTGCGGTCTCGACCTGCCCTGGTCTGCCTTGTACGCGCGTCTCGATCATCGCTGACCTCCGGACCCTTCTCCGGGGAGCAGCCGCCCCATCCGGGTGAGGTTCTGGGAGATCTCAGACTCGGTCGCGGTCAGGTCGTCCCGGGCGTCGCGCACCTGGAGACCGAGCTGAGCCGCAGGTGTGGATCTGCGACTCGTCCATGACGTGTTCGCCCAAAGAGCGCAACAGGCTGTCGGGGGCTGCTGCACTGATCGGCGGCCTCGACGCAGCGAGAAGTGGTTCCCCCCGGGAAGGGGGCCTACCGGAAGCCCAGCCCAAAGAGCGATGCCGGCTTCCGGACCCTGGTCCTCCCCGACTTCGCCGTCTCCCTGCTCCGACGGCGCCGCGCGCAAGCCGATGGTGCCGCCGATCCGGTCTTCCCCACCCGCAACGGCACCTGGCACCAGGTCACCAACGTCGAGCGCCGCTGGCGCGACATCCGGCAGGGCACCGACCTGGAATGGGTCACCCCGCACACGTTCCGCAAGACCGTGGCCACCCTGATCGCCGAGCGGGTCGGGGCCGACACCGCGGCCCAGCAACTGGGCCACTCCTCCCCCGACATCACCCGGGAGTTCTACATCTCCAAGCCCGCGATCGCGGCCGACGTGGCCCACGTCTTGTCCGAGCTTGCCCGTGATAGCGCCGGTATGCCAGACCGGCGATCGGGGAATTTATGGGGAATAAGGCCCCCTCACCTCAAATGAGCACCGCCCCCGACACTGCGTTTCCGCAGGTCAGGGGCGGTTCTTTGTCGGGCTGACAGGATTTGAACCTGCGACCCCTTGACCCCCAGTCAAGTGCGCTACCAAGCTGCGCTACAGCCCGATGGTCTTCCGAGGAAGGCCAGAGGGAACATTACCCCAGGGAGTCCGGGGAGTCCGCATCGGGCTCGCCGGAGCCAGGCATGACCCCCTCGGGGGGTCCCCCTCGTCCTGAGGGCTCGCCCGGACCCCCCGGACGCGCGCCCGGGAATGGCCCGTCCGGGTCATCTCTGGCCGTTCCGCGGGTGGGCCCCTCCGCGCCGCCACACGATGGCTTCGTCCGACCACGACGAGGAAGCCATCATGACCGCCACTCCCCCCGAGCACGCGCCCCGCACGGGCGGCCCGTCCCATCGCGCACCCCGGCCTGGCGCCGGCGTCCGCCGCTGGGTCCTGCTGGCGGTCCTGCTGCTCGGGGGCGGAGGTCTGCTCGGCTCGCTCCTGGCCGCCCCACCGGCCCACGCGGCACACCTGGACGACAGTCCCGAGGTGAGCCGGATGGAGCGGCTGCTGGCCAAGCAGGTCGCGGCTCGCCAGCGCGCGCTGGCCCAGATCGACCGCCAGGCTGCGGCCTGGTCCCGGGTGCTGGCCGACCGGTCGGCCCAGCTCTCCGACCTCGGCTACGACGGCGATCCCGGGGAGGCCACGGCGGTGCTGCCGCTCGCCTCCTACCGGCTCTCGGCCAGCTTCGGCGCCGCCGGCGACCTGTGGGAGCACGACCACACCGGTCAGGACTTCGGCGCCTCCTCGGGCACCACCCTGCACGCCGTCGCCGACGCGGAGGTGCTGTTGGTGGGCGACGCCGGCGCCTACGGCCTGCGCACCGTCTTCGGGCTGCCCGACGGCACCCAGATCTGGTACTGCCACCAGCTCACCGCGCTGGTGGCGCCCGGTGAGACGGTGGAGATCGCCGAGACGGTCGGCCTGGTGGGCTCGACCGGCAACTCCACCGGCCCGCACCTGCACCTCGAGGTGCGTGACCCCAACGGCCTGGCGATGGACCCGATGCTCTGGCTGGCCGCCCACGGGGTCACGCCCTGAGGTGACCGGCGGCCGGCCGGCCCGTCAGCGCTTGCGCTTCTCCCGCGGCCGCTGCTGGAGCACGATCGGGGTCCCCACGAAGCCGAACTCCTCGCGCAGGCGTCGCTCGATGAAGCGCTCGTAGGAGGCGTCCAGCTTGCCGCTGGTGAAGAGCACGAACGTCGGCGGCGCGGTGCCGGCCTGGGTCCCGAAGAGGATCTTCGGCTGCTTGCCGCTGCGCACCGGGTGCGGCTGCTCGGCCACCAGCCGCCCGAGAAACGTGTTGAGCGCCCCGGTGCCGATCCGCGTCTCCCAGCCCTCGAGGGCCTTGTCCAACGCCGGCACGAGGCGGTCCACGTGCCAGCCGGTGCGTGCGGTGATGTTGATCCGCGGCGCCCAGCGCACCTGCACCAGGTCGCGCTCGATCTCGCGCTCCAGGTAGTAGCGACGCTCCTCGTCGACCAGGTCCCACTTGTTGAACGCGATGACCAGCGCCCGGCCGGCCTCGCGGATCGTCTGGATGATCCGCATGTCCTGCTCGGAGATCGACTGGCCGCCGTCGACGACCAGCACGGCCACCTCGGCCCGGTCGATCGCGTTGGTGGTGCGCAGCGAGGCGTAGTACTCGTGGCCCGAGGCGGTCTTGACCCGCTTGCGGATGCCCGCGGTGTCGATGAACCGCCAGGTGCGGCCACCCAGCTCGATCAGCTCGTCGACCGGGTCGACGGTGGTGCCGGCGACGTTGTCGACGACCACCCGCTCCTCCCCCGCCAGCCGGTTGAGCAGGCTGGACTTTCCGACGTTCGGCCGCCCCACGATCGCGATGCGGCGCGGACCGCCGACCTCGTCGAACCGCTCCGGCGGCGTCTCCGGCAGGGCAGCGAGGACGGCGTCGAGCATGTCGCCGCTGCCGCGGCCGTGCAGCGCCGAGACGGGGTAGGGCTCGCCCAGGCCGAGGTTCCACAGGCCGTACGCCTCGGTCTCGGCGCGCTGGTCGTCGACCTTGTTGGCGGCCAGAACCACGGGCTTGCCCGACTTGCGCAGCACCTTCACGACCGCCTCGTCGGCGTCGGTGATCCCCACGTTGGCGTCGACGACGAAGAGCACGGCGTCGGCCAGCTGGACCGCCACCTCCGCCTGCCCGGCGATCTGCTCGGCCAGGCCCCGGGCGTCGGGGTCCCAGCCGCCGGTGTCGACGACCGTGAAGGCACGGCCGTTCCAGTTGGCGTCGTAGGAGACCCGGTCCCGGGTGACGCCCGGGCGGTCCTCGACGACGGCCTCACGGCGGCCGATGATCCGGTTGACGAGGGTCGACTTCCCGACGTTCGGCCGGCCGACCACCGCCAGGATCGGCACGGGGCCCAGGGACGTGGAGGTCTCGAGCGGCTCGGTCATGGTGTTCCTCTGTTCACGAACCCGGTGTCCGGGTCCTTCTCGGTCTGCCCGGCCGGGAGAGGTCCCGGCAGGTCTCGCCCGGTCAGGGCGCAGGCGCGGTCCAGCTCTCCGCGCATGTGCTGGAGGAGCAACGCCGAGGCCTGCAGCACTTGTTCCCGGCGTCGTGGCCACGGGGACCGCTGCACCGTCCAGGGCTCCCCCAGCACGAAGTCGATCCTCGACCCGCGCGCCGGAACGGAGCTCGAGGCCCCACCGTGCGGACGGGTCCCGAAGAAGCTCACCGGCACCACGGGCGCTCCGGTGACCAGGGCCAGGTACGCCGCCCCGTGGTGGAACCGGGACAGGTCGCCGGCGCCCCGGGTGCCCTCGGGGAAGACACCCACCACGCCGCCGTCGCGCAGCACCCGCAGGCACTGGCGCACCGCACCGGGGTCGGGGCGGAAGCGGTCCAAGGGGATCTGGCCGGAGCGGCGCAGGAAGCCGCCGAGCGGACCGGCGAACATCTCGGCCTTCGTCAGGGCGTGCACCGGGCGCGGGGCCAGGATCGCCAGCAGCGGGCCGTCCAGGACGCCGATGTGGTTGGCCGCCACGATCACTGGACCGGTCCGCGGCAGGTGCGACTCGCCGCGCACGTGCACGTCGTACCAGGACGAGACCAGCCTCCGGGCAGGCGGGCGGCAGCGCACCAGCATCCGCGTCGGCGGGTGCCGCTCGCTGCTGCGCGGCAGCTCGGCCAGGGTCGACTGGGCTGCGGTCATGGGCGCGCCTCCACCGCCCGCGCGAGCTCCACGACCTGGGCGACGACCTCCTCGAGGGAGTAGCCGGTGGTGTCCAGCTGGACGGCCCCGTCCGCCTGGACCAGGGGCGCAGTCTTGCGGGTGGAGTCGATGGCGTCGCGGGCGAGCAGCGAGGCCTCGGTCCGGGCCACGTCGGAGCCGCCCTCCTCCAGGGCGCGCCGGGCAGCCCGCGCCGCCGGGTCGGCGGTGAGGAAGATCTTGACGTCCGCGTCGGGCGCCACCACGGAGCCGATGTCGCGGCCCTCCACCACGATCCCGCCCTCACCGATCACCTCGCGCTGGAGCCGGAGCAGCCGGGCCCGCACCTCGGGCACCGCGCTGACGGGGCTGACCGCCGCGTTGACCTCCTCGGCGCGGATGGCCTGCGAGACGTCGGTCCCGTCGACGGTGATGGTGGGCTGCTCGGGGTCGGTGCCGGACACGATCCGGGGCTCGTCGGCCCGGGCGGCGACGAGCGCGGCGTCGTGCACGTCGACCCCGGCACGGAGCATCCACCAGGTGACCGCCCGGAACATCGCTCCCGTGTCCAGGTAGCGCAGCCCGAGCTCGCGGGCGACCCCGCGCGAGGTGCTCGACTTGCCGGAGCCGGAGGGTCCGTCGATCGCGATGACGGGACCGGACGGACGGGGCTGCGACGTGCTCACCGCGGGGATTCTCCTAGTCGACAGGGGCGGAACCATGCCCGCGCAGCCTACCGGTGAGTGACCCAGCCCCGAGATTCCAGAGACGCCCGCAAGTGGGTCTCGTGCTGCTCCCGCACCACGAGCTCGACGAGTCCCACCGGCCGTCCGGGGTCGTGGTCGATCCGCACGTCCTCGATGTTGACGTCGATCGCGCCCGCGTCGGCGAAGAGGCGGGCGAGCTCGCCCGGGGTGTCAGGCACGGCGACGAAGACCGAGGCGACGGGCAGCGTCGGACCGCCGTGCTTGCCCGGGATGGCGCGCGTCCCCTCCACCCCGTGGGTCAGCAGCTCGCGCAGCACCTCCCGCTCGCCGTCCCTGACGGCGTCCAGCAGGACGTCGAGCTGGTCGCGCACCTCGCTGAGCACCTCGTGCACCGCCTCGGAGTTGGCGGCCACGATCTGCTCCCACAGCCGGGGGTCGCTGGCCGCGATCCTGGTGACGTCCCTCACGCCCTGCCCGGACAGCGACAGGTCGCGGCCCGGCGCCTCACGCAGGCGCCCGGCCACCAGGACGGCGGCCAGGTGGGGCAGGTGCGAGGTGCGGGCCACCGCCCGGTCGTGCTCCTCGGGCCCGAGCTCGACCACCACCGCCCCGCACACCACGGCTAGGTCGCGGACCAGCTCGCGCGCCTCGGGGGCGCTCGAGTCGTGCCCCACCAGCGCCCAGGGGCGGCCGTCGAAGAGGGAGGAGGAGGCGGCGAGCGGCCCGGAGCGCTCGCTCCCGGCCATCGGATGGCTGCCGACGTAGCGCGAGGCCGTCTGCGCGTCGACCCGCTCGAGCACCTCGACCAGGGGACGGGACTTGATGCTGCCCACGTCGGTGACCACTGCGTCCGAGTCCTGCAGGGCCGTCACGATCGACTCGCCGAGCAGGTCGGGCGGCACCGCCACCACCACCAGCTGAGGCCGGTCCTCGGGCCGCCTGGGACGCCCCGCCCCCAGACCGCTGGCCGTGCGCAGGTTCTCGCCGGAGACGTCGCTGAGGAGCACCTCGAGACCGGCGTCGCGGCAGGCGAGGGCGATCGAGGTCCCGACCAGGCCGGCACCCACGACCTCGACCGGCCCGGTGAGCCTCACGAGTGCTCGCCGCCCGGGACCTCGCGGACCCGGGCCAGGTCACGACGGAGGGCAGCCGCGCCGTGGAGGTAGATGTGGGTGACCTCCGCGCGCGGCAGGTCGGTCTCCACGTGCGCCATCATCCGCACCACTCGGGGCATCGAGCGGGCGATCTCGAGCTCGCGGGCACACATCAGGGGGACGTCTGAGAACCCCAGCTGACGGGCGGCATAGGCGGGGAACTCCGCGACCAGGTCGCTGGTCGCGGTGAAGATGACGGAGATGAAGTCGTCCACGCTCAGCCCGTTGGCCGACATCAGCTCCTCGACCATCTCTGCCACCCGCTCGAGCATGTGCTCGCGGCTGTCCTCGTCCAGCTGGGTGGCTCCGCGTACGGCGCGCACGCTCACGACTCTCTCCTGACCGACTGCTCGTCTAGCTCGACCGACGGCCTCAGCCTAGTTCGGTGCGGTCCTCAGAGCTCCACGCGGTCCAGCAGAGCGCCCAGCTCGTCGCGGGAGAGGTCCCGCAGCGCCCCCACCGGCAGGCGTCCGAGCTCGACCGGCCCGAACCTGGTCCGCGTCAGCCGGCGCACCGGGTGCCCGACCTCCGCCAGCAGGCGGCGCACGATGCGGTTGCGCCCCTCGTGGATCACCAGCTCGACGATGGTGCGCCCCTGGGCGCCTCCTCGTCCGGTCTCCACCACCTTGACCCGGGAGACCTGGACCGGCCCGTCCTCGAGCTCCACGCCTTCGCGCAGGCGGCGCAGGGTGGCGGGGTAGACCTCCCCCTCCACCTCCGCGACGTAGGTCTTCTCCACCTCGAAGGAGGGGTGGGCCATCCGGTGGGCGAAGTCGCCGTCGTTGGTCAGCAGCAGCAGGCCCGAGGTGTCGGTGTCGAGCCGGCCGACGTGGAAGAGCCGCTCGGGCCGGTCGGCGACGACGTCGGCGAGGCAGCGACGTCCCTCGGGGTCCGACATCGTCGAGACCACTCCCCTGGGCTTGTTGAGCACCAGGTAGACGTGCGCCGACTGCGGCGGCAGCCGCTTGCCGTCGACCCGGATCACCGCGGTCCGCGGGTCCACCTTGGTGCCGAGCCGGGTGACGACCTCGCCGTCGACCTCCACGTGCCCTTCGAGCATCAGCTCCTCGCACTTGCGCCGCGAGGCCACCCCGGACTGGGCCAGCAGCTTCTGCAGGCGCACCAGCCCGTCCTCGTCGGGCCACCCGCCGGGCGGCTGCTGGGCGTCGTTCTCCTCGTTCATGCGATCTCCGTCCCGCCGTCGGGCTCGGTGCCGGCCCCGCTGTGGGGCGAGTGGTGCGGATGCCCGGTCGTCTGTTCGGCCGGCTGGTCTACGGGCTGGTCGGCGGACGTGGCTGCCGCTGGGCCCGAGACGCTCCCGCCCACGGCGGCGAGCTCCTCGTCCAGGTCGTCCATGTCCGGCAGGTACGGCGCCAGCTCCGGCAGGTCGTCGAGGCTGGTCACCCCGATCCGCTCGAGGAAGTAGCTCGTGGTCCGGTAGAGGTGGGCCCCGGTCGTCTCGTCCTGACCGGCTTCCTCCACCAGGCCGCGGGAGAGCAGGGTGCGCATCACGCCGTCGACGTTGACCCCCCGGATCGCCGAGACCCGGGCGCGGGAGACGGGCTGCTTGTAGGCCACCACCGCCAGGGTCTCCAGGGCGGCCTGGGTGAGCCGGGCCTGCTGCCCCTCGAGCACGAAGCCCTCGACGACGAAGGCGTACTCCTCACGCGTGTAGTAGCGCCAGCCGCCGGCGACGTTCCTCAGCTCGAAGCCGCGGCCCTGCGCGGTGTACTCCTCTGCCAGGGCGTGCAGCGCGGTCTCGACCTCCTCCACCGGGTGCCCCACCGTGGAGGCGAGGGTGACCGGGTCCAGGGGCTGGTCGGCCACCATCAGGATCGCCTCCAGCGCCGGCCGCAGCGCGACCAGGGCGATCGCCAGCGTCTCGGGCTCCTGCCCCTCGGGCGCCTGGCTCTCGGACGCCTGGCTCTCGGACGCCGGCGTCCCCGGCTCCTGCGACTCCGTGCCGGTCTGCTCGCTCATCGCTCCCCTTCTGGTGTCTGAGTCTCGGTGCCGGCCTCGGCCTGGGCCGGTTCCTCGGGCGGCGCCCCGTCGAACTCGTCCACGACGGCGACCTCGCCCTCCTCGCTCCCGGTCCACCTGACGGTGAGCTCCCCGAGCGGGCTGACCTGGTCGAAGGCGACCGCGCCCTCGCGGAACAGCTCGAGCAGCGAGAGGAACCGTGCGACGGTGGTCAGGGTGTCCGGGGAGTCGCGGCACAACGACCTGAAGGTCATCGTCCCCTGCCGCCTGAGCCGGTCGACGACCAGGTGCGCCTGCTCGCGCACGCTCACCCGCGCCGCGTGGATGTGCTGGAGCGAGACCTCCGGCACCGGCTTGGGCTCCAGCGCCTTGGCGGCGAGCGCGGCGAACCTGTCCAGGCCGATGCCGATCAGCACCTCCGGCAGCAGGGTGGCGAAGCGCTCCTCCAGGCCGACGGCGCGCGGGTGGCGCAGCCCCTCCTGGGCCAGCCTGCCCTCGAGCACCCCGGCGACCTGCTTGAAGGCGCGGTACTGCATCAGCCGGGCGAAGAGGAGGTCCCGGGCCTCCAGCAGGGCCAGGTCCTCGTCCTCCACGTCGCCCTGCGGCAGCAGCCGCGCGGCCTTGAGGTCCAGCAGCGTGGAGGCGACCAGCAGGAACGAGGTGGTCTGCTCCAGGTCCCAGATCGGGCCGCCGGCCTTGACGTGCGCGATGAACTCGTCGGTCACCCGGGAGAGGGAGACCTCGGTGACGTCCATCTTGTGCTTGGAGATGAGCGAGAGCAGCAGGTCGAAGGGACCCTCGAAGTTGTCCAGCCGGACCGCGAACGCCGGTGCCTCCTGGCCGGGCTCGGTGATCGCGGCCGAGGACGGAGTCGTCACTGCTCGGACAACCTCCGGACCAGGGCACTCTCGTCACCGTGGGCCTCGAGGTCGGCGAGGACCAGGGCAACCGCCTCCCGCACGATCCGGCCCCGATCCACGGCCATGCCGTGGTTGCGGCGCAGGCTCAGCCGCGCGTGCTCGAGCTCGAGGAGCTCGTCGGAGGTGACGTAGACCGTCATCTTCTCGTCGTGCCGGACCCGGCCGCTGGGCCGCCGGGCGGGCGCACGCCGGGCGTCGGGGACGGCGTGCGCGGCCGGCTCCTCCGGACGCTCCGAGGTGGGGCGGAAGAGGTCGTCGGCAGCCGGCAGGCTCACCCGTCGAGCCACCTGGCCAGCACCTCCTTGGCGAGCGTGCGGTAGGCCTCGGCACCGGTCGAGCTCGAGGCGTAGGTGGTGATCGGCTCCCCCGCGACGGTGGAGTCGGAGAACTTCACAGTCCGCCGGATCACGGTGTGGAAGACCTTGTCGCCCCAGGCCTGGACCAGCCGGTCCATCACCTCGCGGCTGTGCAGGGTGCGCCCGTCGAACATGGTGCCCAGCACGCCGTCGATCTCGAGCTTGGGGTTGAGCCGCTCGCGGACCTTGTCGATGGTCGTCTTGAGCAGCGCCACACCGCGCAGGGCGAAGTACTCGCACTCCAGAGGCACGATCACGCCGTCGGAGGCGGTGAGCGCGTTGACGGTCAGCAGGCCCAGCGAGGGCTGGCAGTCGATCAGGATGACGTCGTACTGCTTCAGCGCCGGCGCCAGCACCCGCTGCAGGGTCTGCTCCCGGGCCACCTCGTTGACGAGCTGGACCTCGGCGGCCGACAGGTCGATGTTGGAGGGCAGCAGGTCCATCCCCGGGACACCGGAGGGCACCACCACCTCGTCGAGCGTCACGTCCGGCTGCATCAGCAGGTTGTAGACGGTCAGGTCCATCTCGTGGGGGTTGAGACCGAGACCGACCGACAGCGACCCCTGGGGGTCGAAGTCCACCAGCAGCACCCTGCGCCCGAACTCGGCCAGGGAGGCTCCCAGGTTGATCGTGGTGGTGGTCTTGCCCACCCCGCCCTTCTGGTTGCACATCGAGATCACCCGCGGCGCGCTGCCCTGGGCGACCGGCTGGGGCTCGGGGAACGTCGGAAGGGGTCGTCCGGTCGGGCCGATGACCTGCTCGGAAGGCGCCGGGGTGGGCACTTCCATGGTGGGGAACGGGATCGGTTCGCTCACAGAGGTCTCGTCTCCGGGGGAGGTGGTGGGCTCGGGTCGAAGAACGACCCTGGGGGGCATCGGGGAGGGGGTGGTGCCGGACGTGCCGTGACCGGGCATGTCTCGATTCATCTGACGCTCCCGCTCGGTTTGTCGACTCGCCGACATCTTGATGCTTCGCGCGACTCTAGGCCCCGCGGTTCCCGCGTCACAAGGCGACTCCCCAACTCCCCACCGCGGTGCCGGAATCTGTGCACAGGGGCACGGTCACGTGCACAGGACCGCGCGGGCTGTGCAGAAACCTGTGCAGAAGCAGCGAGCGGTGATGCCGCGTGACGAACCTCATCCGTCGAGGCGTCGCATGGCGGCGGTCTGCAGCACCGGCTCGCCGAGCTCGTCGGTCGCATCGCAGTCCAGCACGGCCTCCAGGACCCAGTCGCGGTGACCCTCGGGGTCCGCGATCGTCTGGACGACACGGCGGATCCTGGCCGTCTCGCCCTCGCGGGCGCCGACCGGCTCACCGGTCTCCTCCGCGCCGATCGCGAGGTAGGACGGACCACGCGCCTCGGCGTCCGTGCCGACGGTGTCGTGCTCGTCGTAGTAGGCCTCCAGGGCCTCGTCCCAGGCCGACCGGGTCATCACCACCTCGCGCGGCGGGTCCGTGCGGTCGGCGGCCTGACGCTCGCTGCGCACCAGCGCGTCCAGGTCGTCGCGGGCGACTCCCTGGACCTTGGCGAACATGGCGTTGCGCACCATCACCCGCAGAGCCCGGTCCTGCTTGGACAGCGGGCGGGGGTTGTGCGGCGGCTCGTGGTGCGAGACCTCCGTCGGCACGTGGGCCGGGTCGGCGAGCGCCTCCCACTCGTCGAGCAGGGAGGAGTCGGTCTGCCGCACGGTCTCCCCCAGCCACTCGGTGAGGTCCTCGAGCTCGGGGGTGCGGTGCGCGTCGGGCACCGTCTGCCGCAGCGCCCGGTAGGCGTCGGTGAGGTAGCGCAGCACCAGCCCCTCCGACCTGGCCAGCTGGTAGCGGGAGACGAAGTCGGTGAAGCCCATGCCCTGCTCGTACATGTCGCGCAGCACCGACTTGGGGCTCAGCCCGTCCTCGGGGAGCCACGGGTGGCTCTGCCGGTAGAGCTCGTAGGTGACCTCCAACAGCTCGGCGAGCGGCTGCGGCCAGGTGATCTGCTCCAGCCGCTCCATGCGCTCGTCGTACTCGAGGCCGTCGGCCTTCATCTCCGCGATCGCCTCGCCTCGGGCGACGTGCTGCTGGGCCATCAGCACCTGTCGCGGCGCCTCCAGGACCGCCTCGACCACGGAGACCACGTCGAGGGTGTAGGACGGCGCCTCCGGGTCGAGCACGTCGAAGGCCGCCAGGGCGAAGTGCGAGAGCGGCTGGTTGAGGGCGAAGTCGACGGGCAGGTCGACGGTCAGCACGTAGCGGCGCCCGTGCTCGTCCGGGTCGTCGAGCCGGGTCAGCACGCCGGTGCGCAGCAGGCTCCTGGCCAGCCGCAGCGCGCGACGGGCCAGCCGCAGCTGGCTGCGCCTGTCCTCGTGGTTGTCCTCGACGAGGCGGCGCATCACCGTGAAGGCGTCCTCCTCTCGCGCGACCACGTTGAGGAGCATCGCGTTGTCCACCTTCATCCGCGAGACCAACGGCTCCGGCTTGGAGGCGACCAGCTTCTCGAAGGTCTGCTCGGTCCAGACCACCGAGCCCTCCGGGGGTTTGCGCAGCTGGGCCTTGCTCTTCCGCTTGGCCTGCTTCTCCGCGCTCATCGCGGCGTTCTTGGCCTCGGCCTTGGCCTTGGCGCGCTCGTTCTCGATGACGTGCTCGGGCGCCTGGACCACCACGTAGCCCTGGGTGTCGAACCCGGCGCGCCCGGCCCGGCCGGCGATCTGGAGGAACTCGCGGCTGCGCAGGATCCGTTGCCGCCGACCGTCGAACTTGGCCAGCCCGGTGAAGAGCACGGTGCGGATCGGCACGTTGATGCCGACCCCCAGGGTGTCGGTGCCGCAGATCACCCGGAGCAGCCCGGCCTGGGCGAGCTGCTCGACGAGCCGGCGGTACTTCGGCAGCATCCCGGCGTGGTGCACCCCGATCCCCTGCCGGAGCAGCTGGGAGAGCGTCTTGCCGAAGCCGGCGCTGAACCGGAACGGGGCGAGGCGCTCGCGCAGCTCCTCGGCGCGGTCGGTGCGGCCGAGCTGCTTGAGCACGACCGTGGCGTGCTCGACCGCGGCCGCCTGGGTGAAGTGGACGACGTAGACGGGCGCCTGGTGGGTGGCGACGAGCTCCTGCAGGGTCTCGTCGAGCGGGGTGAGCGACCAGGTGAAGTCCAGCGGGACCGGGCGCTGCGCGTCGTCGACGACCACCGTCTCCCGGCCGTTGCGACGGGTGAGGTCCTCGGCGATGGTGGTCATGTCGCCCAGGGTGGCCGACATCAGCAGGAACTGGGCCTGCGGCAGCTCCAGCAGCGGCACCTGCCAGGCCCAGCCACGCTCGTGGTCGCCGTAGTAGTGGAACTCGTCCATCACCACCAGGCCGACGTCGGCCCGCGAGCCCTCGCGCAGCGCGATGTTGGCCAGCACCTCGGCGGTGCAGCAGATGACCGGGGCGTCGGCGTTGACGGCCGCGTCACCGGTGAGCATCCCCACGTTCTCGGCGCCGAGCACGTCGCAGAGCGCGAAGAACTTCTCGCTGACCAACGCCTTGATCGGGGCGGTGTAGAAGGAGACCCGGTCCTCGGAGAGCGCGGCGACGTGGGCGGCGAGGGCGACCAGCGACTTCCCCGACCCGGTGGGGGTCGCCAGCACCACGTTGCTGCCGGCGAGGAGCTCCATCACCGCCTCGTCCTGGTGGGGGTAGAGGGCGGTGCCCTGCCGCTCCGCCCACCCGGTGAAGGCGTCGTAGAGGGCGTCCGCGCCTTCGGCGCGCTCCCACCAGGCCTGGCCGCTCATCGCGCGCCCCTCATGCCCTGGCCCGGGGGTGGGCGGTGGCGAAGACCTCGCGCAGGCTCTCGACGGTGACCAGGGTGTAGACCTGCGTGGTGGTCACCGAGGCGTGGCCGAGCAGCTCCTGCACCACCCGGATGTCGGCCCCGCCGTCGAGGAGGTGGGTGGCGAAGGAGTGGCGCAGCGTGTGCGGCGAGACGTCCTTGGTGACCCCGGCCCGGTCGGCTGCCTTGACCAGCACGGCCCAGGCGCTCTGCCGGGAGAGGCGACCGCCCCGGGAGTTGAGGAAGAGGGCGCCGGCGTTGCGCGCCGCGGCGCTGCCCTCGGCGAGCGCGGGCCGTCCCGCGGTCAGGTACGCCGAGACCGCCTCCAGCGCGAAGGACCCCACCGGCACCAGCCGCTCCTTCGACCCCTTGCCGCGCAGCAGGACGGTGCTGTCGACGGTGTCGACGTCGTCCACGTCCAGCCCCACGGCCTCGGAGATCCGGGCGCCCGTGCCGTAGAGAACCTCCAGCAGGGCGCGGTCGCGCAGCGCGAGCGGGGTCCCGGGTGAGCCGGCGGCCTCCAAGATGGCCTCCACGTCGGAGAGCGGAAGCGCCTTGGGCAGTCGCTTGGTCGGCGACGGCGGCCGCACCGCGGAGGCGGGGTCGTGGGTGGCCAGCCCGTCGCGGAGGGCGAACTTGTGGAACCCGCGCACCGCCACGACCGTGCGCGCGGCCGAGGTCGCGCTGAGCGGCGGGTGCTCCTGGTCCCCCTCGCGCAGGCGGACCAGGAAGGAGGAGACGGTGCTCTCCTCGATCGCGTCGAGCCGGTCGATCCCCTGCGCGGCGAGGAAGTCGGCGTAGCGCCGCAGGTCGCGGCGGTAGGAGGAGAGCGTGTTGGCGGCCAGGCCGCGCTCGACGCCCAGGTGGTCGAGGTAGGTGCGGATCGAACGGGTGAGGTCAGCGGACGTCATCGCGGCCCTGCTCGACGAACCGGCCGCGCTGGACCTGGTAGGCGAGGACGGCCTGCACGGTCGGCCCCTGGCGCACCCGTCCGTCGAGGACGGCGGCCAGGAGGTCGTCGAAGGGGACCCAGAGGGACTCCATCTCCGCCTCTTCGTGGCGGAGCTCGAAGTCGCCTCGCGGAGCGTGGGACAGCCCGCGGGCCAGGTAGATCTCGTGGACCTCGTCGGTGATTCCCGCCGAGGCGAAGGTGCTCAGCAGCAGGGTCCAGTCCGAGGCGGCCAGCTCGGCCTCCTCGCGGAGCTCCCGCTTGGCCGTCTCCACCGGCGGCTCGTCCCCCGCGTCGCGCAGGCCGGCGGGAAGCTCGATGAACTCGTGGCGCGACGTGTGGCGGTACTGCCGCAGGCAGAGGACGCGCTCGTCGGCGTCGACGGCCAGCACCATCACCGCGCCCGGGTGCTCCACCGCGAGGCGGGAGAACCGCTCCTCGGGGTGGCCGGGCCGGGTCACGACGTCCTCGCGGACCACCACGACCCAGTCGTCGCGGTGGATCTCCCGGGTGGAGACCACCGGCCACTGCATGGGCCGGTCCGCGAGGTCGTCGGTCACGAGACCTGCTGCTCGTCGGTGATCGGGATCAAGAGCTCCTTCTGCCGCACCAGCGCCGCGCCGACCAGGCCGGCGAAGAGCGGGTGCGGCCGGGTGGGACGCGACTTGAGCTCGGGGTGCGCCTGGGTGGCCACGTAGTAGGGGTGCACCTCACGCGGCAGCTCGACGAACTCGACCAGCCCGAGGTCGGGGTTGGTCCCGGAGACCACCAGACCGGCCTCCTCCAGGGTCTCGCGGTAGGCGTTGTTGACCTCGTAGCGGTGCCGGTGCCTCTCCTCGACCCGCGTCTCGCCGTAGGCCTCCGCGACGACCGACCCGCGGACCAGGTCGGCCGGGTAGGAGCCGAGCCGCATCGTCCCGCCGAGGTCCCCGGCGCCCTCGACGATCGACTTCTGCTCCTCCATGGTGGCGATCACCGGCTCGGGGCAGTCGGGGTCGAACTCGGTGGAACCCGCCTCGGTGAGCCCGGCCTCGTTGCGCGCGTACTCGATCACCATGCACTGCAGGCCCAGGCAGAGCCCCAGGGTGGGGATCTTGTGGGTGCGGGCGTAGGTCAGGGCGTCCAGCTTGCCGTCCAGGCCGCGGATGCCGAAGCCCCCCGGGACGCAGATCGCGTCGACGTCGGAGAGGTGGCGGGCCGCGCCCGCCGGGGCGGTGCACTCGTCGCTGGCCACCCAGCGCAGGTTCACCTTCGCCTCGTGGGCGAACCCGCCCGCCCGCAGCGCCTCGGCGACCGACAGGTAGGCGTCCGGCAGGTCGACGTACTTGCCGACCAGCGCGATGGTGACCTCCTCCTTGGGGTGGTGCACCCGCCGCAGCAGGTCGTCCCACAGCGACCAGTCGACGTCGCGGAACGGCAGGTCGAGCCGGCGGACCAGGTAGGCGTCGAGGCCCTCGCGGTGGAGCACCTTGGGGATGTCGTAGATGGAGGGGGCGTCGGCACAGGTGATGACCGCCTCGTCCTCCACGTCGCACATCAGCGCGATCTTGCGCTTGATGCCGCCGGGCAGGTCGCGGTCGGCGCGGCACACGATCGCGTCGGGCTGGATGCCGATGTTGCGCAGGGCGGCGACCGAGTGCTGGGTGGGCTTGGTCTTCAGCTCCCCTGACGGGCCGATGTAGGGCACCAGGGAGACGTGGATGAAGAAGCAGTTGCTGCGGCCGATCTCGTGGCGCACCTGACGGGCGGCCTCGAGGAAAGGCAACGACTCGATGTCGCCGACCGTGCCGCCGATCTCGGTGATCACCAGGTCGACGTCGGGGCCGCCCATCGCGAGGATGCGGTCCTTGATCTCGTTGGTGATGTGCGGGATGACCTGGACCGTGTCGCCCAGGTAGTCGCCGCGCCGCTCCTTGGCGATGACGCTGGAGTACACCTGGCCGGTGGTGACGTTGGCGATCTGGGAGAGGTCGGTGTCCAGGAACCGCTCGTAGTGGCCGATGTCGAGATCGGTCTCGGCGCCGTCCTGGGTGACGAACACCTCGCCGTGCTGGAAGGGGTTCATCGTGCCGGGATCCACGTTGAGATAGGGATCCAGCTTCTGCATGGTGACCCGGAGGCCCCGTGACTTCAGCAGGCTACCGAGGCTGGAGGCCGTCAGTCCCTTTCCCAGGGAGGAGACGACGCCCCCGGTGACGAATACGTGCTTGGTGGGCGTCGGGTTCTTCACGGGGTTCCATGCTACCCGAGTGGGATCGCTCCGTCCGCACCCGACGCACCGAAAGCGCCACCCTTGGTGCTGAGAGCGCGGATGAGACCCATCGTCGCGGCCACCTGTCCGGTGGTGGCGCCGACCCCGTCGACCGTGGTGAGCGCGGCCAGGGAGTCCTCGGCACGCAGCCGCGCGAGCTGGGCGTCCTCGGTGCCTTCCTCGGCGACCACGACCCCCACTGCCGAGGCCGAGAGCCCGGTGAGCAGGCCGGCGAGCAACGCGTCCCCGCCCTCGCCGTCGACCTCGTCACCGAGGACGACCAGGACGAGGGGGGCCCGGCGCTGCCGCGCGGGCGCCTCGGGGATCAGGTCGGCACCGAGGAGACTCTCCAGGACGGCGCCGGACGGACCGTTGACGTTCTCCCCCTCGGCGACCGCGGAGGCGAGCGTGAGCCCCAGCAGACGCCCGATCCGGTCGTACGTCGTGGCGTCCTCCGCCACGGTGCCGGCGGGCAGCTGGGCGGCAAGCTGGGTGCCCAGGGTGTCGACGAGCGACTTCTCCGTCGGGTTGAGCAGCGACTCCGACAGGGGCTGCACCACGCTGACGGCTCCACCCGCCAGGGCCACCTGCTCGGTCAGCGCGGTGGTCACCTCCTCGGACGCCCCCGGCAGCGTCACCACGGCCACCTGGCGCTCGGCCAGACGCGCGGCGTAGAGGGGGGCGGCGGCCTCGGCGGCGAAGCGGTCCGCGGCGTCGGCCCGCCGGGCGTCCTCCGCGGCGACGGTGCGCAGCTGCGAGACGTCCTCGCCGCCCCCGTCGCCCCGCCCGACCTCGCTGAGCGGACCGCCACCGAGGACGACCCCCACGGCCAGGGCCAGGAAGACGGAGACGAGCGTGACGAGGTGGGTACGGAAGGAGATCACGAGAGCTTTCCCTGCAGGTAGTCGACGAGGTCGATGGTCTGGCCGGCCAGGGCGTCCCCCCACTCCTGGCCGACGGGGGTGGTCCCCACCGCCGCGGAGAGCGCCAGGAGCCCGGCGACGAGCACGGCGACGAGGTGGCGCGGCCGGACCCGGCCGGAGTAGAGGGTGGGCACGGCCGTGGCGTCCACGAGACGCGGCCCCACCTTGAGACGGGTGAGGAAGGTGCTCGCGATGCCGGAGCGCTGGCGGTCCAGGAAGTCGGCCAGGGTGGCGTGCATGCCGACGCCGACGATCACCGACGCGTGCCCGGCGTCGGCCAGCACCAGCGCGGCGTCCTCGGCGGTGGCGGTCGACTCGAAGCGCAGCGGCCTGAGCCCCAGCATGGAGAACCGGTCGGTCACCGACGCCGCGGCACCCCGGTCGACGCGGACCACCACGTCGGTGGCGGCCCGCAGCGCCTTGACCGAGGGACCTTCGTCGCGGGCGTCGGAGAGCACGACCACGTCGGGCCGCAGCCCCTGGGAGACGATGGCCTCCACCCCGGAGTCGACACCGAGCAGCACCGGGCGCTGCTCCCTGATGAAACCGCGGACCAGGCGCAGCTCCGCCTCGTGGTCCTCACCGGGGGCCACCACGACCACCGGGCGGTCGGCGAAGCTGGTGGTGAGCCTCGGCACCCCCTGCCCGTGCAGGAGGAGGTCCTGCTCGCGCCGGAGGAACTCGCTGCTGTTGTGGGTGAAGCTGTCGAGCTGGTGGGCGAGCCCGCGTCGGGCGTCCTCGAGCTGGGCGGTGATCGTCTCCTGGTCGAGCGAACGACCGGCCAGCACGACGCCCTGGCCGACCTGCACCTCCCCGTCGAGCACCCGCAGGGTCGCTCCGTCCTTCACCTGGGTCAGCAGCGCGGGGCCGAGCAGGTCGACCATCGGGACGCCGGCCGCGGCGAGCACGCTGGGGCCCAGGTTGGGGTAGCGTCCCGAGATCATCGCGGACGCGTTGAGCACGGCCACGACTCCGGCGTCGACGAGGGCCTGGGCGGTGGCCCGGTCGAGGTCGACGTGGTCGAGGACGGCGACGTCGCCGGTCTTGAGGCGGGCGAGGAGTCCGCGGGTGCGCCGGTCGGCGCGCGCGGTGCCCTCCACTCCCGGCAGGGAGGGGGCAGGACGGTTCTTGGTGGCGAACTTCATGACCCGCCCATGCTGTCAGGCCGGAGGGCCCCAGATGGGGACCGTGTCCTCGTCAGCGCGTCGTCGGGCGGGCAGCCTCCAGCAGCTCGCGCGCGTGCGCCAGAGCGGTGTCGGAGTCGTCCACGCCGGCGAGCATCCGGGACAGCTCGCGCTCCCGCTCCTCGGGGGTGAGCGAGGTCAGTCCGGAGGTCGTCACCGAGCCGTCGCTGGCCTTGGCGACCACGATGTGCCGGTCGGCGAAGGCGGCGACCTGCGGCAGGTGGGTCACCACCAGGACCTGCGAGTCCTGGGCCAGCCGGGCGAGCCGACGACCGATCTCGATGGCGGCCCGGCCACCCACCCCGGCGTCGACCTCGTCGAAGACGAAGGTCGGTACCTGCGTGGTGCCCGCCAGCGCGACCTCCACGGCCAGCATCACGCGGGAGAGCTCACCGCCCGATGCGCCCTTGTCGAGAGGACGGGGACTCATCCCGGCGTTGGCCGCCAGCAGGAGCTCCACGTCGTCGATCCCGGTGGCGGTGAAGCGCACCCGCCGACCGCCCACCTCCAGCGGGGCGCCCGTCGCGGGGGCACCGTGCTCGCCCTCGGTGACCACGGGCAGGTCGGCCGGCACCTCCTGCTGGGAGACCACGACCTCGAGGGTGGCGTGCGGCATCGCCAGCAGCGTCAGCTCGTCGGTCACCTCGCGCCCCAAGCGCACCGCGGCCTCCTGCCTTGCCGCCGACAGCTCCCCGGCAGCGGCGGCGAGCCGGGCCCTGAGGTCGGCCTGCTGGGCCCGGAGTGCGGCGATGGTGTCGTCGGTGTCCTCGAGGTCCACAAGGCGCAACGCGGCCCGGCCGGACCACTCGAGGACCTCGTCGATCGTCTCGCCGTACTTGCGGGTGAGGGCCACCAGGGCCGCTCTCCGCTCGCTCACCGCGGCGAGCCGCAACGGGTCGGTCTCCAGCCGACTGGCGTAGGAGGCGACGTCGGCCGCGAGGTCGGAGAGGAGGTAGGTCAGCTCCCCCAGACGCTCCGCCAGCTGACCGGCCTCGGGGTCGTGCTCACGCACCCCTTCCAGAGCGGAGCGCGCGCTGGAGGCCCGCCCCAGCGCGTCCGGCGCGTCCTGGTCGCTGGAGAGCGCCTCGCGCGCCACCTCGGCGGCCGTGCGCAGGGTGTCGGCGAAGCCGAGCCTCGACTCCTCCGCGGCGAGCGCCGCGTCCTCACCCGGCTCCGGGGAGACGGCCTCGATCTCCTGGAGGGCGAACCGGAGCTGGTCGGCCTCACGTGCCCGCTCCCGGGCCGAGGAGACCACCTCGTGCAGGCGCGTCTCTACCTCGGTGAGCCGAACGTGCAGGCTCTGGTAGGCGGCCAGGAGCCGCGCGACCTCCTCGCCCCCGAAGCGGTCGAGGGCCAGCCGCTGGGCGGCGGGGCGCAGCAGCCGGTGCTGGTCGGACTGGCCGTGGACCGCCACCAGCGGCTCCGCGACCGCGGCCAGCTTGGAGGCGGGCACTCCGGCCCCGCCGATCCAGGCCCGCGACCTGCCTTCGGCCGAGATGTTGCGGGCCAGCACCACCCGACCCTCCTCGACCTCACCACCGGCGTCCAGGACCTCGGCGCTGAACGACTCCAGCCGACGCGCGTCGACGACCCCCTCGACCCGGGCCGCGCTCGATCCCTTGCGCACCGCACCGGAGTCGGCCCGGCCGCCGAGCAGCAGCCCCAGCGCGGTGACGACCATCGTCTTGCCGGCGCCCGTCTCCCCGGTGATCACGGTCAGGCCGGGGCCGAGCTCCAGGGTCGATGACTCGATCACGCCCAGGGAGCGGATCCGGATCTCCTCAAGCATCGGCTCCGCCCTTCCCTGCCGTCTCGGCGACCTCCGCGATCGGCGGACGACGACGCTCGGCCGCGCCCCGCCACCCTTCGACGGAGAGACCGAACTTGGCCACCAACCGGTCGGTGAAGGGCGCCTCCTGCAGCCGGACGAGCCGCACCGGGTGCGCACCCTTCCGGACCTCGATCCGGGCCCCGGGGGCGAGGTCGACGGTCCGGCGCCCGTCGCACCACAGCACGCCGGCGCCTTCGGTGCCGGCGAGCACCTCGACGGCCAGCACCGAGGTGGGAGCCACCACCATCGGCCGGGCGAAGAGCGCGTGGGCGCTGATCGGGACCATCAGCAGCGCCTCGACACCGGGCCAGACCACGGGACCGCCGGCGCTGAAGTTGTAGGCGGTGGAGCCCGTCGGGGTGGCGCAGACGACGCCGTCGCAGCCCCACCGGGAGAGGGGTCGTCCGTCGATCTCGACCACCACCTCCAGCATCCGCTCCCGGGCCGCCTTCTCGACGCTGGCCTCGTTGAGCGCGAAGGTGCTGGCGACGAGCTCCTTGTCCTGGAAGATGCTCACCTCCAGGGTCAGCCGCTCCTCCAGGGTGTAGCGCCGGTGCACGACGGCGTCGATCACCGACTCGATGTCGTCGACCTCGGCCTCGGCGAGGAAGCCGACGTGCCCGAGGTTGACGCCGAGCAGGGGCGTCCCGCTGAGGTGGGTCAGCTCGACGGCGCGCAGGAGCGTGCCGTCGCCACCCACGACGAGGGCGACCTCGCAGTCGAGACCCGGGTTCCCGCCCTCGTCCACCACCTCGACGACCGGCTCTCGGGAGGCAGGGTCGATCCCGAGGGCGTCGGCCTCGGCCCGCAGCAGACGCACCACCATGTCGTGGCCGGTCAGGGCGTCCACGAAGGCGCGCGCCACCTTCCTGGCCTCCTCACGGCCGGTGTGGGCCAGCAGGAGGACGCGGCGCACGGAGGCCTGGGGGTCGGTCACGCTCACACCTTCTCATCCGGAGGGGACAACGAGCTCGCGCGCTCGACCTCGGCCCTGATGGCGTCGTGGTCGATGGCGGGCGGCCCCTGGCGGAGCAGCAGGAAGAACTCCACGTTGCCCGAGGGCCCGGGCAACGGACTGGTGCAGACGGCCGCGGCCCCCCACCCCCGCTCCGCTGCGGCGTCGGCGACCTTCTGGACGGCCTCGGCTCGGAGCGCGGGGTCACGCACCACCCCGCCCTTGCCGACGCGGTCCTTGCCGACCTCGAACTGGGGCTTCACCATCAGCGCCAGGGCGCCCGAGGGCGCGGTGACCGACAGCAGGGCGTCCAGGACGAGCACGAGGGAGATGAAGGAGAGGTCGCCCACGACGAGGTCGACGGGCTCTCCCACGACCTCCGGGGTGAGGTCGCGGATGTTGGTGCGGTCGTGGACCACCACCCGGTCGTCCTGGCGCAGACGCCAGACCAGCTGGCCGTAGCCGACGTCGACCGCGAGGACCTCACGCGCCCCGGCCCTCAGCAGGACGTCGGTGAACCCGCCGGTGGAGGCACCGGCATCCAGGCAGCGTTTGCCCGCCACGTCCAGACCCTGGGCGGCGAAGGCGTCCAGCGCTCCCGCCAGCTTGTGTCCCCCGCGGGACGCGAACTCCGGCCGGCTCGCGTCCTCCACCACGACGAGGGCCACGTCGGTGGTGACGCCGGTGGCCGGCTTGGTCGCCACCACCCCCGCCACCTTGACCCGGCGCTCGGCGACCAGCGCGCTCGCGTGCTCCCGGGACCGGGCCAGGCCCCGGCGCACCAGCTCCTGGTCGAGTCTGAGGCGGCGCGGTGCCACGGCGGCGGCTCAGCTCTCCGCGACCGGGACGGAGCCCGACGCGGGGGTGGCAGGACTGCCGGGGTCCAGGGCACGCCGCAGCCGCTCGTGCGCGCGCTCGAAGACAGCCACCTGCTCGGCGACCGGCAGGTCGTTGACCGACTCGATCTCCTCGAGCACCGCGTCCACCGCCGGGACGCCGACGCGCTCGGTGGCGGCCCGGCGCCCGGGCACCTCGCTGCCCTCGCCTGTGCCGTGGCGGGGCTCGTCGACGGCTTCGTGATCCATGCCGCTGAGGCTACCGGTCACCTCCGCCGACCCAGCCGGGCGGACTCGTCAGCCGGGGGACGCAACCCGCTGGTCTCGGCCACGGTCCCGGCGCTGTCCAGGTGCGCCCAGCCCGCCGTGGCGACCGCCCGCCACCAGTCCCCCGCCGAGCCGGCGCCGGCGACCGCCAGGCGCCCCGCCTCGGGCCGCGCCGTCCACCCACCGCAGGTCCAGCCCCCACGACCATCAGGAGCCGGCGCGGGGTGGGCCTCGAAGAGACCGGCCAGCGCCGGCGACAGGTAGGACGGACGCTGGTCGGGTGGTGCCGCGACAAGCTCGGCAAGACCGCTGACGCCCGTCAGCACCAGCAGCGAGTCCAGGCCGAGCGCGGTGGCCCCCGAGATGTCGGTGTCGAGCCGGTCCCCCACCATCAGGGGCGCGTTCCCCCCGATCCGGCGCACGGTCTCCTCCAGCAGCGGCGCGGACGGCTTGCCGGCGACCTCGGGCACGGCGCCGGCGAACTCGGAGATGGTGCGCACCAGGACCCCGTGCCCCGGCGCCGGACCGTAGGGGGTGGGAATCGTCAGGTCGGTGTTGCTGGCCACCCAGGGCAGGCCGTCCCGCACCGCCACCGCCGCCCGCATGACGTCGCGCCACAGCACGTCGGGTCCGTAGCCGGTGGCCAGCGCGACCACCGACGGATCGAAGGTCGCCACGGGCTCGAGCCCGACCGCGGACAGCGCCTGCCGCAGACCCTCACCCCCGAGCACCAGGATGCGGGCCCCGGGCCCGTAGCGGTCGACCAGCACCGCGGCCGCCGCTTGAGCGGAGGTCACCACGTCGCCCGCGCCGGCCGGGATCCCCATGCCGCCCAGCCGCGCGACGACCTCCTCCGGGGTCCGCGAGGCGTTGTTGGTGATGAACGCGACACCCACCCCCAGGTCCCGGAGCCGGGCCAGGTCGTCGGCGACGCCGGGCACCGGCTCGTCGCCGATGTAGACCACGCCGTCCAGGTCGAACATGACCAGGTCGTGCTGTGCGGTCAGGGGGTCCGGACAATGACGCAGCATGGCTCCTCCGGTGTCCTTCCTCTCGGTCCCAGGTGTCGACGCCTAGGATTGTCACGATGACGGCTGAAGAGGTGGCGCGAGGTTTCGAGGTACCGCTCTCCCCGCGTCGCCCGGCACTCCTGCACCCGTTCCGCGCGTTGCAGCTCGCCCCCGATCACGGCGGAGAGCTGGGTAACCTGCGCCCGATGTCCCGACCCTACCGACAGGCCGCGCGCCGCCTCACCACCTGGGAGCAGAGCGGGCGACTCACCAGGGACGACGTGCGCGCGCTCCACCTGCACGAGTACACCGTGATGGGGGTGACTGTGCGAGGCCTCGTCGGAGCGCTCGATCTTTCGACCCGAGCCTCTCGTCCCGAGGATCGCGCGATCCTGCCGCACGAGGCCATCCACCCCGAACAGGCGGACGAGCTTGCCGAGCGCATGGCCGAGCTGGCCCTCAACCCGGCTCCGATCCTGCTGGTCCACCGCGGGAGTCCCGCGAACCGGCGGGCCCTCGACGCGGTCTCCCAGACACCGGCCGACCGCGACTACGTCGACCACGCGGGCCAGCAGCACCGTCAGTGGCGGATCACCGACCCTGATCACCAAGCGGAGCTGACCGCTGGACTCGTCGAGAACCCGCTGCTCATCGCGGACGGCCACCATCGCTACGCGGCCTACCTCCGACTCCAGGAACGTCGTTCCGGCACCCCGTGGGACCGCGGACTCGCGATGGTCGTCGACCAGGCCGACACTCCCCTGCACCTCGGTGCCATCCACCGGGTTCTCCACGGCGTCCGTCTCGACGACGTCGCCCGGGCCGTGCGGGCCACCGGCGGGGAGGTGGCACATGCCCACCGGGAAGCCGCGATCGCCTCGCTCTCACCGCAGACCTGGGTGATGACCGACTCGACGACCTGGCTCACCGTCAGGCCCGGCAGCCACGCGGAGACGGCCGTGGAACACCTCCACGGCACGTTGCTCCCGCGGGTGCGCAACACCGGTCGGCTGACCACCTCCTACCGGCACACCGTGGAGGAGGCGGAGACCGAGATCAGGACGTCGACGGGCGTGGCGGTGCTCCTGCCCGCCCCGAGCTACGCGGAGGTGGAACGCGCCTCACTCGAGGGACGGCTGCTGCCTGAGAAGGCCACCTCGTTCCAGCCCAAGCCCACCATCGGCGTGTACATGAGGGCCGTCCGCGACACCCCTGCTCGTTGAGCTCAGCCCGACCATCGTCGAGCAGGCCCCACGCTAGGCAAAGGCCGTGAAATGACGAAGAGGGACCGCCCTAAGGCGGTCCCTCTTCTCAAAGTATGTCCGGCGGCGTCCTACTCTCCCACAACCTCTCGGTTGCAGTACCATCGGCGCTGAAAGGCTTAACTTCCGGG
>NZ_JBZAJA010000015.1:0-26938 GCF_058215795.1 Nocardioides sp. Z40_12
CATCCCTGGGCTACGTCCCACCCCGTTCCTACGCAGCATCATCAAGTAACTGTCCGTGAAACCCGGGCAAGACCAAGGCCCACCACGGCCGTGATCCCTGGGGCCACGGCGGGACCAGCGACCTGGCCGACCTGACCTTCCTCTGCCCCTGGCACCACCACCGCGCCCACGACACCCACTTCACCACCCACAAGCTCCCGAACGGCGACGTCAGGTTCACCAGAAGCACGTAGACCGGCAGACGTCAGAGCCAGCCGGCACACGCAGACGGGCGCACCAAGCCGCGCGCTACTACGCTCGGGTGATGGATCGCCTGATTGCTGCATGGCGCCTGCGCAACCAGCGGCTCACCGCTCCCCAGGCCACCTCGGCCGCGGACGTCGTCCGCCTGCTGACCTGCGTGCAGGCCGAGAACCCGGCCCAGTCCGCGTGGGCGGTGGCGACCAGGACCCAGCACCCGGACCCGGGCGATCTTGCCGGGTTGCTGACCTCCGGCGAGGTGCTGCGGACCCACGTGCTCCGCTCCACCTGGCACTACGCCTCCCGCGACGACCTCGACTGGCTGCTGGCGCTGACCGGACCGCGACTCCAGCAGCTCACCGACCGCCAGCTCCGCGAGGACGTCGGTCTCGAGCGACCGGAGGTCGAGCGCCTGGGAGGGCTCGTCGTCGACCTGCTGACCGAGCAGCCGGACCGGCTCCGCTTCGAGGTCGCCGACGCCCTGCGCGAGCGGGCCCCGGAGCTCCGCGACCGGATCGAGGGCCGGGCCGTGATGCTGTTGATGGCCCACCTCGAGATGGGGCGTCTCGTCTGCAGCGGCCGGCCCCGCGACGGGGAGCACACCTACGCCACCTGGAAGAGCAGGGTGCCCGCACGGACGGAGCTCGATGAGGCCGGCCGCGAGGAGGTGCTCGCCCGGATCGCGCTGCGCTACCTCACCGGCCACGGTCCGGCCACCACCAAAGACCTCGCCTACTGGGCGACGCTGACCCCGGGCGAGGCCCGGCGCGGCGTGCAGGCGCTCGGCGACAGGCTCCGGTCCTTCGACCACGACGGCCGCACCTACTGGCACCTGGACGGCGACGAGCCGCCCGCCGTCGAGCAGCCGGTGGAGCCGGCCGGTCACCTGCTCCAGCTGCTGGACGAGACCTACCGCGGCTACCAGGACTCCCGCTGGGTGCTCGACGCCGACGGCGTGGTCCCCCGGGGCCGGGAGACCGCGATCGGCATCGCCCTCGTCGACGCTCAGCTGGTGGCGCGGATGAAGCGGACGGTCGCTCGCGGGTCGGTACGGTTCGACCTGGTTCCCTACCGCCCGCTCACCGACCGGCAGCGGGAGGCGATCGCCGGGGCCGCGGAGCGGTACGGCGCCTTCCTGGGCCTCGAGCCACGGGTCGTGGTCGAGGCCTGACCGCTCAGGGGTGCGACGCCGCCTCGGGGCGACGGAGACCAGGCGGGGAGCTCAGGACCGAGGACGCCAGTCGGCGGGCGGATCCTCGCCGACCCGGCCGTCAACGGCCTCCCGGAGCAGGTCGGCGTGTCCGGTGTGCCGGCCGTACTCCTCGACGAGGTCGAAGAGCAGCCGACGGAGGCTCACCGGCTCCTCGTGGGGACCGCTCAGCGCGGTCGGGTGGTCGAGGCCGCCGTCGGCCAGGGCGGCCGCGGTCTGGTCCCGCGAGCGCGCCACGGCGCCGTCGTAGAGCGCGTAGAGCTCCGCCGGGGTATCGAGCCCGGCAGAGGTCATCTCCCAGTCCGGGTCGGCACCCCAGTCCACGCCTGCCCACGGCTCGCCCGGCGAGACCCCCCGCACCTTCGAGGCGAAGGTGTGGTCCTCGACCAGGGCCAGGTGCTTGAGCAGACCGCCGAGGGTCAGCGACGAGGAGGCGATCGCTGTCGAAAGGCCCCTCGCGTCGAGCCCGTCCGCCTTCCAGCGGAACGTGGCCCGCAGCCGTTCCAGGGCACCCAGCAGGTGCTCGGTCTCGGTCCCGGCGAACGGCGGCTCCCACGGGGGCAGCTGGTCGGTCATCTGGTCAACGTAGTCCTACGCTGCGGTGGTGGACACCCTCGAGCTCTCGCGGCGCGACGCCCGCCGGATCGCGGTCCGGGCGCAGCTGCTCGCGGCGCCCCGGCCCACGGGCATGCTCGAGGTCGTCGGCCACCTGGCCTTCCTCCAGGCGGACCTCACCCGGGCGGTGGAGCGCAACGCCGACCTGGTGCTCTGGAGCCGGCTCGGCGACGACCACGACCCCGCGGAGCTCGAGCAGGCGCTCGCCTCCGGACAGCTCATCGAGCTCGACGGGATGCTGCGCCCGGCCGAGGACGTGGCGCTCTTCCGCGCCGAGATGGCCGCCTGGCCGGGGCCCGGCCCGCTCAAGGACTGGCAGGTGGAGAAAGCCGGCTGGCTTGAGGCCAACGACGCCTGCCGCCGCGACATCCTGGAGAAGCTGCACGACGAGGGCCCGCTGCCGGCGAGCGCGCTGCCCGACACCACGGTGGTGCCGTGGGAGTCCAGCGGCTGGAACAACGACCGCAACGTCCGGATGCTGCTCAACCAGCTGGTGCGCCGTGGCGAGGTCGCCGTCGCCGGCCGTGAGGGCCGCGAGCCGCTCTGGGACCTCGCGGAGCGCGTCTACCCCGACGTGCCGGTGGTGCCGCTCGCCGACGCGCTCGCCGAGCGCGAGCGGCGCCGGCTCCGCGCGCTCGGCATCGCCCGCGCGAAGAGCCGCGCGGTGCCCGGCGAGCCGGACCACGTGGGGGCGGCCGGCGAGACCGTGACGGTCGCGGGCACCCGAGGGACCTGGCAGGTGGACCCGGCGTACCTGGAGGACGGGACGGGGTTCCGCGGCCGCACCGCACTGCTCTCGCCGCTGGACCGGCTGGTCTTCGACCGCGGCCGGATGGCCGAGCTCTTCGGGTTCGACTACCAGCTCGAGATGTACAAGCCGGCCACGAAGCGGCGCTGGGGCTACTGGGCGATGCCGGTGCTGCACGGCGACCGTTTGGTCGGCAAGGTCGACGCCGCCGCCGACCGGGAGGCGGGCGTGCTGCGGGTGCACGCGGTGCACGAGGACGAGCCGTTCAGCAAGGCACTGACGGGCGCCGTCGACCGGGAGCTGCGGGATCTCGCCGGCTGGCTCGGACTGGAGCTCGCGCGCGGCTGAGGGCCCGGCGCCCCGCGCGGTGTACGCACGCCCCCGAGGGCGCACGCCCTGGTCTCCGGCCACGACCACGCAAGCGCCGGCCAAGCGCCCGAGCCGGCAGCGCCGAGGATGGCGAGTGTTCCTCCTCTCCGCGGCGCCGATGGTTGCCGGGCTCGTGATCTTCTTCTCGGACTTCGTGTTCGCCGGGTGGTGGTGGAACAGGTCCGGCGCCGAGGTGCCGCGGGACGGGGGCAGCCACGAGGTGGCCGTCTCCGAGCCCGGGAGCGACTACGCGCTGTAGCGAGCAGGGGCTGATCGACCCGGACTGCGAGATCGTCCACGCCGCGGGCAGCGCGGTGGAGCTGCGGGCAGTGCCGTCCGGGGAGCGGACCACCGTCGACATGATGGGCGTCGGAGACCTCTACTTCGCCCTGATGAACTGGGGTCCTCTTGCGCTGGGCGCGGGCCTCTGGCTCGCGGGCGCGCTGGTCCTGCTCCTCGGGGTCCGGCGCTACCTGCGAATGCGGCGGCAGGACGCCTGGCGCCCTTGGACTGCCTCCGGGAACACCCGACCAGCGCACGAGGTTGTCCCCGCATGCGGATCGAGATCTGGAGCGACGTCGTCTGTCCCTGGTGCTACATCGGCAAGCGGCGGCTGGAGAGCGCGCTGGCCGACTTCGGCCACGCCGACGAGGTCGAGGTCGTGTGGCGCTCCTTCCAGCTGGACCCCACCGCGCCGCGCACCGGCGGTGAGCGCTCGGCCGAGATGCTCGCCGTCAAGTACGGCATGAGCCCCGAGCAGGTGAAGCAGGCGCAGGCGCAGATCACCGAGACGGCGGCCGCCGAAGGGCTGGAGTACCACCTCGACGACACCCGGCACGTCAATACCGTCGACGCCCACCGGGTCATCCACCTGGCGCTCGCCGAGGGCGGCCCCGAGCTGCAGGGGCGGGTCAAGGAGGCGCTGCTGGCCACGTACTTCACCCGGGCCCGCAACGTCGCCGACCCCGCCGTGCTGCGCGAGGTGGCAGTGGACGCCGGGCTCGACACCGACCGGGTCGACGCGGTGCTCGCCTCCGACGAGTTCGCCACCGAGGTCTCTGCGGACATCGAGCAGGCGCGGCGCTACGGCGCCACCGGTGTGCCCTTCTTCGTGGTCGACCAGAAGTACGGCGTCTCCGGCGCCCAGCCCGCCGAGGCGCTCGCCGAGGTGCTCACCCGTGCCTGGAAGGAGTCGCGGCCGAGCCTGACCATGGTCGACGCCGCGGGCGACGTGTGTGGGCCGGAGGGCTGCACGCCGTAGCTGAGGGTGTCTCTCGCATTTGGAGAACGCATTTCTGGCCGCGTTTTCGTGAGCGCGACGTGGCGGCCGACCCAGTTCTTCGCCGAGCCGAAAGCGGAACAGGGGTCAAACGCCCAACGCGTCGAGACGTGTGCCGATCATGGCGAGCGCTTGTTGCTGGACGGCGTTCAGGACCGAGGCTGTGTACTCCTGGAAAAGGGTGGCCGCGGAGGAGAGGTCGGGGGCGTCGGTGGTGAGTGCTTGTGCGACGGGGGCGAAGGCGTCGATGAACCGTTCGACGTACTGCTGGAGTTCTTCCTTGGTGGTTCCCGGGCCGAGGCTGTCGAAGGTGGCAGCGGTTTCGATCAGGGCCGGGCGGAGTGCGGGGTCGCCCATGTGTTCGTAGAAGCGGATGAGGTGGGGCATTCCGGCGGGGCCGACCAGATGCGCGAGGAGGATCGTTTGATCGCGGTCGATTCCGGCGAGATCGGGAGGGATGAAGCGTGCGAGTTCCGGGGGCATGTCGGGAGCAGCAGGGAGGACACGTAGCTGCGCGATGAGCTCGCGTTGTGCGGTGAGGCGTTCGATTTGGGCAGCGATCTCACCGTCCAGGCGGTCCAAGATCTCTCCAGCGCCGTCGTCTTCGTCATCGAGTAGGCGGGGCATCTGGTCGAGGGGGATGCCGAGGGTGGCGAGACGGCGGATACGGAGCACGCGGATGAGATCGTGCACGCCGTACCGGCGGTAGCCGTTGGCCGTCCGTGGCGGCTCGTCGAGGATTCCGACGTGGTGATAGTGGCGGAGGGTGCGGATGGAGACGCCGGCAAGGGAGCTGAGTTCGCTACTCTTCACCATTCACCTGCAATCTCCTTGAGGCTCAAGGTCCAGCTGACGAAGCGACCTCGCGAACAAGGAGAACACGAAGGCGCATCCCCACACGACGAGGAGCAGCGCCGCGGCCGTATTCACGCTGCGGTACTCGGTGACGATCGCTGCGATAACGATCCCGACGGGCGGCGCCGCAGTCATCATCGCGTTCTGCGTTCCCATGATGCGACCTCGCATCGATTCTGGGATGCGTTCGATCATGAGCACACCCATGAGACTGCCGAACAGGCCGCTCGCCAACCCGACGACGAAAGCTCCCGTAAGCACGACCCAGGGAGAGGTGAGGAGAGCGATGAGCCCGATTCCGAGTGTCGTGCCACTGAGGCCTACGACGAGCCATGCTCGTCGCGGGCCGCGCGACCCGAGCGCGGTGTACACGCCTCCGCCTACAAGCATGCCGAGCGCGAGGGCACTGAGGACGAATCCGAGCAGGCCCGGCTGCTGTGCCTGAGTGAAGTACACCGGCAGGACCAGCCCTTGAAGGGCGGCCAGCACCAGCACTGATATCAGGCTGACCATCGTGACGGTGATGAGGAACCGGTTCCTGAAGAGGACCTTCCAACCGGCTCGCAGTTGGGACCACCCTGTAGCGGTCGAGCCCTCGCCGAGGCCGCCGTCGTTCCGGGTCACGGCGCCCACGTGGCGGGGAATGGTCATCGTGATCAAAGCCGCGAGGAGCGAGGTCGCCGCGGTGACCCAGAGCACGGTGGACCCATCGAACAGCACCATGAGCGTTCCGGCGGCCGCCGGTCCCGCCAGGATGGCCACAGCGCCCAGGCTTTCTCTTGCGCCCATCAACCGTTCAGCACTGATGCCGCCGTGACGAACGATCGCGGGGAGCAATGCCTCCCGCGCCGTCATCCCTGGAACGTCACCGAGCGACCCGATCACACCGAACAAGATGAACCAGCCCAGGCTGAGCCCGGAGATCATGTCGACGATGGGCAGCGCTGCGATGGACGCTGCGGAAATGAGGTCTGTGACCACAGATGACATGCGGCGATTGACGCGGTCGATGACAACTCCCATGAACAAACCTGAGAGGACCGCTGGGATCGCGGTCGCTGCGGCGACCGCCCCTGCCCCCAGGACGCTCCCGGTTGTTTGCAGGACGATAAGCGGTAGAGCGATTCCCGCAATCGAGTTGCCCAACAGGGACACGACGTACGACGCGAGGTACGTCACAGGGATGGAGTTCATGCGTCCAGGGGAAACTACGACGCTACGGCGGAGTCAAGCCAATCCCTCCGAACTCCAACCGTCCGATCTTGGTGATCATCGCGGGCAGTTTCGTTGCTCGACACGGTCCTCACGGTCCACTGTCACCGGCGGGGCCTTCTTGACGCGGTGTGTCATTCCGACGCGAATCGGCCGCAGGAAAGTCCACTGATTCCGGTGTCCGGGCACTCCGAGCGGCGAGCGTCATAGCCGCAGCGCGTCAGAGTCCCAGCACCCCCGGGTTCAGGATCCCCGCCGGGTCCAGTGCGGCCTTCGCCCCGCGCAGCGCGGCGGCGAAGGGGTCCGGGCGCTGGCGCGAGTACCAGGGCGCGTGGTCGCGGCCGACGGCGTGGTGGTGGGTGATGGTGCCGCCGTGGGTGGTCATCGCCTCGGAGACGCCGGCCTTGATCTCGTCCCACATCGGCAGCAGCGAGCCCCAGCGCCCCGAGGCGTAGACGCCGTAGTACGGCGCCGGTCCGTCCGGGTAGACGTGGGTGAACCGGCAGGTGACCACCCCGGTGATGCCGAGCGCGCCCATCACGTCGTACGCCGCGGTGGTGATCGCGGCGTGCATCGCGGGGAAGCGGTCCCAGGTGCAGGCGGTCTCGAAGGTCTCCGCGATCAGGCTGCGGCGGGTGACGGCGTCGCGCTGGTAGGGCATCCGCAGGAACGAGGAGCGCCAGGCCTCTGCCGGGTCGCCCGGGCCGGCGCTCTCCGCCGGGGCTGCGGTCGTGTCCTTGACCGACCGCTCCCCCGGCTTGCCGCCGTGGTCGCGAGCAAGCTCGATCGCCCGGTCCAAAAGCCCATCGACCGGGTGGTCGGCCGACTCGAAGGCCAGCACCAGCAGCCCGCCGCGGGTGCCGGAGCCGGCGTTGAGGAGCGCCTCCATCGGGTCGAGCAGCCGGCAGTTCGACGGGTTGAGCCCGCTCTGCGCGACCGCCCGGGTGGCGGCGACCGCGGCGTCGAAGTCGTCGAAGTCGACGGTCACCCCGGCCCGCCAGCGGGGCCGGTCCTGGAGCCGCATCCACGCCTCGGTGATGACGCCCAGGGTGCCCTCGGAGCCGAGGAACAGCCGGTCCGGCGACGGCCCGGCGCCCGAGCCCGGCAGCCGCCGCGACTCCCCGACCCCGGCCGGGCTGACCACCCGCAGGCTCTCGGTGAGGTCGTCGACGTGGGTGAGCACGGTGGCGTAGTGGCCGCCCGCCCGGGTGGCGAGCCAGCCGCCGAGGGTGGAGAACTCGAAGGACTGCGGGAAGTGCCGCAGCGTCAGCCCGTGCGGACGCAGCTGCGCCTCCAGCGCCGGGCCGAGGACGCCGCCCTGGATCCGGGCGGCCCTGCTCACCGGGTCGATCTCCAGCACCTGGTCGAGCGCACCCAGGTCGAGGCTGACCGCCGGGCCGTCGAACCGCGCCTCCACCCCGCCGACCACCGAGGTGCCGCCGCCGAACGGCACCACGGCCACCGAGGCCGACGTCGCCCAGTCGAGCACGTCGACCACGTCCTGCTCCGAGCGCGGGCGCAGCACCAGGTCGGGCGGGTGGGCGAGGTCGCCCTGGAGGTTGCGGACGACGTCGCGGTAGGCCTTGCCGTGGGTGTGCGCGGCGCGGTCCAGCGGGTCCGCCGAGGCGATCGTGGCCAGCGGGGCGGGCACCTCGACCCGCGGTGCCGGCAGGTCCAGGTCCGCGACCGCGGGCGGGTTGTGAGGGGTGAAGTCGTGCTCGGGCAGGAGGGCGGCGACCCGGTCGACCAGCTCGTCGGCCTCGGCGCCGGTCACGGCGTCCTCCACGTTGCCCCAGCCCCACCACGATCGCGTCATGAGGGGGACCCTAGGCGCGGCCGGCGTCCGGCGGGTCGTCTTCGTCGCTCTCCGCCGAGGCGTGCCGCCGGTCCTCGGCCGTGCCAGCCGGTGCGGGGCCCTGCGCTGCCGCCCGCTTGCGGGCGTCCTGGTCGCGGCGGCGCTTGACCTCGCGCTGCGCGAAGACCGCGGCGACCAGCACCGGGACGACGTAGCCCGCGGCGTCGAGGACGGTCCGGACCCAGCCGGGCACGGAGACGTCGAGGCGCGGCAGGGTGATGTCCGGCCACGGGATCGACCAGTCGGGCCACGGGATGCTGGGCCACGGGATCGACCAGTCCGGCCAGGGGATGTCGGGCCACGGGATGCTGGGCCAGGGGATGTTGGGCAGGGCGAACCGCCCGAGCAGCCAGATCAGCAGCAGCGGGAGGCCCACCGCGGCGACGGCCGCGGCGGTGCGGCGTACGGCGTACTGGCGGGGGTGGGCGCGGATCCACGCCTCCCGCTCGGCGGCCTTGGAGCCGGGCTCGGGGTCGAAGTCGGTCCCGCCGCGGTTGAGCAGGGCGGCCCCGGCGGCGGGCAGCCCCGGCTCGTCGCCCCACCAGGTGATCCTGCGTGCGGGCCCGACGAAGGTGGGCAGCTTGACCTTGACCACCCCGTGGTCGCCGCCGAGGAGGGTGACCGTGTCGTCGGAGGTCTTCTCGCTCGCCACCTCGTCACCGTCCACGCGCCAGGTGATCCGTCGGGAGATGCCGGCGTCGGCGAGCTCCACGACGTGGCTGGTGCCGTCGTGGGTCAGCAGCCAGCGCTCGACTTCCTGGGTCATGACGACAATACTAGAGTCTGCACTCCATTATTGGCCAGCAGGCTCCACACGAAGGGAGGTCCGGCGATGGCACGCACCGTCGACCCGGCTCGCCATGAGGCGCGGCGGCTGCAGATCATCGACGCCGCCCTGACCTGCTTCGCCCGCGACGGCTACGACCGGGCGACCACCGCCGCGATCTGCCGGGAGGCGGGCATCGGGTCGGGCACCTTCTTCCACTACTTCCCGACCAAGCTCGCGGTGCTGGTGGCGATGCTGGAGCTCGGTACCGGTGAGGAGCAGGCGTGGTTCGCCGCCCAGGACGGGCGCGACGACGCCCGGGCCGTGATCGACGACTACGTGGCCCACACCGCCGAGGAGATGGCCGACGTCCGGGTCGCGGGGCTGGTCCGCGCCGTCGGGGCGGTGATGTCGGAGCCGGCGGTCGCCGCCGCCCTGGACCACGACACCGCGGCGATCCGCGACGGGCTGCTGCCCTGGGTGCGCGCCGCCATGGAGGCCGGGGACGTGCGCGCCGACCTGTCCCCCGAGCGGCTGGTGCTCTGGCTCCAGGCGCTGCTCGACGGCTACCTCGGGGTGGTGGTCTCCGAGCCGGGCTTCGACGCCGGTCGCGAGGCCGAGACGTTGCGCGACGCCGTACGCCGCCTGCTCCAGCCGTGACCGACCGCGCCGACCGCGCCGCTCACTCCGCGAGGGGCTCGACGGGCTGCCGGAGGATCGTCCGCAGCCGCGAGGGGTCGGTGCGCCGGGGGTCGCTGAGGTAGATCTCGTGGTGCCGGCCGGTCATCCTCAGGCCCGCCTCGGGGATCACCCGGTCGTGCAGCTCCGCGAGCACGCCGGCCTCGTCGTCGTAGGAGCCCACGTGGAGGGTCTGCACGCAGCGCCCCTCCGTCAACGTCTCGATCCGGACGTCGTCGAGCCGGGCGGGCGCACCCTTGACCCGGACCCGCTCGACGCACTCGCCGACCACGTCGTCCGGCACCCAGTCGGGGACCAGCAGCAGCATCGTCCAGTCCCACCGGGCCTTGTCCCGGGCGGCGGTGAAGACGGTCATGTCGTCGGCCCACCAGAGCCCCTCCAGCGGGGGGACGACGTAGTCGCGGCCGAGCTCGCGCCGGCTGGCGAACTTCACCGCGTAGGCCACCGGGTAGAGCGCCGCCAGCGCGGCGGCGTACTCCGCCGAGGTGTTGGGGTCGCCGTGGCCGTCGACGGCCAGGTAGCGCAGCGGCGGCACCTCGAGCTGCCGGAACTCCCCGCGCCGGGCGCGGTAGGAGTCCAGGGTCTTCTTCAGGTCGACCTTCGCACCCGCCCCGCCGCCCGTCACACCCTCAGTCACACCCTCAGTCACCGGGTCAGCATGGCCCCGGTCAGGGCTTGAGCACCACCTTGGTGCACTCCTGCTCCTTGTGCTTGAAGATGTCGAAGCCGTGCGCCGCGTCGGCCAGCGGCAGGTGGTGGCTGATGATGAAGGTCGGGTCGATCTCGCCGCTGCGGATCCGCCCGTAGAGGTCGGGCAGGTAGCGGTGCACGTGCGCCTGGCCGGTCCGCACCGTCACCGACCGGTTCATCAGCGAGCCGAGCGGGAACTTGTCGACCAGCCCGCCGTAGACGCCGACGATCGAGACCGTGCCGCCGTTGGCGACCGAGAGGATCGCCTCGCGCAGCGCGTGCGGCCGCTCGGTGGAGAGCTTGGCGACCTGCTTGGCCTTGTCGTAGGCGTGGATCGCGGTGACGTCGGTATGCGCCTCCATGCCGACCGCGTCGATCACCCGGTCGGGGCCGCGGCCGGCGGTGAGCTCGCGCAGCTCCTTGAGAACGGAGGTCTCCTCGTAGTTGAGCGGGTGCGCGCCGGTGTGCTCGGCGGCCATCGCGAGCCGCTCCGGCACCCGGTCGATCACGATCACCTTGGCCGCGCCCATGATCTCCGCGGCCAGGCAGGCGAACTGGCCCACCGGGCCGGCACCCCAGACGGCGACCACGTCCCCGGGCTGGATGTCGCACATGTCGGCGGCCATCCAGCCGGTCGGCAGCACGTCGGTGAGGAAGAGCACTTGGTCGTCGGTGAGGTCGTCGTCGACCTTGAACGGGCCGACGTCGGCGAAGGGGACCCGGGCGTACTCCGCCTGCCCGCCGGGGTAGCCGCCGAGCATGTGGGAGTAGCCGAAGATGCCGGACGGCGAGTGGCCCATCACCTTCTCGGCCTCGCCGGCGTTGGGGTTGGAGTTCTCGCACAGCGAGGTCAGGCCGCGCTGGCACGGCGTGCAGGCGCCGCAGGCGATCGGGAACGGGACGACCACCCGGTCCCCCACCTTCAGGTCGGGCCGGCGCTCACGCGCCTCGGGGCCCAGCTCGACGACCTCGCCCATGAACTCGTGGCCGAAGATGTCGCCGGGCATGAACGTCGGGATGTAGCCGTCGTACAGGTGCAGGTCGGAGCCGCAGATCGCGGTCGAGGAGACCTTGATGATCGCGTCCCGGGGGTTGAGCAGCTGCGGGTCCGGGACCTCCTTCACCTTCACCTTGCTGGGCCCCTGCCAGACGACCGCCTTCATCGGATGCTCCCCTCGGTGCCGGTGCTCCCACTGGGCTGCTTCTGGTCGGGCTGGGCCGAGCCCTGGAGGAACTGCCTCTTCGCCTCCGTGCCGTGCGGCAGGATCTCGGTGCGCACCACCGACCCGGTCTCCATCACCTGCTTGAAGCGGCGCAGGTCGTCGCGGACCTGCTGCTCGGGCTCCTCGCCGAAGAGCCGGGCGACCGCGCGGCCGACCCGCCCCCCGGGCACGTCGTAGTGCAGCACCACCCGCACCTCGGTGCCGCGGTCGCCGGGCGCGGGCGTGAAGTGCACGGTGCCGGAGTTGGAGACCGTCGCGCCCTTGCGCGAGCGCCAGGCGAGCCGGCGGCCGGTCTCCTCGCTGGTGATCTCGGCGTCCCAGGAGACCTTCTTGCCGACCGGCCCCTTGGCCACCCAGTGGCTGGTGCCGTCGGCCCGGACGGTCACCGACTCCAGGTGGCGCATGAAGGAGGGCAGGTTGCCCAGGTCGCGCCAGAACGCGTAGACCTCGTCGGGCGGGCGGTTGACGGTCGTGGAGGCCTCCAGCTGGAGGGGGCCGGGCCGGCCCTTGCCGTGCTGGGAGCGGGCGGTCCGCACCGCGGCGTAGAGGTCGAGCGCGGCGATCCCGGCGACCGCGGCGGTGGCCGCGTTGACGCGGGTCAGCCGCTCACCCTTGCGCGACGCCATCGCGCGACCGAGGACGGCGAGGTCCAGGGCGTCGCCGGCGACGCGGGTCCACACCGAGCGACGGGGGCCGAGGAGGAGCAGGGCGGCGTGGCCGAGCTCGCGGAGGCCGACCGCACGGATCACGGCGGGCGCGGTGGCGGAGTCGTCGACCCCCGTCAGCCGGGCGACTCCGTCGGGGCGCCACACCATGGGGACGCCGAGGCCGAGGCTGGCGACACCGAGGCCGCGCACCAGGCGACCGGTTCCGCGCTCAGGGTTCTGGGTCGACTTCATGCGAAGTTCGGTACCCGCCACCTGGGAGGTCATGCGGTGCCTGCGAGGTCACGCGGGGCCGACGACGCATCGGGGAGGCTCCGCCTCAGTGATGCTCCGACTCAGTGATGCTCCGACTCAGTGATGCTCCGACTCAGGGGCGCGGGTCGATCCGCTGCCAGGGGCGCTCGTCGCGCCGCTGGCCCATGCCCGCGGCGCAGCGACGGCAGACATCGTCGACCCGGTCGGCCTCGCCGCCGGTGGCGGGCTGCACGTCGGCCCACTCCACGTGGGAGAACCGGCGCAGCCCCGAGCGGTGGATGGAGAGGCCGCAGAGCGTCTGGTTGGTGCCAGGAGTCCAGGCGTGCACCTCTCCGGCGGGCGTCCGGTAGCCGTCCGGGTCGACCCACGAGCCGGTCGCGGCGACCGCCGCGTTCCTGGGCACCTTCATCCCAGTGCCGTGCCCGGCCGGGGGGTCCGGCATGCGTGCCCGGCACTCCGCTCACCGGTCACCGGCCCCGGATTCACCCGGTCGCCGGGTAGCCCGGGCCGCTCAGCGGAGGCTCTCGAGCACCAGCCGGGCAGCCTCGGCGACCAGCGCGTCGTCGTACGCCGCGCCCTGCTCGCCCCGGTCGGAGAAGACGGCGAGCACGACCGGCGCCCGCCCCGGCGGCATCACGACCGCGAGGTCGTTGCGGGTCCCGAAGCCGCCGGCGCCGGACTTGTCCGCCACCTCCCAGCCGGCCGGGGCCCCGGCCCTGACCAGGCTGTCGCCGGTGTCGTTGCCGCTCATCCACTCCAGCAGGGTCCGGCGGGCCGCCGGCTCCAGTGCGTCGCCGACGGCGTAGGCCCGCAGCACCTCGGCGAACGCCCGCGGTGTCGTGGTGTCCCGGTCGTCGCCCGGCGCGGCCTCGTTGAGGGCCGGCTCGGTGCGCGCCGCGACGGTGACGTCGTCGCCCAGCGCTGCCAGCGCCCGCTGGAGGCCCGCGGGACCGCCCAGCTCGGCGAGCATCAGGTTGGCGGCGGTGTTGTCGCTCTCCCGCACCGCCGCCTCCGCCACCCGCCGCCACGGCAGCCCGGTCTCGACGTGCCGCTCGGTCACCGGCGAGTGGGTGACCAGGTCGCCCGCGTCGTAGCGCACCACCTCGTCCCACTGCGCCGGCTCCAGCCGCTCGAGCAGGGCGGCGGCTGCCAGCGCCTTGAACGTCGACGCGTAGGCGAACCGCTCGTCGGCCCGGTGCGCGAGCGTGGCACCGCTCCCGGTGTCGACCGCGAAGACGCCGAGCCGGGCGTCGAAGCGCTCCTCCAGGGCGGCGAGGTCGACGTCGGCCGGGGCGGCCGTCGCCGGGGCGGGTGTCGTGGCCGAGGGCGCGGCGGGCGGCGGGGCCACCTCCCCGGCCGGGGACGCCCCGGACCCGCACCCGCCCAGCCCGACGACGAGCGCCGCCGTCGCGACGCAGGAGGGCAGGCGGAGTCGCCGCTGGTGGCGGGGGGTCGGCATGTCACGGGCTCCTGGGGTCGGCGGACGACGGGGAGGACGCTGTCATGCCGCCCGCACCGACGCGAACCCCGGGAATCCCTTGACAGGCAAGTGAACGCTTGCCTAACGTCCTCCGGGTGGGGGACATCTACAAGGCGCTCGCGGATCCCACCCGCCGCGCCCTGCTGGACGAGCTCATGGACCGGGACGAGCAGACGCTCTTCGAGCTCTGCTCCCGGTTGGCGATGAAGCACGACCTGACCCCGACCCGACAGGCGGTCTCCCAGCACCTCGAGGTGCTGGAGAAGGCCGGGCTGGTGCGCACCGAGCGCCGGGGGCGCTACAAGCTCCACACGATCGACACCGCGCCGCTCGAGCAGATCTCGACGCGGTGGCCGCCACGGAAGGGAACACCATGAAGCTCCAGACCGTCAGCATCTTCGTCGACGACCAGCAGCGGGCCCTCGACTTCTACACCGGCACGCTGGGCTTCGAGGTGACCGCCGACGTGCCGCTCGGCGAGCACCGCTGGCTCACCGTCCGGCTCGGCGGCGACGCCGCGACCCAGGTCTCCCTGGAGCCGAAGGCCCACCCGGCCACGCCGCCCTTCACCGAGGCGCTGCTCGCCGACGGCATCCCGTGGTGCACGCTCGCCGTCGACGACCTCGAGGGCGAGCACGAGCGGCTGACCGGTCTCGGTGTCACCTTCACCCAGCCGCCGACCGACGTCGGGCCGGTGCTGGTCGCCGTCCTCGACGACACCTGCGGCAACCTGCTCCAGCTCGCCCAGGTCAAGGGCTGACCGCGCTTCCTACCCGGCCCGTCTAGACTCGACCCCGGAGCCACCCCGCTCCACCGGACGAGGGAGCCGTACCCGGAACGCGACAAGACGGCCGGGTGGAGTCGTCATGGCCTGGTTGGTGCTCGTCCTCTCCGGTGCGCTCGAGGCGGTGTGGGCGGTGGCCCTCAGCAGGGCCGAGGGGTTCACCAGGCTGGGACCGACTGTGGTCTTCGCGGCCGCGATGACGCTGAGCATGGCGGGCCTGGCCTATGCGCTGCGCACCCTGCCCGTCGGCACGGCGTACGCCGTCTGGGTCGGCGTCGGTGCGGCGTTGACCTTCGCCCACTCGATGGCGACCGGTGCCGAGTCGGTGAGCGCCGTCAAGCTGCTGCTGCTGCTCGGGCTGGTCGGCTGCATCGTGGGACTCAAGGTCGTGCACTGACTCCTGCTCCACCGGCTCGTCCGGACGGCGCCGCGAGGTCCATGGCGCGGGCAGGCCCTTGGCCGCAGGCCCCCGACGTGCTGCGATGGGTCGTCCGCGTCACCGCTCGGGCACTCGCACGACCACGGGGGTCTTTCGTGAACCGAGTCCGTCCTGTCCGCGCGCCACGGTCCGCCCTGGCCTCCCTGGCCGCGCTCGCCTGCCTGGCGGGGCCGGCGGTCCCGGGCGTCGCCCTGGCGCCGGCCTCGGCCTCCGCGCCCGGCCCCGCCGCGACCACCTGCGCCGGCAAGCCGGTGACCGTCGTGGCGACCAAGCGGGTCCGGCGGGGCACCGAGGGTGACGACGTGGTGGCGATGAAGCCGTACGACTGGGACACCTTCGACGCCCTGGGGGGCGACGACACCATCTGCCTCGACCAGGGGTGGGTGGAGGCCGGCCGCGACATCATCCCCTCCTCGGGTGTCGTCGACGCCGGGCCCGGCGACGACGTGGTGATCAACCAGGCGGGCTCGTCGGGCTTCATGGTCGTCGGTCTGGGCAGCGGCGACGACGTCTTCACCGGCAGCAGCATCACGGAGATGAACGAGACGGTGTACGCCGACACCGACGTCCCGGAGGAGGACGAGCCGCCGGCGGTCGACCCGGCCGAGGGCCACCGGGACGTGGTCGACATGGGCGCCGGGCGCGGCACCGACCAGTACGGCAACGAGGGCGGGGAGAAGCTGTGGTCGGCGGCTCCGGCCGGCGCGGCCAACCCCGACCTGATCACCTTCGCGTCCGGCACGCCGCAGCTGCACTACGACGGGGCGATGGCGCCCGGCGGCGGCATCGACTTCGGGGCGGCGACCGCGGCGTCGCTCCACCTGCCGCGTCCCGGCGCCGGCGAGCCGGTGGCCGGTGGGGAGCTCCTGCTCGACAACGTGGCGCGGCGCGGCACCGTGCGCGGCACGCAGGTGCTCGCCTGGCAGGGGCGGGTGGCGCGCTTCGTGCTCGGCACCGAGGGCCGCAAGGCGCCGCACCGGGTCTCCTTCGAGGGGTCCGACGCCGGCGAGACGCTCACGTTCCACGGCGGGCGCTACGGCGACGTCCGGTCCGGGGCGGGCGACGACACCATCAGCGGCTCGGGCCGCCCCGGGCCCGGCGAAGGTCTGCCGTTCCGCTCGGTGGACGGCAGACCGGGCGTCGACCGCCACGAGTCCGTCACCCGGTGTGGGGCCATGACCGTCCGCCTCGGTGGGGTGATGAGCTGCGACGGTGCCCGCTCCCCCCTCCTGGGGATCGAGCGGGTCGAGGTCGCGACCCGCGCGAAGGGCGGCCGCGTGCGGGTCGTCGGCACCGAGGCCGACGAGCGGTTCTCGGTCAGCGCCGACCGGGTGGTGCTCCACGCGCGCGGTGGTGACGACCTCGTGGAGGGGGCGTGGGGCGCCCAGGTCCGGGTGAGCGGCGGTCCGGGGGACGACTCGATCATGGGCTCGGGCCGCACGGTGCGCGTCGACGGCGGCCGCGGGGACGACGGGGTCCGCGTCTACGGGATCCACCTGCTGGTGCGTCTCGGCGCGGGCGACGACGTCGCCAGCCTCCACGCACCCTCGGGACGGTGGCCGTGGAGCAAGCCGAGAACCCCGGCGTCCCGGCCCGTCGCGCTGGGCGGTCCGGGGGACGACGACCTGCGCGGCACCACCCTGTCCCGCCGGGGCGACCGGCTCGTCGGCGGACCCGGCCGCGACCGGGCGGACGGCCGCGCCAACGAGGTCACGCGCGCCCCGGACCACTGCGACGCGGAGATCACCACGCGCTGCGGCTGAGGATTCGCCTGCCCCACCTCGGGTACCTGACTGCCATGACGGACATCTCCCAGGGCTTCCTCTCGCTCATCGGCGCCCACGCGCCCGACGCCGCCGACGGGCGGGCGACCCTCGTGGTCGACGTGGGCGACGAGCACCTCAACCACGCCGGAGCCGTCCACGGCGGGATGCTCGCCACCCTCGTCGACACCACGATGGGCGCGGCGATCATGAGCACCCTGGACGAGGGGTCGACGGCGACCAGCCAGCTCACCGTCACCTACCTGCGCCCGGCCAAGCCCGGCCGGCTCGTGGTCTCGGCCGAGGTCGGCAAGCGCGGCGAGAACCTGACCGTCTGCGACGCGGAGATCGAGCAGGACGGCAGGACGCTGGTGCACGCCCTGGCGACCTTCGCCCTGCTGGACGGCTGAGCACGACCGGGACCCCCTGACATGCCGAGCACCGCCGCCCGTCCTGGAGAGTCGGCATGACCGCGCCGCCGCAGGCGCCCGGCGGGCCCCCCTGCCCCAAGCTGATGACCTACGGCCCGTGCGGCGGGGTGCGCGACGACGCGGGCTGCGAGCTGGACGGCCGTCCCTGCCCGTTCGCCGGCCCGGACGCCGCCGTCGTCCGGTGGCCGGAGCGGGCGCCGGCGACGAGCCCGGACAGCCGCCTCCTGGCGGCGGCGGAGCGCGGCCCGGTGGTGCTCACCGACCTGACCATCCCGGCCTACGACTCCGACGGCCTGGCCTCGGTCGTCCGGACGCTGGCCGGCTCCTGCGACGCCGTGCTCGTCGGGGAGCACCAGAACCGGCCCGACTTCCCGCCCACGCTGATGGCCGCGCTGGTCACCGAGGCCGGCGGCGTCGCCTGGGTCACGCTGGCCTGCCGCGACCGCAACCGCGTGGTGCTCGAGCAGGAGCTGGCCGGGCTCGCCGTCGCGCCCGTCGACGGGGTGCTGTGCGTGACCGGCGACATCCGCGCCCAGGGGGTGCGGCCCGGGGTCACCCAGGCCTTCGACCTCGACGGCACCCGGCTGGCGGCGATGGCCTCCGCGACCGGGCACGCGGTGGCGGTGCCGGAGGCGCCGGCGGCGGCACCACGCCACCTGCGGCCCGCTCGGCTGCTGGAGAAGGAGCGTGCCGGGGCGCACCTGGCCGTGCTCAACCATGTCGGCAGCGCGGCCGAGGTGGCGGCGTTCGTGACTCAGGCCCGCTCCCTCGGCCTGAGCATCCCGGTGATCGCCGGGGTCGCGGTCTACTCCGACGAGCGCTCCGCCCGGGTGCTCCAGCGCTTCCCCGGGCTCGACCTGGACGACGACGAGGTGGCGGGGGTGCTGGGGGCGGCCGACGTACGCTCGGCAGGCATCGAGCAGGCCGTCCGCGAGGCGCGGGCGATGCTGGCCGTCGAGGGCGTGGCGGGGGTGAACCTCTCCGGGCTCGGCTCCGGCGAGGGGGCGATCGCCGGCGCACAGGTCAAGGCCGAGGTGGGCAGACGGATCCGGGAGGGCCGATGAGCGAGGAGACGCCGGAGTCGATGGCCGACGAGTTCGACACCGTCGCCTGGTGGACGGCGGCCGCGGTGGCCGAGCTCGGCGACGACCACGCGCTGCCGGCCGCGTGCCGGGGCAGCGGCAGCCCGGCGGCGCTCGACCGGCTGGCCGCCTCGATGGGACTGACCGAGGGCACCAGGCTGCTCGACTCCGGTGCCGGGGTCGGCGGTCCGGCGGAGCACGCCGCCCGCGCCCACGGCGTCCGCCCGACCCTGGCGGAGCCGATGGAGGGGGCCTGCCGGGCGGCCCGCCGCCTCTTCGGGCGCCCGGTGGTGGTCTGCGACGGCCTGGCGCTGCCCTTCCCCGACGAGGCCTTCGACGCGGTCTGGTCGCTGGGCGTGCTGTGCACGATCGAGGACAAGCGCGGCTACCTGGCGCAGCTGCACCGGATGGTGGCTCCCGGCGGGCCCGTCGGACTGCTGGTCTACACCCGGACCGTCGAGGAGCTGCCCGACCAGCCGGAGGGCAACTCCTTCCCGAGCCGCGAGGAGCTGCTGGCCGACCTGCACGCCACCGGGCTGGAGGTGGTCGACGAGACGCCGCTCGCCGACCTGCCCGGCTCCCCCGACGACTGGGAGGCCGCGGCCGACCGGGTCGAGGAGGTCGTCGCCCGCGACCACCGCGACGACGAGCGCTGGCAGCGCGCCCAGGCGCAGCAGGAGACGATCTCCGGGCTGATCGGCGACGGGCTCGTGGCCGGCGTGCTGGTCAGCGCCCGGCGTCGGTCGCGCTAGGCCGCCCGCGGGGCGCTCGGCGGCACGCCGGGGTCGGGCACGGTCGCCGGCTCGAGGAGCAGGGCGACGGAGAAGCTGTCAGGATGCGGGCACCAGGTCTCGGGGCGAGTCGGGCTCGCGCCGCGGTTGCGTCGTTCGCCGGGACGCACCCGCCGGCGTGCGAGTCCGGGTGCGGGCCGACGACGGGGTGCGCGGAGCACCGGGGCGTGCGAACCTAGGCGGGCGCCGCCGGGCCGGGAGCAGCCCGGCACGCACCCTTGAGCGCCCGCCACCACCGCTGGGAGTCCCGTGCCGCACACCACCGACCGCCGCGAGACGCTGATCCGTCGCGCCGTCGTCCTGGTCGCGACGCTGCTGGTGGGGATCGTCCTGGTCGCCGCGCTGACCAACCTCCCGGCGGGCTGGCTCCCGACCTCCGAGACCGCCGCGACCGACCCGGATCGAGCCGGCGCCGCCACCGACGAGGCCCAGCGCAAGGCCGAACGCCGGGCGGAGCGGCAGGAGCGCCGGGCCGAGAAGCAGGCCGCGCGGCAGGCCCAGCGGGTCGCGGCGAGGAAGGCCAAGCGACAGGCGGCGAAGAAGGCGCGCAAGCAGGCCGAGCGCCGGGCCGAGAAGCAGGCGAAGGCCGCGGCCGCCGCCGCGGCCGACAACCCGCTGGCCGGTCACCGGATGGGCGTCTACCAGGGCCCGGGCGACCAGGCGTGGGCGCCGTACGAGCGCTCCACCGGGGTCACCCGCGAGCTGCTCGCCAAGATCGCGCTGCGCCCCAAGGCCAAGTGGTTCGGCGCCTGGATCCCGGACCGGGAGATCCGCGGCAACGTGGCGGCCTACATCGCCAACAGCACCGGCGGCGACCCGGACGTGCTGGTGCAGATGGCCGTCTTCCGGATGGTCCCCTGGGAGCACGCGGCGTGCGGGCGGCTGCCCACCCCGGCCGAGCAGGCCAGCTACAAGTTCTGGATCGACGAGTTCGCCGCGGGCGTGGGGTCGGCCCACGCGGCGATCGTGCTGCAGCCCGACGGGCCGTTCGCGCTCTGCGCCCCGGGCGGCTCCCGGCTGCCCTCGGAGCTGATCAAGTACGCCGCGACCAGGTTCGCCGCGCTGCCGAACACCAGCGTCTACATCGACGCCGGCGCCGCCGACTGGCCGAAGGACGACCCGGCGGAGGCCGCCGAGATCCTGGTCCGCGCGGGGGTCGACCGGGTCCGCGGGTTCGCGCTCAACTCCACCCACTACGTCGCCCTGCCCGACGACATCGCCTTCGGCACCCGGGTGGTCGCCGAGCTCGCCCGGCGCGGCATTCCCGGCAGGCACTTCGTCGTCAACACCTCCTCCAACGGCCGCGGCTTCGAGTTCAACCTCGGGCGGGGCTCGCACCCCGACAACGCCAACGTGTGCCGGACGCCGCAGGAGCGGGTCTGCGTGACCCTCGGCATCCCGCCGACGGTCGACGTGGCGAACCCGCGCTGGGGGCTGGGCCCCGAGCTGAGCGCCGCGGCCGCCGAGCACGTGGACGCCTACCTGTGGTTCGGCCGCCCGTGGCTGCACATGCAGAACGACCCGTTCGTCCTCGACCGGGCCCTGGCGATGGCCCGCACCACGCCCTGGTAGCCCCGCGGCTCACCCGTCCGAGGAGCGCGCCGCCGCGGCGGTGAACCGCGCGCCGGTGGCGGCCACCAGCGCCGTCAGCTCCGGCGGCGACTCGACGACGAAGTCCGCACCGACCTCGGCCAGCACCATCACCGGCCAGCCCAGGCTGTCGACGTTCATGGTGAGGACGCACCCCTCCCCGTCCGCCCCGTCCGCGGCCACCGCGCCCCAGTGGCCGACCGCCCTGGCGACGGTCCCGGCCGGCGCGCAGATCCGCACCCGGACGGCGTACCGCTGGGGCATCCGGGTGATCCCCTCCCGGACGAAGGAGAGCGCGTCGGCGGCGGGCAGCTCCCGGGCGCGGAACCGCTGGCCGGTGGGCACCGGCGCGGTGATCCGGTCCAGCCGGAAGCTGCGCCAGTCGGCCCGGTCCCGGTCGTAGGCCACGAGGTACCAGCGGCGTCCCAGGGTGACCAGCCGGTGCGGCTCCACGAGGCGGTGCGTGGTCTCGGCCTCCTTGGCCGTGTAGTCGAAGCGCAGCGGCTCGCCGTCCCGGCAGGCCTGGGCCAGGGTGGTGAGCACCCCGGCGTCGACCACCGGGCCGCCCGACCACGGGCTCGGCGTCTCGGTCTGCGAGGCGACCGCGTCGATCTGGCGGCGCAGCCGCGACGGCATCAGCGCGATCACCTTGCTCAGCGCCTGCACCGACCACTCCTGCATGCCGCCCACCGCGCCGGCGGCGGCGGTCTGCAGGCCGACGGCGATCGCGACCGCCTCCTCGTCCTCCAGCAGCAGCGGCGGCAACGAGCCCCCGGCGCGGAGCTGGTAGCCGCCGGAGACGCCGCGGACGGCGTCGACCTGGTAGCCGAGCTCCCGCAGCCGCTCGACGTCGCGCCGCAGCGTCCGTTCGCTGACCTCCAGGCGCGTCGCCAGGTCGCGGCCGGGCCAGTAGCGGTGGGTCTGCAGCAGCGACAGCAGCCTCAGCATCCGCTCGCTCGTGCTCATGCCTTCCAGATTAGACATCTTTCCGGTCATTAACTGGCCGCAATCGTTCCTAGCGTGGCAGGCATGACTCCACAGACCACCTCACCCCAGACGACGACGACGCCGCACCCCACCGCGCGGCACACCCAGACCGGACCGGTCATCGTGACCCGGGGGCTCACCCGGCACTTCACGACCGGCGCCCGCAAGAAGCGCACGGTCGAGGCGGTCCGTGGCCTCGACCTCGAGATCGGACAGGGCGAGCTGGTCGCCTTCCTGGGCCCCAACGGCGCCGGGAAGTCGACCACCCTGAGGATGCTCACCACCCTGGTCCCGCCCACCTCGGGCACCGCCAGCGTCGCCGGCCACGACGTGGTGACCGGCCAGCGGGAGGTACGCCGGGTCATCGGGTTCGTCGGCCAGGGCAACGGCGCCGGCCACCAGCAGCGCGGTCGCGACGAGCTGGTCAGCCAGGGACGCGCCTACGGGCTCACCCGCTCCGAGGCCCGCGCCCGCGCCGACGAGCTGGTGGCCGACCTCGACCTCGAGGCGGTGGCCGACCGGAAGGTCTCCACCCTGTCGGGCGTCCAGCGGCGCCGCCTCGACATCGCGATGGGGCTGGTGCACCTGCCCCGGGTGCTCTTCCTCGACGAGCCGTCCACCGGCCTGGACCCGCAGAACCGGGCCAACCTGCAACGGCTGGTGCAGCGCCTGCACGCCGAGACGGGCAGCACCCTGGTGCTGACCACCCACTACCTCGAGGAGGCCGACGCCATCGCCGAGCGGGTGCTGGTGGTCGACCACGGCCGGCTGATCGCCGACGACACCGCCAGCCGGCTCAAGGCCGGCCTCGGCGACCTGATCCGGCTCGGCTTCGCCGGCCCCGAGGAGTCCGCGGTGGCCGCCGCCCGGGCCGACCGGATCGAGGGCGCGCGGGTCGAGCACGCCGGCGTCGAGGTCAGCGTGCGGGTCGCCTCGGGCGCCGACCTGGCGCCCGGGCTGATCGGCGACCTGGCCGCCGCCGGGGCGCCCGCCGTCCGCATCGAGGTGCGGCGTCCGACGCTGGACGACGTCTTCCTCGACCTCACCGGGCGCAGCCTGCGCGAGCCGCACCCCTCCGCCGGACCGGACGCCACGCAGGACAGCCAGGACAGCCAGAACAGCGAGGTCGCAGCATGAGCACCCTCCAGAGCACCGGCATGACCCGGAGCACCGGCTTCTGGGCCGACGCCCTCAACGTGATGAACCGCGAGCTCAAGCCGGTGTGGCGCGAGCCGATGGCGGTCGTCTTCGCGATGATCCAGCCCCTGGTCTTCCTCGGCCTCTTCGCCCCGCTGCTGCCCGAGCTGGCCGGCGGCGGGTCGGCGCTGCAGTGGTTCGTGCCGGGCATCATCACCATGACCTGCCTGATGGGCGGCTCCTTCACCGGCGCCAACCTGATGGAGGAGATGCAGACCGGCTCCCACGAGCGGCAGCTCGTCTCCCCGCTCGGGCGGCCGGCGCTGTTGGTCGGCCGGGCGCTCAAGGAGGTGGTGCCGATGCTGATGCAGACCGCGATCATCCTGCTGGTGGTGACGCCGTTCAGCTTCGAGCTGCACCCGGTCGGGGTGGTCGTGGGCGTGGTCATCCTCGCCCTGTTCAGCGTCGGGGTCGGCGCCCTCTCCTTCGCGCTGGCGCTGGCCTCCAAGGGCCAGGACTGGATGTTCTGGACCGTGCAGCAGACGATCCTCTTCCCGGTGCTGCTGCTGGCCGGGGTGCTGCTGCCGATCGACGGCGCTCCCCGCTGGCTCCAGGTCGCCTCGGACCTCAACCCGATGACCTACGTCGTGGAGGCGGTGCGCGTCCTCTTCGCCGGTCAGTGGCCGGTCGACACCATCGCCGCCGGCTTCGCCGGGGCCGCGGTGGTCGCGGCGGTGGGCCTGCTGGTGGGCGTGCGGTCGATGCGCCACTCCAGCTGACTCCCGCCCCGGCAGGTGGGCGCGCGAGCCTTGCCCCACCTGCCAGGGTGGGTCCATGACTGCTCAGAGCCCGCCCCTGCCTGTCGTCGTCGTCACCGGGGCCAACGGCCTGGTGGGGAGCCACGTCTGTGCCGCGCTCAGCGAGCGCGGCGCGACCGTGCGTGCCGTCGTACGCCGCGCGGGCACGGCGCCGCGGCTGCCCGGGGTCGAGGAGCGGGTCGGCGACTTCACCGACCCGGCCTTCGCCGCCGGGGTGGTGGCGGGCGCGGACTCCGTGGTCACCACCGTGCACCCGCTCGACGGGGACGCCGACGCGCAGCGCACCGTCGGGTACGACGGCACGCTGGTGATGGCGAACGCCGCGGCCGACGCCGGAGTGGGCCGGCTGGTGCACCTGTCCACCGCGGCGGTCTACGACCGCCGCCCCGGGGTGGGCGACGTCGACGAGCACTCGCCGCTGGCGCACGACGATGCCGGTGACTACCCGGTGACCAAGCGCGACCTCGACCTGGCGATCGCCGGGCTCGACGGGCCCACCCGGATCCTGCTCCGCCCGCCGGCGATCCTCGGGCCGGGCGACTCCTCTGTCTGGAACACCTTGCGTCCGGGCGCCATCGCGGCCGACGAGGCGGAGCGGCACGCCGTCGCGGAGCGCTCGTTGGCCTGGGTGCACGTCGACGACCTGGCGGCGCTGGCCGCCGACGTGGCGACCGGCCTGGTCGCCGACGCCGACGACCCGGAGGCCGGGCCGCTGGCCGGCGCCTGCACCCCGGTCAACGTGGCCGCCGGGCCGGCGACCTTCGGCGACTACCTGGGCGCGGTGACCGAGGCGCTGGGCGTGGAGCCGGTCTGGGAGGAGGGTCCGGCGTGGACCGGGCAGATCCTCGCCGACCGGGCCCGGCGTTGGGGCTGGGAGCCGCGGGTCGACCTGGAGGCGGCGCTGACCGAGCTGAAGGCCGGGCTGGCCTAGCGGCTCAGGCTGCCGCGATCCGCTCCCGGGCGCAGCCGACCAGCTCGCTCAGCACCAGCCCGTACGTCGGCCCGTCGCCGCGGTCGTAGGCGTCGAGGCGCCCGGCGGCGCGCTCGACGAGACGGGCGGCGCCCACGGCGTTGCCGCGCGCGGCGTGGGTGAGCCCGACGCAGAGCTGGGCGAGGCCCTGCCACAGGGGCCGCTCCTCGACCGGGCAGCTCTTCCACCGGACCTCGAGCGCCTCGTGCGCGGCGAAGGGCCGGCCATCGGCGAGCAGACGGCGAGCCAGGTCGAGGGTCTGCTCGGGCGGCAGGGGCGTCTCGTCGATCGGCTCGACGCCCTGCTCGCCGTAGGGCAGCGGGCGCCCCAGGGCGTCGCGGGGTCGGGCCTGACGAGCGCGGCCCTCCTCGTCGCGGTCCCGGTCGCCCGCGACCGGCCTGCTCAGCGGTGCCTCTGCCACGTCGCCACCCTACGGCCGGGGACACGACGAGGCCGCCACCCCCGAGAGGTGACGGCCTCGCTCACGTCGTGCTCAGACGTCGTCGATCCGTGATCAGGGGACGACAGTGACGGTGATCCACTGCGAGTAGATGTACTCGTCGAAGGACGCCGTGGGGGTGTAGTACGCGCGGTACTGGTAGGTGCCCGGCCCGTTCTCGGCCACCTTGCCCAGGAAGTGCGAGTCCAGGAACGAGAACCCCCCGTTCTCGTCGACACCGTCCATGCAGCAGTAGTTGGGCGACTGCGCGCCGCCCTTGTTGTCGCCGTTGAGGTAGATGTCGACCCACCCGGAGCTGGGCGACTCGCCCTTGAACTTCACCTGACCGATCAGGTCGGGGTAGTCGTAGCTCGGGGTGGAGAGCGAGATGGTGAAGTTCGCCTCGTTCACGTTGAGGGAGGAGTCCCACACGATGGTCTTGATCGTGCCCTTGGACTTCTTGTACTTCGCCTTGACCTTGTAGGTGCCCGGCGTGAGCTCGGCGGGCAGCTGGAGGCTGGCCTTGCCCTTCTTGATCTTCTTCTTCACCTTGGTGCCGTTGACGGTGAAGGTCACCTTGCCCTTGCCGCGCACCTGAGCGGTGATCGTGTTGCCGGCCAGACCGTAGTGGGTGCCGGCCTTGGCCTTCTTCAGCTTGATCTTCTTCTTCTTGGGCTTGCGGGCGAGCACGTCGCTGCTGTCCGTCCCAGCGGCGGAGGCGCCGCTGTTCGCGGGGGCGGCGGAGGCGCTGCTGGCGCCGACTGCGGCGACGGGGAGGGCCAGGGCCAACGACGCGACGGCGGCGGTGGCGAGACGGGCGGTCCTGCGCATGAATGGACTCCTCGGGAAAGTCGTGGTGAGTAGGGACCCGATCTTGGGACCGGGTCACAGAAGGTCTACCCAACTGAGGGGGGGAAAAACCGAAACGACACACTTCTTCTCGTTCGGAGCCTCTGAGCCGCCAGATCATCCGGGGCCCCGCGCGATCTGCACGTTCGACGCGCTGCCGCGTGCCAGACTCGCCCCCTCCTCGGGAAGGGAGCTCCCATGCAGGTCACCCGTGTCGGCGCGGCGTTCACGGCCACCGACCCCTCAGGCGCCGCCGCCTGGTTCGACGAGCACCTCGGGTTCCGGGTGCTGGTGGACCTCGGCTGGTACGCCAGCACCCAGCACCCCGACCACCCGCAGCTCAGCGTCGACTTCGTACGCCACGACCACGACACCTGGGCCGAGCCCGCCCCCCGCACCGCCGGGGCGATGCTGGCCCTGGTGGTCCCGGACGTCGACGCCCAGCACGAGCGGCTGGTCGCGGGCGGGGCGGAGGTGGTCAAGCCGCTCGTCACCGAGCCGTGGGGGCAGCGGCGGATGCAGGTCACCGGGCCCGACGGGCTGGTCGTCGAGCTCGTGCAGCCGGTGGCGCCGGATCCGGAGTGGCTGGCGGCGCAGGGGTCGGCCGGCTGAGGTCGCGCCTAGGTGTACCCGGCCATCAGGTTGGTAGCAGTCGGCTGATCGGTGGTTTGCCTCCGAGTGCGCTGTGGCGTCGTTC
>NZ_JBZAJA010000016.1:0-2407 GCF_058215795.1 Nocardioides sp. Z40_12
TTTAGTAGCACGATCAAGACCCGAAGCGGAGTGATCTATCCATGGGCAGGTTGAAGCGCGGGTAAGACCGCGTGGAGGACCGAACCCACTTAGGTTGAAAACTGAGGGGATGACCTGTGGATAGGGGTGAAAGGCCAATCAAACTCCGTGATAGCTGGTTCTCCCCGAAATGCATTTAGGTGCAGCGTTGCGTGTTTCTTGCCGGAGGTAGAGCACTGGATAGCCGATGGGCCCTACAAGGTTACTGACGTTAACCAAACTCCGAATGCCGGTAAGTGAGAGCGCAGCAGTGAGACTGCGGGGGATAAGCTCCGTAGTCGAGAGGGAAACAGCCCAGACCATCAGCTAAGGCCCCTAAGCGGTGACTAAGTGGAAAAGGATGTGGAGTCGCATTGACAACCAGGAGGTTGGCTTGGAAGCAGCCACCCTTGAAAGAGTGCGTAATAGCTCACTGGTCAAGTGATTCCGCGCCGACAATGTAGCGGGGCTCAAGTCATCCGCCGAAGCTATGGCATTCATACGTATAACTAAGCCTTCGTGGTTCAGGTGTGTGGATGGGTAGGGGAGCGTCGTGTGGGCAGTGAAGCAGCAGAGTGATCTAGTTGTGGAGCCCACACGAGTGAGAATGCAGGCATGAGTAGCGAATGAAGAGTGAGAAACTCTTCCGCCGAATGATCAAGGGTTCCAGGGTCAAGCTAATCTGCCCTGGGTAAGTCGGGACCTAAGGCGAGGCCGACAGGCGTAGTCGATGGACAACGGGTTGATATTCCCGTACCGGCAAAGTAGCGCCCATGACGAACCTGGTGATGCTAACCATCCGAAACCATGTTGACCGGACCCTTCGGGGCGAGGCGATGTGGCAGAGCGTGGGACCCGAACTGGTAGTAGTCAAGCGATGGGGTGACGCAGGAAGGTAGTCCAACCGTGGCGATGGTAGTCCACGGCTAAGGGTGTAGGACGAGCGGACAGGCAAATCCGCCGCTCATGTGTCTGAGACCTGATGGGGACCCCGTAGGGGGGAAGTGGATGATCCTATGCTGTCGAGAAAAACCTCTAGCGAGCTATGCGCCGCCCGTACCCCAAACCGACTCAGGTGATCAGGTAGAGAATACCAAGGCGATCGAGACAACCATGGTTAAGGAACTCGGCAAAATGCCCCCGTAACTTCGGGAGAAGGGGGGCCGGATCCGTTACCCACCTTGCGTGGGAAAGCGGTGATGGCCGCAGAGACCAGGCCCAAGCGACTGTTTACTAAAAACACAGGTCCGTGCGAAGTTGTAAGACGATGTATACGGACTGACTCCTGCCCGGTGCTGGAAGGTTAAGGGGACCGGTTAGAGGAGCAATCCTCGAAGCTGAGAACTTAAGCCCCAGTAAACGGCGGTGGTAACTATAACCATCCTAAGGTAGCGAAATTCCTTGTCGGGTAAGTTCCGACCTGCACGAATGGAGTAACGACTTGGGCGCTGTCTCAACCATGGACTCGGCGAAATTGCACTACGAGTAAAGATGCTCGTTACGCGCGGCAGGACGGAAAGACCCCGGGACCTTTACTATAGTTTGGTATTGGTGTTTGGTTCGGCTTGTGTAGGATAGGTGGGAGACTGTGAACCGGCCACGCCAGTGGTCGGGGAGTCATCGTTGAAATACCACTCTGGTCGTACTAGATGTCTAACCTAGGTCCGTAATCCGGATCAGGGACAGTGCCTGATGGGTAGTTTAACTGGGGCGGTTGCCTCCTAAAATGTAACGGAGGCGCTCAAAGGTTCCCTCAGCCTGGTTGGCAATCAGGTGGCGAGTGTAAGTGCACAAGGGAGCTTGACTGTGAGACAGACATGTCGAGCAGGGACGAAAGTCGGAACTAGTGATCCGGCGCCAGCAGGTGGAAGCGGCGTCGCTCAACGGATAAAAGGTACCCCGGGGATAACAGGCTGATCTTCCCCAAGAGTCCATATCGACGGGATGGTTTGGCACCTCGATGTCGGCTCGTCGCATCCTGGGGCTGGAGCAGGTCCCAAGGGTTGGGCTGTTCGCCCATTAAAGCGGCACGCGAGCTGGGTTTAGAACGTCGTGAGACAGTTCGGTCCCTATCCGCCGCGCGCGCAGGAAACTTGAGAAAGGCTGTCCCTAGTACGAGAGGACCGGGATGGACGAACCTCTGGTGTGCCAGTTGTCCCGCCAGGGGCACGGCTGGTTGGCTACGTTCGGAAGTGATAACCGCTGAATGCATCTAAGCGGGAAGCACGTTTCAAGATGAGGTTTCCCACCACGTAAGTGGGTAAGGCCCCCAGCAGAACACTGGGTTGATAGGCCGGAGGTGTACAGCAGTAATGCCTAGCCGACCGGTACTAATAGGCCGAGGGCTTGTCCCAACACCGTACAAAACCACTCAACGGTGACAAGACCC
>NZ_JBZAJA010000017.1:0-1862 GCF_058215795.1 Nocardioides sp. Z40_12
CCCACGCAACGTCGTCAGCACCTCGCCCAGACCCTGGGCCAGCTGACCGATCGCGTCGTCACCGGTCACCGGCATGTCCCGGGTCAGGTCGCCCTCGCCCACGGCGCGGACCACCTCGAGCACCAGGTCGACCTTGCCCGCCAGCTCCGCCGACGCCGCCCGGTCCACCTCGTCGCGCTGGATCCGCGCCACCGCCTGCGAGACCAGGTCGCTGATGTTGCGCAGCGTCTCGACCCGCTGCGGCGTCAGGTCGGCCTCCTTGCTGCTGAAGAAGTCGAGCGTGGCCACCACCCCACCGACGCCGCGCACCGGGAAGCTGAGCCCCGACCTGAGCTCCACCCCGTGCTCGCGCATCGGTCCGGTGAAGAGCTCCGGGAGGCTCGAGGCCTCGGAGAGGATCACGTCGCCCTCCGCCCAGGTCCGGCCCGGGAGGCCGGACCCGCGCAGGAAGGTGCTGCGGGCCAGCAGACGGGCGACCTCGTCGCTGATGTCCCCGGAGGCCGAGGCGAAGACGAGCCGGTCCGCCTCCTCGTCGACCCGCCAGGCGGAGGAGTACTGCCACCTGAACTCCTGGCAGACCACCTGCTGGGTGCGCTCGATCGCCTCGTCGACCGTGATGGCCGTGCTCAGCGCGCCCAGCACCTGGTTGACGGCGGCGGTGTCAGAGGCGGCCTGGAGGGCCTCCCGCTCGACCTGCAGCTTCTCGGTCACCAGCTCGCAGGTGACCGTCATCCCGACGTAGTCGCCGCCGCTGTCGTAGATCGCGGAGAAGAGGATGTCGAGGGTCTCCGGGCCCACCCGGCGCTCCGCCCGCAGCGGCAGGTTCTCCAGGCGCAGCTCGTCGAGCGCGGCCTGGCCGAGGGCGGTGTCGGTCTGCTCGGTGCCGGTGGCCAGGATGTCGACGCTCAGGCCCACCATCTGCTCCGCGGTGATGGGCATGTAGGGCTCGAGGCGGCGCATCGTCTCCACCGCCGCCGGGTTCATGTAGGTGATGACCCGCTTGCGGTCGGCATACATCAGGGGCAGCGGCGAGCTCTCCATCATCGCGTTGGCCCGGTGCAGGCGACGCTCGGCCCGGACCCGGTCGCTGACGTAGACCCAGGCGACCATCACGCCGTTGAACTCGCCGTCCTCGCGATAGATCGCGCTGACGGTCATCTCGGCGTGCTCCGAGCCGATCATCAGCTGGTTCTGGTAGGGCAGCTCGTGGTGGTTCTCCCAGTAGTAGTCCACCTTGTCGATGTCGCCGATGAAGGCGAAGAGCGGCTTCACGTCGGAGCCGATCAGCTCGTCGACCTTGTAGGGCATGAACTCCTCGACCGGGCGGAGCTCGTCGACGGCCTTCTTGTTGGCGTAGCGGATCCGACGGGTGCGGTCGGTCAGGAAGACCCGTGCCGGCATCGCGTCGAGCAGCTCTCGCTCCTCCGCCGTGGTCTCGGCCACGGGCTCGGGCTCGCGCTCGCGTTCGGACTCGTGACCGGCGGGCCGGAGCAGCTCGGAGTCATGGCTCTCCGAGCCGTTGATCGGCGGGGTGGCTAGGTCGGTCATCGGGTTCCTCCGTGCATCGGGGCGGGGCGTGGGATCGAGGTCCACATGGGGGGCCTCAGACCTTGAAGCGCCCGACCAGGGCGCGCAGCTGGCCGGCGATGTCGGCCAGGTCGGTGGCGGCGGCCATGGTGTTGCTGGCCCCCCGCCGGGTGTCCTCGGCGGCGGCGGCCACCTGGGAGACGTCGGCCGAGATGGCGCCGGCGCCGGCGGCTGCGTCGCCCACGTTCCGGCCGATGGCGTTGGTGGTGGCCGTCTGCTCCTCCACCGCCGAGGCGATCGTGGTCTGGATGTCGTTGATCCGGCTGATCACGTCG
>NZ_JBZAJA010000019.1:0-1251 GCF_058215795.1 Nocardioides sp. Z40_12
TGGTCTTCCCCCGGTCTCGTGGACACCGTCACAGTGGTCGAAAGACCACGGAGAGGTGTCTAGATGACGACCTATTCGCAGGAGTTCAAGGACCAGATCGTCGAGCTGCATCGTCGCGGGCGCTCGTTCAGCGATCTGGCCAAGGAGTTCAATCTGGCAGCGACGTCGATCTCGAACTGGGTCCGGGCCGCTGACAAGCGCGACGGCCGTTCCGGGCAACAGTCGCCCTCGCCGGTGCCGCAGCCGGACAAGGACCGGATCCGGCAGCTTGAGAAGGAGCTGGCTCGCAAGGACGAGGAGCTGGAAATCCTGGGAAAAGCGCTGGCCTTCTTCGCGCGTCGGGCGGACCAGTAGAGGTCTACGCCTACATCCGCGCTGAGAAGGCTGCCGATCCAGAAGCCAAGATCAGCCTGCTGTGCCGTGTCCTGGGGGTGTCCAGGTCCGGTTACTACGCCTGGGCCAGCCGGCTCACCCAGCCTTCTGTCCGGGCGCAGACCGACCGGGTCCTGCTCGAGGAGATCCGGGCCATCCACGCCCGCTTCGGCTACTACGGATCACCCCGGGTGTACCGCGAGCTGCTAGCCCGCGAGCACCACGTGGGCCGGCACCGGGTGGCCCGGCTGATGCGCCTGCACGGCATCACCGCCGCCCGCTGCAAGATCAAGTCGCGCCCCCGGGCCGCGCCGGTCTCACGTCGCCCCGAGGTCGTCGACCTGGTCCGCCGCAGGTTTCAGGCCGACGTCCCAAACACGCTGTGGTTCACCGACGTGACCCAGATCCGCACCGGGGAGGGGTGGCTGTGGGCCGCAGTCGTGCTCGATGCGTTCAACCGTGAGGTTCTCAGCTGGGCCACCTCGCCACGGGAGTCGCCCCGTACCGTGCTCTACGCGCTCAACGACGCGCTCAAGATCCGCCGACCCGCCCGCGGGTGCGTAATCCACTCCGACCGCGGGTACCAGTTCACCGCCTGGGACTGGCTCGACAACGCCGCCGCTGCCGGCCTGAGGGTGTCGATCGGGGAACGCAAGTCCTGCTACGACAACGCCGTCATGGAGTCCTGGTTCGCCTCGTTCAAGAACGAAGAGATCTACCCCAAAGGCACCCCGTTCACCCGCAAGGAAACCAGAGCCCGACTGTTCAGCTACATCTGGGAGTACAACACCCACCGCATGCACTCATCCCTGGGCTACGTCCCACCCCGTTCCTACGCAGCATCATCAAGTAACTGTCCGTGAAACCCGGGCAAGACCA
>NZ_JBZAJA010000020.1:0-1095 GCF_058215795.1 Nocardioides sp. Z40_12
CTAGGTGTACCCGGCCATCAGGTTGGTAGCAGTCGGCTGATCGGTGGTTTGCCTCCGAGTGCGCTGTGGCGTCGTTCAGTGTTGTAGTGCTCGAGCCATGGGGCAAGGGCGGCGGTGCGCTCGTCGTTGCTGGTGAAGGCCTGGCGATAGGCCCACTCGGTCGTCAGGGTGCGGTTGAGTCGCTCCACCTTCCCGTTCTGCCATGGGCAGTGGGGACGGATGAAGATGTGCTTGATGTGGTGGACGGCAAGGACCTCGCGCAGAGCGTTGCCGTGCCGGTAGGCGAACGCGTTGTCGGTCATGAGTCGTTCGATGTGGGTGATGCCGTGGGCTGCGAAGTAGGCGACCCCTCTGGCCAGGAACGCGGCGCAGGTGGTGGCCCGCTCATCGGAGAGGACCTCGGAGTAGGCAAGGCGGGAGTGGTCGTCGACCAACGAGTGGACGAAGTCGTATCCGATCGGGGTCTTGTCGACGCGGGCCTGGTGATTGCTGATCAGCTCACCCCGGCCGCGCCACCCACCTCCGTCGGGGATCCGGCCAAGCTTCTTGACGTCCATGTGGACCAGCTCGCCGGGCCGCTCGCGCTCGTAGCGGATCGCGGTCTGCTTCGAGGATCGGATCACCTCACCGGTTATGGGGTCGCACTCGCGCAGATGGGGCACGCCGTGGCGACGCAGGATCCGTGACACCGTCCGCGGCGCGACACCGACCTCCGGGCCCAAGACGTCAGGACCGTGGCGCTGCTCGGCCCGCGCCGCGAGGACCTTGTGCTCGACATCGTCGGCGGTCTTCGTGGGCATCGTGTGCGGGCGAGAGGAACGGGTGATCAGGCCGGCTTCGCCTTCGGCGGCGTAGCGGTCGATCCAGGTCTTCACACACTTGCGGGACACACCCATCGCCGCGGCGATGTGGGCCTGTTTCCAGCCGGCCTGGTGACGCTGGACGATCAGTCGGCGACCGTGGACGGTCAGCCGGGCACTACCGTGGGACACGAGAACCTCCGGGTTGGAGTGGGCCTTCGACAAGCCACATCCCATCCGGAGGTTCTCGTTAGTTCAGCCAGGCTCGCCGATACCAACGTCCTGGCCGGGTACA